>NZ_JAIULG010000057.1 GCF_020169415.1 Tsukamurella sp. M9C
CTACGACCGGGGCGGCAGGGGCGGCGGCGTCTGCCCGAACAGCGACGCCAGGGCCGGCACCTGGCCGGCCGGAGTCCAGCCGGTGAGCGCGGGCGACCACACGAGCGTCTGCGGGGTGAGGTTCATGGCGCGGAGTTGCTCCACCGGGAACGGGCCGGCGGACTGCCCGTTCTGCTCGACGTGGAAGACCTGCGCGTTCGGCAGCGGCGGCGGTCCGGGCTGCGCCGCCCCCTGCGGCGCGCCCTGCGCGGGCGCCTGCTGCTGGTTCTGGAAGTTCTGGGCGAACTGCTGCCCCATCGCCATCCCCATGCCGGCGCCGCCACGAACGAGGGCGGGGGCGGCCCTGCTGGAAGCGGCTCATGTCGCCGACGTTGCCGTAGTAGCCCTTCTCCTCCACGCCGCGGGCGACGCCGCGGGTCATGGCCTGCGTGATCTCGTCGGGCAGGGAGATGTTCAGCTCGATGGCCTCGCACGCGAGACCGTACTGCTGGTTGATCTTCGACTGCACGTACTCCTGCAGCTTCACGGCGAGCTCCCGTTGCCGGGCCTGCAGGTCGATCGCGCCCACGCCGGTCTCGATGAGCATCTCGGAGAAGGCCGTGGTGATGGTGCGGCGCAGCAGCTCGGCGATCTCGTCGGAGTCGACGTTGGAGTCGGTGCCGATCACCTGGCGCAGGAAGGTCGGCGAGTCGACCACCCGCACGACGCAGAGCCCGTTCGCGCGCACCTGGACCATGCCGAAGTCCTGGTCCCGGATGGTGATCGGGTTCGCCGTGCCCCACCGCAGGTCGGTGATGGGCCGGGTGTTGACGAAGTAGACCTCACTGCGGAAGGGGCTCTTGAAGCCGTGCGGCCAGCCCTGCAGCGTGGACATGACCGGCATGTTCTCGGAGACCAGCTGGTAGTTGCCGGGGCCGTAGCGGTCGGCGAGCTGTCCGCGGTAGACGAACAGCGCCTCCTGCCCCTCGCGCACGATGAGCTGCGCGCCGTTCTTGATCTCGTTGTTGTAGCGCGGGAACCGCCACGCCATCGTCGAGCGGTTGTCCTCCAGCCACTCGATGATGTCGACGAGTTCGCCCCGGACCCGGTCCATGATCCCCATCTGCGCTGCCACCCCTGTCGTCGTTGCCGTTCGGATTCCACGATAGCCACGCTCCTTGGCATCGGCTGAGCGCTCGCTGATGCCGGTTCGGATCGGGGCGATCCTGATCCGGCGTGTCGGTCGCTTCGCCTCACATTCCCGTGGGCGACGTCATACGCTGCATCCGGCCCCGACGACGGGGATCACCACGAGAAAGGCGCTCCAGATGGCAGGCAAGTTCGAGGTGTACGAGGACAACGCCGGCAAGTTCCGGTTCCGGCTGAAGGCCGGCAACGGAGAGGTCGTGGCCTCGGGCCAGGCCTACGCCTCGCGCAAGGGCGCCCACGACGGTGCCGCCGCGGTCGCGCGTGCCGCCGAGGGCGCGAAGGTGGTCGACGTCGACAAGGAGTGAGCCGCTGACCTGCGGCGCTTGACCTTGACATCGTGACAGGGTCTGGAATCGAGCCACCGACGATTCAAGGAGGTGGCCACCATGGCCCGGACCCTGCTCGATCATCAGAACGCCTCGATCCGCCTGCGCGCGGCCCTCGACGCCGGGACCTCCCCCGGGAGCGTCGACGCCGCGGCGCTCGTCGCGCGCTGCGCGGTCGAGCCCGACTTCTTCGTCCGCGACATGCTCACCTGGGCCCTGACCCGGCTGCCCGCCGCGTCGACGGTGCCGCTGCTCCGCGCGGAGCTCGCCTCCCCGGTCGCGCAGGCCCGGAGCCAGGCGCTGCACTCGCTGTCGAAGATCGGCGGCGCCGAGTCCGCGGCCGCGTTCGGTGAGGTCACGGCCCTCGCGGGCGACGCCGACGACGAGGTCGCGAAGGCGGCATGGCGCACGGCCGGGTCGCTGGCCCCGGACGCCGAAGCCCGACGGTCCGCCGC
This sequence comes from Tsukamurella sp. M9C, assembly GCF_020169415.1. Lineage (GTDB taxonomy): Bacteria > Actinomycetota > Actinomycetes > Mycobacteriales > Mycobacteriaceae > Tsukamurella. The sequence continues at coordinate 1,970 of NZ_JAIULG010000057.1, forward strand.
CCGCGCCCTGCTCGGGCAGCTGGGGCGCGGCGGCGCGGAGACCCGCCGCAGCCTGAGCCGGGCGATCCTCGCGCTCGGCGACGAGGGCGTCGCCGAGCTGGGAGGCGCACCCACGACGACGGACGCCGCGCGGGAGCACGTGGCGCAGACCCTGCAGCTGCTCGAGGACCCGGACTCCGGGTTCGCGGGCTCGGTGCACGAGGCGCAGCGCGTGGCGGCCCTCGGCCGCCCGGAATGACCGACGGGACGGACGGGGCGATGCAGATCGGCGAGGTGGCGCGGCGCTCGGGCGTCAGCGCGCGGATGCTGCGGCACTACGACGCGCTGGGCCTGGTCCGGCCGTCCCAGCGGTCGTCGTCGGGGTACCGCGAGTACTCCGACGACGACATCCGCCGGATCTTCCACGTCGAGAGCCTCCGTTCGCTCGGGTTGTCGCTCAAGGAGATCGGGCGCGCGCTCGACGACCCGTCGTTCGCGCCGGAACGGCTGGTCGCCGACATGATCGCGCGGAGCCGGGAGCGGATCCGACTGGAGACGGAGCTGCTGGAGCGGCTGCGCCAGGTCGCCGCCGCCGGCCCGACCGACTGGGAGCAGGTCCTCGGCGTCGTGGGCCTGCTCTCCCGGCTCGACAGCGTCGCGCCCGCCGCGCGGCAGCTCGCCGCGCTCACCGGCGCGGGGCGGGCTCCCGCCGACGCGCTGGCCCAGGCCCTGCTGAAGGAGGAGAGCACCAACGTGGCGGGCGCCCTGCGCTGGGCGCTCGCGCAGGCCGACGGCGAGGACCTCGCTCCCCTCGTCGAGGCGCTCGACTCCGCCGATCCGGCCGTGCGGCACCGCGCCGCCCTGGCCCTCGCCGAGGTTCCCGGGCAGGACGGGCCACTGCGGGCCGCGCTCGACCACGACGACGGTGCGGTGCGCATCGTCGCCGCCGTCGCCCTGGGGGGCCGCGGCGACGCCGCGGCCGCACCGCAGTTGCTGCGCATGGTGCGGGACGGCGAGAAGGACGTCGACGCGGCGGAGTCCCTCGGGGTGATCGCGGCCGCGGATCCCGCCGGGGAGACGATCAGCGCCGAGCTCGGGGCGCTCGCCCGGGATTCGGGCGACTACCCGGTGCGCCAGCGAGCGGTGCAGGCCCTCGCCGAGATCCCCACGGCCGGTGCCGAGGAGGCGCTGCGCGAACTCGCCGGCGACGCCGACGCGCGGATCGCGGGCACCGCCGCGTTCATCCTGCGGCGGACGGCTCGCTGACGAACTCCCAGTGCTCGCCCGAGGGGCCGAGGACCAGCAGGTCGTAGTGCCCGCCCGGTGCGGGCACCACCAACTCGTGCTCGCCGAGCACGTCGGCGTGCAGCGGCACGGAATCCGGTGCGTGGTAGGGGAAGAGCGTGAAGTGCGCGGACCTCGTCCCCGAGTTGGACAGGCGGACGCGGACACCGTCGGGACCGGGACTCGCGGTGGCCCCGGGGACGTAGGGCACGGGCCGGGCCGGGCGCTCGCCCGGCTCCTGGCCGGGCCGACGACCGACCGCCGGCGCGTGCGGCTTCCAGCGCGGGCTGAGCGACCCCACCGACTGCGGACGCGACCGCGCCGGAAGCGCCTGCGGTGTACGGAAGTCGAAGGCGCTGGTGAGGTCGCCGCAGACGGTACGCCGCCAGCCGGAGATCGCCGGGACGGAGATTCCCAGCCAGCGCTCGAGGAAGCGCAGCGTGGAGGTGTGGTCGAAGGTCTCCGAGGCCACGTGCCCGCCGACGGTCCACGGCGAGACCACGGTCATGGGTACGCGGTCGCCGAGACCGAGCGGCAGGTCGCCGACCCACTCGTCCGCCCGGTCGCGGGGCGGTCGCGGCGGCGGGACGTGGTCGAAGTAGCCGTCGTTCTCGTCGTAGAGCAGGAACAGCGCCGTCTTCCGCCACACCTCGGGGTTGCGCCCGAGCGCGTCGAGGATGCGGTGCACCAGATTCGCCGACGCCCGCGGCGAGGAGCCGCTGGGGTGCTCCGATTCCCGTTCGGAGGCCACGACGTAGCTGACCGTGGGCAGAGTGCCCGCGGCGATGTCGGCCGCGATCCGGTCGGTGAGCGTGCCGGTGGCGGTGCGGCGCAGGCCGCGGAAGAACAGGTCGCGCTCCTCGGCCCCCAGGGTCCGGGCCCGGGCGTCCACCTCCTCCGACCGACGGTGCGCCTCGTCCGCTGGCAGGCGCCGCAGCCCCTGGTAGAAGTCGTCGATCTCCGTGCCGAAGTCCGAGAAAACCGCCTTCGACACCGCCTTGAACCGGCGGAAGAACTCGATGTTGTTGTCCGTGAAGTTGTCCCACTCCTGATACACCTGCCAGGAGATCCCCGCCCGCTGCAGGATCTCGCCGATGCACGGCCAGTCGTAGCCGGAATGACCGCGGTCGTACGCGGTGTTCTCGACGGCGCGCTCGCCGGTGCCGGGCTCGTACCCGGTGGTGCCGGAGAAGAAGAAGTTGCGGTTGGGCGAGGTCGAGGTCGGCGAGCTGCAGTAGTAGTGGTCGCAGATCGTGAAGGCGTCCGCGAGCGCGTAGTGGAACGGGATGTCCGCGCGGTCGTAGTAGGCCATCGTCGAGTCGGTCTTCGCTGCGATCCATCCGTCGTGCCAGCCGTCCGCGAGCGCGGCGTGCCCGCCCTTCCACGTGTGATCGAGGGCGTCGATGTTCTCGGCGTCCATGCGCTGGCGGTCCGCCGCGCCCCGGACGGGGAAGGGCGGCACCGTCAGCCCCGATCGAGTGGGCTGCAGGAAGACGTCGTGACCGGAGCGCAGGCGGATCGCGGCGGGGTCGGCGAAGCCGCGCACGCCGCGGAGCGCGCCGTAGTAGTGGTCGAAGGAGCGGTTCTCCTGCATCAGGAAGATCACGTGCTCCAGGCCGTCGAGCCCGCCCGACGGGGCCGGCTGCGCCAGCACCTCGGTCAGCGACGACGGGAGCAGGCCCATGCCTGCGACGATACCGCCCGTGAGGGCTCCCCTGAGGAACGTGCGCCGATTCGCAGTGCTCACGATTCCACGCTGACGGATCCGGTTGAATCGGCGGTGGAGACGCCCTGAACGGACGTCGACGGTTCAGCGCCGGTAGCGCTCCGCGAAGCCCGTGCACAGCGCGTCGACCCCGGAGTGCAGCAGCGGCATCGCCGCGCACAGGTCTGGACGGTCCACTTCCACCAGCTCCTTGAGCAGCGGCAGTTCCTCGATGAGGGGGTTGTCCGCGAGGTCTGCGACGAAGCCCGCTCCCTCGAGCGACGATCCCGGGGCGAGCAGGAGCCGGCCGACCGCGCCGATGCCCGCGCCCTGCACCTGATTCCACACGTGCAGTGTGAGCTCGGCGGAGTCGGCGACCGTACCGGTGAGGTGGGTGAACGCCTCGACGAGCCAGTGGAAGCACGAGACGGCCGACGGCGCCATGGCTGCGCGCGGCATCGAGTGCGCCAGCAGCACCCACGGGTGATGCAGGTAGAGCCGCATGTCGGCCTCGGCGGCGACGTGCGTCCGCATGCGCCAGTCCGGGTCGCCGATCAGCTCCGGCGGGTACAGGTACTCCGCGCCCACGGCCGCGGCCATATCGCGGACCAGCGTGTCCTTGTCCGGAACGTGGCGGTAGAGGGACATGGCGCCTGCGCCGAGCGCGTCCGCGATGCGGCGCATGGACACCTTCTCGAGGCCGCCCTCGTCGGCGAGGCGGACGGCCTCGGCCACGATGGCCTCGCGGGTCAGAGTGGTCTCGGACACCAGCGCCCTTTCTCCGTTGACCGGGATCGACGATGCTGCGTACAGTGTACCCAGTCATCCTGCGTACGCCGTACGCGCCTGCCGTGAACATTCTGAGGAGTTCTTCGTGTCCACCACCCCGCGCCGCGCCTGGGCCGGTCTCGCCGCGCTGCTCCTGCCGGTGTTCCTGGTTTCGATGGACGCGTCGGTGCTGTACCTCGCGATGCCGCACCTCAGCGCCGCGCTCCATCCGACGTCGGCCGAGCAGCTGTGGATCCTGGACATCTACCCGTTCATGCTGGCGGGATTGCTCATCACGATGGGCAACCTCGGTGACCGCTGGGGCCGTCGCCGCCTCATGACCTGGGGTGCCGGGCTGTTCGGCGTCGCCTCCGTGATCGCCGCCTTCGCGCCGTCCCCGGCTCTGCTCATCGCCGCCCGCGCCCTCATGGGCGTCGGCGGCGCGACCCTGCTGCCGGCCAGCCTCGCGCTGATCGCCAACATCTTCCGCGACCCGAAGGCCCGCGGCATCGCGATCGGCGTGTGGACCGCGGCGTTCTCCTTCGGCATGGCGGTCGGCCCGGTCATCGGCGGCGTGCTGCTGCACCACTTCTGGTGGGGCTCGGTCTTCCTCATCAACGCGCCGGTCTTCCTCGCCTTCCTGGTGGCCGGCCCGCTGCTGATCCCCGAGTTCCGCAGCGACTCCGCGGCGCGCTTCGACCTGGTGGGCGTCGCGCTGTCGATGGCCGCGATCTTCCCGCTGGTCTACGCGGTGAAGGCGGCCGCCGGGCACGGCGTGGACGGAACCACGCTGGCGGTCGGCGGCGCCGGCGCGATCATGCTGATCGCGTTCGTCGTGCAGCAGCGCCGCACGGACCACCCGCTGATCCCGTTCGACCTGTTCCGCAACCGGTACTTCGCGATGGCCATCGCCGGCACGATCCTGGCGGTCTCGACGCTGAGCTCGATGTCGTACCTCACGGGCATCTACCTGCAGTCGGTCGTGGGCTTCGACGTGCTCGCGGCGGCCCTGCTCGGCCTGCCCGCGGCCGCCGTGGTGGCGTACTTCTCCATGCGAGCGCCCTGGATCGAGCAGTACCTCGGCCGGCGCAGCACGTTCGTCGCCGCGCTCCTGTTCTCCGCCGCGGGTCAGCTCCTGCTGGTGCGGCTCGGCACCGACGGTCCCGCCTGGCTGTACGTGCTCGGGACGGTGGTCGCGGGCGTCGGCTACGGCACCCTGTTCACCTTCGTCTCCTCGGTGGCGCTCGCCGCGGCGCCGCCGGAGCGCGCCGGGCAGGCCTCGTCGATGTCGGAGATGAGCTTCGAGCTCGGGACCGCGCTCGGCCTCGCCGTGCTCGGCTCCGTGGCGACAGCGGTCTTCACCCGGCACGACGGCATGTCGCGCACGCTCGGCGACACCCTGTCGCGCGCGGACGGGATCGCGGGGCCGGACGGAGCCGCGCTCGCCGACGCCGCCCGCTCGGCCTGGGTCGACGCGGTCACCACGACCGTCGGCGTCTCGAGCGTGATCCTGGTCGCGACCGCGATCGCCGCCTTCATCGTGATGCGCGACCGGACCTCGGAGCCGCAGCCGGCGGGGCGTACGGCGACGGGATCCGCAGACGCTATCGTCGTGGAATGACCCGCTCCCCCATCGATCTCGGTCCGCCGGCTGCGCTCTGGTCGACCACCGCGGTATGGGCGGCCCTGCAGGCCGCAGTCTTCCGAGAAACGGGCCTCGGCCCCGTCGCGGCCGGGATCGCGCACCGAGAGGACGGCGGCGGATCCTGGTTCGATCTGGCCCTGCTTCCCGACGGTCGCGCGTCGATCGTCGGCTTCGACCGCGATGTGGGCGCCATCGATCTCCAGGGCCGCGACGATCTGATCGCCGCCGGAGCGCTGGAGTGGTGGTTCGTCGCGCCGGACCCCGATATCGGCCACGCGAACTTCGCCTACGGCTACGACGGGGATGTCTGGACCGTCGTCGGTCACGTCGACGGCCTGACGATCGACGAACACTACATCGACAGCGCGTCGTGGGTCCTGGACTACGCGCAGGAGAGCTACGACGCGGAAGCCGACGACGATGACGACGAGTACTCGGCCGAGGAGGCCGACGCGCAGGCCGCCGTCGACGCCGGCGAGTACCTGGATGAGGCGCACCTGCGGAAGCTGTTGCCGGGCGACCACGTCGACGTGGCCCTGGGGGCGGCGACCGCGGCCCTCTACCGGAGGTGACCGAGACCTACGCGCCGCTGATCCGCCCCGGGACGTGCTCGTCACCTGCCCCTGCGGGTCAGCGCGGGGTCAGCCGGAAGACCGGGATCACGCGCCCCTGCGCCGCCTCCTCGTACTCGGCGAACCCGCTCGACCGCGCGACGAAGCGGGCCCACGCCTCGTCGCGCGCGGCTCCGGTCAACTCCTGCGCGGTGACCTCCGCGGTGGAGATCCCGCCCTCGTCGTTCGGGTACTCGATCTCGATGTCCGGGTGGGCCTTGAGGTTGTGGTACCAGGCGGGGTTCTTCGGCGAGCCGCCCGCGGACGCCGGCAGCAGCCAGCCCTCGTCGTCGTGGATCGCGGCCAGCGGATTCACCCGCGGCTCGCCGGATTTGGCGCCCGTACTGTGGACGAGCGCGAGCGCCCGGCCGAAGCCCATGGCGGTCACGGTGCCGTTGTTGGCGCGGAACTCGTCGATGATGCCCTGATTGAAGTCGCTCACGGCTTCATCATGCGCCCGCACCCGCGCCATCGCCACCGAGGGCTGATCCGTGCCGTCGCTCATCGGACCATCATGCGCCCCAGTAGGGTCGGATGCTGTGCAACCCCTCGATGCGTGGCGCGGGCCCCTCGAACGCTGGGACCTCTCCCCCGACGGTGCGCCCTTCGCCACCCCCGGCAGCGATCTGCTGCCGGTGCGGTGGCGGGGCCGCGCCGCGATGCTCAAGCGCGCCAACACCCCTGAGGAGCGCGCCGGCGCCGCGGTGCTCCGCTGGTGGGGCGGCGACGGGGCCGCGGAGGTCTTCGCGGACGAGGGCGACACCGTGCTGATGGAGCGGGCGACGGGCACCGGCGATCTCATGGCGATGGCGCTGGAGGGCCGGGACGACGAGGCCACCCGGATCCTGTGCGTCACCGTCGAGCACCTGCACCGGCCGCGCCCCGGAGCCCCCGCGACCGAGTTGACCCCCCTGCGGGACTGGTTCTCCTCGCTCGCGGCGGTCCGTGGCGACGACCCGCGGTACTCCCGGTCCTGGGCGGCGGCGGACGCCCTCCTCGCGGACCCGCGCGACGAGGTGGTCCTGCACGGCGACGTGCACCACGACAACGTGCTCGACTTCGGCGATCGCGGCTGGCTCGCGATCGACCCGAAGTGCGTCGTCGGCGAGCGCGGCTACGACTACGCCAACCTGCTGACCAACCCGGACCTGCCGACCGCGGCGGATCCGGTCCGCTTCGCCCGGCAGCTCGACGTGATCGCTGCAGAGGCGCGACTGCCTCGGGAACGCCTGCTGCGGTGGGTGCTCGCCTTCGCGGGGCTGTCGGCCGCGTGGTTCGACGAGGACGACGAGGCCGAGGAGCGGGAGCGGGACTTCGCGGTCGCGGATCTCGCCGCCGCGCACCTCGCGGGGGCGACGCCGTGACCGGCGGCCTGCCGGTCGTCCTGCTCCACGGCTGGCCCGTCACCGACCTGCACTGGCGACACCTGACCCCGCGGCTGAGAGACGCCGGGTTCGAACCGCTCCCGATCACGCTGCCCGGCCTCGGGTCCGGCGACGACGGAACGGGCGACTTCCGGAAGAGCGCGCTGGCGGCGCGGGTGCGGGATCGGCTCGCCGCGGACGGGATCGCGCGGTGCGCGGTGATCGGCCACGACTGGGGCGGCACCGTCGCGGTGAACCTGGCGGCCGCGGCGCCCGAAATCGTCGCCGCGCTCGTCGTCGAGGAGGAGATCCTGCCCGGGATCGACGTGGCGGTCCCATCGCCGGGGCGCGAGCACTATCCGGACTGGCACGGCGCGTTCAACCGCGCGCCGGGCCTGGCCGAGAGCCTCGTCCCCGGGCGGGAGGACGACTTCTACGGCGCCTTCCTGCAGCAGAGCGCCGGACCCGCCGGACTCGATCCTGCGGTCCTGGGCGCGTACGTCGATGCGTACCGCCCCACCGACGTCCACGTCGCGGGGCTCGCGCACTACCGCACCCGGGCGGACGATCTCGCCGACATCGCGGCACTGCGCGCCGACCCGATCCGGACGCCGGTACTGGCCGTCGGCGGACGGTACGCGATGGGCGCCGCGGTCGCGGAGGGCCTACGGCCGGTGGCGGCCGACGTCCGCGGCGTGGTGCTGGACGACTCCGGCCATTACCCGGCGGAGCAGGAGCCCGAGCGGACCGCGACGGTCGTCATCGACTTCCTGCGGCGGCACGGGGATCGGTGACGGAACCGGCGGTGTCGATCACCTCGTCGAGCACCTCCCGCGCCCGCTGCAGGTCGCGGATGCCCTCGTCGATCCGGTCGCGCTCCGCGCGCAGGGTGGCGGCGAGCCAGGGCGTCGCGGTCGCGTTCGGCGATCCGTCCTCGTCGTGGATGCACGGCAGCAGCTGCGCGATCACGCCGCTCGCGAGCCCGGCGGCGAACAGCTCCTGGATGCGCACCACCCGGTCGACGGCCCGCTCGGGATAGACGCGCTGCCCGGCCGCGGTCCGCGTCGACGCGAGCAGGCCCTTCTCCTCGTAGTACCGCAGCGAGCGCACGCTCACCCCGGTGCGCTCCGCGAGTTCGCCGATCCGCATCGCTTGCCCCTCACATCGGTGTCAGGTTCTAGCGTACGGACATGTCACTCCTCACGCCGTACCGCAGCCGAACCCTCGACCTCCCGAATCGCATCGTCATGGCGCCGATGACGCGCCTGCGGTCCGAGCCCGACGGCTCCCCGACCGCGGACGTCGCCGACTACTACCGCCAGCGGGCCGGCGCGGGCCTGATCGTCACCGAGGGCATGTGGCCCCACTCCTCCGGGCAGAGCGAAGCCCGGGTGCCCGGGCTCGCGACGGACCGTCACGAGCGCTCGTGGGCCCGGGTCGTCGACGCCGTGCAAGCCGAGGGCGGCCGCATCGTCGCGCAGCTCATGCACGGCGGGCGCAAGGGTCACCCCGCCGCCCGGATCGACGGAACGGTGCCCGCCGGACCGTCGGCGGTGCCCGACGGCGACGTGCTGCACCTGCTCGACGACTCCAAAGCGACGTGGCCGCGCCCCGCAGCGATGTCGATCGCCGAGATCGAGGCCACGGTCGCGCGGTACGCGGCCTCCGCACGGCGGGCCGTGGCGGCGGGCTTCGACGGCGTCGAGCTGCACGGCGCCAACAGCTACCTGATCCACCAGTTCCTCGCGGACAACACGAACCTGCGCGACGACCGCTACGGCGGATCGGTCGCGAACCGGACGCGCTTCGCGCTCGAAGTGGTCGACGCCGTAACCGACGCCATCGGCGCCGATCGCACGGCCCTCCGGCTCTCGCCCGGAAACCCGCAGTTCTCCATGATCGAGCGCTATCCCGCCGAGCTGTACCGCGGCCTCGTCGACGAACTGAACCGCCGCGGCCTGATGTACCTGCACCTGACCGACAACGACGACTACCCCGCGCTGGCGGACCTGCGACCTCGTTTCGACGGCACCGTCATCGCGAACGTGGGCGAGAACCGTGTTCCCACGTCGGCGCCCGCCGCCGAGCTGGCGCTGGCCGACGGTGCCGACCTGGTCTCCTTCGGCCGCGCGTTCATCGCCAACCCCGACCTGGTGGAACGGATCCGGCGCGGCCTGCCGTTGTCGGCGGTCCGCGACGACGTGCTCTACGGCCGCACCGCGGAGGGCTACTCCGACTACCCGTGCGCCGCGGTCTCAGCCGGCGGGGATCGGTAGCGGCGCGGGCGCGGTTCCGGCGCCGAAGGGGCTGCCGCCCAGCGCCTCCCGGCCGTGCGGGGTGAACCAGTTCTGCAGGTCCGGCCCCTTCGGCACGATGCCCGACGGGTTGATGTCGCGGTGCACCTCGTAGTAGTGCCGCTTGATGTGGTCGAAGTGCGTCGAGTCGCCGAACCCCGGGGTCTGGAACAGATCGCGCGCGTACGCCCACAGCACGGGCATCTCGCTGAGCTTCTCCCGATTGCACTTGAAGTGGCCGTGGTACACCGGGTCGAACCGGGCCAGCGTGGTGAACAGGCGCACGTCGGCTTCGGTGATGGTGTCGCCCACCAGGTACCGCTGCGTGGCGAGGCGCTCGGAGAGCCAGTCGAGCCGGGAGAAGAGCTGGTCGTACGCGGCGTCGTAGGACTCCTGCGAGCCGGCGAAGCCGCATCGGTAGACGCCGTTGTTGACGTCGCGGTAGACCAGCTTGTTCACCTCGTCGATCTCGCCGCGCAGGTCCTCCGGGTAGAGCTGCGGCGCGCCGGGTCGGTGGAAATCCGTCCACTCGAGCGAGAAGTCGATCGTGATCTGCGGGAAGTCGTTCGTGACGACGGCACCTGTCGGCACGTCGACGATCGCAGGCACCGTGATGCCCTTCGGGTAGTCGGGGACGCGCGCGAAATAGGCATCCTGCAGACGCGGGATCTGCAGCACCGGATCGAGGCCGCCGGGGTCGAGGTCGAAGGTCCACGACCGCTTGTCGTGCGTGGGGCCGGCGATGCCGAGGGAGATCGCGTCCTCGAGGCCCAGCAGCCGCCGCACGATGATGGTGCGGGTGGCCCACGGGCAGGCGTACGAGGCGACCAGGCGGTACCGGCCCGGCTCCACGGGATAGCCGTCGCGCCCGTCGCGGGTGATGCGGGTCTCGATGTACCGGGTGTCGCGCTCGTACGGCTTGTTCTCGGTGACGTAGCTGCCCTGTTCCTCGCTCATGGCATCAAGGTTAGTGACGCCCGCGGGGTAACGTCGAGTGATCGTTACCCGATACAAGCAGTGCCCGTCGATGGAGCCCGCGTCGACCTCCCGTCATGGAAGGACCGAAGCCATGCGCAAGCCTCTGATCGCCCTCGCCCTCTCCGCAGCGGCCGCCGCCTCCGTCGCCGGATCGGTCGTCGCCGGGACGGGCGCCGCCGGTGCCACGCCGATCGCCTGCCCCGAGCTCCCGCAGGACCGCATCGACGGCGCGATCCGCTCGATCGCGCCGCCGATGCCCGGCGTCCCGTGGCGCGTGACCGGGATGGGCGGCTCCGTCGACTGCACCCTGAACTGGGTGCGCCTCGACACGGACCGCGGCACCGGCAGCTCGCCCGTGCAGATCCTGCTCTTCGACCACAAGAAGTTCGCCGGGACCCCGACGCCGAAGGGCGACGCCTTCACCTCGGTCGTCGGCAGCAACGGGCCGGGCCAGATCACCATCCGGTTCAAGTGGCTAGCCCCGAACGACGCGAACGCGGCGCCGTCGGGCTCGGCCGACGTCCGGTTCCAGACGATGCCACAGGACACCCCGCAGCCGCTGGATCCGATCCCGCCGCAGGTCGCCGACTAGGTGTTAGCCCTGCGCCGCCGCCCACTCCTCCACGCGGGCGGCGCTCTCCTCGTCGCTGAGGTCCTCGACGCGGGTCATGATCGACCAGCGCACGCCGAACGGGTCGCGGATGCTGGCGAACCGGTCGCCGGAGACGAAGTTCGCCACCGGCTCCCGGACCGTCGCGCCCGCGGCCTCGGCGCGCGCGACCACGTCGTCGACGCTGCTGCAGTACAGCCCCAGCGAGTAGCAGTCGGCGTCACCGTCGGGCATGGGGACGAGGCCGAACTGCGGGTTGGGCTCGCCGAGCTGGAGCCGCCCGTTGCCGAAGTCGAGCTCGGCGTGGACGACGACGCCGCCCATCTCGGTGACGCCGAGCGAGCGGGCCCCGAAGACCGAGGTGTAGAAGTCGATGGCCGCCTTGGCGTTCGGGATCGCGAGGAAGGGCGTCAGCGAGGAGAAGGAGTGCGGGACGCCGTCGGTCGTGTGTGCACCGCTCGCGGCGGTGATGTTCTCTGTCATGCCGGCAACGCTACGAGTGCCGGCCGCCCCGGCGATTGAACATTCGCGACAGAACTCGGGCCTACGATCGATCCGTGAACCCCCGCGGCATCCTCTACCCGGCACAGCTGCCCACCTTCGAGCGCCGGGCGGCCTCCCCCGCTGCGGACCCGCTGGTGCGGTGGTTCTGGATCTCCCAGTGGGAGATCGCACCCGGCCGCACCTCCCGCCAGGACGTCCTGGCCTTCCCCGCCCTCAACCTCGTGGTGGAACCGGACCTCGTCGGGCTCGCGGGTGCGACCACGGAGCGATCGCACCGCGACCTCGTCGGCACCGGGTGGGCGGTCGGCGCGCTGCTGCGGCCCGCGGCGACGCCGGCCGTGACCGACGACGCCCGCGCGATCCTCAACGAGTATCCGGCCGTCGACGCCCCGGGCCTGCACGACGCCGTGGCGGCCGCCATGCGCACCGGAGACCTGGCCGGAGCCTGCCGCGCCGTCGAATCCTGGCTCACCGCACGGGTTCCGGCGGTGTCCGACGACGCCGCGCTCGCCAATCGGCTGGTCGTGGCCATCGAGGAGGACGAGGCCATCCTCACGGTGGAGGATGCGGCGGCCGCGATCGGCGTCTCGCCGCGGACGGCGCAGCGCCTCACCCGGCGCTTCGTGGGGCTCACTCCCCTCGCGCTGATCCACCGCCGCCGGCTGCAGCACGCGGCGCACCTGCTGAGCACCGAGCCCGACGCAACGGTCGCCGACATCGCGGCGGAGCTGGGCTACGCCGACCAGTCGCACCTGGTGCGGGACTTCCGCAAGGTCCTCGGATTCACGCCCGGCGGCTACCGCCGCACGGCGCGGTGATCAGTCCTTCCGGGTCACCCTGTCGGCGACTCCGTCCGACGCCTCTCGCGCCGTGTCGAGGTTCTCGCTCGCCAGCTTGACGCCCTCGGCGGTGGCCTCCGTAGCGATGTCCGCCGCGCTGGTGGCCATCCGGCTGATGCCGCCCTTCAGGTCGCCCTTCAGCACCTCGCCCGCGCCCTCGACGATCTCACCGGACTTGCGGACCGAGTCCGCCGCGATCCTGGTGACCGCCTCGATGTTGTCCTGGATCCGCTTGCCGATCATGGTGATCTCCTTCGCTCCGCCCCACTCAGTCTAGTCCGCGCAGGTCAGAGCCTTCCAGTTGCGCGCGCGAGGTGTCCTTGAGGTCGACGCCGGATCGACCGAGTCGCCGCGCCCCCACGACGAGGCCCGCCGCGATACGGGCGGCGTCGCTGTAGCCGAGACCCTCCGGCGGGTGGATGTTGGAGATGCAGTTGCGGTGCGCGTCGGTAACGCCGGCCCCGAAGTCCTCGGGGTCGGCGCGGTGCGTCAGGTAGATGCCGAGGCTGTCGGCCACGGACAGGCCCGGTCGCTCGCCGATGAGTACGAGCAGCGTGCGCACGCCGAACGCCCGCGCCACGTGATCGCCCAGCGCGACGCGCGATTGCGTCGCGACCACCGGCGGCGCGACGACGACGTCGGGCGGCAGGGCGGCGAGGATCGCCGCGGCCAGCGCGACGCCGTGGTCGGTGAGAGCGCGGGGCGAGAGGCCGTCGGCGAGGACCAGTGCCACGTCCGCAGTCACCGTCGGGAGACCGGACAGGTCTGCGGGCTCCCGGCCCAGGTCGGGGCGGCGGAGGTACTCGCCCCGGTCGGCGGCCCGGCTGGTGACGACGACGGGTTCGCCGAGTCCCAGGTCGCGGGCGCGGGTGACGAGATCGTCGGCATCGAGGGGTTGGTGGACGGCGTCGCGCGCCGCGGCGTGCGCGGCGGCGAACTCGAGAACGCGCCGGGTGGGCAGCGCATCGCCGGTGCGCCCCAACCCGATCCGCGACTGGGTCGTCGTCCTCAGGGCGTCCCAGAAGGCGCCGTCGGCGGGCCGACGTTCGGCACCGCCCGAGCGCTCGGGCGCGCTCACCGCGGGACTCCCGCAGCGAGTTCGCGCAAGGGTGACGCCTCGACGGCCACGTCGCGGAGGCCGCCGGACTCGTCGGTCATGCCCTGCCGCGCCAGCCAGGCGTCGAACTCCGGCGCGGGCCGCAGGCCGAGCGCACGGCGCACGTAGAGCGCGTCGTGGAAGGCGAGGGACTGGTAGCCGAGCATCACGTCGTCGGCGCCGGGCACGGTGATGACGAACGACACCCCGGCGACGGCGAGCAGGGTGAGCAGGTCGTCCATGTCGTCCTGATCGGCCTCGGCGTGGTTGGTGTAGCAGACGTCAACGCCCATCGGCAGGCCCAGGAGCTTGCCGCAGACGTGGTCCTCCAGACCGGCGCGCGTGATCTGCTTGCCGTCGTAGAGGTACTCGGGACCGATGAACCCGACCACGGTGTTGACCAGCAGCGGGTCGAGGTGCCGGGCCACGGCGTAGGCGCGGGTCTCGAGCGTCTGCTGGTCGACGGGCGCGCCGCCGGTGCCGAGGTGCGTGCCGGAGGACAGCGCGGAGCCCTGCCCGGTCTCCAGGTACATGACGTTGTTCCCGACGGTGCCGCGCCCCAGCTCCCGCGCCGCGGCGTTGGCCTCCTCGAGGAGGGAGATCGTCACGCCGAACGCGGAGTTCGCGCCCTCGGTTCCGGCGATCGACTGGAAGACCAGGTCGACGGGGGCGCCCTGCTCGATCAGCCCCAGGGTGGTGGTGACGTGGCTGAGCACGCACGACTGGGTGGGGATGTCGAAGCGGGTCCGCACCTCGTCGAGCAGGTACAGCAGGTCGGAGGTCGCGTGCGGCGAGTCGGTGGCGGGGTTGATGCCGATCACGGCGTCGCCGCAGCCCAGCAGGAGGCCGTCGAGGGTGGCGGCGGCGATGCCCCGCGGATCGTCCGTCGGGTGGTTCGGCTGCAGCCGCGTGGCCAGGGTGCCGGGAAGCCCGACGGTGGTGCGGAATCCCGCGGTGACGCGGACCGCCCGCGCGACGGCGATGAGGTCCTGGTTGCGCATCAGCTTGCTCACCGCCGCCACCATCTCCGGCGTGAGGGCCGGGCCGAGCGCGGCGAGCCGGGCACCGGCATCGTCGGCGACGGCGATCCGCAGGAGGAGGTCCCGCAGGTCCCCGACGGTGAGATGTGCGATCGGCGCGAACGCCGCGCGGTCGTGGCTGTCGATGATGAGGCGCGTGACCTCGTCGGACTCGTACGGCACGACGAGTTCCTCGAGGAGGGCGGTGAGCGGCACGTCGGCGAGGGCCCACTTCGCGGCGGCCCGCTCGGCGTCGGACGCCGCCGCGCAGCCGGCGAGCTGGTCACCGGAGCGCAGGGGCGTGGCCTTGGCCAGCAGGTCCGCCATCGAGGTGAAGGTGAAGGTCTCCCCGCGCACGGATTGGCTGCGGATCATGATTGCTCCGTTCGAGAGGTGGCTTCTAGTAGACGGTATCCGCGACGGAGCCCAGCGGGGCGCCGTCGGCGCCGCGGACCGGCACCTTCGCCCCGGAGGCGTCCGTGCCCGCGCTCGCGCACGCGTAGGGCTTCGCCTGCGGCTTCGGCTCGATGAACATGGGGTTCACCAGCCACTTGTCGTCCGCGTCGGCGTACGCCGTGCACATCAACTCGGGAACGTTGCGGTTGATCACCAGGCGCAGGCCGGTCGCGTCGCCGAGGAAGGTGATGTCGGTGACCGAGTCGCCGGCGGAGAAGACCTGCCGACGATCCGCCGGGGCCTGCTGCCAGGCCGCCGCGCCGGTGATGCCCAGGACCTCCTGGTTGACCAGGCAGCGCTTGCCGTCGATGTAGTTGATCATCGAGTCGTCGCCGTCGGGGACGTCTCCGCAGCCGCGCAGATGCGGGGCGATCCTCCCGTCCGCGACGACGGGGCGGATCCCGATCAGCTTGTCCGGGGCGAGGCCCACCTCGGGCGCCCAGGCCCGAACCACCGGCTGCGCCGACGCGGAGATGATCCGGACGTCGAAGCCGTTGGCGACGAGCGTGCCGATGAGGTTCTTGATCTGGCTGTAGTAGCGGACCCAGGCGGCGACCTCGGTGGTGCCGACGCGCTGCTTCGCGCCCTCGGGAGCGGCCAGCGCCTCAGTGCGGGCGGTCTTCGCGAAGTCCTCGATCTCGACCTCGGTGTAGCCGGCCATGAGCTGAACCACCCATGCGTACGCGGGCTCCATGCGCCGGTGGTCGAAGCCGGCGAAGGCGGGCTTCCCGCCGATCTCGGCATCGTCGACCACGGCGACGAGGGCGTCGGCGCAGCGGGTGTCGCGGTCCGTGGGCAGCGGCGAGCCGGGGGCGGCGAGCGTGGTCGGGCACGCCTCCGCGAGGGCCTGCGCCGCCTCGGGCACGAGGTACCGGCTGGTGGTGCGCCAGTCGCCGTTCGCGGGCTGCCGGATCTTGCCGGTGCGGATCATCCAGTAGGCGGTCGCGGAGCCGATGTCGTTGCGCACCACGGTGTTGTCCCAGTCGAACAGGGCGACCGGGGAGGCGCCGTCGTGACCGGGGCCGCAGTGGCCGCGCTCGGCGATCAGCTTCTGGAGGCGGTCGTGGTTCTCGCCGTACCAGCCCGCGTCCGGGGCGAGGGTGCGGCACTCGGCGGCCTTGTCCTGCGCGTCGTTCGTGGTGCAGCCGGCGATCGGGGCGAGCGCGAGGAGCGCCGCGGCGAGCAGCGCCGTGCGGGTGCGCCTCACTGGAGGTCCCGCTCGGCGTCTGCGAGGGCGGCGAACTCCTCGTCGGGCGAGTTCGCCACCAGGTGGTGGCGGCTGTACACGCCGAAGTAGACGAGGAAGGCCGCGAACGCGGCCAGGGTCAGGCCCGCCGCCGTCCGGTCGACGAGGAACGTCGCGACCACCGCGGCGCACGCGACGACCAGGGCGAACGAGGTGGTGACGATGCCGCCGGGCGTGCGGTACGGGCGCGGCATGTCGGGCTCGCGGCGGCGCAGCACGATGTGACTGATCATCATGAGCACGTAGCTCACGGCCGCGCCGAACACGGCCATGTTGAGCAGCATCGGGCCCTCGCCGGTGAGCGAGAGGGCGAAGCCGATCGCGCCGGGGACGATGAGCGCGAGGACCGGCGCCTTGCGGGCGTTGGTGACCGACAGGCTCTTCGGGAGGTAGCCGGCGCGCGAGAGCGCGAAGGTCTGGCGCGAGTAGGCGTACATGATCGAGAAGAAGCTCGCGACCAGGCCGGCCAGGCCGATGTAGTTGACCACCTTCGCGGCGGTGCCGTCACCCAGCGCCTCCACGAGCGGATTGCCCGACGCGGCCATGGCGTTCGCGCCGACGGCACCGGGCGCGAGCAGGAAGACCGTCGCGCCGGTCACGACCAGGATCAGCATCGCGACGATGATGCCGCGGGGCACGTTCTTCTCGGGCTCGCGCGCCTCCTCCGCGGCGAGTGGCACGCCCTCGATGGCGAGGAAGAACCAGATCGCGAACGGCACCGCGGCCCAGATGCCGAGGTAGCCGAACGGCAGCCAGCTGGAGGCGCCCGCGGCGTCGGTCACGGCGATG
This sequence comes from Tsukamurella sp. M9C, assembly GCF_020169415.1. GTDB lineage: Bacteria > Actinomycetota > Actinomycetes > Mycobacteriales > Mycobacteriaceae > Tsukamurella. The sequence goes on from NZ_JAIULG010000057.1 coordinate 19,157, forward strand.
TCGGTGAGGTTGTGGGCGTCGAACTTCCCGATGGCGAAGACCGCGAAGATCACCAGGCCGACCAGGGCGATCGCGGTGATGACGAACATCGCCTTGAGCGCCTCGCCCGCGCCGGTGAGGTGGATGCCGATGAACAGCGCGTAGACGAACAGGTACACCCACCAGCCGTCGGTGATCCCGAACAGGTTGAGCGATTCGACGTACGAGCCGATGAAGGTGGCGATCGCGGCGGGCGCGATGGAGTACTCGATGAGGATCGCGATGCCCGTGGCATAGCCGCCCCAGGGGCCCATCGCACGTCGGGCGAAGGTGTAGCCGCCGCCGGCCGCGGGCAGCGCCGACGACATCTCGGCCATGCCGAGGACCATCGCGAGGTACATGCCGGCGATGACCACCGCGGCGATCGCGAGGCCGCCCCAGCCGCCCTGCGCGAGCCCGTTGTTCCAGCCGGCGTAGTCGCCGGAGATCACGTAGCTCACGCCCAGTCCCGCCAGCAGCACCCAGCCGGCGGAACCCGACCGGAGGGTGCGTTTGGCGAGGTAGTCGTCGGACTCGATGGTGGCGTCCACCCCGTCGTGGTGGAGCTGGTTCGGCGCCTGGCGCTCGTTACTCATGTGGGCCTTCCTGATCACGGTCGATCCTGTTCCCGGCGTGTTTCCGGAATCGGATCGGCGTGTTTCACCGACGGGTCTTGTCGGTGTGATCTGGAACACTACGAGTCAAGAGTTGCAGCGGGGTTGCAGCGCAGGTCGAGGACCGCCGGGGCCACCCAGCGCTGCAGGTACGCGCGCAGTTCGTCCTGCGTGCGAGGCGGGTCGCCCGGGGAGATGAAGAAGGACTGCATGATGCGCAGTTGGAATTCGACGAGCTCACGCAGCCGCTGCTCGTCGTAGCCGTGGGCGGGCCAGTCGACGTCGAAGCGTTGGATCATGGTTATCCCGAACGCCATGGCCTGACCGGAGGCGATCGCCTCGGCGTGCGAGTGCTCCCCCGCCAGCATGAGCCGCAGATGCGGGGCGCGCGGCACCTGATCGAGGGTGAAGACGATGCCCTCGACGACCGCTTCGGCCGGATCACCGATGCCGCGCAGGTGCGCGGCGAGCCGGTCGAGGAAGGCGCCGACGGCCTGGACGGCCGCGGCCTGGAGCAGGGCGTCGACCGTCGGGAAGTACCGGTAGACCGTCTGCCGGATCACGCCGAGCGCGTCGGCGACCTCCGCGATCGAGGTGGTGCCGCGCTCACCGATGAGTTCGACAGCGGCGGCAACGATGCGCGCGGCGGCCTCCTCATCGCCGGCGGGCGGCGAACCACCCCATCCCCTGCGTGCCATCGCCCCAGGCTACAGCTTCGCACGTTCTCAACATACAGAACGTGTTCTATGTGTATGTTCGGTCCATGACGGACCTGCACCCCCGCAAGATGGACTTCCACTTCGATGAGGCGCCCGTGCCCTTCCTGTGGAACCCGGACAACCCCGCCTTCTCGTCGATGATGAACGCGGTCAGCTTCCTCGCCGTCGGCTTCGAGAAGATGATCGTCAAGCTGATCCTGCAGCTGCGCAAGGAGTTCGCCGACCCCGAGGTCGCCGCGGAGGCGACGGCCTTCATGCAGCAGGAGGGGCACCACTCGACCGCGCACCGTCGGCACGTCCAGGCCCTGATCGCCCAGTACCCCGGCCTGGAGAACACCCTCGATGCGGTGATCGGCGAGTTCGACCTGCTCACCGAGGCGACCTCCACCGACTACCGGCTGGCGTACACCGCCGACCTGGAGGCGACGTTCACCCCCGTCTTCAAGCTCATGCTCGACAACGAGGCGGCGCTGTTCCGCCCCGGCGACGACCGGGTGGCATCGATGTTCCTGTGGCACTTCGTGGAGGAGGTGGAGCACCGCAGCTCCGCGCTGATCATCTACAACGCGATCGTGGGCAGCGAGGTGTACCGGATGCGGATGGCGCCGTCGATCTTCGCGCACGTGCTCAAGGTGATCCGGATCGCGTGCGCGGGCTTCAACCAGCACGTCCCGCTCCGGGACCGGAAGGTCGATGCCCTGTCGATGTTCGGCCGGTACCGGCTCAAGCAGAAGATGCTGGTCGCGGTGGCGCCGCACCTGACGAAGGGCGCCATGCCGCGCGCCTTCGACGTGCTGCCGAAGGCCGAGCAGGCCGTCGCGATGAAGGGCATCATCCGCAGCCAGATGCCGCTGCACGATCCGGCGCACGAGAACCTGCCGGTTCTCGCCGGCGAGTGGCTGCGCCGCTACGACCGCGGCGTCGATTGCACGCGCTGGTACGCCTCGGACGCCGCGATCGGGGCCTGACCAATGGATCTGTGCACGCCGACCTTCGACGCGCTCGCGCGCCGGATGGGCTTCACCTGCGACGACACCGGCGGACTCGTCTCCGTCCGCAGCCCGCTCCAGCTGGAGAACTGGACACTGCCGGTACTGGAGCTGACGATCATCGCCGGCTCGATCCTCATGCTGGTCCACGCCTTCCGGCGGTGGCGCGCCGGCGACGCGACGAACCTGGCGGTGTGGTTCGGCGCGACCGCGTACCTGTTCGTCATCGAGCCGCCGCTCTACTTCCCCGGCGCCTTCGGCATCGACGGCTACGTGGACACGATGTTCGCGCACAACCTCTTCACGGTCGAGTTCCTGTGGGGCCGGCTGCCGCTGTACATCGTGGCGATCTACCCGATGATGGCGACGATGTCGTTCGAGATCGTCCGCATGCTCGGCGTCTTCCGACGATGCGGGATCGTCCTCGGTGCGTGCACCGTCGGGCTGGTGCACGGCGCCTTCTACGAGATCTTCGACCACCTCGGCCCGCAGCTGCGCTGGTGGGAGTGGGCGCCGGAGAATCCCATCAACCTGCCGTTCTTCGCCTCGGTCCCGATGGGCTCGGTGGTCGTGTTCGCGGCGCTGTGGCCGATGTCGCTGGCGCTGTGCGTGCAGTTCATGGTCGGGCGGCACGTCGACGCGGGCGCGCGGTTCACCGGGCAGCAGCTGGTGTGGCGCACCGTCGTGATCGGGCTCGCGGCCTCCGTCGGCACGTTCGTCCTGCCCCTTCCCGCCACGATCCTGGGCCTGGCGGGCGATTCGGTGCGCGGCACCGTCTACGCCCTGGAGCTGGCCCTGATGGCCGGGGCCGCCCTGTACGCGATCCGACGGCGCCTGGCCCCCGGGGCCGGCGCGCCGTCGATCCCGGCGCACCGCAACCGCCTGGTCCAGATCTACGCGGCGGCGTACCTGGCGGTCTTCGCCCTGCTGTGGGCGACGGCGCTCCCCGCCTTCTTCGGCGCTAAGGACGGTGTGACGGCGGCCGGCGACCCCGTCGGGAACCTGCCCTTCACCGCGCTCTGTTTCCTGATCGCGATCGGGGTCGTGACTGCCGTCACACGGCCTGGAACAGGGGTGAACCGAACGGTTCGTGACGATCCCACAAGACACGGGGGTGAAGTTCTCACCTGAGGACAGCCGGTTGGGCGGTCCGATCCTGTTTCATAGAGGGCATGGCAGACATCCGGAGTTTCAGCACGCTCGGTGGACAGTTCCCCAACGTCGTGGTCACCGCGATCGAGATGACCACCTCGATCGGCACCGACACCGAGTCCACGTGGGCGGGCCTCCTGGCCGGCAAGAGCGGCATTCGCGAGCTCAAGGGCGATTTCATCGGCGTCGACATCGCCGACCTCCCGGTCCGCTTCGGCGGCCAGCTCCTCGAGGACCCCACCTCCGAGGTCCCCGAGCGTCCCGACCGCAAGTACGCGGGCGACATCAGCAAGCAGCACGTCAGCAAGCGCCGCATGTCCTACGTGGAGCAGGCCGCGCACGTCATCACCAAGCGCCTGTGGGACAACGCGGGCCGCCCCGACGTCGACCACAACCGCCTCGCAGCGGTCGTCGGCACCGGTCTCGGCGGCGGCGAGTCGATGGTCGAGGCCGTCGACGCGCTGCGCGATCACGGCGTCCGCAAGGTCTCGCCGTTCACCGTGCAGATGGCCATGCCGAACGGCGCCTGCGCCGTCTCGGCCCTGGAGATCGGCGCCCGCGCCGGCGCCATCGCCCCCGTCTCGGCATGCTCGACCGGCAACGAGGCCATCGCCCACGCCTGGCGCCAGATCGTCATGGGCGACGCCGACATCGCGGTCTGCGGCGGCATCGAGGGCAAGATCGACAGCCCCGTCATCGCCCCGTTCGCCATGATGCGCGCCCTCTCGACCCGCAACGACGATCCGCTGCACGCCTCGCGTCCGTTCGACAAGGACCGCGACGGCTTCGTCTTCGGCGAGGCGCAGTGCCTGATGATCATCGAGACCGAGGAGCACGCCCTCGCCCGCGGCGCGAAGCCCATCGCGCGCCTGCTCGGCGCCGGCATCACCTCCGACGGCTACCACATGGTCTCCCCCGACGTGGAGGGCGGCGGCGCCGCTCGCGCCATGAAGCGCGCCATGGAGACGGCCGGCCTCAAGCGCGAGGACATCGACTACATCAACGCGCACGCCACCGCGACCCCGATCGGCGACACCGCCGAGGCCAAGGCCATCAACGCGGTCGTCGGCACCGACGCGGCGATCTACGCCCCCAAGGGCGCGCTGGGCCACTCGATCGGCGCCGTGGGTGCCCTCGAGGCCGCGCTGACCGTGCTGTCGCTGCGCGACGGCATCATCCCTCCGACCCTCAACCTGGACAACCAGGACCCCGAGATCGAGCTCGACGTGGTGCACGGCGAGGCGCGCAAGGGCGACTACAAGTACGCGCTGAACAACTCGTTCGGCTTCGGCGGCCACGACGTGGCGCTCGCCTTCGGCAAGTACTGATCTTCTTCACCAGGACCGGCGGTCGGGAATTCTTCCCGGTCGCCGGTTCTGTCGTTTCGCGACGCTATCCAACAAATGCTCTACTATATGCGCATAGCAACGGAGCCGAACAAGCGAGACACGGGGGATCATGTCCATAATTAACCAAATTCGGGTAACAAACTTTCGCTCCATAAAAGATGCTCAGATATCACCCCTAAGTGGATACGAATCCATCGTAGGCCTAAACAGCGCCGGGAAATCCAACCTCCTACGCGCTCTCAAGTTGTTCTTTACAGGATCCGTCGACGAAACCGGTTCTGGCCTCGATGTCGACCGGGACTATAGCGACTACGGACCGCAGAAGCCCCGACGGATCAAAGTCGGAGTTTCCTTCCCGATCAACAGCGGAATAAAGTTCCCCCGTCAAGCAGACTTCCTCGAACGCCAAGGTCTCGTTGACAATTTGGCAATATGTCAGACTTGGTATCGAGACAGCCAGACTCGCGGTATCACGCGGGAGTTCTCGTACGGACAAGATCTTGACAACCTAGCACCAGCCACCGACCCGGCAGATATCTCAAGCCTCGAATCCTTTATCCGTTCGATCGAGTTCCGATACGTTCCCAACCACGCACAGCCATCCGAGCTAATAAGACAATACGTTCAGCCACTCCGTAGCGCGCTGGTAACCAGGCTCCGAAACACGAAAGAGTATCGTTCGAGCGATGTCGGTGAACTTCTCCTGGCGATGTCCAGGCTTGCAGACACCCTATTTGAGGATGTCGCAACAGCGGTTTCCAAGGGAATCTCAGGACGTACCCTAAAGTCTGCGTTGCCGACCGACTTTGCCGACCTTGCATTCGACCTTGCAATCCGTTCGATAGATCCAGACGGACACGCCCGATCCCCCGAGCTGGAAGGCTCAGGGACGCAGCAGTTCATGTTTCTCCACCTCCTCAATCTCGCAGATCGAACCGCACGGGGAGCAGGGTTCGGATGGCTACAGGGGCACATTTGGGCCATCGAGGAACCGGAATCGTTTCTTCATGCTGGCCTGCGCCAAAGATACGCTACAGATCTGTTTGCGTACAGCGACGACCCGCGGCGACAAATATTCCTCACAACTCACCAGGATGAGTTTGTGCGAGTTGGAGATAGTGCGATCGTCGCAAAAACTTCTGCTGGCGGCACCATCTTCAATCGGCTTACTCCGAAGTTGGCGATCGAACAATCAAATAAGGAAGCGGTTACAGCATATCGGCACCCTCTCCTTCAGTACTCCGATCAGCCACTCGTTTTAGTGGAGGGCAAGTTTGACGCACAATACATACGACAAGGACTAGATGCCGCAGGAATCAAGCCTCGCTGGCGCCTCGCCGATCCCGATGACCTAACAGGCGACGCCACTGGAGGCGATGCATTCAAACAGTACCTGCGATACAATGGCGCAGCTATCAAGTCCCGACCAGACTCGGCGCCGATCCTGGTTGTCCGCGACTGGGAAACTAGTGACGCAAGTTCCTATCGAACATACCTCAAGGGTCACCAATACTCGACGGTAGTAACAATGCCGTCAGACCTTTGCACGTCAGAGCTCGGCACCGGTTGGGCGGGAATTGAGCGCTACCTCCCGGTAGACTTCGTTGAATCAATGGTCCCGGAGGAAGATTTGCTGCGCCGCTCAAACGGCGTGATCGAACCGGAAAAACCTGCACTCAACTCGCACAAGCAAGCAATGGCGAGGGCGTTCGACATTGCCGAGCACCCCGCCCCAAATTTGGTTTCCTTGGCAAAATGGATCGATGAGCGCGTCACAGAAATGCTGGCAGAAATCCCCACTGAAGCGTTCTTCTAGACAGCGGAACCCGGTGACTTCCACGAGGATCTCCCCACAGAATCGGGGACAACAACGCCGACCGTATCTGGGAGCTGCAGTTGCTTGTCCGCGCCATTCTGACGAAAGTCAGCGAATCGAGTCCCGCGCCGCCAGCCGAATGACCGTAGATGAGATCGCGTTCATTCGGGCGGCACGCCGACCCCACACCGTAAGATCAGCCGCCAAGCCAAAGCGACACATTTCGTCAGTCAAGCCGCAGAGCCTGGATCTCCAGTACGCCGACATCGCGCGAATGAATAGCGAACCGAACCAATTCCTGTCTTCCGTCACGACGACGACGCCAAGAGCTGAGTCCGAGCCGGAACTCCCACCTGTTAACCAGCTGTTCTGGCGATGATCAAAAAGGCGCCTTCCCCCAGGGATCATCTTTGGGCGGCGGAGTGTCACTGATATTCAATTCCGAGAAGATTTCATCCAGCTTGGACTCTACACCTAGATTATTTCGAGAGGCGCTCGTAAATAGCTCAGCAAGCCCGTAATAGGGTTCGTCCTCGCGAACACCTTCGATCACCGACTCGATTATCCTCCCCGAATCGTCCAGGATATCGAGAACAAACGGATACGTCCCATCGCCATCTCGCGAACGCACCCGAAGCGTGCTTCGAGAGAGTGACAATTCGTACGTGTCGCCATCCACAATGTCCCATTTATCGGATGGCTCGTCCCCCACACTTTTCGGTCTACTGCGTTCAATCAGGCCCGTGACGAGCCGCTGAATCCGAGCCACAAAATCGTAGTCACTCATTGAACACTCCCTGAAGAACTTGCAGGCGGACGAATCGGATGCTGAGCAGCGATCTCACCCAGTAGATCTGTTATTTCGGCGATCACGCGTCGCAGGCGATCAGTCTCCTTGTTCCAATCGGTGGCGGAACTGAATCCGCCCGCACGTACCTTAAGTGCATTCGAGGCCGTGATCGACTTCTGTATCGCAGTCATCGTCTTTAGCTGAGTGGGGTCGTTGCCGTCCAGGTACAGGCGGCACGTTTGAGCCTGCCACTTCCAGGTTTGAATAACGTGCGTCAAATACTCAGCAGATTTCAGGCGAGCTGCTTGATCAAATGCTTGCTCTAGCCTTAGCAATTGGGGTATCAAAGCGATCGCAGCACCAGTCTTGAAATGAGCCACAGCCCCCGATACTGCACGTTCAGCGCTCTCCGCCGCAGACTTTACCTTTCGGATCTGCTGAATCGCAATGCAGAACCCGACCGCCGCTAGTGGAATCGCCGCTACCGCGTTCAGCCAGTTCAACCACCCCCACACGGGGGTGTCGTTCAACCAACGCAAGTCCAAAGTGCCCCCTAGCCGCAATCTTGGTACCCATCATCTCACGCAGCAGCAGCGCAGGTTCGGACGTTCTGGAGGTACCGCCGCGGCGTGCCGGGTTGCTGCTAGTTGGGCGCGGCCAGCCGCCCGCACAGATTGCTTGGCAAGCCGCTTGCCTGCGGCGATGTGGTGCCCCCGGTGAGACTCGAACTCACACTGGACGGGTTTTGAATCCGTTGCCTCTGCCAATTGGGCTACGGGGGCGTCCGGCGGACCGTCGGAGACGGCCAGCCGAGCCAGCTTACCGGGCGGGGTCGGCGGCCTCGGACCCGGCGTCCACGGACGCGAGGAAGGCGTCGATCACGGGCCAGGTCTCGCGGACGGCGTCGGGGCCGGCGACGAGGCCGAGGTGGCTGGACTCGACGGTCGCGAACTCGACGCGCGGCGAGCCGGTGAACAGGTCCACGCCGTGGCGCGCGGTCTCCCACGCGCACAGGGCGTCCCGGTGCGAGCCGAAGAGCTGGATCGGCACGTCGATGGAGTGCAGATCGATCGTCCGCTCCCCCAGCTGGACCTCACCGGCGGCCAGCTCACCGCGGAAGATCAGCCGCTCCCACAGCTGCGTCGCGAGCTTGCCGGGGTAGCCGGGGAAGGTGCGCTGGAAGCGATCGATGACCTCCATGCGCGCGAGCTTCTCGGGCTCGCCGAGGTTCTCCAGCACGAACTTGGGCTTCTTGAGCTCCCGGTCCCACGACGTGGCGCGGTAGGCCACCTGCACGATCGGCGCGGGGATGCCGCCCATGAGCGCGATCAGCGCACCGGGGCCGAATCCGTCGACCGGCTTCATCAGCGAGGTCACGAGCGGGTACGGCGGCTGCGCGGCGTACTTCAGCGGCGTCGCGATGGAGACGATCGAGCGGATGGACTCCGTCGACGCCCCGGCGGCGAGGAAGGACAGCGTGCCGCCCAGGCTCCAGCCGTACAGGTCGACGCCGGCACCGTCGGGCACGTCCCCGCCCCAGAAGTCCTCCAGGGCGCGCGCGATGGCCTGCGGGATGATGTCGAGGGCGAAGTCCTCGAAGCCGAGACCGCGGTCGCCGTAGCCCATCTCGCCGAAGTCGATGACGTAGGGAACGCGCCCCGTCGACGCGAGGTGCGCGACGACGGACGTCTCGGGCGAGAGGTCGTAGCAGGTGGCGGGCGCGGCGATCGGCGGCACCAGCAGCACCGGTGCGGCGCCGGGCACGGCGGCCGCGGCACGGTCGGAATCCGAGGCGAACCGGCGGAGGGTGCGGTGGTCACCGTCGGCGACGGCGACGTGCGGGGTGCGCTCGACGGGGCGGATGCCCTCCCCCAGAGTCAACGCCCAGAGGTTGCCGGCGCGCTCGCGCAATTGAGTCAGGCTCAATACGTTCATGGGCCTACGGTACCGCGCGCGGCGGGCCCGATTTCCGCCGCCCGGTAACGTACCCCCTGATGAAGGACACCGAGCCCACCCCGCACCGCGTGCTCGTCGCCGAGGACGAGGCGATCATTCGCATGGACCTGTCCGAGATGCTTCGGGAAGAGGGCTACGACGTGGTCGGCGAGGCCGAGAACGGCCAGGTCGCCCTGGAGAAGGCCCGCGAACTCCAGCCCGACCTGGTGATCATGGACGTCAAGATGCCGGTCCTCAACGGTCTGGAGGCCGCGCAGGACATCGCCCGCGAGCGGATCGCCCCCGTCGTGATGCTGACCGCCTTCGGCCAGCGCGAGTTCGTCGAGAAGGCCCGCGAGGCGGGCGCGATGGCGTACCTGGTCAAGCCCTTCACGAAGGCCGACCTGGTGCCCGCGATCGAGATCGCCATCAGTCGGTTCGCCGAGCTCAAGGCGCTCGAGAAGGAAGTGACGACGCTCTCCGGCCAGCTCGAGACCCGCAAGCTGGTGGACCGGGCGAAGAGCATCCTCATGCAGGCGCACGGCGTCTCGGAGCCGGAGGCGTTCCGCTGGATTCAGCGAACCGCCATGGACCGCCGCACCGACATGCGCACCGTGGCGCACCTGGTGATCGACACGCTGGGCACCCCCACCACCCCTACCGACGCGGCGGGAGCGCCCTGACGGTCGGCTAGACCGCGCGGACGGACCGCGACGGCGGCAGCTGCTGGCCCCGGTAGTACCCGGTGCGCGGCATGTTCTGGAACGCGGGCGCGTCGCCCGTGGCCTTGTCGTTCTGGCGGTCGATGACCTTCTTGACGGCCTGCGGCGACGTGCCCGTGTAGCGGGCGATGTGCACGATCGGGATCCGCGCCGCGTAGGCGGCGAGGATCGTCTTGCGGTACTGCTCCTCCGCGTTGGCCTTGAGGTGGGACCAGTGCGAGATGGGGCTGAGGAAGTCGCGGACCTCCTGAGGCGTGGGCTCGGGGACCTTCGGCATCTCTACTCCGTGCGTTCGAGCCCGGGGCGGGTACCCAGGCAATCTGACAGGGACGTTCGTCCCTAGATCGATCATGCGCCGCGCTTTGTTACACGTCGGTTGGATTAGTTTGCCAGGGGTGGTACAACGGGCATCGATGTATCCCTCAGCAGTGGCGACGCAGTCGCCGGACGTGCTCCACACGTGGGTGTTCACCCCCGTGGTGACGGGGCTCATGGCCGTCGCTTCCATTCTCTACGTGTACGGCACGGTCCGGGCGCGGCGCGCCGGAGTCGCCTGGCCGATATCCCGCATCCTGTCGTGGTTCGTCGCGATGGCGCTCCTGGTGCTCGCGGTCAACAGCGTGATGGCCGAGCTGGCCAAGCACCTGTTCTGGGCGCACATGGTGGTGCACCTGGTGCTGATCACGGTGGTGCCGATGTTCCTCGTGCTCGCCGAACCGATCCGTCTGCTCGCGACGGCCACGGGCGAGGCCGGCGACCGCAGGGTGCGGGCCTTCCTCGGCAACCGGGTGGTCCGGCTGGTCACCAGCCCGATCGTCGGACTGCCGCTGTACGCGTTCGCGCTGATCAGCACCCACCTCACCGGCTTCCAGGACCTCGCCCTCGACAATCCGTGGCTCAAGCAGCTCGAGTACGCCGGCTACTTCGTGATCGGCTGGATCTTCATGCTCCCGCTCATCGGCAACGAGCTCTGCGGGCCCACCAAGCTCTCGCACCCGCTGCGCTTCGCGTCCTTCCTGCTGGCCATGGGCCCGGACACCCTGGTCGGCGTCACGCTCATGATGACCACCACCGAGCTGGCGCCCGGCTACTCCGCGTCGCGCCTGGGCTGGGGCCCCACGGGCCTCGAGGACCAGTCGGCGGCCGGCGCCATCATGTGGTTCGGCGGCGACGGTCTGATGATGATCCTGCTGCTCGTGGTGGCCTTCCAGTGGATCACCGCGGAGGCCACCGGCAAGCGCGGCGGCGGCATGGGCTCCTGGCTCGATTCCGCGCGCCGCGGTCAGCTCATGGGCGAGGACGGCGAGGACGTGGACATCGACGACGACGAGGCCGCGCTGGCCGCCTACAACGCGCGCCTGCGGGAGATGAACCGAGGCCACTGACGGCCACCGTCGGATCGGCTCGGCCTCAGCGCAGCGTGTACACGTCCGCGCCCGGGAAGGTGCCGAAGCGGATGGCGATCGCCGCGGCGATGACGCCGGCGCACGCCCAGCCGAGGCCCTCGACCTGCTGGCGGGTGCGCTTGTCCCGGGGAAGCAGCTCGGGCGCGTAGACGAAACCCGCGGCCACGAGAGCCCCGATGACGAAGCCGCCGAGGTGGCCGAGCCACGAGATGCCCGAGATCGTGAACGACGCGACGACGTTCACGCCGATGATCATCAGCAGCGACGTCGGGTTCAGCTTCAGCCTCAGGTAGAGCACCAGCTCCGCCCCGATGAGGCCGAAGATCGCGCCGGAGGCGCCCACGGTGATCGTGTTCTCCAGCCCGAACCACAGCACCGCCGCGCTTCCGCCGAGCAGCGCGATCCCGTAGATCGCGCCGAACCGCGCCCGCCCAGAGTTGCTGCTCGACGCCCCGCCCGAAGACGTACAGCGTGAACATGTTGACGAGCAGGTGGATCGGCCCGAAGTGCAGGAATCCCGAGGTCACCGCCGTCCACCACCAGCCGTTCGCGGTGGCCGGCTCGGACAGGGCGAACCGTGCGACCTCCTACGAGGCCATGTTGTTCTCGATGCTGCCGGTCTGCTTCGCGCTGAACGCGAAGACGATCACGTTGACCGCGATCAGCGAGTAGGTCACGACGGGCTGCCAGTCGCGGCGGACCGTCGTTCCGAGTGCGGTCACCGGCGGCTAGCCCGCGAGCGAGACCATGAGGGTGCCCGACGTGGAGGCGAGCTCGCTACCCGCCACCGGCGTGGCCTGGGCGCCGCCGACGGTCACCGCGTAGTTCACGTCCGGGTCCGCGTGCACCGACGAGAGCGTGAACGGGAAGACGCACCGGCCGGAGCGCAGGACGCCGTCGCCGAGGCTCGTGTCGAAGCTGTCCGACCCGCTCCGGAAGACGATGCGCGCCCCCTCCTTGACCCCCGCCGCGTCGCGGGCGCCCGAGCAGGTCGTGGTCGTCGCCGTGTACTCGGACGGCGTCAGCACGACGATGCCCTGCCGCTCGAAGGCGGTGGTCGCGAAGCCGAAGGAGACGGCGAAGATACCGGCCCCCGCCATGACCACGAGCACGATCGCGGTGAGGACGCCGACCCAGGTGCGCGAACCGGGGCCGTGGCGGCGCCACGGCTGCTGCGGGCCCTGTGGGAGCGCCTGGGGCAGCTCCGCACGCCAATCACGGCCGGGCGTGCCCTGCGGCACGTTCGGGATCGGACGCTGCTGCGTGTCCTGGCTGGTCACTTCGCCCCCTTCGACGGGAAGTACTTGAGCACACCCTCCTGGGTCGTGCTTGCTACCAGAATGCCCTTCGAATCGAAGAATTGCCCGTTGGACATACCGCGGCCGCCGTCGGCCACCGTCGAATGCGACGAGTACAGGTTGTACTGGTCGAACCGGACGCGACGGTGGAACCACAGCGACTGGTTGAGCGTGACCGCCATGATCCGGTCGAATCCCCACGACAGCCCGTGCCGGGTGATGATCGAGTCGAGGATCGTGGTGTCCGAGGCGTAGGCCAGCGCCGCGTCGTGGATGACCTGATCGTCGGGCAGCGGGCCGGCGGTCCGGATCCAGACGTTGTTGTCCTCCTGGATCAGGCCCTTGCCCTTGGCGATCCAGGCCGGATCGTTGGTGAAGCGCATGTCCATCGGCTGCGGGGCGTCGACGAACATCGTGACGACGTCCTCGTAGCCCTGGAGCGTGTCCTGGATGTTCGGCAGGCCGTCGGGGCCCGGCACCGCGGGCGCGGGATCGCCGTGCACCAGCGGGTTCCGGCCGTCGGTCTGGTAGGCGAGCTGCATCAGCGCGAGGACGGTGCCGCCCTGCTCCACCGAGACCAGCCGGTTCGCGACGTTGCGGGTGTCCCGCAGGCGCCGCACCACGAACTCCAGGTCGGCGTTCGTCTCACCGCCGTTGATGAAGTGCGTGTGCGCGGCGTGCAGGAACAGCGAATCCCGAGCCCCCGGAACGGTGTTGCCCGAGGCCACGATCGCCTGCGAGAGGATCTGCCCGCCGAACGTGCGGGACGCGGTCTTGGCGGGGTGACGACCGAGATACCGGTCCTCCCCCGCCTCCGCGAGATCCAGGGTGCCGAGGAACTCGTCGAAATCGGTGAGTGTCTCCGTCATACGACGAGCGTATGTCAGTGGTCGTCCTCGCCGATCCGGTGCACCTGGATCAGGTTGGTCGAGCCGATGGTCCCGGGAGGCGCGCCGGCGACGATGACGACCTGATCGCCCTTGGAGTAGCGGCCGATTCCCTCGAGGGAGTGGTCGACCTGCTTGATCATGGCGTCGGTGCTGTCGGCGCCGTCGACCAGGAAGGTCTCCGTGCCCCAGGACAGGGCGAGCTGGCTGCGGACCTCCGGCAGCGGCGTGAACGCCAGCAGCGGCAGGCGGGTGTGCAGGCGGGCCAGGCGGCGCACGGTGTCACCCGACTGGGTGAACGCGACGAGGGCCTTGGCGTTGAGCCGCTCCCCGATGTCGCGCGCGGCGTAGGAGATGATGCCGCGCTTGGTGCGGGGCACGTGGTTCAGCGGCGGCACGGACGGTCCGCCGTCCTCCACGGCCTGCACGATCTTGGCCATGGTCCGGACGGTCTCGATCGGGTACTTGCCCACCGACACCTCGCCGGAGAGCATCACGGCATCCGCACCGTCGAGCACCGCGTTCGCCACATCCGAGGCCTCCGCCCGGGTCGGACGGCTGTTCTCGATCATCGACTCCAGCATCTGCGTCGCCACGATCACCGGCTTCGCGTTCTCCCGGGCGA
>NZ_JAIULG010000058.1 GCF_020169415.1 Tsukamurella sp. M9C
TCGGCGGAGGGGGCGGGGGGCTCGGTCGTCACCGCTCCATTCTGGCGTATCGGACGCACGCATTCGACGCGAAGTCCCGATCGGCCGCCGCGAGCACCGCCGCGGTGTGCTCCCCGAGGCGCCCGGCCTCGGTCAGGTCCCGCGGCGTATCGACGTCCGTGCGCAGGCCGGGCCAGGGGCCGTCGTGCCGCGCGGCGCCCCCGGACCGGTGCGCCGCCGCGGAATCCGGCCCGAAGGCGGCGCGCAGTTCGGTCCCCGGGGGCGCGTACAGCGCCGCCGTCCCGGTCCCTGCGTGATCGGGCACGAAGCCCCGCCTGCCCGCCGTCGCCGCGAGGAACTCCCCGAGCTCCGTGGCGGTGATCCCCGGCAGGTCCGCCTGCAGGGCCAGGACCGCGACCGCGGGGCCGTGCGCGGCCCGGGCGGCGCGGGCGCCCGCCTCGAGCGCGGCGTTCAGCCCGCCGGGCTCCGGCTCGTCGACGGTGCGCGCCCCGACGGCGATCGCCGCGGCGCGGACCTCGGGATCGGGGGAGACCACGTGCAGCCCGAGGACCCCGGGGGCGGCTGCCGCCGCGGCGAGGGTGTCCAACAGCATCGCCAGCACGAGCCCCGGGACGGCGTCCCGCAGGCCGTCGCCGGGCGCGGCGAAGCGGGACTTGGCGGCGTCGAGCGACTTCACGGCGGTCACCACCACGACGGCGGGGCGCTCGGCGGCCCCCTGCGGTGAGCTCATGGGCACCAATGTAGGCGTGCGGAACCGAACCCGCCGCCTGCGGGCGGGCGATAGGCTCGCCCCGGTGCCCACGAATCCGGTGGGACAGGTGCGATGCGAGGAGGGGCTCGGATGGTCGACGTTGCGGTGATGGGGGCTGGTTCGTTCGGAACCGCGATGGCGAAGGTCTTCGCGGAGGCCACCCGCCCGGAGCCGCACCGGGTGCGGATGTGGTGCCGGCGGCAGGAGGTCGCCGATCAGATCAACGAGACCCGGATCAACGCGCAGTACCTGCCCGAGGGTGTGCTCCCCGAGAACCTCTCCGCGACACACGATCCGGAGGAGGCGATGCGCGGCGCCGGGCTCGTCGTGCTCGCCGTCCCCTCGCAGTCGCTGCGGGCCAACCTGGGCGACTGGGGCCACCTGATCCCGCCGGACGTCACCGTCGTGAACCTGGCCAAGGGCATCGAGATCGGCACGCTCGACCGGATGAGCGAGGTCGTCGTCGACGCCGCGGGGATCGATCGGGACCGGATCGCCGTGCTGACGGGGCCGAACTTCGCGAAGGAGATCGCGAAGGGCCAGCCGACCCTCGCCGTGGTCGCCTCGGACAACGCCGATCGCGCTTCCCGGACCCAGTACCTCGCGCGCACCGACTACTTCCGTCCGTACACGAGCGCCGACGTGGTCGGCTGCGAGATCGGCGGTGCCACCAAGAACGTGATCGCTCTGGTCTGCGGGATCGCGTCGGGCATCAACCTCGGCGAGAACTCGCGTGCCGCGATCATCACCCGGGGGCTGGCGGAGACGCTGCGCCTCGGCACGGCGCTCGGCGCGGAGCCGCTCACGCTGGCCGGCCTCGCCGGCGTCGGCGACCTCGTCGCCACGTGCAGCTCGCCGCAGTCCCGCAACTTCAGCTTCGGCGCGCGCCTCGGCCAGGGCATGACCGTCGAGCAGGCGCAGGCCGCCGCGCACGGGCAGGTCGCGGAGGGTGCCAAGTCGTGCATTTCCATCGCCGACCTGGCGCGACGCGTGGGCGTCGAAATGCCGCTCACCGAGGCCGTGCGCGCTGTCTGCTACGACGGGGTCCCCGTCTCCCGCGCCATGGACGACCTGCTCAACCGCGACGTCGGCGGCGAGTGGCGCCCCAAGGACGCCGACTAGTCCCACTGCCTTCCCCGCGGGTAACCGCGTGGCCCTCCGCACGGCCGACACGTAAGGTGGGCGACCGTGACGGAGCGAATCAGGGTGGCAGTGGTCTTCGGCGGGCGCAGCAGCGAGCACGCGGTCTCGTGCGTCTCGGCGGGCAGTATCCTCGCCCACCTCGACCCCGAGCGCTACCAGGTGGTCCCCGTCGGGATCACGCAGGCGGGCGCGTGGGTGCTCTCCGACGGTGACTCCAAGGCGCTGAGGTTCGCCGATCGGGCGCTCCCGAGTGTGGCCGACGCCCCGACGGATCTGGCGCTGTTGCCCGGCGCGGAACTCGTGTCGGTGCACGCGGATAGCGCAGGGGAGCTCCTCGGCGCCGTCGACGTCGTCTTCCCCGTCCTGCACGGCCCGTACGGCGAGGACGGCACCCTGCAGGGGCTGCTGGAAATGGTCGGCGTGCCCTACGTGGGTGCGGGCGTGCTCGCCTCCGCGGCGGGCATGGACAAGGAGTTCGCGAAGAAGCTGCTCGCCGCGGACGGCCTGCCCGTAGGCGACTTCCACGTGCTCCGCCAGCGCGACATCGAGGTCCCGTCGGATGTCCTGCACCGCCTGGGCCTGCCGCTGTTCGTCAAGCCCGCGCGCGGCGGATCGTCGATCGGCATCACCCGGGTCACGGACCTGACCGAGCTGCCCGCGGCGATCGCCGAGGCCCGGAAGTGGGATCCCAAGGTCATCATCGAGGCGGCCGTGATCGGCCGCGAGGTCGAGATCGGCGTGCTCGAGCGGCCCGACGGCAGCGTCGCCGCGTCGGCGATCGCCGAGATCGAGATGGCCGCCGACGCCGAGCACTCCTTCTACGACTTCGAGACCAAGTACCTCGACGACCGCGCGCAGTACACCGTGCCCGCGAACCTCACCGAGGAGCAGTCGGCGGCGATCCGCGACCTCGCGGTGCGCGCCTTCCACGCCTTCGACTGCCAGGGCCTCTCGCGCGTCGACTTCTTCCAGACCCCCGACGGCCCCGTCATCAACGAGGTCAACACCATGCCCGGCTTCACCTCGACGTCGATGTACCCGCGGATGTGGGCCGAGTCCGGCGTCGAGTACGCCGAGCTGCTCGCGATCCTCATCGAGACGGCGCTCGCGCGCGGCATCGGGCTTCGGTAGCCGCCGGTTACCGGCCGAGGTCGAGCGAGGCCGCCTGCAGGTGCTCCCGGATCGCGTCCGAGGTGGCCTGCACCGCGGAGGTGCCGGCACCGTCGGGCACCCAGACGGTGACGTACGGGCGGTGGTCGACGGCCGTCCAGTAGCTGCCGCCGTCGGGGGCGGGCGCGCCCGCCGGTGTTGCCTGCAACCACTGCACCCCGTTGATGATCTGCAGCTTCGCGGTCGCGGTCAGCTCGGCGGGACGGTCGGTGCCGCACCGCACCTCCACGGCGCCGGCCTTCTCGCTGGTCCACCGGGCGAAGCCGCCGGGCTCGGTGTCCTTGGTGCGCCGATAGCCGTCGAGGTCGGCGGGGATCGCGCCGAGGAGCTTCCCGCACGCCGCGTCGCCGGACGACGGTGCCGCCACCGACTTCAGGTGGCCGGCCTCCGCGGCGTCGCGGGCGTCGCCCTGCTTCTGCTGCGCCAGCACGAGGAAGGCGATGAAACACGCGACCACCGCGACCGGCAGGGCCACCGCCGTCGCGAGGAAGGCGGGGCTGCGGCGTTTCCCGGTGTCCGGGGCCGCGGTGGTCTCGTCGTCTGCATCGCTCACGTCCGATACGGTAGCCGCGATGACATCTGAGGAGCCCGAGAGCCCTGCGCAGTCCCGCGTGCGCACCGTGGCGGAGCTGGGGGAGGACGGCGTGATCGCGCTGGCCACCGGCGGTGTACGGCCGGATCCGCGGATCCCGGTCGGCCCGGGCGACGACGCGGCGGTGGTGCTGGCCCCCGACGGCCGGACGGTGGTCTCGTCCGATGCGATCGTCGAGGGCCGGCACTTCCGGTTCGACCTCACCACCCCCGAGCACGTGGGCCGGCGCGCGATCGCGCAGAACGCGGCGGACGTCGCGGCCATGGGCGCCGTGTGCACCGCCTTCACCGTGACGCTGGGCTGCCCGCCCGAGACCGGCGAGGACGTCATCGCGGGGATCGCGCGCGGCACCACCCGCGGCGCGGCCGAGGCCGGCGGTGCGATCGCGGGCGGTGACGTGGTTCGCACCGATCAGGTGCTGCTCGCCGTCACCGTGCTCGGCGACCTGCAGGGCCGGGAGCCGGTCCTGCTGTCCGGCGCGCGGCCGGGCGATCGGGTCGCGGTGTGCGGAACACTCGGGCACTCGGCCGCGGGCCTGGACGTCGTGCTCGCGGGGCTCGACGGCTTCGACGGCCTGGTCGAGACCTACCGCTGCCCGGTGCCCCCGCTCGCCGCCGGGCCGAGCGCGGCCGACGCCGGGGCGACGGCACTCACCGACGTCTCCGACGGCCTCCTCCGCGACGCGCGGTCACTCGCCCGGGCCTCCGGCGTGACCATCGCGCTCGACGGCGCCCTGCTGGCCCCCGATGCCGAGCTGGTCGCCTGCGCCGAGGCGCTCGGCGCCGACGCCGAGCACTGGGTGCGGACGGGCGGCGAGGATCACGCCCTCCTGGCGACCTTCCCGGCCGCCGCGGAGCTCCCCGGGGGCTGGCGCGCGATCGGGGTGGTGTCCGCCCCGGCCGCGCTGCCCGCGGGCACCGTCACCGTCGACGGCGACGCCGGGCCGGCGGCCGGCGGCTGGAACACCTTCACCGAGACCGAGGAGACCGGGCGATGACGGCGAGACCACTGACCGACAGCGTCGAGGCCGGGTGGGCGCAGGCCCTCGCGCCGGTCGCCGACGAGATCGCGGCGCTCGGCGAGTTCCTGCGCGGCGAGAACGCCTCCGGGGACGGATACCTCCCGGCCGGGGCCAACGTGCTGCGCGCCTTCCGGCAGCCCTTCGCCGACGTGCGGGTGCTCATCGTCGGCCAGGACCCGTATCCGACGCCGGGGCACGCGGTGGGCCTCTCGTTCTCGGTGGACCCGTCGGTGCGGCCGATCCCGCGGAGTCTGCAGAACATCTACAAGGAGTACTGCGACGACCTCGAGCTGCCGATGCCCGCGAACGGCGACCTCTCGCCGTGGTCCGCGCAGGGCGTGCTCCTGCTGAACCGCGTCCTGACGGTACGCCCGGGCACGCCCGCCTCGCACCGCGGGAAGGGCTGGGAGAAGGTCACCGAGTGCGCCATCGACGCGCTCGTGGCGCGGGACGCGCCGCTCGTGGCGATCCTGTGGGGCCGCGACGCGGCCTCGCTCGGGCCGCGCCTCGGCGACACCCCGCGGATCGAATCGGTGCATCCGTCGCCGCTGTCCGCGTCGCGCGGCTTCTTCGGCTCCAAGCCCTTCTCGAAGGCCAATGAGGCGCTGGTGGGACTCGGGGCGGAGCCCGTCGACTGGCGCTTGCCGCACCTCGCGCAGGTGCGCTGACGACCGTCGGAGCGAACGCCGAAGGCCCGTGACCTCGGGGAGGTCACGGGCCTTCGGAACAGCTGATGCGTACTAGCCGCGAACGACCTTGCCGGCCTTGATGCACGAGGTGCACACGTTCAGGCGGCGGGTCTGACCGGGCGCGACCTGGGCGCGGACGGTCTGGATGTTCGGGTTCCACCGGCGGTTGGTACGCCGGTGCGAGTGGGAGACCGACTTACCGAAGCCGGGGCCCTTGTCGCAGACGTCGCAGACGGCAGCCATAGTCGTGTACTCCTCGCAATAGTTGAAAACCTGTGCTTCGCCCCGCCGGTCGTAGACGCGAAGGACACGCTCGGACGCGAGGCAACCCTGCAATCATAGACCGATATGGGTCTACCGCCAAACCGCGGCGGGGCTCCTGCGCTGTGCGACCGCCCACTAGGCTGGCAGCTGTGACGGGACCGATTGCGGAGGACGGCCGCGTGGTGGTGGCCTGGCTGGGGCGTGCCGTCCTCGGACTCGAGCGTGCGGTCGACGAGATCAACACCCTCAACGTCTTCCCTGTCGCCGATGCGGACACCGGCACGAACATGCTGGTCACCCTGCGCGCGGCGGCGCGATCCGCCGACGTCGCGGACCGCACCGAGGGACCGCACGCCGTCGCCCGCGCCACCGTCGCCGGCGCGGTCGCCGGGGCGCGGGGCAACTCGGGCGTCATCGTCTCGCAGATCATGCGCGGGCTCGCCGCGCAGCTCGGCCCCGACGCGGATCTCACGGCCGAGGGGCTCGCGACCGGCCTGCGGAACGCGACGGACCTGGTCACCAGCGCCGTCGCCGATCCGATCGAGGGCACCATCCTCTCCGTCCTGCGTGCCTCCGCCGACGGTGCCGGGGCCGCGCTCGCCGGCGGTGGGAATCTGGCGGCCTGCGCGCGGGCCGCCGCCGATGCGGCCTTCGACGCCCTACTGCGCACCCGGGACCAGCTCGCCGACAACGCCGCCGCCGGCGTCGTCGACGCGGGCGGCCGCGGCCTCCTCGTCCTGCTCGACGCTCTCGTCGAGGTCACGTCCGGGGCGGTGCCGGGGCGCCCGCGGTTCGGCCGGCAGATCGCGCCGCACGTCCAGGTGCACGTCGATCACGGTCACACCCACGATCACGCCGATCCGCCCCGCGGCCCGCACGCCGACTACGAGGTGATGTACCTCCTGCCCGCCGCCACCGAGGCCACGGCGAACAGGCTGCGCGCGGAGCTGCAGGCCTTCGGCGATTCGGTGGTGGTGGTCGCCGCGGCCGATCCCGACCCGGTCGCGACGTGGTCGGTCCACACGCACACCACAGAGCCCGGCGCGGCGATCCAGGCCGGTCTGCGGCACGGCAAGCTGCGCAGCATCGCCGTCAACGTGCTGCAGGAGGCGGGACACGGCGAGACGCCGCTGCAGGCGCTGCTCGACGCGCCGCGCGCCATCGTCGCGCTGGTCTCGGGCGACGGTGCCGCCGAGCTGTTCACGGAGGCGGGCGCGGAGGTGATCCGCTGCGACACGGGGATGACCCACGCCGAGCTGCTCGCCGCCCTGCATCGGTTCGAGGGCCGCGAGGTGCTGCTCATGCCCAACGGCGCGCTGCCCACTCCCGAGCTGCTGGCGGTGGCCGCGCGGTCCCGCGAATCCGGTGTGCTGGTGACGCTGCTGCCGACCTCGTCCATGGTGCAGGCGATCGCGGCACTCGCCGTGCACGAGCCGAACGGTCACGCCGCCGACGACACCTACTCGATGGCCGAGGCCGCGGCCGGAGCGCGGTGCGGATCCGTCGTCGCCGTCACGGAGGACGCGCTGACGATCCTCGGGCCCTGCGGCCCCGGCGACTACCTCGGCATGGTCGGCGGCGAGGTGGTGGTGCTCGAGGAGGACCAGTACTCCGCGGGTGAGGCGCTCGCCGAGCTGCTGTTGGCGACGGGCGGCGACATGGTGACGGTGCTCCTCGGCGAGGCGGGCGACGGCGACTTCCCCGACCGGGTCAGCGCCGCCCTGCGCCCGGACCGTCCGGAGGTCGAGGTGGTCGGTTACGTCGGCGGGCAGAACGCGAGCGTGATGGAGATCGGCGTCGAATGACCTCAGCGCGCACCCTCACGCTGCAGACGCCGCTCGCCGAGGCCGTCGACCCCGAGATCGCCGATGCGGCGACCGCCGAACTCGGACTCGCCACCGTCGGGGACCTGCTGCGGCACTTCCCGTTCCGATACGAGGGTGGGGCCGTGGAGGACGACGGCACCCGGCGGTCCGAGCCCCGCATCGGTGACGACGTGGTGGTGATCGGCACCGTCACCGCGATCACCCCGCCGCGGGCGCACCACCGCGGCAAGAAGATGTTCAAGGTGCAGGTGGTCAACAAGGTCCGCGCCTACGACGTGACCTTCTTCAACTACCTGCCCAAGCCGATCCAGCCCGACCGGCAGCTGTTGCTGATCGGCCGGCTCGGCGAGTTCAATGGGAAGCTGCAGCTCACCCACCCCGTGTGGCTGGTCCTGCCGGACACCACGATCACCTCGGCCGAGGCGCTCGCCGCCAACGAGGCGGGCTCGACCAAGGCGGGGTCGAAGCGCCTCAAGTTCGCCGACCTGAGCCTGCTGATGCAGCCCACCGTGCCGATCTACCACGGCACCAAGAACATGCCCACGTGGCTGATCCTCTCGCTGGTGGACAGCGTGCTGAAAAGGCTCGCGCCGGTGCCCGAATCGCTGCCGCCCGCGTTCCTCGCGCTCCACGCCCTGATGAGCCTCGACGACGCGGTGCGGGCGGCGCACAAGCCCGACGGCCGCGCCCAGGCCGACCGGGCGCGCCGCCGCCTCGCCTTCGACGAGGCCGTCGCGATCGAGACCGCCCTCGCCCGCCGGGCGCACGACGTGGGCATCGTCGGCGCGCCGCCGTTGCGCGCGCCCGACGGTCCGCTGCAGGCGGGACTGCGGGAGCGGCTCCCGTTCTCGCTCACCGCGGGCCAGGAGGACGTGCTCGCCGAGATCCTCGACGACATGGCCCGCGACCACCCGATGACCCGCCTGCTGCAGGGCGAGGTCGGCTCCGGTAAGACGCTCGTCGCGCTGCTCGCGATGCTCGCCGCCGTCGACGCCGGCCATCAGGCGGTGCTGCTGGCGCCGACGGAAGTCCTGGCGACCCAGCACCTGCTGTCGATCACCGCGATGCTCGGCGACCTGGCGGAGGCCGGTCAGCTGGGTGCTGCAGAGGCAGCCACGACGGTGACCCTCCTGACGGGCTCGATGACCGTCAAGCAGCGCCGGGCGGCGCTCCTGCGCATCGTGACCGGCGAGGCCGGCATCGTGATCGGAACGCACGCGCTGCTCGAGGACACCGTCGAGTTCTTCCGGCTGGGCCTGGTCGTGGTCGATGAGCAGCACCGGTTCGGCGTGGAGCAGCGCGACCGATTGCGGCGCAAGGGCACCGGCGAGAGCACCGACGACGATTCCATGCCGCACCTGCTCGTGATGACGGCGACGCCGATCCCGCGCACCGTCGCGCTGGCGCAGTTCGGCGACATGGCGACGTCCGTGCTGCGGGAGCTGCCGCGCGGGCGGCAGCCGATCCAGACCTCGGTCGTCCCCGAAGACCGCGAGGCATGGGTCGCGCGGGCCTGGGCGCGCGTCGACGAGGAGGTCCGATCGGGCCGCCAGGTCTACGTCGTGTGTCCGCGGATCGGCGACGACGCGACGGGCGAGCAGGCCAAGGCCGGCTTCACCGACGAGGACTACGATTTCGAGGCGCCGGCGACGGAGGCGAAGACATCGGGGCGAGGCGCGTCACGTGGCGAGCCGGTTGTTGACGAGGCCGAGAAGCCGAAGACCGTCTCGGCGATCGAGATGTACGACCAGCTCTCCGCGGGTCCGCTCGGCGAGCACCGGATCGCGCTGCTGCACGGCCGCCTGCCCGCCGACGAGAAGTCCGAGATCATGGCGTCCTTCGCCGCGGGGGAGATCGACGTCCTGGTGGCGACCACGGTGATCGAGGTCGGCGTCGACGTGGCGAACGCCACCACGATGGTCGTGCGCGATGCGGACCGGTTCGGCATCAGTCAGCTGCACCAGCTGCGCGGCCGCGTCGGTCGAGGCGGGCTGCCGGGGCTGTGCCTGCTCATCACCGCGACCGGCTCGGAACGCACCCTCGAGCGGCTGCAGAAGGTCGCGGAGACCGTCGACGGCTTCGCCCTCGCCCAACTCGACCTCGAGTACCGCGGCTTCGGCGACATCCTGGGCGTCGACCAGTCGGGCCTCGCGCGGCGCCTGAGCTTCCTGGACCTCGCGCAGGACGGCGACGTGCTCGCCGCGGCCCGGGACCTCGCGTACGAGATCGTCGGCGAGGACCCGGATCTCGAGCGCCATACGGCCCTGCGAGCCATGAACGAGGTCATCCTCGGCGGCGATCGCGGCGACTACCTCGACAAGGCCTAGTCCGGAGGGACTCTCGGATCAGCGCGCTGCGAAGACGGACGCCAGCTGCCGGCCCCAGAAGTCGACGACCTGCTCGCGGCGTGTCTCGTCGTCGGACAGCAGGTCGGCGAGGCCGAGGCCGCGGGCGAGGTCGAGTGTCGCCTGTACGGCTCGACGGGCCTCCTCGTCGTCCCGGTCCACGCCGAGCAGGCGCATGGCGAGGGCGAAGACCTCGCGCGAGTGTTTGTTCTCGAAGGGCAGCATGCGCTCGCGGAGCGCGTCGTCGCTCGCGGCGGCGGTCCACACGTGCAGCGCGGCCTTGAACAGGTCGTCCGTGTAGTACTCGACGATGAGCCGCGCCACGGCGTACGGGCGGTCGGGGCCCTCGGGCACCGCCGCGCCCGCCTGGGCCACCTGCGCGAGCCGCTGCTCGCCCATGTACTCCAGCGCGGCGCTGATCAGGTCCTCCCGCGTGGGGAAGTGGTGCTGCGCGGCGCCGCGCGAGACCCCCGCCTGCCGCGCCACGCTGCCCACCGTGGTGGCCGTCCAGCCGCGAGCGGCGAGCGACGCGATGGTGGTCTCCAGCAGGCGCTGCCGGGTCTCCCGGCTGCGGGACTGCTGGGGTGCGCGGATGGGCGGGCGGAGGGGAGTCATC
This sequence comes from Tsukamurella sp. M9C, assembly GCF_020169415.1. Classification (GTDB taxonomy): domain Bacteria; phylum Actinomycetota; class Actinomycetes; order Mycobacteriales; family Mycobacteriaceae; genus Tsukamurella. The sequence continues at coordinate 10,418 of NZ_JAIULG010000058.1, forward strand.
GCGAACAGCCTATTCCGCCGGTACCGGTTCGGCCCAGCTCGGCGCGCGCTTCTGCAGGAATGCGGTGATCCCCTCGACCGACTCGGCGGAGCCGAACAGTCGCGCCGACTGCTCGCCGAGGGCGTCGGCCCGCTCGTCGAAGGAACGCAGCACGTCGTGCCACAGGATCTGCTTCGTCTCGCGCAGGCCCTGGGGGCTGCACAGCTGCAGTTCGGCGAGCTGCTCCGCGACTGCGGCCGCCGGGTCGCCGACCGCCGCGGTGATCAGGCCGTAGCCGGCGGCCTCGGCGGCGTCGAACTTGCGGCCCGTGAGCAGCAGCGTGGAGGCGACCCGCGAGGGCAGGTGCGGCAGCAGCACCAGCGAGACCATCGCCGGCGCGACGCCGATCCGCGTCTCCGTGACCGCGAACGACGCCCCGGGGCCGGCGAAGACGAAGTCGCACGAGCCGATGAGCCCGAAGCCCCCGGCCCGGACGTGCCCGTCGACCTGGGCGATCACCGGCTTGGGGCACTCGATGATCCCGCGCATGGCGCCGATCATCGCCAGGGTGCGGGACTTCGGGTCCGAGCCGGCGCCGTTCGCCGCCGCCTCCTTGAGATCGGCGCCCGCGCAGAACGTCGTGCCGGTGTGGGTGAGCACCACGGCTCGCGCGGCGTCGTCCGCCGCCGCGCGCTCGAGGCCCGCGCTGAGGTCGGCGAGCAGGCGCTGCGAGATGGCGTTGCGGTTGTGCGGGCTGTCGATCGTGAGATACGCGGCGCCGCCGCGCGTCTCGTAGTGGACCAAGGAGTCGGTCATCGGGTCTCCTAGTAGCTCTTGGGCAGCCCGAGGCTGTGCTCGGAGATGAAGTTGAGCACCATCTCGCGGCTGACCGGGGCGATGCGGAACAGTCGCGAGGCCACCAGCATCTGCGCCAGGCCGTACTCGGTGGTGAGGCCGTTGCCGCCGAGCGAGTGGATCGCTCGGTCCACGGCCTTCGCTCCTGCCTCGCCGCCGGCGAACTTCGCCATGTTCGCGGCCTCGGCGGCGGCGAACTCCTCGCCGGCGTCGTACAGCGTTGCGGCCTTCTGCAGCATCAACTTCGCCAGCTCGGTCTCCACCTTGAGCTCGGCGAGCGGGTGGGCGATGGCCTGGTGCGCGCCGATCGGAACCTTGAAGACGGTGCGCTGCTTGGCGTAGTCCACCGCACGGTCGATCGCGTAGCGGGCCGAGCCCACGGAACCGGCCGCGGCCATGATGCGCTCGGGATTGAGGCCCGCGAAGAGCTGCGCGATGGCGGCGTCGGGCTCGCCGACCAGTGCCTCGGCGGGCAGCCGGACGTCGTCGAAGAACAGCGTCCACTGCGACTCCGGCAGGCCGACCTCCATGGGGATCTTGGTCTTCTGCAGGCCGGGGGAGTCGGTGGGCATGAGGAACAGCGCGGGCCGCAGCTTGCCGGTCTTGGCGTCCTCGCTGCGGGAGACCACGAGGATCACGTCGGCGAGCTCGATGCCGGAGATGAAGGTCTTCTGGCCCGAGATGATCCAGTCGGAGCCGTCACGGCGGGCGGTGGTGGTGATCCGGTGGCTGTTGCTGCCCGCGTCGGGCTCGGTGATCGCGAAGGCGGCGATGGTCTCGCCCGAGGCGATGCCCGGCAGCCAGCGCTGCTTCTGCTCCTCGGTGCCGAACCGGGAGATGATGGTGCCGTTGATCGCCGGGGAGACCACCAGCATGAGCAGCGACGAGCCGACCGCGGCGAGCTCCTCGCCGACGATGCCCAGCTCGTACATGCCGGCGCCGCCGCCGCCGTACTGCTCCGCGATGTTGACGCCGATCAGGCCGAGATCACCCGCGGCCTTCCACAGCTCGGTGGGGCCCTCGCCCGCCGCGATCTTCTCGCGCATGTACTCGGGGCCGAACTTGCGGCCCAGCTCGGAAACGGTCGCGCGGAGCGCCTGGCGCTCCTCGGACTCGATGACGTCCATGGAAATGCTCATGTGGGTTCCTACTCCGTATCTTCCAGCACGGCGACGACGGCGCCGGCATCGATGTTCTGGCCCACCTCGACGGCGATGGTCGTGATGACGCCGTCGGCGGGGGCGGAGATGGCGTGCTCCATCTTCATCGCCTCCATCCACAGCACGGGCTGTCCGACGGTGACCGAATCGCCCTCCTGGGCACCGATCCGGGTGATCACGCCGGGCATCGGCGCGAGCAGCGAGCCCGCCGCCGCGGCGGCGTCCGCCGACGGGAGGGGATCGACGAGCGTCAGGGTCGCCGCGCCGCGCGCGGTCTCCACCTCGACGACGGTGCGATCGCCGGGGTACGCCGTCACGGCGACGGTGCGCCGGATACCGTCGCGCTCGACCGCGACCGTCGCGCGGTCACCGTCGTCGACCACGGTGGCGACCTGCCCACCGTCGGCGCGGAACTCGCGCTCGTCGGTGGTCCGGAACTCGGGGACCAGGGTGCGGGAGCCGAGGTTGCGCCAGCCCGGCGCGACGTGCGGCAGCGGGCTCGCCGCGACGCCCCGTCGGTCCAGCACGGCGCCGGCGGCGGACGCGGCCTCCGCGAGCTCGGCCTCGTCGAGCAGCGGAGCGGCGAGGCGCTCGAGCCGCTCGCCGGTGAGGAAATCGGTCGCGAAGTCGCCGGCCTTGAAGTCGGCGTCGGCGAGGATCCGCACCAACAGGTCCCGGTTGGTGGTGATGCCGTGGACGACCGCCTTGCGCAGCGCCGCCTCGGTGATCGCGAGGGCCTGCGCGCGGGTCGGGGCGAAACCGATCACCTTCGCGAGCATCGGATCGTAGAAGACCTCGACGACGCTGCCCGCGGGCGCGAGGGCGCTGTCGAGCCGGATGCCCGGGCGGTCGGGCCCGGAGAACTCGCTCACCACGCCGGGCACCTCGAAGCGGTGCACGGTGCCGGCGGCGGGCCGCCAGTCGTTCGCGGGATCCTCGGCGTAGAGGCGGGCCTCGATGGCCCAGCCGCGGGTGGCGGGCGGCTCGGCCGACGGGAGTGGGAGCCCCGCGGCAACGTCGAACTGCAGGCCGACCAGGTCGAGCCCGGTGGTGGCCTCGGTGACCGGGTGCTCCACCTGGAGGCGCGTGTTGACCTCGAGGAAGAAGAACTCGCCGGCGTCGGTCGCGAGGAACTCCACCGTGCCCGCGCCGGTGTAGCCGATGGCCTTGGCGGCGTTGGCGGCCGCCTCGTACAGGGCGGTGCGCATCGCCGGGTGCCGCTCGACGAGGGGCGACGGGGCCTCCTCGAGGACCTTCTGGTGGCGGCGCTGGATCGAGCACTCGCGCTCGCCCACGGCCCAGACTGTGCCCTGGGAGTCGGCCATCACCTGGACCTCGATGTGGCGGCCGCGCTCGAGGTAGCGCTCGCAGAAGACGGTGCCGTCGCCGAAGGCCGACTTGGCCTCGCGCTCAGCGGTCTCCAGGTTCTCCTGCAACTCGGCGCGGGTGCGGACGACGCGCATGCCGCGGCCGCCGCCGCCGGCGGAGGCCTTCACCAGGACGGGGAAGTCGCTGTCGGAGACCTGGTCCGGAGTGAGGTTGGTGAGCATCGGCACGCCGGCCTCGGCGAGGCGGGCCTTGGCCGCGACCTTGGAGCCCATCGCGGTGATGGCCTCGGGCGACGGGCCGATCCAGACGATGCCCGCGGCCTGGACCGCGGCGGCGAAGTCGGCGTTCTCGGAGAGGAAGCCGTAGCCGGGGTGGATCGCCTGTGCGCCGGTGGCCTTCGCCGCGGCGATGATCTTCTCGCCCTGCAGGTACGTGTCCGCCGGGGACTCGCCGGGCAGGCGCACGGCCTCGTCGGCCTCGGCGACGTGCGGCGCGTTCGCATCGGGGTCGGAGTAGACGGCCACGGCGCGCAGGCCGCGGGCGTGGGCCGCGGCGATGACGCGGCGGGCGATCTCGCCGCGGTTGGCGACGAGGACGGAGTCGAATGTCGTCATGGAGTTCCTCACATCCGGAAGACGCCGAAGGCGTCGGTGCCGTGGACGGGGCCGTTGTGGATGGCGGAGAGGGCCATGCCGAGCGCCGTGCGGGTGTCGCGGGGGTCGATGATGCCGTCGTCGTAGAGCATGCCGGACATGAAGGCGGGCAGGGACTCCTTGTCGATCTGCGTCTCGATGGCGGTGCGCATGCCGTCGACGAAGGCGGGGTCCATGGCCTGGCCCCGGGAGGCGGCGGAGGCCGCGGCGACCTCGGTGACGACGTCGGCGAGCTGCTTGGCGCCCATGACGGCCGAGCGTGCGCTGGGCCAGGAGAACAGGAACCGCGGGTTGAAGGCGCGGCCCGCCATGCCGTAGTGGCCGGCGCCGTAGGAGGCGCCCGCGATGAGCGAGAGGTGCGGCACCTCCGAGTTGGAGACGGCGTTGATCATCATCGAGCCGTGCTTGATCATGCCGCCGCGCTCGTACTCCGCGCCCACCATGTAGCCGGTGGTGTTGTGGATGAACAGCAGTGGCGTGTCGTAGCGGTTCGCCAACTGGATGAACTGCGTGGCCTTCTGCGCCTCCTCGGAGAACAGGACGCCGCGGGCGTTGGCGAGGATGCCGATGGGGTAGCCGTGCAGGTTCGCCCAGCCCGTGGTGAGCGAGCCGCCGTAGAGGGGCTTGAACTCGTCGTAGTCGGAGTCGTCGACGATGTGGGCGATGATCTCCCGCGGGTCGAAGGGGATCTTGAGATCGTCCGGGACGATGTCGAGCAGGCCCTCGGCGTCGTAGCGCGGGGGCTTGACCACGGCCGACGGGGCCGTGCCCTGCTTGCGCCAGTTGAGCCGCTTGACGATCGATCGGGCGATGCGCGCCGCGTCCAGCTCGTCGCTGGCCATGTAGTCGCCGAGGCCCGAGGTGCGCGAGTGCATCTCGGCGCCGCCGAGGGTCTCGTCGTCGGAGATCTCGCCCGTCGCGGCCTTCACCAGGGGCGGCCCGGCGAGGAAGACCTTGGAGCGCTCCTTGATCATCACGACGTGATCGCTCATGCCGGGGATGTAGGCGCCGCCCGCGGTGGAGTTGCCGTACACGACGGAGATCGTGGGGATCCCGGCCTTCGACAACTGCGTGAGGTTGCGGAACATCGCGCCGCCGGGGACGAACACCTCCTTCTGCGTGGGGAGGTCGGCGCCGCCGGACTCGACGAGCGAGAGCACGGGGAGGCGGTTCTCGCGGGCGATGTCGTTGAGGCGCAGCGACTTGCGCAGGGTCCACGGGTTGGAGGTACCGCCCTTGACGGTGGGGTCGTTGGCGACCACCATCACCTCGACGCCCTCGACCACGCCGATGCCGCCCACGAGGGAGGCGCCGACCTGGAAGTCGCTGCCCCACGCGGCCAGCGGCATCAGCTCGAGGAAGGGCGAGGCGGGATCGAGGACACTGTCGATGCGCTCGCGGGCGGTGAGCTTGCCGCGCCCCCGGTGCCGCTCGACGTACTTCTCACCGCCGCCGGCCAGGGCCTTGTCGAACTCGGTCGTGAGATCGGCCAGCTTGTCGAGCATGGTCTTGCGGTACGCGGCCGCGTCGGGGGCCGGGGTGCTGCGGAGCACCGTCATGAGTGGAGTCCTTTGCCCTTGTAGGTGTCGGAGTGGGTGCCTGGGTGGGGGATCACTTGTAGCCGAGGCGGTTGGCCGCGAGCGTGGTGAGGATCTGGGTGGTGCCGCCGCCGATGCCGAGGATGCGGACGTCGCGGTAGTGCCGCGACACCTCGTACTCGGACATGTAGCCGTGGCCGCCGAAGAGTTGCACCGCCTCGTTCGCGACCCACTCGCCGCACTCGACGGCGGTGTTCTTCGCGAAGCAGGCCTGGGGCACGAGCTCGGCGGCCGCGGCGGCACCGCCGGATTCCATCGCCTCCGCGTACTGGTCGGCGACGTGCCGGCTGTACACGCGGGCGACCTCGATGCGGCGCCGCATCTCGGTCACGGTGTTCTGCACGGCCTGGCGCTTGATCAGCGGCTGGCCGAAGGTCTCCCGGGTGCGGACCCAGTCGAGTGTGAGGTCGAGGCAGCGCTGCGCGTGCGAGTACGCCTGCACCGCGAGGGCGAGGCGCTCGGTGACGAAGGCGGCGCCGATCAGCAGGAAGCCGCTGCCCTCGGGGCCGATGAGGTTCTCGGCGGGGACGCGGACGTCGGTGAAGGAGAGCTCGGCCGTGTCCGAGGCGTGCCAGCCCATCTTCTTCAGCGGGGCGCTCACCTCGAAGCCGTCCAGGCCCTTGGGGATCACGAGCAGGCTGATGCCGCTCGCGCCCTCGCCGCCGGTGCGGACGGCGGTGACCACCCAGTCGGCGCGAATGCCCGACGTGATGAAGGTCTTGGCGCCGTTGACGATGTAGTGATCGCCGTCCTTGCGGGCCGTCGTCGTGAGGTGGCTGAGATCCGAGCCGCCGCCGGGCTCGGTGAGTCCGAGGGAGCTGATCTTCTCGCCGGCGAGCACGGGCGCGACCCACCGCGCCTTCTGCTCGTCGGTGCCCGCGAGGATGATGTGCGGCACCGAGATCCCACAGGTGAACAGCGAGGCGAACAGGCCGCCGGAGCCGCCGGCCTCGTGCATGGCCTCGCACACGATGAGCGCGTCGCGGGGATCGCCGTCGCCGCCGCCGACCGACCCGGGGAAGGAGACGCCGAGCAGGCCGAGGTCGCCGGCCTTCTTGTGCAGCTCGCGGGGGAGCAGGCCGCCCGCCTCCCAGTCGTCGAGGTTCGGCAGGATCTCGCGCTCGGTGAACGCGGTCACCGTCTTGCGCAGCGCGATCCGCTCCTCGGACTCCCACAGGCTGGTCATGCGATCTCCTTCGTGGTGTGGCCCGCGGGGAGCAGGCCTGCGGGCAGGTCGATGTAGCGGCCCCGCAGCCACTCGCCGACGCCCTTGGCCTGCGGGTCGAACCGGTAGCCGTGGGCGACGCCCTTGCCCAGCAGGTCCTCGACGACGAAGTTGAGGGCCTTGAGGTTGGGCAGCTCGTAGCGGCGGACGGGGAGGTCCGCGGCCTCCGGAAGGAGTTCGCGCAGAGCCTGTTCGGTCAGATTACTGCGCAGCCATTCGAAGGCCGCGTCGGACTCCGCCCAGACGCCGACGTTGGCGCTGCCGCCCTTGTCGCCGCTGCGCGCGCCGAAGACGGTCCCGAGCGGGACGCGGACCGTCGGACCTGTGGGGCGCGGGTCGTCGCCGCCCGGTTGGGACGGATCGGCGGGGAGCTCCTGGACGACCGCCGGCGGGGCGACGTCGACGACGGTGCCGTCGGGCCGGTGGGCGCGGTGCGGGACGTCGCCGTTCGGCACGTACACGGCCTGGTACACCCCGTACGGGCCGCCGCTCGAGGGCGGCGCCATCGGGGAGGCACCGGGGTAGGTGGCGAGCGCGAGTTCCACGGCGGCGGAGCTGAAGGCGCGGCCGACCCGGTTCGGGTCGGCGTCCCACGCCACCGCGGTGAGGGTGGCCGACGCGGCCGCCTCGGTGGGGGCGTCGGGATGGTCGGTGCGCGCCAGGCGGAACTGCAGGTCCGACGGTGCGCCGCCGCTCCGCTCGAGCGAATCGCGCAGTTGCGCCTCCAGCAGTGCTGCCTTGCGCTCGACGTCGATGCCGGTGAGCAGGAAGGCGATCTCGTTGCGGAAGCCGCCGAGCGTGGTGGTCGCGACCTTGGTGGTGGTCGACGGTGCCTCGCCGCGCACGCCGCTGACGGTGACGCGGTCCGGGCCGTCCTGGGCGAGGGTCATGGAGTCGAGTCGCAGCGTGACATCGGGGTTCGCGTAGCGCTGTCCGGTGACCTCGTAGAGCAGCTGCGCGGTGACGGTGCCCACTTCGACGACGCCGCCGGTGCCGGGCTGCTTGGTGATGGCGAAGGAGCCGTCGGCGGCGATCTCGGCGATGGGGAAACCGGGGTGGAGGAGCTGCTCGATCGGGTGGCGGTCGAAGAAGGCGTAGTTGCCACCGGTGGCCTGGGTGCCGCACTCGATGATGTGCCCCGCGGCGACGGCGCCGGCGAGGGCGTCGAAGTCGGTGCGCTGCCAGCCGAACTCGGCGATGGCGGGCCCCAGGATCACGGAGGCATCGGTGACGCGGCCGGTGATGACGATGTCGGCGCCGGCGGCCAGGCAATCGGCGATACCGAAGGCGCCGAGGTAGGCGTTGGCGGTCACGGCGTTCGGCACGCCGAGGTCGGCGGACCGGGCGAGGAGATCGTCACCGTCGACCCAGCCGACCTTGAGATCGGTGCCGGACTCGGCGACCGCCTTCTCCACGGCGGCGGCGAGGCCGCCCGGGTTGAGGCCGCCGGCGTTGACGACGACCTTGGTGCCGCGTTCGGCGAGGAGGCCGAGGTGCGGGGTGAGGTGCCGCAGGAAGGTCTTGGCGTAGCCGAGATCCGCGTCCTTGAGGCGGTCGCGCCCGAGGATGAGCATGGTGAGCTCGGCGAGGTAGTCCCCGGTGATGTAGTCGACGCGGGGCCCGGCGAGCATCTCGCCGATCGCCGCGGCGCGGTCGCCGTAGAAGCCGGAGACGTTGGCGATGCTGATGGTGCGGGTCATGGACGTTCCTCCTGCGGGGCGCGGCCCGTGCCGGGGGCCCCGGCGAAGCACTGCGCGATGGTGAGCCAGTGGGCGGCGTCCTCGCCCGTGGCGACGAGATCGGTGTCGACGAGGTTGACGCGCTGGGTCGCGAGGCGGCAGAAGTCCTCGAGCGAGCCGGTGACGCGCTGTGCGGCGTCGCCGGGCCCGAACGTGATCTCGGCGCCGTCGGCGGCGACGAGGAAGACGTCGAAGGGCTCGGCGGGCGGGGTCTCGCCGTTGACGGTGTAGGCGAAGTCGCGGGTCTTGTAGGCGATCTTGGCGACGTGGGGGAGTGCCTCCGGGGCGTCCAGCTCGGTGCCCGCCGCGTCGGCGATGTCGAGGCCGTGCGCCCAGGTCTCCATGAGGCGGGCGTTGGCCATGGTGGCGGGCCGCATGGGCGGGCCGAACCAGGGGAGCGGCGTGCCGGGATCCGCCTCGCGGAGCGCGACGGCGAGGGCGGCGCGGGCGCGGTCCCAGCGGGCCCGCAGGTCCGGATCGGCGGCGAGCTCGGCGGCTCCGGCGTCGACGAAGCCCATCGGGTCCTGCATCGCGTCCTGGAGGATCGCGGCGAAGCCGTCGGGGTCGGTGGCGGCGACGAGGGAGACCTCGTCCGTCCAGGCCAGGTGGGCGACCTGGTGGGCGACGGTCCAGCCCTCGGCGGGCGTGGAGATCGACCAGTCGGGGAGCGAATCCGCGATGGCGGCGACGGCGGCCGAGGTGGACTCGAGCGCGTCGAACACGGGGGCTGAAGTGGGCACGCCCACACTCTGTCAGTCGGTGACGAAAAAAACAAGCAGCAATGCTTGTTTGCGGCGTGGAGTCCGCGGCTTGTTGTGACGTACATGGCGATAATTCAACGTTGATGTTGACAGTGGTCTGGATCACTGTGATGCTCTGACGTGTATGTCGGAGGTTCGACGTGCATGCCAGACGCATCCTGTCTCGAGGAGACCCATGTCCAGTTCGCTTCCCGCCGATGGTCGCCGCCGATACGCGGTCGTCGCTGTCTGTTTCGCCGCGATCGTGTTCGACGGCTACGACCTGATCGTGTACGGATCGACCATCCCCGCGCTGTTGGCGTACGAGCCCTGGGGCCTCAGCCGCGCGGAGGCGGGTGCCATCGGGAGTTACGCGCTGATGGGCATGTTCTTCGGCGCGATCCTCGCCGGCACCCTGACCGATCGGTTCGGGAGGCGGAAGCTATTCATAGGATGCCTGGTCTGGTACTCGGCGGCGATGATCGCGGTGGCGCTGGCTCCGACGCCGCTGCTCCTTGGGGTGTTCCGGTTCATCGCGGGGCTCGGCTTCGGAGGCGTGGCACCGGTCGCGATCGCGCTCGTCGTCGAGGTGGCGCGGCCGCGGGAGAAGAACCTACTCAACGCGTTGATGCTCGCGGGCCTGCCGGTGGGCGGGATCATCGCCGCCTTGTGCGCGCTGTGGTTCGGGGAGGTGCTCGGGTTTCGCGGACTGTGGGCGATCGGCGCCTCGGCACTGGTGCTCGTCGTGCCGGTGGCCTGGAAGGTGGTCCCGGAGACCACTCCTGCGACTGCCAACTCGGGGCCCGCGGGCGATGGATCGGGGGGAGAGCCCGGCGTGCTGCGGCGGCTCACGTCCGGGCCTGCGGTCGTTGCGCTGATCCTGTTCGCGGTCGCCAACTTCGCGGGTTTCCTGTTGGTGTTCGGGCTCAACACGTGGTTGCCCGAGATGATGCGCAAGGCGGGTTACAGCCTCGGCTCCGCCCTGACCTTCCAGGTGCTGCTCAACGTCGGGGCGGTCGTCGGCGGCGTCATCGGGGCCGTGCTGGCGGACCGGTACGGGAACCGGATCGTGGGCGCCGGGTACTTCGTCGTGGCCGCGTGTGCGATCGGCGGGATGGCGATGACGCCGAGCACCGCCGTGATGTACCTCGTCGTGCTGTTCGTGGGTGCCGGCTCGATCGGCACGCAGATCGTGCTCTTCGGCTATGTCGCCACCTACTACCCCGCGGAGGTGCGCGCTTCCGCGCTCGGGATCAGCACCGGGATCGGCCGGCTCGGCGCGGTGACGGGGCCGCTGGTGGGCGGTGTGCTGCTCACTGCCGGCGTCTCGTTCGCGGGGATCGCGGTCATGTTCGGAGCGGTCGCCGCCGCGGGCGGCGCGGCGTGCCTCCTGGTTCCCCGTCGCGCCGAGGAGGTCGGTGCGCAGGTTGTCCCCGCGCGCGCCGTCGGTGCGTAGGCAGGCGATCTGCCGTACGCGTCAGGAGCAGGTCTTCATGGACTGATCGACGACGGCGGCGGAGGAGCGGTCGACGGACAGGCCGTACTCGCGGGCGACGAACGAGAACTGGCGGGCGTACTGGCAGTGGAAGCGCTCGTTCGAGGGCATCCACCGACCCGGGGGAGAGTCGCTCTTGTTCTCGTTCGCCGGCCCGTCGACGGCCACGAGGTTGCGCGGATCGTTCGCGAAGGCGGCGCGCTTCGCGTCGTCCCACGACCACGCGCCCATGTCCCAGGCATAGGCCAGCGCGACCACATGGTCGATCTGCACCTTGGCGGAGGTCTTCGCGCCGCGCTCGAAACGGATGGTCGCGCCGCCGTACGGATCGGTCAGCACGCCCGTCGCGACGGCGCGGGGGCAGGCGGAAGTGCGGACATAGGTCTTGTCCTTCAGGTCGCGGTCCAGCACGTCGTTGCGGGTGTCGCAGCCGTTGTGTCCGAGCGGCGCCGACTGGTCGTCGGTCCACGCCTTCCCGAAGGCCGCGCGGCGGTAGGGCTGCGGGGCTCGCTCGCGCGCGGCGACGATCCGGACCCCGGCGAGCGGCGCACCGTCGGGCATGGTGGCGGTGGGCGCGGCCGAACCGGTGGTGGGCTCGGCCCCGGACCGGTCCCGGTAGGCCCCGATCGCGACGAAGACGGCGGTCGCCGTGACCAGGACGAGCGCGAGCCACGACCGCCGGGACAGGCTGCGGGCGGTTCTCCGGCGGGACACGTCGGCAACCTAACACCGCGGACCGACAAGTCCGGCCCGCCACGTATTCTCGGACCATGAGCACGCCCACCGCCCAGGACGCCAAACTGCAGGCCGCGACCACCGCGGTCGAGGAGGCGGCCCGCGCCGCCCGCGCCGCCTCGAAGCACCTGATCACGCTGACCACCGAGCAGAAGAACGCCGCGCTGCACGCCGCCGCCGACGCGCTGCTGGCGAAAAAGGACCGGATCCTCGCGGCCAACGCCGAGGACGTCGAGCGGGCCCGCGCCGCCGGCACCGAGGAGGCGCTCATCGACCGGCTCGCGCTCAACGAGGCCCGGGTCGACGGCATCGCCTCCGGCCTGCGGCAGGTCGCCGGCCTGCCGGACCCCGTCGGGAACGTCCTCCGCGGATCGACCCTGCCCAACGGCCTCGAGCTGCGCCAGGTCGCCGTGCCGCTCGGCGTGGTCGGGATCGTCTACGAGGCCCGGCCGAACGTCACCGTCGACGCCTTCGGGCTCACCCTCAAGTCGGGCAACGCCGTGCTGCTGCGCGGCTCCAGCTCGGCGGCCTCGTCGAACGCCGCCCTCGTGGCCGTGCTGCGCGAGTCCCTGGAGGCGAGCGGCATCACGCCCGACGCGGTCGCGCTCCTCTCCGCCGACTCGCGCGCCAGCGTCACCGCGCTGATCCGCGCCCGCGGCCTCGTCGACGTGGTCATCCCGCGCGGCGGCGCCGGGCTCATCGCGGCCGTCGTGCGCGACGCGACCGTGCCCACGATCGAGACCGGTACGGGTAACTGCCACATCTACGTCCACCCCGCGGCCGACCTCGACATGGCCGAGGAGATCGTGCTCAACGCCAAGACCCGCCGGCCCAGCGTGTGCAACACGGTCGAGACCGTGCTCGTGGACCGCGCGCTCGCCGACACCTTCCTGCCCCGCCTGCTCGGCACCTTCCAGGCCGAGGGCGTGATCGTGCACGGCGACGAGACCGGCATGGTTCCCGCTACCGAGACCGACTGGGCCGACGAGTACCTCAGCCTCGACGTCGCGGTGAAGATCGTCGACGGGCTGGATCAGGCGATCGAACACATCGACCGCTACGGCACCGGCCACACCGAGGCCATCGTCACCGGCGACCTCGCCGCCGCCCGCGCCTTCACCACCCGCGTCGACGCGGCCGCGGTGATGGTCAACGCCTCCACCGCCTTCACCGACGGCGAGCAGTTCGGGTTCGGCGCCGAGATCGGCATCTCGACGCAGAAACTGCACGCCCGCGGCCCGATGGGACTGCCCGAGCTCACCTCGACCAAGTGGATCGCGTGGGGCGACGGACACGTCCGTCCCCGGTAATCCCGACCCCGCTCACACCCGGCGCGCGGCCCGGTAGGTTGTCGCCATGGCAATCAACGAGTCCCTCGAATTCGACATCGACGCCCCCGTCAAGCTGGTCCTCGACACGCTCGCCGACGTCGACGCCCTGCCGGACTGGTCGTCGGCGCACAGCAACGTCAAGGTCGTCGAGCGCGACGCGAACGGCCGCCCCAGCGTGGTCGACGCCTCCGTCGGGCTGCTGATGTTCAGCGACAACCTGACGTTCGACTACGTCTTCACCGACGTGAGCTGCAAGTGGGACACCCGCAACGAGGGCACCGCCGTGCGCAGCCAGGGCGGCATCTACGAGCTCTCGCCCAAGGGCGACGACCAGACGCACGTCAAGGTCACGATGTACCTCGACCCCAAGGTCAAGGCGCCCGGCTTCGTGGTCAAGAAGGGCATCAAGCTCGCCATGGACATCATCAAGAACGGCCTCACCAAAGAGGTCATGAAGCGCAAGGCCGCGGCCTGACGGTCCGCCGCCGGGCTCCGTTCGGCGGGGCCCGGCGGCACCGCTAGATTGTTGCGATGGCAATCAACGAGAAGGTCGAGTTCGAGATCGACGCCCCCGCGGCGCTCGCCTACGCGACGCTGCTGGACGTCGAATCGCTCCCCGCGTGGTCGTCCTCGCACAAGAGCGTGACCGTCGCCGAGCGCGATGCGGCGGGCAATCCCCGCGTCGTCGAGGTCGAGGCCGGCATGGTCGGCATCAGCGACACCATGCGCTTCCGCTACGAGTTCACCCCCGAGACCAGGGTCGCCTGGCAGTCCGAGGGCGAGGGCGTGGCCGTGCGCTCCCAGGGCGGGTACTACCAGCTCACGCCCGTCGGCGACGACAAGGTGCACGTGCTCTGCGACATGAACATCGACCTCAAGATCAAGCTGCCCGGCTTCGTCGTGCGCAAGGGTGTGAAGATGAGTGCAGAGATCGCGTCGAAGGGCTTCTCGAAGGAGGTCCTCAAACGGAAGGCTGCACGCTGAGCACCGACATCACGACCCCCGCGCCCACCGCGTTGTTCACCAGCGTCGACGACGTCGCCGCGGCACTGCGCGAGACCGGCTACATCCCGTCGGTCGCCACCGCAACGGCCGTCTTCCTCGCCGACAAGCTGGGCAAGCCGCTCCTCGTGGAGGGCCCCGCCGGCGTCGGCAAGACCGAGCTGGCCCGCGCCTGCTCGCAGGCCCGCGCCGCCCGCTTCGTTCGCCTGCAGTGCTACGAGGGCATCGACGAGGCCCGCGCCCTGTACGAGTGGAACCACGCCAAGCAGATCCTGCGCATCCAGTCCTCCGGCACCGACGGCGACTGGGACGACACCAAGCAGGACGTCTTCTCCGAGGAGTTCCTCCTGCCGCGGCCCCTCCTGCAGGCCGTGCGGGAGGGCGGACCGTCGGTCCTGCTGATCGACGAGGCCGACAAGGCCGACCTCGAGTTCGAGGGACTGCTGCTCGAGGTGCTCTCCGATTACGCGGTGACGGTGCCCGAGCTGGGCACGATCACGGCCGTCCGCAAGCCGTTGGTCTTCCTCACCTCGAACGCCACCCGCGAGCTGTCGGAGGCGCTCAAGCGTCGCTGCCTCTACCTGCACATCGACTTCCCCGACGCCGAGCTGGAACTGTCGATCATCCGCAGCCGCGTCCCCGACCTGCCGACCGAGGTCGCGCAGCAGCTGCTCCGCGTCATCTCCACGCTGCGCGGCCTCGACCTGAAGAAGAAGCCGTCGGTCTCGGAGACGCTGGACTGGTGCCGCACCCTCCTCGCGCTCGGCATCACCGGTAGCGCCAGCGGCTCCATCGACAAGGCGGCGCTCCGCTCGACGCTCGGCGTGGTGCTCAAGCACCAGGTCGACATCGAGACCGCCGCCGCGGCTCTGGGACTGTAAATGACCGCCCCCGTCGGAACCCCGCTCGATCAGCACCTGCACGCCTTCGTGCGGACGCTCCGCGAGCGCGGCATGGCGATCGGCCCGGGCGAGGCGATCACCGCCGCCGAGGTGCTGACGGTGCTCGACCTCACCGACCGCGGCCAGCTCCGCGAGGGCCTGGCCGCGGTGCTGCTGCGCGAGCAGATGCACCGCAAGACCTTCGACGTGATCTTCGACCTGTACTTCCCGGTGCGCGGCGGCTTCGGAGCCCTGTCCGACGGTGCCGCGGGCGCGTCCGGCACGGGCGGGCAGGGCTGCTCCGGCGTGCCGGGGGAGCCCGACCCGCTGAAGATGCCCGCCGCCGACACCCCGCCCGATCCCGACGCGGTGCGCGAGGCGCTGCGCCAGGAGGCCATCGCCGCGCTCGTCGCCGGCGGCGACCACGACGGCATCGCCAGCCAGATCGTCGAGCAGCTCGGCGAGTACAACTCCGCGACCGGCACCGCCTTCTCGTCGTACCAGGCGCTCAAGGCGCTCAACCCGCAGACGCTCATCGCCGCCATCGCCAACGGCCTGCTCGCTGCGGCCGGCGAGGACGGCGCCGCGCCCGGCAGCTTCGAGTACGAGTCCGCCCGGCGCGTCGCGCGTTCGCGCGTCGCCGGGCTCACCGAGCGGGTCACCGAGCTCACGTCCGTCGCCATGGCCGCCCGACGGGGCCCCGAGGCCGTCGCGCAGTACGCGGCGCCGCAGCTGCCGGAGAACGTCGCCTTCTTCGCCGCCACCCGGACCGAGCTGCACCGCATGGAGCAGACCGTCCGGCCCCTGGCCCGGCAGCTCTCCACCCGCCTACTGGTGCGCCGGCGCCGCGCCCGCCGCGGCCCCATCGACCTGCGGCGCACGCTGCGCAAGTCGATGTCGACCGGCGGCGTGCCGATCGATCTGGCGCACCGTCGACCCCGGCCCACCAAGCCCGAGCTCGTGCTCCTGTGCGACCTCTCCGGCTCGGTCGCGGGATTCTCCAACTTCACGCTGCTGCTCACGCACGCGCTCAGCGCCGAGTTCTCCAAGATCCGGGTGTTCGGCTTCGTCGACTCCGTGGACGAGATCACCGACTACATCGACCCGTCGCGCACGCTCACCGTCGACACCGTGGTCGACATGTTCGACCGCGTGATCCGGGAGACCAACGTCGCGCGGTTCGGCGGCTCGGACTACGGCAACATGCTGCGCACCTTCGTCCGCGACTTCCCCGACGCCGTGACCCACCGCGGCACGCTGCTCATCCTCGGCGACGCCCGGTCCAACCACACCGATCCCGCGCTCGCGGAACTCGACGAGCTCGTCGAGAAGGCCCGGCACGCGTTCTGGCTCAACCCCGAGCGGAAGGCCGCGTGGGGGAGCGGCGACTCGGTCGCCGACAAGTACGGGCGGCTGATCGACATGTACGAGTGCCGCACCGCGGGGCAGCTGGCCGAGGTCATCGGGCGCCTGCTGCCCGTCTGACCCGGCGGCGGCATGCATAGGATGGTCCGTTATGCGTGAGTCCAGCACCGCCGGGCGCCGCCGCGTCGGCGTCATGGGTGGGACCTTCGACCCGATCCACCACGGCCACCTCGTGGCCGCCAGCGAGGTGGCGGACCGGTTCGATCTCGACGAGGTGATCTTCGTCCCCACCGGCCGGCCGTGGCAGAAGAGCGAGGTCACGCCCGCCGAGGACCGGTACCTGATGACGGTGATCGCGACCGCCTCGAACCCGCGCTTCTCCGTCAGCCGGGTCGACATCGACCGCGGCGGCGACACCTACACCGTGGACACGCTGCGCGATCTGCACCGGCAGAATCCCGATACCGACCTGTTCTTCATCACGGGCGCCGACGCCCTCGCGTCGATCCTCAGTTGGCAGGACTGGGAGGAGCTGTTCGGCCTCGCGACCTTCGTCGGGGTGTCGCGGCCCGGCTATCAGCTGGCCGCGGATCACCTGTCGGACGTGCCGAAGGATAGATTGTTCCTCGTGGAGGTGCCCGCGCTGGCCATCTCGTCGACCGAATGTCGCGCGCGTGCCGACGCCGGACGGCCCGTCTGGTACCTCGTGCCCGACGGCGTGGTGCAGTACATCGCCAAGCGCGCTCTGTACCAGAGCCGCCCGGCACCGGACAAGACCGTGAACCCAGGAGGATCATGACCGCATCCGATCAGGCCCGTACCCTCGCCGCCATCGCGGCGCGTGCGGCCGACGACAAGCTCGCCACGAACGTCGTGGTGCTCGACGTCTCGGAGCAGCTCGTGCTGACCGAGGCCTTCGTCATCGCGTCGGCGGGCAACGAGCGGCAGGTGAACGCCATCGTCGAGGAGGTCGAGGACCAGCTCCGCGAGGCCGGCGTCAAGCCCACCCGGCGCGAGGGCGCCCGCGAGGGCCGTTGGGCCCTGCTGGACTTCCTCGACATCGTCGTGCACGTCTTCCACGAGGAGGAGCGCGAGTACTACGCCCTCGAGAAGCTGTGGAAGGACTGCCCGCGCATCGAGGTGGAGGGTCTGGGCGAGCACACCACGGAGGGCTCGGACGGCACCGACGGGGACCGCGAGGGCGCCTGATGC
Source organism: Tsukamurella sp. M9C (assembly GCF_020169415.1). Lineage (GTDB taxonomy): Bacteria > Actinomycetota > Actinomycetes > Mycobacteriales > Mycobacteriaceae > Tsukamurella. Next base: position 27,717 of record NZ_JAIULG010000058.1, read on the forward strand.
ATGTGGAGGACGGGCTCGACTCGTCGGTCGAGCGCCTGACCCCGACGGTGCGCAGACTCATCCTGCTCCGGCACGGCCAGACCGCGTCGAACGCCGAGGGCCGCATGCAGGGCCAGCTCGATACCGACCTCACCGACCTGGGGCGGCGGCAGGCCGCAGCGGCCGCCGACGCGCTGGGCGATCGCGATCCCATCGCCATCCTCAGCTCCGACCTGCGCCGCGCCCGCGACACCGCGGACGCGCTCGCGGCGGTCACCGGTGGCACCGTCGAGACCGACGTGCGGCTCCGGGAGACCATGCTGGGCGATTGGCAGGGGATGACCCACCACGAGGTCGACGCGTACATGCCCGGCGCACGGCGACGGTGGCGCGACGCCCCCGAGTGGGCGCCGCCCGGCGGCGAGGCGCGGGTGGACGTGGCCGCGCGGTCGTATCCGCTGGTGACGGAGCTCACCGAGCGGCTCGCCGAGTGGGGCTCGAGCGAGCGGCCCGTGATCCTGGTCGCGCACGGCGGACTGATCGCCGCCCTGACCGCCCGGCTGCTGGACCTGCCCGTCGACCACTGGCCGGTCCTCGGCGGCCTCGGCAACTGCAGCTGGGTGCAGCTCTCCGCGCACGGAGACGCGACGCGCTGGCGGCTCGACGTGTGGAACGCCTCGTCGGACGTGGCGCCCGAGGTCCAGTGAGCGATTCTCCGACCGGCACGCTCCTGGTGCTCAGCGACTCCCTGGGCTTCTACGGGCCCGAGGGCGCGCTGCCGACCTCCGACCCGCGGATCTGGCCCAACCTCGTGGCCGCCGAGCTCGGGCTGCGCTGTGAGCTCTTCGCCCGCGTCGGCTGGACCACCCGCGACGGCTGGTGGTGCGTGACGCAGGACCCCCGCGTCTGGGCGGCCGTCCCCAGCGTCGAGGCCGCTGTGCTGGCCCTCGGCGGCATGGACTCGCTGCCCTCGCCGCTGCCCACCGCGGTGCGCGAGCAGATCCGCTACCTGCGGCCCGCCTCGCTGCGCGCCCGCGCCCGCGACGGCTACGCGACGATCCAGAAGGTCTTCTCGCCGGTCGGCTGGCCGATGGCGCTCCCGCCGAAGGTCACCGTCGACTACCTCGGCAAGACCTACGACTCGATCCATTCCCTGCGCCCCGACGCCCCCGTCGCGGTGCTCGAACCACCGACGCACCGCGCGCTCGCCTACTCCTTCGCGCACCCGGGGTGGGCGCGGACGCGACGGGCGATCCGCGGCTGGTCCGACGATGCCGGCGTGCCCGCCGTCCCCCTGCGTGACCTGTGCGAGTGGTCGTTCGACCTGGGGATCAATAACATCGACGGGATCCACTGGTCGTTCGAGATGCACGAGCAGGTGACGCAGCGGGTGCTGCGCGCCCTGCGCGGTGAAGGAGGTGCGCGATGACCGTCGTCGTGGTGACCGACGCATCGGCCGCGATCGCGCCCGAGCGGGCCGCCGAGATGGGCATCCGCATCCTGCCCCTGCACGTGCTGTCGGGCGAGAGTGAGTACATCGACTACGGCACCGGCTACCAGGCGGAGCGTTTCGTCAAGGAGGGCGTGACGACGTCCGGCCCGTCCGTCGGCGAGGTCCGCGAGGTGCTCGCCGCCGCGGTCGCGGAGGCCGAGGGCGACGGGGTCGTCGTCATCACGATGAGCTCGCACCTGAGCTCCACCTACTCCACGTCGGTGGCGCAGGCGGGGCTCATGGACGCCGGGATCACGGTGATCGACTCGCGCAGCATCGACATGGCCATGGGCTTCGGCGTGCTGGAGGCGGCTCGTCTGGCCCGCGCCGGGGCGTCCGCCGACGAGGTCGCCGAGGCCGCGCGCCAGGTGCTCGACGGTGCCGAGGGCTTCTTCTGCGTCGCCACGCTCGACCACCTGAGAGCCGGCGGGCGCGTGAGCGCGCTGGCGAAGCTGCTCGGCGGCGCGCTGCAGATCGTGCCCGTGCTGCGGCTGCAGGACGGCCGGATCGTCTCCGAGCGCAAGACCCGCACCGTGTCCCGGGCGCGCGACCAGCTGGCGGCGCTCGCCTCCCAGCACCTCGGGAAACGGCCCGCGCGGGTCGCGGTGCACCACGTCGAGGCGCCCGACGCCGCGGAGCACGTGGCCGCGCTGGTCAAGGAGGAGTTCCCACAGCTCCAGGAGCTGGTGATCGGCCGGTTCGGCGGCACCATCGCCGCTCACCTCGGGCCCGGCGCGGTGGGTGTCGCGGTCGCCCCGGCGCTGGTCGACGAGGCGGATTCGGCCTAGCACACTCCTCCGACCGATTCGGTGCGGCAGGGCCCTTCCTCCACAGGTTCGGGGTTATCCACAGGCGCTCTGTTTCTCGGTTCTCTGCGGGCTTTCCGACGATGCCCGCGACCTAGGTTCGTCGCATGAACGGCGAACGAGAAGCGACGACCGGGACCGGCGTCGCGGAAGAGCAGATCTTCGCGCGGCCGGCGTGGCTGGAGGAGTTCGCGACGGATCGGCGTGATCGTCCGGATCCGCGCGGCGGAGAGTGGGACGGCCTCGGGCCCGACGGCGGGGTCGCTCCGTCGCGCAGGGTGCGCATGGAGGACGACGACTTCTGGGATGAGCAGGAACCCACCGGGTGGCGCTCCACCGTCGAGAGGGTGCGCACGACGCCCCGGGCCGCGGTGGCCCTCGTCGTGGTGGGGGTGATCGCCGCCGTCGTAGCGGCAGTAGCGGTGCTCGGACCGTCGCGCGAGGGCGGGGCAGGCGAGTACCCGGTGGTGGACTTCGCGGGGTCGTCGACGTCGGTGGAGCCGTCTGCGTCGGCGGGCGCGCCGTCGGCTGCGGCTGGCGCCGCGCCGAGTATTGCGCGGGGCGCGGCGCCGACGGAGCTGGTGGTGGCGGTCGTGGGGCTGGTCCGCGCACCGGGGCTGCATCGCCTGCGGCCCGGCGCGCGGGTGGCCGACGCGCTGACCGCCGCCCGCGGAGCGCTCGGCGGCGCCGACACCGCGAGCCTGAACCTGGCCCAGCCGCTGCGCGACGGCGACCAGGTGGTCGTCGGCGTGGTCGATCCCAAGGCCGGCGTGACGCTGCGCAGCTCCGTGCGCTCGGGATCCGCGGTGGCCGCAGTGCCGTCGGGTACGCCAGGAGGGGCGGCGAGCGGCACCGGGGCCGCCGCGGCAGGTGCGGTGAACATCAACACCGCGAACGCCACCGAGCTCGACCGGCTGCCTGGAGTGGGCGCGGCGACGGCGGCGGCGATCATCGCCTACCGCGACAAGAACGGCCCGTTCCGCACCGTCGACGACCTCGGGAAGGTCAGCGGGATCGGCGACGCGAAGCTCGCCAAGATCAAGCCGATGGCCACGGTGTGACGTGCGTGAGCGGCTGGACCTGCGCCTGCTCCCGGCGGCGATCGTCTGCTGGGCGGCGGCCGCGGTCGCCCTGATCTCGGCCGCGGCGGCGTGGTGGACGACGGCGGGCCTGGCGGTGGCGGCGGCGGGAGCGGTGGGGCTCCGACGGCGGGATCCGAGGCCCGTGGTTCAAATGGTCTGTGTCGCGGTAGCCGCGGCGGTCGGCCTGGGCGCGGGCGTGGCCGCCTCGGTGGCCGTGCGGGTGCACGACCGCGAGCGCGCGGCGATCGCGGATTTCGACGGCGCCGGAGCGGTCGAGGTCGTGCTCGAGATCGACGAGTGGCCGCGGCAGCGCTCCGGTGATCCCGGCGGGCACCTCGACGCGTCACGGGTCCTGGTGCCGGCGACGGCTCTGGCGGTCCGCACCGATGCCACGACGCCGGTCCGCGGGGGAGTGCTGCTGCTCGGTGCGACGCACGACCTCGGCGCGCTGGTCCCCGACGAGCGCGTCGCGATCCGCGCGACAGTGCTGCGAAGCACGCGGCCGGGCCTGGTGGCGGCGGTCCTCGTCGGTTCGGGGGATCCGACGGTGCTCGGGCGCGCGCCGCCGTACTTCCGCGCCGCCGCCGCGGTCCGTCGCGCGCTCGCGGCGGTGGCCGCCGAGGCGCTGCCTGTGGACGCCGCCGGGCTCCTGCCGGCACTCGTGCTGGGCGACGAGTCCGCCACGCTGCCGACGGTGCGCGGCGACTTCCAGGACTCCGGCCTCACCCACCTGACGGCCGTCAGCGGCGCCAACTTCGCGATCATCGCGCTGTGCGTCCTCGGCCTGTGCGCGGCGGCGGGCCTGCCGGTCGTGGCGCGGGCAGCGGTCACGACGGTGGCGATCATCGCCTTCGTCGGGCTGGTGGGACCCACCGGATCCGTGGTGCGGGCCGCAGTGATGGGACTGGTCGGAGTGGCTGCGCTGGCGCTGCGCCGCGGACGACAGCCGCTCGTAGCCCTGTTCGCGGCGGTCATCGTGCTCATGCTGGTGCGGCCGGCGCTGGCCCGCGACATCGGCTTCGCTCTCTCGGTGGCGGCGACCGCCGGGCTGGTGCTGTGGTCGCCCGTCGTGCGCGACCGACTCGTGACCGCGCGGGTGCCGGACACACTCGCCGGGCTGCTCGCCGTGACGCTCGTGGCGCAGGTGGTCACGCTGCCGCTCGTCGTGGCCTTCTCGGGGCGCGTGCCACTGGGCGGGGTGGTCGCGAATCTGCTGGCGGGTCCGGTGATCCCGATCATCACCGTGGTCGGAACACTCGCGGCCGTGGCCGCGCCGATCGCGGCGCCCGTGGCCGCGCTAGCGGTGCGGGCGACGGGACCGGAGCTGTGGTGGGTGATCGCGGTCGCGCGATGGTGCGCGCGGATCGGCGTCGTCGAGGTGCCGGGCGGCGCGTTCACGGGTGTCGTGCTCGTCGTGGCGTGCGTCGTCGTCGGTGGGGTCTGGAAGTATGGGAGTCGTGGTGGACAGCGCGCGCGTACACGTGGTGGTGGGGACCGAGGGCCTCCTGGTGGAGCGGGCGGTCTCGGCGATCGTCGAGTCGGCGCGCGCGGCGGCGGGCGACGGCGGGATGGGCCTCCCGGGC
>NZ_JAIULG010000059.1 GCF_020169415.1 Tsukamurella sp. M9C
CCGCCCACCCTGCCCGGGATGAGCGAGACGGAGCTCGCGGCGGCGGACGTGTGGGCCACGTCGGTCACCGTCGGCAAGTACCCCACGGAGTTCCTCCGGCCCGCCCTCGACCGGCTCGGCGTCGTCCGCGCCGACCGCCTGCTCTCGCTGCCCGACGGTGACCGCGTGCTGGTGGGTGGGGCCGTCACGCACCGGCAGCGGCCCGCCACCGCGGGCGGCGTCACCTTCATCAACCTCGAGGACGAGACCGGGATGGTGAACGTGGTGTGCAGCCAGGGGTTGTGGGCGCGGTACCGGCGGCTCGCGCAGTCGGCGCCCGCACTGCTGGTGCGGGGGAAGCTGCAGAACGCGGAGGGCGCCGTCACCGTCGTCGCCGACCGGCTGCAGCGCATGGACCTGTCGGTGCCCTCCCGGTCCCGCGACTGGCAGTGAGGGTAGCCTTGGGCAAGTGACCGAGGAGGCGTACGAACCGGACCGCACCACGGCGCCGGAGCTGCGCGAGGTGCTCGCGGACCTCCGTCGCCGCGAACCCGTCTTCCACGGCCCCTGCTGGCGATCATTGCAGGACTTCGACGACGCGGTCGCGCAGGACTTCTGGGAGGTCGGCGCCTCGGGGCGACGGTACAGCCGCGAGCACGTCCGCGCGGTGCTCGCCGAGCGTATGGCTGTGCCGCAGGACGAATCGGACTGGGAGACCGGCGAGTTCCAGGTGCGCGCCATGGGGGCGTCGGTCTACCTGCTCACGTACACGCTGGTGCAGGGGGAGCGCAGCACCCGGCGGCTCACCGTGTGGCGGCGCCGCGAGAACCGGTGGACGGTGATGTTCCATCAGGGCACCGTCGTCGCGGACTGACTCGCCGCTCACGCGTCATCGAGCCGAGACGGACCGGCCGGGCGTCGTCGAAGCGGAGGTCGCGCACCCGGGACAGGTCGGCCCAGAAGGCGCGCCCGCCGGGGGTCCTGCCGAGCGGGCCGACGACCCTGCGGAACCGGGCGATCTCCTCGGGGAGCGCGGGCCGCGCCGGGCCGGCCGTGCCCACGAGCTGGACCCCGGGGCTCTGCTCGAACCGCCCGCGGAGCAGCGCGCGCAGCCAGCGGAGCGGGCCGCTGTCGACCGCCAGCACCGTCACCCGGGGGTCGAGTGCGAGGTTGCGTGCGAGCCGCGCGTTGAACACGTCGAAGTAGATGCCCGAGCGGGCCTCTCGATCCAGCAGGATCGAGCCGATGGGGGTGACGTGCGGGGAACCGTCGGGATTGCGGGACGCGACCGCGCAGTGCAGCGACGAGCGCACGGCGCGGCGCACGGTGGTGCGCGCGGCCGCCCACGGTACGTCCGGGGCGGTCACCGCGACGTCCCCGGGGCGGTGACGAAGACGGTGCCGCGGGCGATGGCGCACAGGCGCGGCTCGCCGTCGCCGGACTCGTGCCAGATCTCGGCGGTGGCCACGGCGTGCGTTCGGGCCCGGTGTACGACCGTCGCCGCGGTGCGCAGTCGCCCGTCCCGCGCCGCGCGGAGGTAGTTCACGTCCACGCCGCCGGTGAGTACGTCCGTGCCGAGGACCGACCCCGCCGCGAAGGTCAGCGCGTTGTCGGCCAGGTACGCGAGGACGCCACCGTGGGCGACGCCGAACTGCTGTCGGTGCCGGTCCTCGATGTCGAGGACCAGCTCCGCAACGCCCCCGCCGAACGCCGTGATCCGCGCGCCGACCACGGCGTTGAAGGGCTGGGCGTCGAGGATCGCCGAGGCGAGGGCGAGGGACTCCGCGTTGGGTTCGAGCATGACGGCTCCTTTTTGGGGACTTCTCTCTAAAACAGGTCTAACATAGGATCGCGGTCATGGGAAGGCCGAGGCTGCACGATCCGGACGGGCTGCTCGACGCCGCCGTCCGGCTCTTCGCGCGGGACGGGACGCGGGGCCTCACGGTGGCCGCTGTCGTGCGGGAGTCCAAGTCGCCCAGCGGATCCGTGTACCACCTCTTCCCCGACCGTCCCACTCTGCTCGCGGCCGTCTGGCTCCGGACGGTCCGCCGGTTCCACGAGGACTACACCGCGGCCTGGGGAGACCTCGCGGCTAGCTCCGACGCCGCGTCGAGCGCGCGGTGGATCGTGGAGCGCTGCCGCGCCGACCTCGGCGAGGCGCTCGTCCTGCAGGCCGGACCCCAGGCGTTCGCCGTCGACTCCTGGCCGGCCGCCGCGGCCGCCGAGTGGGCGGCGCTCGACACCGAGCGGCAGGACCGGATCGCGGGGATCGTCGGCCGAGTGGCCGCGGATGCGGGATGCTCGCGTGCCGACGTCGCCTTCGCCCTGTACGAGCTGCCCCTCGCGGTCGCGCGCCGGCACCTCGTCGCCGGCGAGCCGCCGCCGCCCGCCGCGGCGGATCAGGCCGAACGCCTCGCCGGACGACTGCTGCGCGACTGAGGGCTATCCGGCGAGGGCGAGGAGCGCGGCGTCCCGGCCGATCTCGACGGCGCGGGAGATCAGCGGACCGTCGCCCGAGAGCCTGCCGACGGCAGGGCTCCCGGATGGGACCCAGACCTGCAGCACCTCGGCGGTGCCGACCGCGGCCGGCTCCGGAGCGGGGGCGGCGCGGCGGGCGGTGAAGTACGCGTCCAGGACCCACTGCTCGGCGCGGGAGGAGCGGGGCGCCGCGTCCTCCGAGGTGGTGCGCAGCACGAGCAGGTGCGTGGCGCCCTGATCGATCGGGGTGGCCAGGGGTACCTTCTCCGCGAGGCCGCCGTCGAGGAACTCCCGCCCGGCGAGCCGCACGGGCCGCCCCGCGAGCAGAGGGAGGGCGGTCGTCGCGCGCAGCGCGGTGCGCAGCGTCGCGGCGTCGGTGACGTAGGGCGCGAGGTCGGCCACCCGGCGGGTGTGCGCGTCGACGGCCAAGGGGTGCAGGGAGATCGGGCTGGCGAGGATGGCGGCGAAGTTCATCGGCGTGACGTCGGAGTAGACCCGGTCCACCAGGTGTTGCGTGTCCACCACGACGCCGCCGCGCAGCGCCCGCCGCGGGTGCACCACGCGCTCGGCCAGCACCTCCTCCCAGCCCCACGAGGGCAGCCACCGTCGGCCCTCGCCGGAGACCAGCCACGCCGCGTTGAGGCCGCCGCCCGAGGTGCCGTAGATCGCGTCGACGGCGGGCAGCAGGCCGAGCTCGTCGACCGCGATCGCCATCCCCGCGGAATACGCGGAGCGCGAGCCGCCGCCCTCGATGCACACGGCGATCCGCAGCCCGTCGGAGCGCTCTCCCGGAAGGCTTCCGGAGGTGAGCCGCGCTCGCAGCGCCTCGAGCACCGTCATCGGGCCGGCACCCCGTACCCGGCGAGGCCGAAGGTGTCGGTCAGCCGGTACGTCCAGGCGCTGATGCCGCCCTCCTGGTTGCCGCCGACGGTGGTGACGCTGTCGCCCGACACCGCGACGACGAAGTTGGTGTGCTGGCGCATCGCCGGGTGCTCCGGCGTGTACAGCACCACGTCGCCCGGCTGCGGCCGGTACGCGGTCGCCGACTCCAGCTTCCCGGCCTTCTGGAAGTACTCGGTGAGCGTGTACACGCCGGGGATGCGCCAGGTCCCGGAGTTCGGGTTGTGCAGCGGCAGGCCGGAATCGCGGAGCACCGTCGAGACGAAGTCGGCGCACCAGGGCTCGTCGACGCCCTCCGAGAAGTACGTGCCCGGGCGGTTGGCGTCGAACTCGCGGCGCACGTTCTCCAGGATCCGGACGCGCGCGGGATCGAGGCCCGCGGTCGAGACCGCGGGGTAGACGCGGGGCTTCAACTCGGCGGGGAGGTGCTTCGTGAGCGGCGTCTGATGCACGCTGGAGAGCCACACGACGCCGCCCGCGAGCACCACCAGCGCGGCGACCACCGCGGCGGCGACGAGCCCTGCCTTCCTCAACCCCATGAATCCACTGTACTCAGTGGTGAACCTGCGATCATGGGGCGATGAGCCCGCGCACCGTGACCTGCAGGATCAAGCCCGGCAGCCGCAAGGGCCCCGCGGTGGAGGTCGACGATGCCGGCGCGCTCACCCTGTTCGTGCGCGAGCCGGCCACCGAGGGCAAGGCGAACAAGGCCGCCGTCGAGTTGCTCGCCTCCCACCTCGGGGTGCCGAAGTCCCGCGTGCGGCTGATCGCGGGGCAGACCAGCCGGCTCAAGCGGTTCGCCGTCGACGACTGAGGTGACGCCCGCCGTCACGGAGCGGCATGGCATGCTGGAAGGTGCAGCTGGTATGTCGCGCCGAAGCCTCGGGCCGCGACAACTCGGTGCCGTGGGGAACCGCGGATCGAGAGGGAACCCGGTGGGAATCCGGGACTGTCCCGCAGCGGTGAGCAGGAACGAAAGTCGCGACGAATGCACTGGGCCGCAGAGCCTGGGAAGCAGCGACCGGTAGGAGCCCCAGGGCGCGCCTGCGAGTCCGAATACCTGCCCGCTGTACCGGACGCGCCGCGTCCGGTGGTGTGCCGCCTCGCGGACCGGGCGTGCGACCGCACAGGACGAACGGACGTCGCACGTCGACGGTCCGCGAGTCGTGCGTACGTGCGTCCGGACGGGTGGCCCGCCCTGGCTACGCACGAAAGGAACGGTCCTTCACGTGACCGCACCGAATTTCACCCGCACCGTCCTCGGTGTTCCCCGCATCGGCCCCCGGCGCGAGCTCAAGCGCGCGATCGAGGGCTATTGGAAGGGCTCGATCACCCGGGCCGAGCTCGCATCCACCGCCGCCGGCCTCCGGCGCGACGAGTGGGCACGGCTGGTCGCCGCCGGGCTGGATTCCGTCCCCACCAACACGTTCAGCTACTACGACCAGATGCTCGACACCGCGGAACTGCTCGGCGCCCTGCCGCCCCGGGTCGCGGGGATCGAGGATCCGCTCGACCGGTACTTCGCCGCGGCGCGCGGTACCGCCGAGGTCACCCCGCTCGAGATGACCAAGTGGTTCGACACGAACTACCACTACCTCGTTCCCGAGATCGGGCCGGCGACCGCCTTCGCGCTGCACCCCGAGAAGGTGCTCGGCGATCTGGACGAGGCGCTGGCGCAGGGCGTCCCGGCGCGCCCGGTCGTCGTCGGACCGCTCACCTTCCTCGCGCTCGCCAAGCCGGTCGACGGTGCCGGTGAGCCGCTCTCCCGCCTGGACGAGCTCCTGCCGCTCTACCGGGATCTCCTGGCGCGGCTGGCGGCCCGGGGTGCGCAGTGGGTGCAGATCGACGAGCCGGTGCTGGTGACGGAGGCGGGCCTGTCGCTCGCCGGCGAGGCGGCGCGGGTGTACGGCGAGCTCTCCTCGGCCGCCGACCGGCCGTCGATCCTCGTGGCGACGTACTTCGGCTCGCCGGGGCCGTCGCTGGAGGCCCTGGCCGGCACCGCGATCGAGGCGGTCGCCGTCGACCTGGTGACCGATCCCGCCGCCGTCGCGGCGGTCGCCGCCGTGCCGGCGCTCCAGGACAAGCTGCTGCTCGCGGGCGTCGTCGACGGGCGCAACGTCTGGCGCACCGACCTGGCATCGGCGTCGGCGACCCTGGGCATGCTGTCCGGGTCAGCGGGTGCGTTGGCCGTGAGCACGTCCTGCTCGCTGCTGCACGTGCCCTACGCGGTCGCCGCGGAGATGGCGCCCGAACCCGCTGGCGCCGAGGGGGTTCGCGCCTGGCTGGCCTTCGCTCAGGAGAAGATCGACGAGGTCGTCGTCCTCGCCCGCGCCCTCACCGAGGGGCGCCCCGTGGTCGCCGCGGAGTTCGGGCGGAGCGCCGCGGTCCGTGCGGCCCGCAGCGCGGATCCCCGCCTGAACGATGCGACGGTGCGCGACCGCCTCATCGCCCTGCGCGCCACCGGGACCGGCCGAACCGCGGCCGCCGATCGCGCCGTGGTCCAGCGGGACCGGCTCGATCTCCCGTTGTTGCCGACCACGACCATCGGCTCGTACCCGCAGACCGGCGCGATCCGGGTCGCCCGCGCCGACCTGCGCGCGGGGAGGATCGACGAGGCCGAGTACGTGCGGCGCATGCAGTCCGAGATCGCCGATGTGGTCGCGCTGCAGGAGGAGCTCGGCATCGACGTCCTCGTCCACGGCGAGCCCGAGCGCAACGACATGGTGCAGTACTTCGCGGAGCGCCTCGACGGCTTCCTCGCGACCGAGAACGGGTGGGTGCAGTCCTACGGCACTCGGTGCGTGCGGCCGCCGATCCTGTACGGCGACGTGCACCGCACCGATCCGATGACCGTCTCGTGGATCACCTACGCGCAGACGCTCACGGAGCGGCCGGTCAAGGGCATGCTCACCGGGCCGGTCACGATCCTCGCCTGGTCGTTCGTCCGCGACGACCAGTCGCTCGCCGAGACGGCCGACCAGGTGGCGCTCGCGATCCGCGACGAGACGGTGGACCTCGAGCGGGCGGGCGTGCAGGTCATCCAGGTCGACGAGCCCGCGCTGCGTGAGCTGCTGCCGCTGCGGGCTGCGGACCGCTCGGCCTACCTCGCTTGGGCAACGGGCTCGTTCCGGCTGTCGACCTCGGGCGTGGCCGACGGCACCCAGATCCACACGCACCTCTGCTATTCGGAGTTCGGCGACGTGATCGGCGCGATCGCCGATCTCGACGCGGACGTGACGTCGATCGAGGCCGCGCGGTCGCGGATGGAGATCCTCGCCGACCTCAACGAGGCGGGCTTCGCCAACCAGGTCGGGCCCGGTGTCTACGATATCCACTCGCCCCGGGTCCCGGCGCAGGAGGAGATCGAGTCGTCGCTGCGTGCGGCCCTGGACGCCGTGCCGGCGCAGCGGCTGTGGGTGAACCCGGACTGCGGCCTGAAGACCCGCGGTCAGCAGGAGACGGTGGCCGCCCTGCGGAACCTGGTCGCAGCGGCGAAGGCGGTGCGCGCCACGCTGTGAGAGAAGGAAGGGCCCGGCCGCGTTCGCGCGGCCGGGCCCTGTCCGTGGTGCGGGTCAGCCCTCGATGACGGCGACAAGGTCGCCACCGTCGACCTGGGTGGCCCCGGCGAGGGCGACGCGGGTGACGGTGCCGGCGACGGGTGCGGTGATCGCGGCCTCCATCTTCATCGCCTCGATCGTCGCGATCTGGTCGCCGACCTCGACCGTGGAACCGGCGTGGACCGTGGGGGTGACCATGCCGGCGAACGGCGCGGCGACGTGGCCCGGGTTCATCTTGTCCGCGCGTTCCGCGGCCGGGATGTCGGCCTTGACCGAGTCGTCGCGAACGGCGACGGTGCGGAGCTGGCCGTTGAGGGTGCACACCAGCGTGCGGTTGCCGTGCTCGTCGGGCTCGCCGACGCCGTCGAGCTTGATGAGCAGCTCGACGCCGGTCGCGAGCTGTACGCGGTGCTCCTCGCCCTGCCGCAGCCCGTAGAGGAACTGGTTGGTCGAGAGCTTCGAGACGTCGCCGAACTCCGCGCGGTGCTCGGTGAACTCGCGCATCGGACCGGGGAACAGCAGGCGGCTCAACGCCGCTCGCCGCTGCTCGCTCGTTCCGGCGAGTTCGGCGGCCTCGTCGGCGGGGACCTCGGTCACGGGCGTCGCGCCCGCGCGGCCCTCGAGGGCGCGGGTGCGCAGCGGTTCCGGCCAGCCCGCGGGCGGGGTGCCGAGCTCGCCGCGGAGGAAGCCGATCACGGAGTCGGGGATGTCGTACTTGCCGGGGTCGGCGGCGAACTCGTCCGGGCTGACGCCCGTGCCGACGAGTGCGAGCGCGAGGTCGCCGACCACCTTCGACGACGGCGTGACCTTGACCAGGCGGCCGAGCATGCGATCGGCCGCGGCGTAGGAGTTCTCGATGTCCTCGAACCGCTCGGCCAGGCCGAGCGCGCCGGCCTGCTGCCGCAGGTTCGACAGCTGGCCGCCGGGGATCTCGTGGTGGTAGACCCGCCCCGTCGGGGCCTTGAGGCCGGACTCGAACGGCGCGTAGGCCCCGCGCACGGCCTCCCAGTAGGGCTCGAGCGCGCAGACCGCGTCGAGGTCGATCCCGGTGTCGCGCTCGGTGTGCGCGGTTGCGGCGACGATCGACGACAGCGAGGGCTGGCTGGTGGTGCCCGACAGCGGCGCCGCGGCGCCGTCGACGGCGTCCGCGCCGGCGGTCCACGCGGCGAGGTAGGTGGCGAGCTGCCCGCCGGGGGTGTCGTGCGTGTGCACGTGCACGGGCAGGTCGAACTCCTTGCGCAGCGCGGTGACCAGTGTCGTGGCCGCGGCGGGCCGGAGCAGCCCGGCCATGTCCTTGATCGCCAGGATGTGGGCGCCGGCCTGCACGATCTTCTCCGCGACGCCGAGGTAGTAGTCCAGGGTGTACAGGTCCTCGGCGGGGTTCGACAGATCGCCGGTGTAGGACAGCGCGCCCTCGGCGACCGCGGTGTTGGTGGCGAGGACGGCCTCGATCGCGGGCCGCATCTGCTCGACGTCGTTGAGCGCGTCGAAGATCCGGAACACGTCCACCCCGGTCGCCGCCGCCTCGGCGACGAACGAGTCGGTCACCTGCTGCGGGTACGGGGTGTAGCCGACGGTATTGCGGCCGCGCAGCAGCATCTGCAGGCAGATGTTCGGCAGCCCCTCGCGGAGGGTGGCGAGGCGCTCCCACGGGTCCTCGTGCAGGAACCGCAGCGCGACGTCGTAGGTGGCGCCGCCCCACGCCTCCACCGAGAGCAGTTGCGGCGTGAGCCGGGCCTCGTACGGCGCGATCGTCGCCAGCGCCGAGGTCCGCACCCGGGTCGCGAGCAGCGACTGGTGCGCGTCGCGGAAGGTGGTGTCGGTGACCGCGAGCGCGGTCTGCGCGCGCAGGTCCGCGGCGAAGCCGGCGGGGCCGAGCCGCTCGAGTCGCTGTTTCGATCCCTCCGGCGCGGGCGCCGAAAGGTCCACCGCGGGAAGCTTGTCGACCGCGTAGATCTTCGTCGGGCGCACGCCGTGCGGCTTGTTGACGGTGACGTCCGCCAGGTAGCGCAGGATCTTCGACGCCGTGTCCGAGGAACCGCGCGCGGTGAGCAGCTCCGGGCGCTGCTCGATGAACGAGGTCGTCACCTCGCCGGCGACGAACGCCGGATCGGCCAGGACCGCCTGCAGGTAAGGGATGTTCGTCGCCACGCCGCGGATGCGGAACTCCGCGAGTGCGCGACGGGCGCGGACGATGGCCGTCGCCCGATCGCGGCCACGAGCGGTCAGCTTGACCAGCATCGAATCGAAATGCGGGCTGATCTCCGCGCCCACCGACGTGCCGCCGTCCAGGCGGATGCCCGCGCCGCCCGGAGACCGGTACGCGGTGATCCGGCCGGTGTCGGGCCGGAAGCCGTCCGTGGGGTCCTCCGTCGTGATGCGGCACTGCAGGGCGGCGCCGTTGAGCCGGATCGCGTCCTGCGTCAGGCCCAGCTCCGGCAGCGTGGCGCCCGCGGCGATCTTCAGCTGCGCCGCCACCAGGTCCACATCGGTGACCTCCTCGGTCACCGTGTGCTCCACCTGGATCCGCGGATTCATCTCGATGAAGACGTGCCGCCCCTCGGGGTTCACCAGGAACTCGACGGTGCCCGCGCAGCTGTAGCCGATCTCCTTGGCGAAGTTCACCGCGTCCGTGCAGAGCCGCTCCCGCAGCTCGTCGGAGATGTTCGGCGCCGGGGCCATCTCGATGACCTTCTGATGCCGCCGCTGCAGCGAGCAGTCGCGCTCGTACAGGTGGATCACGTTGCCGACGTTGTCCGCGAGGATCTGCACCTCGATGTGCCGCGGGTCGATCACGGCCTCCTCGAGGAACACCGTCGGATCGCCGAACGCCGATTCCGCCTCCCGCGAGGCGATCTCGATCGCGTCCCGCAGGTCCTCGATCGCCGTGACGCGGCGCATGCCGCGCCCGCCGCCACCTGCGACGGCCTTGACGAAGACGGGGAAGTGCATGTCCTGCGCGGCCGCGAGGAGCTCGCCGATGTCCGACGACGGAGCCGACGAATCGAGCACAGGCAGACCCGCCGCCCGCGCCGCCGCGATCGCCCGCGCCTTGTTGCCCGTCAGCTCCAGGACGTCCGCCGACGGCCCGACGAAGGTGATGCCGTTCGCCGCGCACGCCGCAGCCAGGTCGGGGTTCTCCGACAGGAAGCCGTACCCGGGGTATACCGCGTCCGCCCCGGCCTGGACCGCGATCCGGATGATCTCCCCGACGGTCAGGTACGCGCGGACCGGGTGGCCCTCGGCGCCGATCTGGTACGCCTCGTCCGCCTTCTGGCGGTGCGGGGAGTTGCGGTCCTCGTACGGGTAGACGGCCACCGTCTTCGAGCCGCTCTCCACCGCGGCGCGCAGGCCCCGGATCGCGATCTCACCACGGTTGGCCACCAGGACCTTGTCGAACATGTTCACCGGCGGTCGGTCTGCGGCGATGCCTGTCACTGGAGTGCTCCCGTCGTTGCATGTGGTTCGGTCCTATGGGGCGGCGTGCTGGGGGTGTCAGCCCGACGCTGTTCGAGAGAGACCCGATCAATCTTATCCGGAAGTGCGCGAAATGCTGAGTGAATGCTGGAGCCGCTGAGATATCCCGCGTCGGTGAGGCCAAAACATCCGATCTATTGCGTTCGGCAATCGGCTGCGCGAACCGAGTGCGGCGCACGAAACCCTGCTCGACCAGCATCGTATCAAACATATTTTATGTCTCAATGGCCCGTTGGGGAACCCCGACGTACGCGGACAGCGGACGAATCAGCGCGTTCGCCGCCGCCTGCTCGATGATGTGGGCGGTCCACCCCGTGATGCGCGACATCACGAAGATCGGCGTGAACACCTCCGTGTCGAATCCGAGGAGGTGATACGCGGGCCCCGTCGGGAAGTCCAGATTGGGCTTGATGCCGGTGGTGTCGTGCATCGTCTTCTCGAGGACCTCGTACATCCGTACCCACTTCTCCCCATCGGTACGCGCCGCGATGTCGAGGAGGGCCTGCTTCATGGTCGGAACCCGCGAGTCCCCGTTCTTGTACACGCGATGCCCGAAGCCCATCACCTTCTCCCGACGGTCGAGCTTGTCCCGCATCCATGCCTCGGCGTTCGCGGGATCACCGATCTCCTCCATGTCGTGCATGACGGCCTCGTTGGCGCCGCCGTGCAGCGGCCCCTTGAGGGCGCCGATGGCGGCGGTGACGGCGCTGTACATGTCCGACAGGGTGGATGCGACGACCCGCGCGGCGAAGGTCGAGGCGTTGAAGCTGTGCTCCGCGTACAGGATCAGCGACACCTCGAAGGCGCGGACGAGTTCCCGCTCGGGGATCGCGCCGAAGCACATGTGCAGGAAATTCTCCGCGTACCCGAGGCGGGGGTCCGGAGGGATCGGGTCGAGACCTCGGCGCCGGCGATGATCCGCCGCGACGATCGTGGGGAGGACGGCCAGCATGCGCAACCCCTTGGCCTGCAGTGCCTCCGGTGAGCAGTCCCACTCGTCCGGGTCATCCGCGCCGAGGAAGCTGATCGCCGTCCGGACGACGTCCATCGGGTGGCACGCGGCGGGCAGCCGCGCGATGAGCTCCAGCAACGAACGGTCCGCGGCCCGCGCGGCGCGCTCCGAGGCCTCGAAACGGACGCGCTCCTCGGGCGAGGGGAGCTCGCCGTTCCACAGCAGGTACGCGACCTCCTCGAAGCTGCACTGCGCTGCCAGGTCCTGTACCGCGTACCCGCGGTAGGTGAGCGAGTTGGTCTCGGGCTCGACCTTGGAGACGGCAGTCGTGTCCACGACGACGCCGGCGAGGCCCTTGTGGATGGTCGGACTGGTCATCATTGGCTCCTGGACAGTGTGAAATCGAATATGCCGGAATCGAAATCGTTGTACCGCTCGTACTGCAGCAACTCGTACAGGCGGCTGCGGGGCTGCATCCGGTGGAGCAACGCCTGCTGAGTGCCTTGCGCGGCGATCTCCCGCAGGCCCTCCTCCGCGGCGAACATCGCGAGGCGCAGCGTGGTGACCGGGTAGATCACCGCGTCGTAGCCGATCGACTCGAGGACGCCGGCATCGATCAGGTCGGACTTGCCGAACTCCGTCATGTTCGCGAGCAGGGGCGTGTCCACCGCCGCTCGGAACCGCTCGAAGTCGGCGGCGGTGTGGAGCGCCTCGGTGAAGATGAGATCCGCTCCGGCGTCCGCGTAGGCCCGCGCGCGAGCGATCGCCGCGTCGATCCCCTCGATCCCCGCCGCGTCCGTCCGAGCGCAGATCACGAAGTCCTGGTCGCGCCGCGCCGCGACCGCGGCGCGCAGGCGACGTACGGCCTCGTCGACGGGGACCACGGCCTTGCCGTCGAGATGACCGCACCGCTTCGGGTTGACCTGGTCCTCCAGGTGCAGGCCCGCGAGGCCCGCGTCCTCGAGAATCGTCACGGTGCGCGCCGCGCTCATCGGCTCGCCGAAACCGGTGTCGGCGTCCACGAGCGTGGGAAGGTCGGTGACCCTGGCGATCTGCTGTGCCCGGGTCGCGACCTCGGTCAGGGTGGTGAGACCGATGTCCGGCAGGGCCAGGTCGGCGGCCACCACGGCGCCCGAGACGTAGACGCCCTCGAAGCCGATCTCCTGGATCAGCTTCGCCGTCAGTGGATTGAAAGCGCCGGGAAGCCGGACGATCCGGTCCGAGGAGAGCGCGGCGCGGAAGGCCTTGCGCTTGTCGCTCGCCGAGGCCCGCGCCGCGATCAGGCCGCTCACGGCGGATTCGTCGCCGCTCATCGGAACAGTCCCGGGTTCAGCTCCGGGGTGCGGGCGAGCGCCTCGTCGGACGCGGTGAAGGTGAGCCGATCGAGCTCGCCGGCCCCGAGCGATCCGGCCCGCTGCGCGGCCTCGAGGAAGCGGTCCTGCTCGGCCTTCTCGACGACGCCATCGGCGAGGGTCCGGAACTTCTCGATGTACTGCTCGCGCGCGAAGGGCCGGGCGCCGAGCGGGTGCGCGTCGGCCACGGCGAGCTCGTCGACGATCACCTCGCCCGAGGCGAGGGTGATCTCGGCGCGGGCGCCGAAGGCCTTCTCGGACGGGTCCGTCGAGTGGTAGCGGCGCGTCCACTCCGGGTCCTCGGCGGTGGAGATCTTCTTCCACAGCGCGACGGTGTCGGGGCGCTGCGCTCGCTCGGGGGCGTACGACCGCTCGTGATGCCACCCGCCGTCCTGGAGCGCGACGGCGAAGATGTACATCACCGAGTGGTCCAGCGTCTCGCGGGAGGCCCGGGGATCGAACTTCTGCGGGTCGTTCGAGCCGGTGCCGATGACGTAGTGGGTGTGATGGCTGGTGTGCAGGACGATCTTCTCGATCAGCTCGAGATCGCCGACCCGCTCGCGCATCCGGCGCGCGAGGTCGATCGGCGCCTGGCTCTGGTACTCCGCCGAGTGCTCCTTGGTGTAGGAGTCGAGGATCGCGCGCTTGGCCTCGCCGGGGCCGGGGAGCGGCACGGCGTAGCTCGCCTCGGGACCGCCGAGGAGCCGCGCGATCACGCCGTCCTCGCCCTCCCAGATGGGCGACGGTGCGCCCTCGCCGCGCATCGCGCGGTCGACGGCCTCGACCGCCATCTTTCCGGCGAACGCCGGGGCGTACGCCTTCCAGCTGGAGATCTCTCCCTTGCGCGACTGCCGGGTGGCGGTCGTCGTGTGCAGCGCCTGCCCGATCGCCTGGTAGATCGTCTCGGTGGGAAGGCCGAGGAGGGTGCCGATGCCGGCGGCGGCGGAGGGGCCGAGGTGCGCGACGTGGTCGATCTTGTGCTCGTGCAGGCAGATGGCGCGCACCAGGTCGATCTGGATCTCGTAGCCCGTGGCGAGGCCGCGGAGCAGGTCGGCGCCCGTCGCGCCGCGGTGTTGGGCGACGGCGAGGATCGGCGGGATGTTGTCGCCGGGGTGGCTGTACTCGGCCGCGAGGAAGGTGTCGTGGAAGTCCAGCTCGCGCACCGCGGTGGCGTTGGCCCACGCCGCCCACTCGGGCGAGAAGCGGCCGGGAACGCCGAATACGGTCGCGCCGGGGGAGTAGGGGTGCGCGACGGCCTGGGCGCGGGCGTTGGCGACCGGACGGCGCGCGACGGACGCGGCCGCCACCGCGGCGTTGTCGATGATCCGGTTGATCACCATCTCGGCGGTGTCGTCGGGCACGGCGACGGGGTCCGCCGCGACCTGCGCGATCTTCCAGGCGAGGTGCTCCTCGCGCGGGAAGTTCTCAGCTGAGCGGTGGGTGCGCACGGGGTGCGTCTGCACGTCGGGACTCCTTCTTGCCGGGATCGGTGATTCACACGCTATGCACGGCGGACGGTCCGCGAAATGTGTTGCACGTGTGGAATCGTGCAAAGGGCTGTTCGGCCTTTTGCGAATGTTGTGGAAATCGCGCGGGGTAGCATTCGCGACATGCAGAAGCTGTTCGTGGGTGCGCGCATCAAGCGCCTGCGGGACGACCGCGGCCTCACCCAGACCGCGCTCGCGAAGGCGCTGGAGCTGTCCGTCAGCTACGTGAACCAGCTCGAGAACGACCAGCGGCCGCTCTCCGTGCCGGTGCTGCTCAAACTGAACTCCACCTTCGACCTCGACGTCGGCTTCTTCGCGGCGGAGTCCGACGCCCGCCTCGTCGCGGACCTCCAGGACGCGCTGGCCGAGGGCGGCGACGGGGCCGCGGCGACGGCGGGCGAGGTCGAGGACCTGGTGGCGCGGTCGCCGGCGGTCGCCCGGGCCGTGGTCGCGATGCACCGCCGGCTCCGGGGGGCGACGGAGCAGGTCGAGCGGCTGTCCTCGGGGGTCGCGGCGGGGGCCGGCGGCGCGGTGGCCACGCCGTACGAGGACGTGCGGGACTTCTTCTACGACCGCCGCAATCACATCGCCGACCTCGACGACGCCGCGGAAGGTCTCTTCGAGAGCCGGGGCCTCACCGTCGGCGGGCTCGATCTGCAGCTCGCGCGGCTGCTCCGGGACGAGCACGGGGTCACCGTCCGGATCCGGGACGGCGAGCCGGACCGGTCCGGGCCCCGTCGGCACTACGACCCCGAGTCCCGCGTGCTCACGCTCGCGCGGCGGCTGGACCACGGGCAGCGCGCCTTCCAGATCGCCACGCAGATCGCCTTCCTCACCCGGGGCGAGGCGATGGATCGGATCGTCGGGGAGGCCACGACGCTGCCGACCCGGTCGCGGGAGTTGGCGCGGGTGGGACTCGCGAACTACTTCGCGGGCGCGCTGGTCCTGCCCTACGAGCGGTTCCTGCGCGCGGCCGAGGAACTGCGGTACGACGTCGACCTCCTCGGGGCGCGGTTCGAGGTGGGCTTCGAGACCGTGTGTCATCGGCTCTCCACGCTGCAGCGGCCGGGCCGTCGCGGCGTCCCCTTCTTCCTCGTGCGTACCGATCGCGCGGGCAACATCTCGAAGCGGCAGTCCGCCACCGCGTTCCACTTCTCCCGCGTCGGCGGGGGCTGTCCGCTGTGGGTGGTCCACGACGCCTTCACGTCCCCCGGCCGGATCCGCACCCAGGTCGCGCAGATGCCGGACGGCCGCGCCTACCTGTGGGTGGCGCGCACGACCTCCGACCGCGGGGCGGCCGGATACCTCGGGCAGGGGAGGGATTTCGCGGTGGGCCTCGGGTGCGACCTCGCGCACGCCCACAAGGTGGTGTACTCGCGCGGCCTCGCCCTCGACGACCCGGAGTCCTTCGTCCCCATCGGGGCGGGATGCAAGGTGTGCGACCGCCCGCGGTGCGCGCAGCGCGCCTTTCCGCATCTCGGCAGGCCGATCGAGGTGGACGAGAACCGGGCCGAGCCGATTCCGTACTCCTTTGCACGCGCATCCGACGCGGAAAGGGCATGATTACGCGCAACACACGCATCCCCAGGGGAGGTCGGATGAACGACGAGGTCGAGCCCGCGGCCGCCGAGGCCGGTACCGAGGCCGAGGCAGACGCCGCGCCCGCTGCCAAGGCTGTCGAGGCCGGTACCGGGACCGATGGCACCGGCGCGGAGGTCGCCGTCGCGAAGAGCGACGCCGAGGTCGCGAAGCCGGACGGGGGCGAGTCCGGCGCGGCCGCACTGCTCGACCGGTTCCGCGCCTGGTGGTCGCACCGCTACACGTTCACCGGCACCGCGGTCGGGCTCGTCTTCCTCTGGCTCTCGCTGACCCCGTCGCTGCTGCCGCGCGGCCCGCTGTTCCAGAGCCTCGTCAGCGGCGGTTCCGGCGCGCTCGGCTACATGTTCGGCGTCTTCGGGGTGTGGCTCGTGCGGTTCATGCGGTCGCAGGACTCCACCCCGCCCGTGCCGCGCAAGGCGTGGTGGGGACTGGCCGGCATCGGCATCGTCGGGACGACCGGCATGGTCCTGTTCTTCGACTCCTGGCAGACCAGGCTGCGCGACCTGATGGACGTCGAGTACCTGCGTTTCGTCGACTACCTGGAGATCGGCGTGCTGTCGATCGTGCTCCTCTACGTCTTCGTCGAGGTCGGCAAGGGCGTGCGCACGCTGGTGCGCTGGATCGCCGGCAAGCTCGGCACCTACTGCCCGCCCCGCGTCGCGGCGGTGGTCGCGGTCGGTCTCGTGCTGCTCCTGTCCGTCGGCGTGATCAACGGCGTCGTCGTGCGCGGCGCCATGGACGCGATGAACAACACCTTCTCGAAGGTCAACCGGGAGGGCGGGACTGACCGGCCCGCGCCCACCAGCGCGTTCCGATCGGGCGGTCCGGGCTCGCTCGTGGAATGGTCCTCGCTGGGCAAGCAGGGGCGCGTGTTCGTCTCCAATGCGCAGACCGTCGAGCACCTCACCGCCTTCAACGGCGCCCCCGCCATGGAGCCGATCCGGACCTACGCGGGCCTCGGCTCCGTGGACTCCGACGACCCCAACCGGTACCAGGCGATCGCGGAGAAGACCGCGCAGGAGCTGGAGCGCACGGGTGGCCTGCAGCGCAAGGTGGTCGCGGTGGCGATGACCACCGGAACCGGTTGGGTCAACGAGGCGGAGGCCGGGGCGCTCGAGTACATGTACAACGGCGACACCGCGATCGTCAGCATGCAGTACTCGTTCCTGCCGAGCTGGCTGTCCTTCCTCGTCGACAAGCAGAACGCCCTGGACGCCGGCCAGGCGCTGTTCGAGGCGGTCGACAAGCGGGTCAAGGCCCTGCCCGAGGGGCAGCGACCCAAGCTCGTGGTCTTCGGCGAGAGCCTCGGCTCGTTCGGCGGGGAGGCCCCGTTCCTCTCGCTCAACAACCTGCTCGCCCGGACCGACGGTGCCCTCTTCTCCGGTCCCACCTTCAACAACGAGATGTGGGTGCGTCTGACCGAGCAGCGCGACGCGGGCTCGCCCGAGTGGCTGCCCGTCTATCAGCAGGGGGCCAACGTCCGGTTCGCCGCCCGCGCCGAGGATCTCGCGAAGCCGACGGGGCCGTGGAACGGGCCGCGCGTGGTCTACCTCCAGCACGCGTCCGATCCGATCGGCCGGTGGACCCCGGACCTCGCCTTCAGCAAGCCGGACTGGCTGCGGGAGGAGCGCGGTGTCGACGTGCTGTCCTCGGTGTCGTGGGTGCCGATCGTGACCTTCCTGCAGGTCTCCGCCGACATGGCCGTCGCCGTCAACGTCCCGGACGGGCACGGGCACAGCTACGTCAAGGCCGCCGCGGACGCCTGGGCCGCGATCCTGGAGCCGCCCGGCTGGACGCCGGAGAAGACGGCGAAACTGCGGCCGATCCTCAACAGCCAGAACGGCTACAACGAGCCGACGGGCTAGCCGCGGCGGGGCGGCGCCGGTGTTCCGGCGCCGTCAGAGGGCCCCGTCGAAACCGTTCTGCCGCCACGCCTCGTAGGCGACGATCGCCGCGCTGTTCGCGAGGTTGAGGGAGCGGCGGCCGGCGAGCATCGGGATGCGGAGCGCCTCGGTGATGTGCGGGTCCCCGAGCACCTCCGGCGGGAGCCCCGTGGGCTCGGGGCCGAAGAGGAGGACGTCGCCGGGCCCGTACGCGACCTCGTGATGGTGCCGCGTCGCGTGCGCGGTGTAGGCGTAGACGGTGCGCGGCTCCAGCGCCGCCCAGGCGGCGTCGAGGTCGGCGTGCACGCTCACGTGCGCGAGGTCGTGGTAGTCCAGGCCGGCGCGGCGGAGCTTGGGCTCGGAGAGGTCGAAGCCCAGCGGCTCGACCAGGTGCAGCTCGCATCCGGTGACGGCGGCGATGCGGATCGCGTTGCCCGTGTTGGGGGCGATCCGGGGCTCGAAGAACAGAATGCGGAACACGGGCGACGATCCTGTCACCCGTGTCCCGCAGTCGCTGGAGGAGGGGCCGTCAGCCGACCAGGTCGGAGACGCGCTGCTGCACCTGCTTGGCGGTGCTGCGCAGCTGGAACGCCGAGATGACCTGCACGATGCCGATGGCGACGGCCCAGATGCCGGCGACCAGCACGAGCACCTCGACCGAGAACGGGTAGGCGATGAGCACCGCGCCGCCGGCGAGGCTGATCAGGCCCAGGATCACGACCCACACGCGGTTGGGGAGCTGCTTGTCGGAGATGCCGATCACGATGGACGTGACGCCCGAGAAGATCCAGCTGACGCCGATCCAGATGCCGAGGATCGCGACCGAGTTGACCACGTCGTCCCGGAAGCAGGAGACGCCGAGGACGAGCGCGAGCGCGCCGCTGATCACGGTGAGCACGCGGTGCTGCGTCTCGCCGAGGATGCCGGCGATCACCTGGAACGCGCCGGTCAGGAGCAGGAAGACGCCGAAGAGGATGCCGACGACGAGCGTGGTCGGTCCGGGCCACACCGCGATGATGACGCCGAGCACGATGGAGAGGACGCCGAGGGCGAGGATCGCCTGCCACGTCGACTTGACGCCCTGCTGGATGCCCTGCTGGAGGGGGTTCTGATGAGTCATGGAGTCAGTATCTGTTGGATGGCGAACGAAGGCGACTCGAACCGGCGGAAATCGTCGTGCTGATCCCAGGGCGATAGGATGTGGGCCGTGACGGCGCTTGTACTGGACGGTAAGAAGACCCGCGACGAACTCTTCGAGAGCTTCCGAGAGCGCGTGGCGGCGCTGCGGGCCCGCGGGGTCGTCCCCGGGCTCGGCACCGTGCTCGTCGGGGACGACCCGGGCTCGCGCTCCTACGTCAAGGGCAAGCACGCCGACTGCGCGAAGGTCGGCATCGAGTCGATCCGCCGCGATCTCCCGGAGGAGATCACGCAGGGCGAGCTCGAGGCCGTGATCGACGACCTCAACGCCGATCCCTCGTGCACCGGCTACATCGTGCAGCTCCCGCTCCCGAAGCACATCGACGAGAACGCGATCCTCGAGCGGATCGACCCGGCCAAGGACGCCGACGGCCTGCACCCGACGAACCTGGGCCGGCTCGTGCTCGGCGCCGCGGGGCCGCTGCCCTGCACCCCGCACGGCATCGTGCACCTGCTGCGCCGCTACGACGTCCCGCTCGACGGGGCGCACGTCGTGGTCGTCGGGCGCGGTGTCACCGTGGGGCGGCCCATCGGCCTCCTGCTCACCCGCCGCTCCGAGAACGCCACGGTCACGCTGTGCCACACCGGCACCCGGGACCTGGCCGCTGAGGTGCGCCGGGCCGACATCGTGATCGCCGCCGCCGGCGTGCCCGGACTGATCACCGCCGACATGGTCAAGCCCGGCGCCGCCGTGCTCGACGTCGGCGTCAGCCGCACCGAGGACGGCCTGCGCGGCGACGTCGCCCCCGAGGTCACCGAGGTCGCCGGTCACCTCTCGCCGAACCCCGGCGGCGTCGGTCCGCTGACCCGGGCCTTCCTGCTGGGGAACGTGATCGACGCCGCGGAGCGCGATCTCGCGCGTTCGGACGAGGCCTAGTGGCCGAACCCGCGGTCGAGCAGTACCGGCGCGCCCGCATGGTGCGCGCCGTGATCGCGAACGCGGGGTACGTGGCCGTCGTGGGGGTACTGACCACGGGGATGGTCCTGGTCGGGCTGGAGTACTGGCGCCGCGGCCTGTACGTCTTCGGCGCGGGGACGGGCCTCGCCGCGGTCCTGCGTGCCGCCCTGCCCGAACGGAGGCAGGGGCTGCTCCGGGTGCGGAGCAGGTGGTTCGACGTCACCGTGCTCGCCCTGGCGGCTGCGGCGATCCTCTTCGTCTCGTACGGGATCAAGGCGCTCGGCACCTAGCCAACCCGCATACTCGAAACTTCGAATTTGCATTCTTGTATGTAACGTTTAGGCATCGGGTATGATGTGCTCAGGTAACGGTTCGTCGAGCGATCCGATCGGAGGTGCCATGCGGATCTCGTCCTTCGGTGCCTCCGTCGGCTCCGGACCCGTGCACTGCGTGCTCCTCGACATCGAGGACGGGCACGTGGTCGGCCGCGAGGCGCGCACCATCGATCCCGGTCCGTACCGCCTCGGGCGCCGCGGCAACCTGCTGTCCTCGGGCTTCGACCTCCTCGCCGGCCATGCGGAGCGCGACGTCGACGCATCCGCGGTGACCGTCCGTTCGCGGCGCGATCTGCTCTCCGTCCGCCTGGGCGCGCGCGGCGGCGTCCGCGCGGCGGGGATCGTCCGCGAGGCCGACGCCGTCCTGCGAGGCCTCGGCGAACGCGGCTCCATCGCCCGCTACGACACCGCGCTCGTCGCCGACCTCGGCGCCGATGAGACGCGCCTGTACACCGTGCGCGACGGTGCCGTCGTCGCCGAGCGCCGTACCCGCGCCGTCGTGCTCGACGGGGCCGGGGCCGCCTCGACCGACGACGTCGCCGCGCTCGTGCGCTCGGCGGCCTCCGCTGCGTCCGCCGCCCCCGAGGCGATGGCACTCGTAGGCTCCGGCGCGCTGAACACCGTAGTGCGGGAAGCGATCGCCGGGGTGGCTCGGGACGCCGGCATCGAACCGCTCCTCATCGACGAGCCCGAGACCATCACGGCGTCCGGTGCCGCGTTGATCGCGGCGGACCGCCGGGCGGCGGGCGCCGCGCCGTCGTCGCTGGTCGACAGCGGCATCGGCGTCCTGGGCGGGCACAGCGTCCGCCTCACCGCGGCGATCCTGCCGCTGCTCGTGGTCGCCGCGCTCACCGGTGCGGTGCTGGCCACGGGGTACGCGACGGGGATCATCGGCCCCGCCGCGCGCAGCACGGAGCAGGTCGTCCCCACCTCCTCCGACTCGGTGACCTCCGAGGAGGACGAGTCCGCGTCGGAGACCAGGATCGCCACCGTCACGTCGTCACTGCCGCCGGAGCGGCCTGTCGTGCCCACTACCGTGGCGCCCGAGCCGGGGCGCGGGGACGCGGTCACCCCGACGATGACGACCTTCGCGCCGCCGCCCGTGGTGCCCACCACGACTCGGCCGCCGGTTCCCACGTCGCCGACCGCTCCGCCGACGTCGCCGACGGGAACCCTCCCGACCACGATCCTCCCGAGCATTCCTACCGGCACCCCGACCGGCACCCCGACGGGGTCGCCGTCCGGGACCACGGGGCCGGGCACGCCGACGGAGGGTACGGGCACGAACCCGCCGAGCCCGGACGCCCCGCTGCCCATGCCGGGGAACGGCCTCGTCGCCCCCGGCGCCGGCGGCGCGCAGGGCACGGGCGGCTCGAGCTCGAATCCGGTGAACACCGGAGCGGCGCAGTCGGATCCGTCCTCCGCCGAGGTGGCGCCGGGGCCGGCGATCGGCGACGTCGCGGCGCCGACGGTGACCGAACCCGCACCCTGACGGGACGTTCCGCCCGGCGGGTCAGCGGCGCGCGAACTCCAGGGTCCGGCGCAGCAGTGCCGCCACGGCGTCCATCTCGGTGAGGAAGCCGTCGTGCCCGTCGCGGGAGTGCACGATCACCAGATCGTCACTGCCGGGCAGCGACTCCGCGAGCTCGCGCTGCAGGCGCAGGGGGTAGAGGCGGTCGGAATCGATGCCGCCCACCACGACCGGGACCCGGCAGCCCCGCAGGGCCGCCTCGACGCCGCCGCGACCGCGGCCCACGTCGTGATGGTTGAGCACGTCGGTGAGCACCACGTAGCTGCCCGCGTCGAACCGGTTCACCAGCTTCGCGGCCTGATGCTCGAGGTAGGAGGTCACGGCGTACCGGCCGCCCGCGCGGGGATCCTCGTCGCCCTGCGGCCGGTTCTCGAACCGGCTGTCCAGCTCGACCTCGGTGCGATAGGTCAGGTGCGCGATCCGCCGCGCGACGCCGAGGCCGGCGTCGGGATGCGTGCCGCTGTCGTGGTAATCGCCGCCCTGCCAGGCCGGATCGGCCTTGATCGCGGCGATCTGCGTGGTCTGTGTGCCGATCTGGTCGGCCGTGGCGCGGGCGCCCACGGCGAGGACCAGCGCCGAGCGCAGGAAATCGCCGTACATCAGGGCCCATTCGAGGGCCCGCGCGCCGCCCATCGACCCGCCCACGACAGACGCGATGTCGTGCACGTCCAACGCGCGCAGCAGCGCCGCCTCGGCCTCCACCTGGTCGCGGACCGTGATCACCGGGAAGCGGGAGCCGTAGGGGCGACCGTCCGGCGCGATCGACGCGGGCCCCGTCGAACCCGAGCACCCGCCCAGGACGTTCGCGGAGACGACGCACCACTCGTCCGTGTCGACGGCGGCGCCGGGGCCGATCAACCCGTCCCACCAGCCGGCGGAGCGGTGGTCGTCGTCCGCCGGGCCGGTGACGTGGGAGTCGCCCGTCAGGGCGTGGAGCGTCAGGAGCACGTTGTCCCGTGCCGCGTTGGGGGTGCCCCAGCGCTGGAAGGTCATCGTGACGTCCTCAAGGACCTCACCCGACTCGAGGACCAGGGGGCCGAGCGCGACCGACTGCAGCGCACCGTCGGGAACCCGGGCCCAGTCGCCCGGGAGGCTGTCGGTGGGCCGGCCTGTGCGGGTGCTGATGGTCACCGAACCCTCTCCTCGCGCTTGCCACCCGGCGGGGGCCGCCGGGAAACCGGGTCATCACCCGGGGCACCCCACCGCGGTGGAGGGTTGCCGGTCAGCAAGCCGGGGCTGCGCACTGACACTCATGACCACTGGCTGCAGCATAACCGACGGGCAGTTCCGTGAACGAGGTCACAGGGGTGGGCGGGAAGCGCGGAAGGCGGTGAGGCGTTACACCGTTCCGTGGAATCTTCTACCCGGACCAGGCTGGCGGTCGGCGCCATGGCGCTCGGCGGCTTCGGCATCGGCACCACCGAGTTCGCCGCGATGGGGCTGCTGCCCGACATCGCCGCCGACCTCGAGGTCACCGAGCCGGTCGCCGGCCACGTGATCTCGGCGTACGCGCTGGGCGTCGTGGTCGGGGCGCCCCTCATCGCGGCCGCCTTCGCCCGGGTGCCGCGCCGGGTGCTCCTCATCGCGCTGATGATCGCGTTCACCGTCGGCAACGCGTTGTCGGTGTTCGCCCCGACCTACGGGACGTTGATGGCGGCCCGCTTCGTCGCGGGGCTCCCGCACGGCGCGTTCTTCGGCGTGGCCGCGCTCGTCGCGGCGCACCTCGCGGGCCCCGCGGAGCGCGGTCGCGCGGTCGGGCAGGTGCTGATGGGGCTCTCGGTCGCGAACGTGATCGGCGTGCCGCTGGTCACCTGGCTGGGGACCGCCCTGAGCTGGCGGTACGCCATGGGCGTCGTGGTGGTGATCGGCGCCGTCACCGTGGCGGCGCTGCTGGCCTTCCTGCCGTCGGTGCAGATCCCCGTGACCAACCCGCTCACGGAGCTGGGCGCCCTCGCGCGGCCGCAGGTGTGGTTCGCGCTGCTCACCGGCGTCGTCGGCTTCGGCGGCATGTTCGCCGTGTACACGTACATCTCCACCACGCTCACCTCGGTCTCGGGCCTGAGCGCGGCCTCGGTGCCGGCGGTCCTGGCGGCGTACGGCGTCGGCATGGTGATCGGCAACGTCGTGGGCGGCCGCGCCGCCGACAGCTCGGTGACGCGGTCGATCGCGGTCGCGCTGGCCGCGCTCGTCGTGCTGCAGGCGCTGTTCTCGGTGTTCGCGCCGCAGCCCTTCGCCGCGGTGACCCTGTTCTTCCTCATCGGCCTCACCGCCTCCGCACTCGTGCCCGCGCTCCAGACCCGCCTGATGGACGTCGCCGGCGAGGCGCAGACCCTGGCCGCCACGCTGAACCACTCGGCGCTCAACATCGCGAACGCGCTCGGCGCCCTCCTCGGCGGCGCGGTCATCGCGGCGGGCGGCGGGTACACCGCGCCCGCGCTGGCGGGCAGCGCGCTGGCGCTCGCGGGCCTCGTCGTCTTCGGGATCGGGATGCTGCTCGCGCGGCGGACCGCGGAACCTGTCGGAGCCCCTCGGTAGGGTCTTGGACTATGCGAAGGATTCTCGCCCTGTGCGCGATCGCGCTGCTCACCGTCTTCGGGCTCGTGGCGTGCGGCAAGTCGACCGCCGAGCCGTCCGCGACGGCCAAGCCGGCAACCACGTCGGCGGCCGGCGCGTCGGGCGGCGCCCGCGCCTCGGCACCGTCGAACTCCGCGGTGCCCGCGCGCGTCCTCGCGACGCTCGCCCGGATCGACGCGGGCACGTGGCCGCCGAAGGACGGCTCGGGTACGCAGGGCGGCCGCAACTTCGGAAACTTCGAGAAGCGCCTGCCCGCGACCGATAAGCAGGGCAAGCGCGCGAAGTACACGGAGTGGGACGTCAACGTGAAGAAGTCCGGCCGCGGCCGGGACGCCGAGCGCATCATCACCGGGGCCGACGGCGGCGCCTGGTACACCCTGGACCACTACGAGACCTTCACGAGGATCCGATGAGCACCCTCCCGCAGTTCCTCACCTCCGGCGCCGGTGCCGCGCTGACCGGCACCGATCTGGACTCCCTCAAGCGTCGCGAGCGCCCGCGGGTGCTGGTGGCCCGCGGCAGCCGCATGCGCACCAAAGCCGCACTCCTCGACGAGGTCTCGGCCGCGCTGCAGTTCCCGCTCGACTTCGGTGCCAATTGGGACGCGCTCGCCGACAGCCTGGGCGATCTCGACTGGCTCGGCGGTCCGGCGGCGGTCGTGCTCGGCGTCGCCGAGGCCGAGCAGGTGCTCGCCGACGAGGCCGGCTCCCTGGCCACGTTCGTCGCGGTGCTCGCCGACCGGGAGGTGCAGGTGCTGCTGTCCGTGTCCGACGGTGCCGATGTGCCCCGGGTGCGCTCCGCCTGGGCCGCGGCCGGCCTGACCGTGGAGGCGCTCGCGTGATCATCACGTCGATCAACGTCAACGGTATCCGCGCGGCGGTGAAGCAGCGCTCCGAGGAGAACCTCGGCATGCTGCCCTGGCTTCGTGGGACGAAGGCGGAGGTGGTGCTCCTGCAGGAGGTGCGCGCTACCCACAAGCAGACGCTGACGGCGCTCGCGCCCGCGCTGGAGGAGGGCTGGCACCTCGCTGCCGCCGAGTCCTCGACCGCGGGCCGCAACGGCGTCGCCGTGCTCTCGCGGCGCGAGGCGGACGCGGTGCGCGTCGGCTTCGGCAGCGAGGAGTTCGACCACGCGGGCCGCTACCTCGAGGCCGACTTCGACGGGCTGACCGTCGGCTCGCTGTACCTCCCGTCGGGCGACGTGGGTACCGAGCGGCAGGACGAGAAGGACCGCTTCCGCGCCGAGTTCGGCGCCTACCTGGCGAAGCTGGGCCGGCGGCGCCGCGAGGTGCTGGTGTGCGGCGACTGGAACATCGGCCACACCGAGCTGGACATCAAGAACTGGAAGGGCAACGTCAAGAACTCGGGCTTCCTGCCCGAGGAGCGGGCCTGGATGAGCGAGTACATCGGCGAGGGGCGCGCCTTCAAGGACGTCGTGCGCGAGCTGCACCCCGGCGAGCCGGGGCCGTACGCCTGGTGGTCCTGGCGGGGCAAGGCCTTCGACAACGACTCGGGCTGGCGCATCGACCTGCAGATCGCCAACAACGCGCTGGCGAAGCGGGCCGTGTCCGCGCACGTCGAGCGGGCCGAGGCTTACAACCTGCGCTGGTCCGACCATGCGCCGGTCACCGTGGAGTACGCGGACTAGGGCCGGTCCGCGGCCGGGCGCGCTCCGGCTCGCGTACGGGCAGGTCGATCGCGCGAAACGCCGGGGCGATCGGGCCGCCGGGGCCCGGTGGGACGGTCACGCCGGTCGTGATGATGTGCGCGAACGCCGTCAGATGGGCGGCCACCTCGATGGGCGCTGTGGACTCGGGGATCGCGGCGTAGCCGTGTGCGCACGCGCGTGCTGCGCCGAACGGGAGACCGAAGACCCGGGCGAGCACCGCCGCGAGCGCGTCGGCGCGGCGGTGCAGTGCGCGCACGTACCAGGCGTCCAGCTCCGGGGTGGTCCCGCGCAGCTCCTCGAGGCCGGGCTCCAGGTCGCGATACCCGCTGAGTGATGACCACCTCCGGTCGAGGGCGTGCAGATCGTTCAACAGATTGCGCAGGGTGATCGGTTGCGGTGAGACGGCGCCGGGATTCAGTGGATCGGGAACGCCCAGCGCCTCGAAGAAGCCTGCGGGCGGCCAGGCGAAATGTTCGTCTCCGGGCTCGATCGCCGTCGCCGCGGCGACCTCGGGATCGTCGAGGTCCGGGGGCCAGCACGGCCCGATCCGTTCGCGGGGTGCGAGTACCTTGCGGATGGCGTCCGCCGGTCGGGGCAGCCACCACGTCGTGGGGTATGCCGCCGCAGCCACTGTGGGGAAGTGCCGGCGCAGGGTTCGCGAACTGATGTCGCCTGTCGCCTCCGCCAGGTCGGTGAACGAGATGTTCGCGGTGTGGCGCGCTGCCATGAGGCGCAGGCACGCCTCGGAGACTCGGCGGTCGAAGGCCCTCTGCCGCGCAGGCATCACCGGCCCCGCCCAATACCGATCGCGCCGATCCTCCGCGTCGTACTGCGCCCGCCCAGGCGTCCTCGAATCCCCACCCATGCCGTCCCCCGATCGACCTGTTGAGTTGCGTGCCACGCTACCGACACCGTGCCCCGTCCGTGCTCGGTTCGGGAGTCCGGAGCGAGGAGGGAACGGAACGGGCGCTATGACATCGTGACCGCCAGTGACAGATCCGATACGAGTAGAACGGCCGGACGCCTCGCCGGGCACGAGCCTCGTTCGGAGGCGACGCCGGACCGCGGTCCTCAGGCGTCCGGTTTGTCACTGGCGGTCACGATTTCATAGTCAGCCGGTCGCAGTGGGTGCCCGTGTGTCGGCGCGGTCGCCCCCCCGCGCGTCGCACAGCCGGCACCGTCGGACCGAATACTGAGGAGACCCGCGGAACCGCGGTCGATAGACTCGTTCCTCGTGACGGAAACCGCCCCCACCCCCGCGAAGCGGCAGCGTGCGCTGTCGGGCATCCAGCCGACCTCGGATTCGTTCCATCTCGGCAACTACCTGGGCGCGGTGCGGCAGTGGGTGAAGCTGCAGGACGAGTTCGAGACGTTCTACTTCATCCCCAACATGCACGGCATCACGACGCCGCACGACCCGAAGGCGCTGCGCGAGCGCACCGTCTTCGCCGCGGCGCAGCTCCTGGCGCTGGGCGTGGACCCGGCCCGCTCGACGATGTTCGTGCAGTCGCAGATCCCCGAGCACGCGGAACTGACCTGGGTGCTCAGCTGCATCACCGGCTTCGGCGAGGCCAGCCGGATGACGCAGTTCAAGGACAAGTCGGCGAAGAACGGCACCGACAGCTCGTCGGTGGGCCTGTTCACGTACCCGATCCTCATGGCCGCGGACATCCTGCTCTACCGCCCGCAGCTCGTGCCCGTGGGCGAGGACCAGCGGCAGCACCTTGAGCTCACCCGGAACCTGGCGCAGCGCTTCAACACCCGGTTCAAGAAGACCTTCGTGGTGCCCGAGGCGTACATCGTCTCCGACACCGCGAAGATCTACGACCTGCAGAACCCCACCGCCAAGATGAGCAAGTCGGCGGAGTCCGACGCGGGGCTGATCAGCATCCTCGACGACCCCAAGATCATCGCGAAGCGGGTCAAGTCCGCGGTCACCGACACTGAGCGGGAGATCCGCTTCGATCGCGAGAACAAGCCCGGCGTCTCCAACCTGCTGACCATCGAGTCGGCGTTCACGGGCACCCCGATCCCGGAGCTGGAGCGCTCCTATGAGGGCAAGGGCTACGGCGATCTGAAGACGCAGGTGGCAGACGTGCTCGTCGACTTCGCCACGCCGCTGCGGGGCCGGGTCCAGGGCTACCTCGACGACCGCGCCGAGTTGGACAAGGTCCTGACCGCCGGTCGGGAGCGGGCACGCGAGATCGCGTCCCGGACCCTCGCCGACGTCTACGACAGGGTAGGGTTCCTGGCGCCCTAGCCCGTGTGCAGTAGCGAACTGCAGGAGGACGTCTCCACATGCTCCAGAAGTACCGCGACAAGTGGCCGTGGTTCGACCACATCATGGCGGCCGCGACCCGGTACCAGGACAAGAAGGGCGACTACTTCGGCGCCGGGATCACGTACTTCAGCGTGTTCGCCCTGTTCCCGCTGATCATGGTGGCCTTCGCCATCGGCGGCTACATCCTCATCAACGACGCGGACCTGCTCGCTGAGATCAAGGCCCAGATCAACTCCGTGATCAGCGACGAGAGCCTGCGCAAGTCGGTCAGCGACCTGGTGGACCAGGCGATCGCCTCGCGCAGCACCGTCGGCATCGTGGGTCTCGCCGGTGCCCTCTGGGCCGGCCTCGGCTGGATGGCGAACGTTCGCGCCGGTCTCACGGAGATGTGGGACAGCGAGGTGCCGAAGGAGAACTTCGTCAAGACCAAGTTCGCCGACCTCGGCGCGCTCGCGGGCCTGTTCGTCGCGATGGTGGCCTGCATCGCGCTGATGGCCGCGGGGAGCAGCCCGCTCACGGCCAAGCTCCTCGACAAGGCCGGACTGGACGATGCCCCCGGCCTCCACTTCGTCATCTCCGGGGCGACCCTCCTGGTCACGCTCCTCGCGCTGTGGCTCCTGTGGACCTTCGTGATCGCGCGTCTGCCGCGGGTGCAGTTCCCGTGGCGCAACGCCACCCGCGCGGGCCTCATGGCGGCGGTGGCGTTCATGATCCTCATCCAGCTCGCGACCCTGCTCATCGGCAACGCGATGAAGGGCCCGGCCGGCGCCACCTTCGGCCCGATCCTCGGCATCATGCTGTTCATCTACTTCACCGCGCGGATCGTGCTGTTCGCGACCGCGTGGGCCGCCACCGATCCGCGGAACCAGCGGTACGTGATCCCTGCCGCCCCGGCGCCCGTGGTGATCTCGCCCGTCATCCGCTCCGAGCCCGACGCCGGCCGGACCGCCCTCGCCGGTGCGGCCGGGCTCGTCGCCGGACTGGGCCTCGGCTCACTGCTGCGCCGCAAGCGCTGACGCGCGCCGCTCAGGCGTCCTCGGGCGCGGTCGCCCGCGGCAGCGTCCGGCCCCGGAAGAAGGCGGGCCGCGTCACGGCGCACGCGATCATCAGCGGCACGCCGAGGACCAGCATGCCGATGCCGATCACGAAGACGCCGCCGATCCCGCCGATCACCGTCTGTCCGTAGTCGGGCGCGATCATGTCGACCGCGCTCTGCACGAAGGCCCAGATCATCGCCGCGCCGCCGAGCACGGGGAAGACCAGGCGCAGCACCAGGTTCCGCATCGACCGGCGCAGTGTCCGCCGGAAGTACCACGCGCACGCGAACGCCGTGATCGCGTAGTAGAAGGCCACCGCCAGCCCCAGCGAGCTGATCGAGTCCTCCAGGGTGTTGCGGCTGAGCAGCGCGAGCGTGAGGTAGAAGGCGAGCGCGGACCCGCCCATCACGACGGTGCCGAACGACGGGGTGAGGTACTTCGGATGCACGCGCGCGAACCGCTCCGGCACCGCCCGGTAGATCGCCATCGCGAGCGTGCCCCGCGCCGTCGGCAGCACCGTCGACTGCGTCGAGGACAGCGCCGAGAGGGCGACCGTGAGCACCAACAGGCCCGCGAGCACCGCGCCCCCGACGGGCCGGCCGAGCACGGTGAGGACGTCGTCGTGGTTGTCGGTGTTGCCGAGCCCGAGGCCGGTCTCGCCGAAGCCCGAATACGACTGCACGGCAACGGCGACGAGCACGTAGGTGCCCATGAGCACGACCGTCGCGAGCACCGCGGCCCGGCCGGGCGTCGACGACGAGTCCTTGGTCTCCTCGCCGACGGCCAGGCAGGCATCCCAGCCCCAGTAGAGGAAGATGCAGAGGATCACCGCGGCCGCGATCTGGGAGGCGCTCAGCCCCGTCGGATCCAGCCAGTCCCAGCTCGGCCGCACGGCCTGCGGTCCCGCCGTGCCCCGGTACACCGCCCACAGCGCGGCCACCGCGGCCACGCCGAGCACCGCGAACTGGATGGACATGAGCACGTTCTGCATGCGCTCCGAGACGACGATCCCGCGGTACGACACCCAGGTCATCGCGACGATCAGCGCACACCCGAAGCCCACCACGGCGACGCGGTCGTTCGCGAGGGAGGTCAGGCCGACGAAGCGCAGGAGGTAGCTCGCCGCGATCTCGGCGACGTTCGCCAGGCAGATGATCGCCGAGACCGCGAGGCCCCAGCCGCCCAGCCAGCCGATCCACGGCCCGAACGCCCTACTGCCCCAGGTGAACGTGGTCCCGGCGTCGGGGGTGTCGGCGGCCAGTTCCTTGTACGCGACGGCCACCATGAGCATGGGAACGAAGGCGACCACGAACATCGCCGGCGCCTTGCCCTGCACGTGCCCGACGACGCCGCCGAGCGTCGCCGCGAGGCTGTACGCCGGGGCGGTCGACGAGAGGCCGATCGCCATGTTGCTCAGCAGGCCCAGAGAGTTCGAGCGCAGGCCCTTGTCCGGGACCGGTGCGGCGCCGACGGGCGCGGCGACCACCTCAGCGGCCCCGGTTGGTGCGCATCGCGGCGCCCACCAGGACGGCGATGAGGCCGAGCCCGCCGAGCCCGATCAGGAGCCGCGTGCCGTTGCCCATCCCCGACGGTCCGCTCTCCACCACCAGGTCCTCCTGCGCCCGCTCGGGCCGGCTCGCGGCACCGTCGGCCGCGACCAGCGTGCCCACGGACTTCCCGCGCAGCGCGACGCCGTAGTCGAGGAGCCGCCGGTACTGGTCCCAGTAGGTGTTGCCAGTCTGCGAGAGGCCGAACATCTGCACGATCACGTAGCGGTGGCCGTCGCGGTCGACCGCGCCGACGAAGGTCTTCTTCGCGTCGTCGGTGTAGCCGTTCTTACCGGCCACCGCGCCGGGGAAGTCGGTGAGCAGGCGGTTCTCGTTGACGATCGGATACGGCGCCACCGAGGTGGGGGCCGGCGGCGGGCTCTGTCCGGGCG
>NZ_JAIULG010000005.1 GCF_020169415.1 Tsukamurella sp. M9C
CCGCCGCCCCGGGCGCGGGTTCCGCACCCGGCGCGGGCCGCGCACCGTCGAGCCCGGCCCCGTCGAGCCCGGCCCCGTCGGGCCCGGGCGAGCCCCGCACCGCCTATCAGCCGCTCTCCGGCCGCCCCGTCGACGGTGCCGAGCTCGCGGCGGAGGCCGACCGCGGCGCCCCGTCGCGCCCGGCCGCGCCGGCCGAGCAGCCCGTCGTGATCCGCAAGGCGGCCCCCGCCGCGCCCGCCCCCGGCGGTGACGGACCGGGCGGTGACGGCCCCGGCGGCGATGGCCCCGGTGGTGACGGGCCGGGCGGCGGCGACGGTGACGGCCCCGACGAGCCGGACGACGGCGACCATGACGACTCCGACAAGAAGGGACTGCGAGCGCTCGTGAGCGGTTCACTGTTCCGACGCGTCGTGACCGGCGGCGTGGCCGCGGTCGCGCTGATCCTGGTGGTCGCGCTGCTGGCTTTCCTCGTCGGCTACTGGCGCACCGACGTGCCGCAGCCGGGCGAGATCCAGACCAATCAGGTCGCGACCATCGTCATGAAGGACGGCAACACGCCCATCGCGCGCGTCGTGCCCCCCGAGGGCAACCGCGAGATCCTGCCCGCGCAGGACATCCCCGACGTCATGAAGAACGCGATCATGGCCGCGGAGGACCGCGACTTCGCCACCAACCCCGGCTTCTCCCTCAAGGGCTTCGCGCGGGCCGTGTGGAAGCGCATCCCGGGCGTCGCCGGCGACGGCGAGGACGCCGGCGGTGGCTCCACCATCACCCAGCAGTACGTGAAGAACGCGCTGGTCGGCGACGAATCGTCGCTGTCGCGCAAGTGGAAAGAGCTCATCATCTCCACCAAGATGTCCAACTCCTGGTCCAAGGACGACATCATGGCGGCGTACCTGAACACGATCTACTTCGGCCGTGGTGCGTACGGCATCCAGGCGGCGTCGAAGGCCTACTTCAACGTCAACGCCAAGGACCTCAAGGCCGAGCAGGCCGCGCTCCTCGCCGGCCTCGTCCGCGGACCGTCGCTGTACGAGCCCACGACCCACCTGGCCGACGCCACCGGCCGCTGGAACTACGTGCTCGACGGCATGGTCGACATGAAGACCCTCGACCCCGCGCAGCGCGCCAAGCTGCAGTTCCCGAAGACGATCGCCCCGGGGCGCGGCGCCGGCGACGACCTGTCCGCGGGCCCGAACGGCCTGATCAAGACGCAGGTGCTGCGCGAGCTCAAGGACGCCGGCATCGACGAGTCCACGCTCAGCACGCAGGGCCTGAAGATCACCACGACGATCGACGCGCAGGCGCAGGCCGCAGCGGTGAAGGCCGCGGCGAACATGACCGAGAACCAGCCGAAGGACCTGCGCACGGCGATCGTCTCCGTCGACCCGAAGACGGGCGGCGTCCTCGCCTACTACGGCGGCAGCGACGGCAACGGCTACGACCGCGTCCAGGCCGGCCTGCAGACGGGCTCGTCGTTCAAGGTCTTCGCGCTGGTCGCGGGCCTGGAGCAGGGCATCGGCCTCTCCCGCGTCTACTCCTCCTCGCCGTTCAAGGCGCAGGGCGTCACGGTCAACAACTCCGACGGCGAGTCCTGCGGCAGCTGCAACCTGGCGACCGCGATGAAGATGTCGCTGAACACGGTCTACTACCGCCTCATGATGGACCTGAACAACCAGGCCCAGGACGTCGCCGACGCGGCGCACAAGGCGGGCGTCGCCGAGAGCTTCGGCAACATCCAGAAGACCCTGCAGCAGTCCGACGGCAGCGGCGTCGAGGGCGGCGTCGTCCTCGGCCAGTACCAGAGCCGCCCCATCGACATGGCGTCCGCGTACGCGACCTTCGCCGCCGAGGGGATCTACCGCGCGCCGCACCTGATCTCCAAGGTGACCACCGCCGACGGCCGCACGCTGCTGGACCGGCAGAACGATCCGGGCGAGCGCCGCTTCAGCAAGGACGTCGCCAACAACGTGACCGCGGCGCTGCAGCCCATCGCCTCGTACTCCAACGGCAACGGGCTCGCGGGGGGCCGCGCCTCGGCCGCCAAGACCGGCACCGCGCAGTACCAGGACACGGGCCAGAACAAGGACGCCTGGATGGTGGGCTACACCCCGTCGATCTCCACCGCGGTGTGGGTCGGCAACGACAAGGGCGGTCCGATCACCAACGGCTGGGGCGGGCCCATCTACGGCTCGGGCGTCCCGTCGACCGTGTGGAAGCAGACGATGGACGGCGCCCTCTCGGACACCGATTACGAGTCCTTCCCGACCCCCGGCATGATCGGCGGCCAGGCGGGCGTCCCGGTGGAGACCCGGGTGCGGCCCTCGTCGACGGGATCGGCGTCCGCGTCGGCGTCGGCGGGCGAGAGCGGGTCGGCGACCCGCACCGTGCCGGGCCTGCCCGGCGTGCCGCTGCCGACCTTCCCGTGGGACCCGACGACGCAGCCCGGCGGCGGCAACCCGACCAACCCCGGTGGGCAGACCACGCGGCCCCGGCCGGGCGCCGGGACCGGTAACGGCAACGGGACGGTCCCCGGCAACGGCGGCCGCACGGTGGCACCGCGGGTGACGAACCCGGTGCCGTGACGGAACCCCGCGCGACGGCCCCGGAGGCGGACGACGACGATCGCCTCCACGTCAGCCCCGGCCCGTTCGACCCGGCCACGGTCATCGAGCCGGACCGGGACGTGCCCAGTCACACGGATGCCGTCGCGCGGGACTTCTCGACGGTGCTCGGCGGCCCGGTGGGCGCGCACGCGCTCGTCGGCTTCCAGCGCTTCTTCACGCCGCTGCGCCTGATCCTGCTGGTGGCGGTGCTGTTCCTGGCCCTGGGCTGGACCACCAAGGCCGGCTGCCTGCAGCAGAAGTCCGACGGCGGGCAGCTCGTGCTGGACTGGTCGGGCAACCGGCCGTACGCCGCGATGTGCTACTCGGACACCGTGCCGCTGTACGGCGCGGAGCGGCTCAACGAGGGCCTGATGCCCTACGTGACCCAGTTCTTCGACACCGACCCCACGGGCGCCCGCCAGGAGCGCTACATGGAGTACCCGGTGCTCACCGGCATGTACCAGTACGCGTCCATGAAGGTCGCCAAGGTGTGGGTGACCCTGCACGAGAAGTGGGGCGTGCCCGCGGCGATCGAGGTGGTGCTGTTCTTCACCGTGGCCGCCGTCGGGCTGGCCCTGTTCTGGCTGATCGCGGTGTGGGCCACGACCCGGTTAGCCGGCGGCGCGGCCTCCCCGTCGCGCCCCGCCGCGCGCCGCCCGTGGGACGTGATGCTCATGGCCGCGTCGCCGCTGGTGATCGTGCACGCCTTCACCAACTTCGACGCGATCGCCGTGGCCGCGATGGCCGTGGGGATGCTGCTGTGGTCGCGCGAGAAGCACGCCTGGGCCGGCCTGGTCCTGGGGCTGGGCACCGCGGCGAAGCTCTACCCCGCCTTCCTGCTGATCGTGCTGTTCTTCCTATGCCTGCGCGCCGGCCGGCTGCGCCCCTGGTTCACCGCGACGGCGGTGGCGCTGGCGACGTGGATCGCGGTGAACCTGCCGATCCTCGTGGCCGCCCCGCGCGGCTGGTGGGAGTTCTTCCACCGCAACTCGATCCGCGCCGTCGACATGGACTCCATCTACGCCGTGATCAGCTCCTTCACCGGCGGCTGGGTGTTCGGCGGCCAGGGCCCGCGCGGCGGCGCCTCGTCGCTGGCGAACGGGATCACGCTGCTGCTCTTCGTCGCGGTCATCGCGGGCGTCGGCTACCTCGCGCTGAAGGCGCCGCGGCGGCCGCGCGTCGCGCAGCTCGCCTTCCTGCTGGTGGCCGGCTTCCTGCTGGTGAACAAGGTGTGGAGCCCGCAGTACTCGCTGTGGCTGGTGCCGTTGGCCGTGCTCGCGATCCCGCACACCCGGATCCTGCTCGCCTGGATGACCATCGACGCCCTCGTCTGGGTGCCGCGGATGATGTACTTCCTCGGCATGCAGAACAGGGGCCTGCCGGAGCAGGCCTTCACGGCCACCGTCCTCCTGCGCGACCTCGCCGTGATCGGCCTGTGCGCGCTGGTGATCCGGCAGATCTACCGGCCCGACGAGGACCTGGTCCGGTCGACGTTCCCGGGCCCGTACTCGCCGCCGCTCGACGACCCGGCGGGCGGCGTGCTCGACGGTGCGCCGGACTCCTCCTCGCTGCGCAGCCGCAGCGCGCAGCGCGGCAGGTACCAGATGAAGACGACGAGCAGGGCCGCCCGGCCCCAGACGCCGATCCAGACGCCCCACTGAACCCACCAGGTGATGGGCAGGTGGGCCGCGTGCTCGGAGAAGTAGTTCCAC
The DNA here is from genome assembly GCF_020169415.1 of Tsukamurella sp. M9C. Lineage (GTDB taxonomy): Bacteria > Actinomycetota > Actinomycetes > Mycobacteriales > Mycobacteriaceae > Tsukamurella. The sequence goes on from NZ_JAIULG010000005.1 coordinate 4,319, forward strand.
ACCGTGAGCTCGAGGCTCAGGTCGAACAGCAGGTACGCCGCGATGAGCCGCCAGTCGACCCTGAGCAGGATGAAGAAGGGCAGCAGCCACAGCACGTACTGCGGTGAGTGCACCTTGTGGAACAGCATGAACGCGGCCAGGATCGCGCCGCTCACGCCGAGCCAGGGATACACGCCGGTGCTCCGGTAGCGCAGCCAGCCGTACACCAGCAGCGCCGCGATCGAGATCACGATGAGCAGCGGTGAGACGGAGGAGACGAAGGCGTCGTAGTCCTTCGGGTCGTCGAAGGCCTTGAGCACGCCCCAGTACCAGATCGAGTTGGTCGACAGGTCGGCCGTGCGCAGCTCCTGGAACTTCAGCGACGCCCGCCAGCCCTCGAAGCCGAAGACCATGAAGGGCACGTTGATCGCGACGGCCACCACCACGGCCGTCGCGGCCGTGGCCGCGGCGCCCACCCAGTCGAGCAGGCGCCAGTCGACGCGGGCGCGCCGCCCGGGACCGTCGGGCAGGGCGACGGTGCCCGACCTGCCGTGGGTGAGCACGTACAGCACCAGCGGCGCGACGAACAGGCCCGGATAGATCTTGAGGTCGAAGCCCACGGCGAGCACCGCGGCCGTGGCGATCGCGGGGATCCGGATCGACCCGCCGGTCCTGTCGGCCCAGGCCATGATGCCGAAGCCGACGGTCGCCGCGGCGACCACCGGTAGCTCCATGTTGTGGAAGGCGTAGAGCGCCAGCGGCGGCGCCACGGCCCACAGCGCGGCGGTGCGGCCCGAGACCTTAGCCAGCACCCAGCCGGTGAGCAGCCCGAACGGGGCCAGCAGCAGCGCCATGTGCAGGAGGAACTCGGCGTCGTTGTGAGCGCCGATCGCGCCGACCCAGAACAGGAGGCCGCTGAGCACGGGGTACTCGATGGCGCCGCCCTGCAGCTTGCCGTCGCCGTCGATCCAGCCGGTCAGGTACGGGAAGACGTGGTTGTTGACCTCGCGGCCCGTCCACAGGAACTGGATGTCGGAGTAGCAGATCCGGCCGGGCGTCGACGCGAAGCCCTCGGAGCGGCCGAACTCGTCGAAGGGCGCGCCGGTGCACTGCGCCTTGATCTGATAGCCGATGACGAGCGCGAGAACGGTGAGACCGAGCACGGTCCACGCCACCCGATCTGGGCGGAAACTGGGCCGGGACATGCGCCCCACCCTATCCGCCTGCGCGGACGGCCCAGGTCGACGGTGCCGTCACGATCCGGACGCGAGGAACTGCAGCGGGTTCGCGTTCCATATGCCGTGGATCACCAGCAGCGGCCACATCACGCGGTACCGCAGCCACAGGAAGCCCAGGAACAGCCCGCTCACGCCCTGGTTCGCGAGCACGTTCATCGCGTCCAGGGGTAGGTCGCCGGAGCCCTGGATGGCGACGTGCCAGGACGCCCACACCAGCGCGGAGAGCGCGACGGCCGCCCACGGCCCGAGCACCGCGTGCCAGCGGGTGAGCAGCCACCGCCGGTAGAACACCTCCTCGAGCAGCGCGTTGATCGCGAAGCCGACGAGCAGCAGGAGCGCCGCATCGAGCAGCGGCACCCCGGCGAGGAAGTTCTCGCTCCGGTCGCTCAGCGCCAGGTACACGGCCAGGTAGGCGATCACGGCGGGTACCGGCGTCCACCCGGCCCGCGCCGTCGGGTCCGGCCAGCGGCGGCCCCACCGCCGGTCGAGCGCGAAGACCGCGGCCGGCACCGCGAGCAGCAGCCCCAGCTTGAGCGCCGTGTACTTCGGCTCCTCGGGGCCGAGCACGATCAGCGCCGCCGCGAAACCGACGCCGCAGGCCAGCAGGATCCAGGCCTGGGGCCGCGGGTTCGACGGTGCGGCCGTCCCGGTCCCGTCCGCCGACGTGCCGCGCGCGCGGACGGCGAGCGCGACGAGCAGGCCCGCGACCACCGGGGCCCAGGGCTGCCACCACGGGATCGTGTCCGGCGAGTCCGCGGTGTACCGCAGGCCGCGCCCCGTCGTCGCGGCGACCAGGGAGGAGCCGGCGATCGCGCCGATGCCGAGCACCGCCACCGTCCGCCCCGCCCACGCCTTCACGCCCCTACTGTGCGTGCGGCGACGAGGAATGTCCAGACCTGTGTTAACGATCTTGTGCCGCCGGTCGATCAGGGGGTAGCCGGATCACGGGGAGACGGTGGGGAGGATCTGTCATGCATCGATCGATCGGAATCGCCGCCGCGCTGCTGTGCGCCGCGGGCCTGGTGGCGGGGTGCTGGGACGACGGCCCGTCGGCCGCCCCGACGGTGACCGTCACCGCGGGGCCGAGCGCGACCGTGGGCGCGCAGGGGCCGGGCACGGGCGCACCGTCGGGCGGGACGACGGTGACCGCGACGGCCGGTGCGACCCCGGCCGCCCCGACGCCGCTGCCGGTCACCGGCACGGGCGTCACCCGGGTGGTCACCGAGTCGGGGAAGACCACCTGCAACGTCTACGCCGAGTACGTCGACTGCCAGTCGCCGGACTTCGGCCGCACCTACCGGACCGAGGCGGGGCAGCCGGCCACCGGCTTCCGTTACTCCGTCAGCGGGCTGGAGTGGCACTACGGCAACATGTCGGTCGCCACCCCGGCCACCACGGTCCGGTACGGGCACGTCTACACGGCGTCGGGGTGGACGATCGCGGCGTCGGCGGGCAAGACCGTGTTCACCCGTGGCACCCGCGGCGTGAGCGTGGACGTCGCGAACACCACGACCTTCTGAGCCGCGGCGCTCAGCGCCCGTAGAGGTGCTTGAGCATCATCCGCACGGAGTTCATGTCGCGCTCCTTGCGGGTGAAGGAGAGCAGGTCCATAGGCAGTGCGAACTTCTGCGCGGCCACGGACTGGGGCCGGCTGAACTCGCGGAGCCCGTCGGCGCCGTGGATCCGGCCGAAGCCGGAGTCGCCGATGCCGCCGAAGGGCAGCGCGGGCACGGAGGCGAAGGACAGGAACGAGTTCACCGCGACGGCGCCCGTGCGCAGCCGGCGGGCCAGTTCCTGGCCGCGGGCGAGGTTCTTCGTCATGATCGCGGCGGAGAGCCCGTACGTGCTGTCGTTGGCCTTGTCGATCGCCTCGTCGATGTCCTTGACGCGGGTGACGACGACCGTGGGGCCGAAGGTCTCCTCGGTGACGGCGGTCGAATCGTCGGGCACGTCCACGAGGAGCACGGGCTGGACGGTGCGCTCGCCGACCGACTCCCGGCCGCCGACGAGCGCGCGGCCGCCGCGGCTGAGCGCGTCGTCGATGTGCGAGGCGATGATCTGCAGCTGCTTGGGCATGGTCGCGGGGCCGTAGTCGACGCCGTCGGACTCGCCGCCGTGGATCTCGCGGGACGCGGCGGCCAGCTTGTCGACGAACTCGTCGTACCGGTCCGCGACGACGTACACCCGCTCGACGCCGGCGCAGGTCTGCCCGCCGTTGCCGTAGGCGCCGAACGCCGCGGCCTTGACGGCGCCGTCGATGTCCGCGTCGGCGTCCACGATCATCGCGTCCTTGCCGCCGCCCTCGATCGTGACGGGCGTGAGCGTCTCCGCGCACGTGGCCATGACGGTGCGCGCGGTGCGGGCCGAGCCGGTGAACGCCAGCTTGTCGACGCCCGCGCGACAGAGCGCGGCACCGGTGTCGCCGTAGCCGTGCACCACCTGGAGTACGGGCTGGCCGGGGCAGGCGGCGGCCCAGGTGTCGGCGAGGAACCGACCGACGGCCGGCGTCAGCTCGCTGGGCTTGAAGACGATCGCGTTGCCCGCGGCGAGGGCGTACGAGATCGAGCCCATCGGGGTGTAGACGGGGTAGTTCCAGGGCCCGATCACGCCGATCACCCCGAACGGCCGGTGCTCGACGGTGGCGGTCAGGTTGGCGCCCATCATGCCGGTGCCCACCTTGCGCCGGCCGAGCACCTTCTCGGCGTTCTTCGCGGCCCAGTCCAGGTGGACGATCGCGAGCATGACCTCCAGGAGCGCGTCGTCGTGCGGCTTCCCGGTCTCGGCGGCGACGACGCCGGCCAGCTCCTCGGAGCGGCGGGCGAGCTCGCTGCGGAAGCGCAGCAGCCAGTTGCGCCGGGCCTTGGGCTCGAGGCCGCCCCACCACGTCGCGGCGCTCCGGGCGGTGTCGACCGCGGCGACGACGGCCGCGGTGTCCGCGATGGGGAAGCGGGCGACCTCCGCGCCGGTGCGCGGGTCGGTCGAGATCAGGTCGCCGGTCGCGGTCTTCGACGGTGCGGTCATGACGGTCCTCCAGGATCGGAACAGGTATCTGGCAGATATGTTAGAGACTGTTCTCTCATCTGTGCTAGCTTTCGGAACATGTTCTCCACACGCTTCACCGAGCAGTTCGGCGTCCGGTACCCGATCGTCCAGGGCGGCATGATGTGGGTGGGTCGCGCCCGCCTCGCCGCCGCGGTCTCCGAGGCCGGCGGCCTCGGCATCCTCACGGCGCTCACCCAGCCCTCGCCGCAGGACCTGCGCGAGGAGATCGCGCGCACGCGCGAGCTCACGGCGAGCCCCTTCGGCGTGAACCTCACGGTGCTGCCGACGATCGATCCGCCGCCCTACGACGAGTACCTGCGCGCCGCGGTCGAGTCGGGCGTGAAGATCATCGAGACGGCGGGCTCGAACCCCGCGAAGTTCCTGCCGTACCTGAAGGACAACGGCGTCAAGGTGATCCACAAGTGCACCAGCGTCCGGCACGCGCTCAAGGCGCAGGCCATCGGCGTCGACGCGGTCTCCATCGACGGCTTCGAGTGCGCGGGCCACCCCGGCGAGGACGACATCCCCGGCCTGGTGCTGATCCCCGCCGCGGCCGACGCGCTGGAGATCCCGATCCTCGCCTCCGGCGGCATCGCGGACGCCCGCGGCCTGGTCGCCGCGATCGCCCTCGGCGCCGACGGCATCAACATGGGCAGCCGCTTCCTGTGCACCGTCGAATCGCCGATCGCGCCCGAGGTGAAGGCGCAGATCGTCGAGAACTCCGAGCTGGACACGAAGCTCATCTTCCGCACGCTCGGCAACACCGCCCGGGTCGCCAAGAACTCGGTGTCCGTCGAGGTGGTCGAGACCGAGGCGCAGGGCTGCGAGTTCGACGACATCCGGCACCTCGTCGCGGGCGCCCGCGGCCGCAAGGTCTTCGAGGACGGTGACGTCGAGGCCGGCATCTGGAGCGTCGGCCTGTGCCAGGGCATCATCCGCGATGTGCCCACCTGCGCGCAGCTCATCGAGCGGATGATCTCCGAGGGCTCGTCCATCATCGAGCGGCGGCTCGCGCCGCTGGCGAGGGTCGCGGAGGGCGTGGCATGAGCGAGGACTTCCGACGCGTCGTCGACGGCGGCGTCCTGACGGTGACCATCGACCGCCCGCAGCGCATGAACGCCTTCGGCATTCGCGCCGCGTGGGAGCTCGCGCGCATCATCGAGGAGGCCGACGCCGACCCCGCGATCCGCGTCGTCGTGGTCACCGGCGAGGGCCGGGCCTTCTCCACCGGCGCCGACCTGGCCGGCGAGGCCGCGGAGCCGCAGGAGGCGCTCGAGGCCGTCAACGCCTACATCCGGGCGATCGTGGGCGCGTCGATCCCGGTGATCGCCAAGGTGAACGGGCCCTGCGCGGGCATGGCGGTGGGCCTCGCGCTCTCGGCCGACCTGACCTTCGTCGCCGACACCGCGTACTTCCTGCTGCCTTTCGTGGGCATCGGGCTGCTGCCCGACGCGGGCACCACCGCGCTCGTTCCCGCCGCCATCGGGCGCACGCGCGCGATGGGAATGGCGTTGCTGGGCAACCGGATCTACGGCCCAGAGGCGCTCGCCTCGGGCATGGTCACCGCCGTCCACCCCGCCGAGGAGCTCGACGGTGCCGTCGCCGCGGCCGCCGCGAAGCTCGCGGCCGGCCCGCGGGAGGCCATCGCCGCCACCAAGCGCGCCGTCAACGCCTCCACCCTCGCCGGCCTGGACGACGCCCTGCGCCGCGAGACCGAGTCCCAGGTCATCCTGCTCAAGACCGAGGATCACCGCGAGGGCGTCGACGCCATGCTCAACAAACGCCCCGCCCGCTTCACCGACTGACGGCCCCTGATCAACCCAGGGTGATGTAAAGCATATTGCACGGTCGTCTTATGGCGCTCTAAGTTTCTCCCCGACGGTCGAACATCGGCCAATTGACCAGGGGGAATCAGATGACGGACTATTATCAGCAGCAGTACGAGGTACCGACCGCCGGGACGCGCAATCCTGACGATCTGACATCGCCGCTCTACGGCGCGACCTTCGGGCAGGCGCTTCGCCGCTTCTTCGCGAGCTACCTCACGTCCGCGGGCCGTGCGTCGCGGAGTGAGTTCTGGTGGGTGGCGCTGGCGGCGGCGGGCGTGTCCGCCGTGGGCATCGTGCTCATCGCCATCGGCAATGCGATCACGGGGGACGACGGGAGCGGTGCCGCCATGTTCCCCACGATCATCGGCGTCGTGGTCCTCCTGGTGAGCGGCTTCGTCTTCGGCCTCGGCAGTATCTGCCTGACCATTCGGCGATTGCACGACATCAACGCCTCCGGCTGGTGGTACCTGCCGATCTTCCTACTGGGACCGATTCCGCTCGTCGGCTTCCTCGTCTACATCGCGATCATCGTGATCGGAGTGCTGCCGAGCAACCCCTCGGGAATCCGCTTCGACGCCCGGTCGTAGCCAGCAGCACCTTTCGCTTCGAAAGATGTTCGGCCACGGGCGCTCCGGCGCGGTTCTCGCTGTGACCGAAACGAGAGGGCCCGGCACCGTCGAACGACGGTGCCGGGCCCTTCGCGCTACGGCCTAGCGGTGAGTCCTACTCGTAGGTCTCACCGGCCTCGGCCTTGGCGACCAGGGAGGCGGGCGGGGTGAACTGCGCGCCGTACTTGGTCAGCTCCTGCGCGCGCGCGACGAAGGCCTTCGGGCCCACGGTGCCGTCCGGGGCGGTGTAGCCGTTGATGAACTGCAGCACGCCGCCGGTCCAGGCGGGGAAGCCGATGCCGAAGATCGAGCCGATGTTGGCGTCGGCGACGGAGTCCATGACGCCCTCGTCGAAGCAGCGCACCGTCTCGAGCGACTCGGCGAACAGCATCCGGTCGATCATGTCCTGCAGCGGGATGTCCTGCCCGGCGGGCAGGAGATCCTTCAGCCCCGGCCACAGGCCGGTGCGCTTGCCGTCCACGTAGTCGTAGAAGCCGGCGCCGTCCTTGCGGCCGGTGCGGCCCGCGTCCACCATCGCGTCGACCACGGCGTCGCTGCCGTGCGGGGGCAGCGGGTTGCCCGCGGCCTCGGCGGCGGCGCGGGTCTCCTTGCGGATCTTCTGCGGCAGGGTGAGCGTCAGCTCGTCCATGAGCTGCAGCGGCGCTGCCGGGTAGCCGGCCTGCTGGCCCGCCTGCTCGATCAGCACCGGGTTCACGCCCTCGCCGACGGCCGCGATGGCCTCGTTGACGAAGGTGCCGATGACGCGGGAGGTGAAGAAGCCGCGCGAGTCGTTGACCACGATCGGGGTCTTCTTGATCTGCAGCGTGTAGTCGATGACCTTGGCCAGCACCGCATCCGAGGTCTTGGCGCCGCGGATGATCTCGACCAGCGGCATCTTGTCCACGGGGGAGAAGAAGTGGATGCCGATGAAGTCCTCGGAGCGCTTGACGCCCTCGGCGAGAATGGTGATGGGCAGCGTCGAGGTGTTCGAGCCGAGGATGGCGTCGGGCTCGACGATGTCCTCGATCTCCTGGAAGACCTTGTTCTTCACCTCGACCGACTCGAACGCGGCCTCGATCACGAGGTCCACGCCGGCGAAGTCGGCGGGATCGACGGTGGGCGTGATGCGCGCGAGCAGCTCCGCCGACTTCTCGGCGGTGGTGCGGCCCTTGGCCAGTGCCTTCTCCTCGAGCTTCTCGGAGTAGGCCTTGCCCCGCTTGGCGGCGTCGAGGTCGATGTCCTTGAGGACGACCTCGATGCCCGCCTTGGCGGAGACGTACGCGATGGCCGCGCCCATCATGCCGGCGCCGATGACGCCGACCTTCTTGGCGGTGTACTTGTCGTAGCCGTCGGGGCGCGAGCCGCCGCCGTTGATGTGCTGCAGGTCGAAGAAGAACGCCTTGATCATGTTCTTCGAGACCTGGCCGGTGGCCAGCGAGATGAAGTAGCGGCCCTCGATCACGCTGGCGGTGTCGAAGTCCACCAGCGCGCCCTCGACGGCCGCGGCCATGATCGCGCGCGGCGCGGGCATGGGCGCGCCCTTGAGCTGCTTGCGCAGGTTCGAGGGGAAGGCGGGCAGGTTCGCGGCGATCGCCGGCGAGGTCGGCGAGCCGCCGGGGATCTTGTAGCCCTTGACGTCCCAGGGCTGCACGCCGCCCTCGGGGTTGGCCTTGATCCACGCCTTCGCGGCCGGGATCAGCTCCTCGACGGTGTCGACGACCTCGTGGACCAGGCCCACCTCCTTGGCCTTGGCGGGCTTCATGCGGGTGCCCTGCAGCAGCACGCCCATGAGGGCGCCCTGCAGGCCCAGGAGGCGCACGGTGCGGGTCACGCCGCCGCCGCCGGGGAGCAAGCCCAGGGTGACCTCGGGCAGGCCGATCTGCGAGCCGCGCGCGTCGGCGGCGATGCGGTGGTGCGTGGCCAGCGCGATCTCCAGGCCGCCGCCGAGGGCGGCGCCGTTGATCGCGGCGACCACGGGCTTGCCGAGTGTCTCGAGGCGGCGCAGCGCGGCCTTCATCGACTCGACGTTGTCGCGCAGGGTCGCGGCGTCCTCGGGCCGCGCCTGGCGGATCTGGTTCAGGTTGCCGCCGGCGAAGAAGGTCTTCTTCGCGGAGGTCAGCACGACGCCCGTGATGGAGTCCTTCTCGGCCTCCAGGCGGTCGATGGTGGCGCCCATCGACTCGCGGTACAGGTCGTTCATGGTGTTCGCGGAGCTGGAGGGGTCGTCCATCGTCAGCACGACGATGCCGTCGGCGTCCTGTTCCCAGCGGATCATGTTCTCAGCCATGTCTATTGTTGTCTCCGTAGTCTTTCCGGCCGGTCAGAGGCGCTCGATGATGGTGGCGATGCCCATGCCACCGCCGATGCAGAGGGTGATCAGGCCGTAGCGGCCGCCGGTGCGCTCGAGCTCGTCGAGCACGGTGCCCACCAGCATCGCGCCGGTGGCGCCCAGCGGGTGGCCCAGCGCGATGGCGCCGCCGTTGACGTTGACCTGCTCGCGATCGAGCTTGAAGTCCTTCATCCACTTCATGACCACGGAGGCGAAGGCCTCGTTGAGCTCCCAGACGTCGATGTCGTCCTTGGTGAGGCCCGCGAGCGCGAGGGCCTTCTCGGTGGCCGGCGTCGGGCCGGTGAGCATGATCGTCGGGTCCGAGCCGGTGACGGCGGTGGCGACGATGCGGCCGCGCGGGGTCAGGCCCGCCTTCTTGCCGCCCGCCTCGTTGCCGATCAGCAGCAGGGCGGCACCGTCGACGATGCCCGAGCTGTTGCCGCCGGTGTGGACGTGGTTGATCTTCTCCACGGTGTAGTACTTCTGCAGTGCGACGGCGTCGAAGCCGCCCATCGCGCCGATTCCCTCGAAGGCCGGCTTGAGCTTGCCCAGGCTCTCGGCGGTGGTGCCGGGGCGGCGGTGCTCGTCGTTGTCCAGCACCGTCAGGCCGTTGAGGTCCTTGACGGGGACGACCGACTTCGCGAACCGCCCCTCCTCCCAGGCCTTCGCGGCGTTGGCCTGCGACTGCGCGGCGAACTCGTCGACGTCGTCGCGCGTGAAGCCCTCGATCGTGGCGATGAGGTCGGCGCCGATGCCCTGCGGCACGAAGTAGGTGTCGTAGTTGGTGGTGACGTCCTGGAACATCGCGCCACCGTCGGAGCCCATGGGCACGCGCGACATGGACTCGACGCCGCCGGCGAAGACGAGCTGGTCCCACCCGGAGCGCACCTTCTGCGCCGCGGTGTTGGTCGCCTCGAGGCCCGAGCCGCAGAAGCGGTTGAGCTGCACGCCCGCGACGGTGTCCGGCAGGCCCGCGGCCATCGCCGCGGCGCGCGGGATGACGCCGCCCTGCTCACCGACGGGGGAGACGACGCCGAGCACGATGTCGTCGACATCGGCCGGGTCGAGGGTGGGGAAACGGTTCTTGACCTCGTCGATCAGGCCGACGACGAGGTCGATCGGCTTGGTCGCGTGGAGCGATCCGCCGCGCTGCTTGCCGCGTGGCGTACGGATGGCCTCGTAGATGAAAGCGTCGGACACGGTGTTCCTTCCTGGTGTGCTGTCCGTTAGGGATGATTACAAGTGAATCACTATTCTCTAACTTTCGGCGATTCTGCTCCCGACGAACATGTTCTAGAACACAATCGCATACATGACCGCACTTGAGAACATCGCCTGGTTCCCCCGGACTGAGGAACCCCGCAGCTCGCAGCGCAACACCTGGAACAACAGCGTCCGCAACCACGCCGTCATGCGCGGCGATCAGGTGGCCCTGCGGTACCTCGACAAGGAGGTCACCTGGGCGGGCCTCGCCGAGCGGGTGGGGGCTTTCGCCGGCGCGCTGCGCGAGCGCGGCATCGGCGCCGGCGACCGCGTGCTGATCCTGGGCCTGAACCGCATCGAGTACGTCGAGGCGGCGCTCGGCGTCACGGCCCTCGGTGCGATCGCGGTCCCGGTCAACTTCCGGATGGCGCCGCCCGAGGTGGCCTTCCTGGTGCAGGACACGATGTGCAGCGCCGTCGTCTACGAGGCGCTCTTCGACCCGCTCATCGCGGGCGTCGCCGGGACCGGCGCCGAGTTCGGCCTCCGCATCCGCTTCGACGGTGCCGACGAGGCCGCCGGCGCCCTCGGCTACGACGACCTCGTCGCGGAGGGCCGCCCCGACCCGCACGCCGACGTCCCCGAGGACTCCCCGGCGCTGATCATGTACACCTCGGGCACCACCGGCCGCCCCAAGGGCGCGGTGCTCACGCACGTCAACATGACCGCGCAGGGCTGGACCAACCTCGTCGCGCCGGGCGTCGTGGACCCCGACGCCGTGGGCGCCGTCGCAGTCCCCCTGTTCCACATCGCCGGCTTCGGCGTGCTGGCGACGGCCTTCCTGCAGGGCCTGACCTCGGTGATCTTCCCGCTCGGCGCGTTCGACCCGGCGCAGACCCTGGACGCGCTGGAGCGAGAGGGCATCACCAGCATGTTCATGGTGCCGATGCAGTGGCAGCTCGCGGTGAACGAGCAGAAGCAGCGCCCGCGCAACCTCAAGCTCAAGTTCGTGTGGTGGGGCGCGGCCCCCGCCAGCGAGACCCTGCTCCGCGAGCTCGCCACCACCTTCCCCGACGCCGAGATCTGCGCCGTCTTCGGCCAGACCGAGATGTCGCCCGTCACCTGCGCGCTCTCGGGTGCCGACGCGCTGCGCAAGTTCGGCTCCGTCGGCAAGGTGGTGCGCACCGTCGCGGCCCGGGTCATCGACTCCGAGGGCAACGACGTGCCGCGCGGCGAGGTGGGCGAGATCGTCTACCGCGGACCCAACATGATGTCGGGCTACTGGAACAACCTCGAGGCCACGAAGGAGGCCTTCCACGGCGGCTGGTTCCACTCGGGCGACCTCGTGCGGATGGACGAGGAGGGCTTCGTCTACGTCATCGACCGCGCCAAGGACATGATCATCTCGGGCGGCGAGAACATCTACTCGGTCGAGGTGGAGAACGCCGTCGCGGCGCACCCCGATGTCACCGAGGTGGCCGTGATCGGCAAGCCGGACGAGCGCTTCGGCGAGTCGGTCGTGGCGGTGGTGCAGCTGCGCGACGGTGCCGCGCTCACCGTCGAGACGCTCTCGGAGTTCCTCAACGACCACATCGCCCGCTACAAGCACCCGCGCCACGTGGTCGTGATCGAGGCCCTGCCGCGCAACCCCACGGGCAAGGTCACCAAGCCGGTCCTGCGCCAGCAGTTCGGCTGACGGTCCTCCCTGCCCGACGGTGCCGCCCGGCCCGTCGGGCGGGGTTGCAGCGGGCGTCCGGGGCCCGCGCATATCGTTGAACTCATGAAGGCACAGCTCGCGGATCTCGCACGGATAGTGCCTCCACCCGCGGGCCCACCCGCGGTGGATCGCGATTGGTCGGAGATCGAATGTCGGCTCGGACCGCTACCGGCCGACTACAAGCTGTTCATCGACGTGTACGGGGCGGGCCGCTTCTGGGGAGGCGAGCTCGGCATCGCTCCTCCGGAATGGATCGCCGCCACTGGGGATCGGTCGGCGCAGGGGACCGTCGCCTTCCTGCAGGGAGAGGCGGACGCGCGTTCAGACCATGTCGCCGTGGCCGGTCGCGCCTCAGCAGACGACATCTATGGGCGCGCGACCGACAGCTACCTCGTCTTCGGCGTCTCCGGCTGCGGCCAGAGCTTGCTGTGGCGCACGAGCGCCGCCGATCCCGACCGCTGGCCGGTCATCGCCACCGACGGTGCAGGAATCGACTTCGACGGTGACGGCATGATCAGCTATCTCATAGGCCTGCTGGGCGGAACCGCTCCAAGCGCAGCGTTCGACGAGGAATGGCTCCACGACGTCATGGATCTGCATCCGGACGAGCCGTACGTGCGGGTGGAGCGGTAGCTCCGCCGGCTGTCCGGCATCGGCTCAGACCAGCCGACGACCGAACTTCGCGCGCAGGCGCATGTCGACGAGGAGCAGGTGGTACGGCAGGCGCCGCAGAGCGAGCGGGGTGAATCGGTTGCTGAAGGCGACGAGGCGCCACAGGGCGTCGAAGCGCCGCTGGTCGCGGTCGGTCCACTCGACCTCCATCGCTTCCCGGAACTTGGGCGCGAGGAAGCCGGCGGTGAGGAAGCGGTTGAACGACTTGACCGGCTGCGGCAGGTCGCCGACGAAGGTGAAATCGACCAACTGGCGCAGGTACTCGCGGGCGGGTCCGTCGGGGTTGATCTTCGTCGCGCACAGCTCGATCCACAGGGCGTCGAACTCGTCGGGGGTCGCCGGCCAGAGGTCGGCGGGGACCTGGAGCGTGGTGCCGAGGGGTGCCGCATCGCGGTAGAACAGCGCGCGCTGCTCCCGGTTCATGCGGCCGCGCAGCAGCTGGTGCGTGTCCTCGAAGCCGATGTACAGGCACATCGCCACCCACAGCTGCAGGCCGCGGTCCATGGCGTTGTACTTGACCGGGCTCGACGCGGTGCTGCGGACCTGCCGGTGCGAGGTGTTCACCGCCTCCCGGTAGCGCAGCTTGTCGGTCGCCGTCCCGAGCACCGCGACGGCGAGGTAGGTGATCGTGGTGCGGGTGCGCTTGACGGGATGTTTGTACAGCGATCCCGAGTCGACCTTCGACTCCATCACGCCGTAGCCGACGGGCTTGTTCACCAGCTGCATGATCACGTTGGCGGCGCCCGCGCCGAGTGAGGTCACGTCCGCCGCGTCGGACAACGTGGTGAGGACGTGCGCCGGGCGCACGGGCGTACTGACGGCGATGCGATAGCCGTCCGCGACCGGGTCGACGGCGCGCGCCGGCGGTGCGGATGGAGCGGCGCCGGTCGCCGGGGTGGTCGTGGCGTTCGGCTCGGCGCTCGTGGTCATGCGGTCCTCCCAGTTGTTCCACCGATTCGGTGTGTGAATGTTCACTTACTTATAGTGTTGACGGTACACCGCGGACGGGCGCGCGACAGTGAGTAGCCTCGATGCGGACGGTGGAAGAGGAGTTGACGTGACCCAGGCGCGGCGGAAGCGGCCCAAGGACCGGCGCGAGCAGATCGCGCGGGTCGCCGCTGAGGACTTCTCCCGGCGCGGCTATCACGGCGTCGGGATCGAGGAGATCGCCGCGTCGCTCGACATCAGCGGTCCCGCCGTCTACCGGCACTTCCCCAACAAGTACGCGTTGCTCGAGCACGCCATCACCTCGGCCTCCGATGCGCTGTGCCACGCCGTCGACGACGCGGCCGAGGCCACGGCGGGGAAGCAGCCCGGGGAGCGCGTGGACGCGATCATCGAGGCGGCGCTGGGGGTCTCCTTCGAGCGCCGCAACACCGGGGGGCTGTTCCGATGGGAGCAGCGCCTCCTCGAGGGCGAGGACCGGGCGCGGATCCGTGGGCAGCTCACCGCGATGATCGGCACCGTCGCCGATGCGGCGCAGCCCGCGCTCCCGGGTGTCGCCCGGGCCGAGATCGACCTGCGCAGCGTCGCGCTGATCAGCGTGACCGGCAGCGTCACCGCGCACCGGACGGTCCTGGCCCAGAAGCGGGCCGAGGCCGTGCTCGGCGCGGCCGCGCGGCAGGTGCTGGCGCTGCCCGCCCCGCGAGTGCCCTACACGGTCGCGCCGCCGGCCGAGCCCGCACCGGAGGCGGGCCGCCAGGAGCAGGTACTGGTCGAGGCGATCGAGCAGATCTTCCAGCACGGTTTCCACAACGTGAGCATGGGCAAGATCGGGACCGCCGCGGGGATCGTCCCGTCGGGCATGTACCGGTACTTCCCGAGCAAGGCCGGCATCCTGGTGAGCGCCCTCGATCAGGCGGCGGAGGGCGTCGCGGGGGCGATCGCGGAGGTCTCCACCTCGGTGCAGGACCCCGCGGACCGGCTCGCCGCGCTCGCGCAGGCATACGTGCAGCTGTCCTTCCTGCGGTCGAAGCTGATGACCGTCTACTTCCGCGAGATCGGCAACGTCCCGGACGCCGACCGCAGCCGGCTCGCGGGCATCCAGCGGGCCAACATCGCGGCGTTCGCCGACGCGGTGGTCGCCGTGCGACCCGAGCTCACGTCCGCGGAGGCCACGTTCCTCGTGCACGCGGCGTTCGCCGTGGTCTTCGACGTGGGCCGCACCCGGCGCTTCGACACGGACCCCGCCTTCCAGGCCGAGGTGTACGCCCTCGTCTGCGCGGTGCTGTTCCCCGCCTGACCGCGCGCCCTCAGACGAGGGACTTGCCGGCGCCGATCCGCAGGCGCACCTCCAGCAACACCGATCGCGTCGGCCCGAACCGCAGGAACCGCGGGATGAAGCGGTTGACGAACGCCACGAACGCGAAGAGGTTGTCGAACCGGCGCTGATCCGCCGCCGTCCACTCGACGTGCATCTGTTCCCGGAAGTACGGCGCGAGGAACCCGGCCGTGAGGAACTTCAGCAGGCCGCCGAACACCAGCCGCATCGGCCAGTTGATCATCCGCAGGTTCAGGAGATCGTCGATGTACGCCGCGATGGGCTCGTCCAGGCGGGTCTCGGCGCACGCGCGGACCCAGTACTCGTCGAACTCGGCGCGCGTCGCCGGCCACATGTCGCGCGGCACCTGCAGGGTCGTGCCGAGCGTCGCGCAGGACTGGTAGAAGCTCTCCGCCTGATTCTCGGGGAGCTTGCCGTTGAGCATCTGGTACGTGTCCTCGAATCCGACGAAGAGGCACGAGGCGACCCAGAGCTGCAGGTTCCGGTCGAAGGCGTTGTACTTGACCGGGGCTCCCGGTTTCGACTGCACGTGCCGGTGCACCGCATTGACCGCCTCACGGTAGGCCTCCTTCTCCGCGTCGGTGCCGAGGATCGCGACCGCGAGGTACTGGGTCGTGGTGCGCGCGCGCTTCCACGGGTGCTTCATCAGTGCGCCGCTCTCCACCGGGGATTCCGCAACGCCGTGCCCCACCCCGGGGCTCATCATCTGCATCGCCACGTTGGCGGCGGCGCCGGCGAACCCCCAGAAGTCGAGCGCATCGGTGACCGCCAGCTCCCGCTTCGTGTACCTGCGGTGGGTGCTCGGTATCGCGATCCTGGTGCGCTCGAGGGTGAGTGGCGCACCGTCGGGCGAGCCGACGTCGCCGGCGGGGCTGGGCGAGCGTGACATGGCGGTGCTCCTATCGGGTCGGCGGGAGGGTCGCGAGGTGGTCGTTGAGCCGGACCAGCCCCACGACCGCGAGGGCGGCGGCCGCGAGAACGACGGCGACGAGCAGCAGCCAGGCCGCGATGCGGACGACGGCAGGCACCTGCTGCCGTCCGCCCAGGATCTTCACGTACTGGACCACCACGTCGATGATCCACACCAGGGCCATCACTGCATCGTCACGTTCGAGAAGAGCAGCACCGGCCAGCAGACGATGGCGCCGAGGAAGGAGATGATGCGATCGATTCCACTGAGGTTCCCGAGGTGGTCCATGTGCGTCAGCGACCAGACCAGGCCGATGATCCCGTAGGGGATGCCGACCAGGATCAGGAAGCCGAGGAACTCCGAGACCTTCATCTCGTAGTCGAGGAAGCGCTGCAACATCGTTCGTCCTCCGGACGGTCAGTTGGGGGTGCCCGACGGTGCCGGGAGTGCGGGCATGGTCGGGGTGGCGGGCGGCTGCGGGGTGGCCGCGGCGGACGGGTTCGCGGACGGTGTCGTGCCGGTGCCGCCGAGGCCGTTGAGCACGGCGTTGGGGTTCGCGGGATCGCCCGCCTCCGTGATGATCCAGTCGCGGTTCCGGTCGAGGCTCACCGAGTAGGTGCTGGCGCTGATGGTGCCCTGCGGCGCCTGGATGTTCTGCGAGGAGACGTCGACCGCGACCTTCACCTGATAGATGCCGTTCACTTCGGAGGTGGTCTTGGCGAAGGACGCCCGTCCGCTGGAGGTGAGCCGCAGCGGCGTGACCACCTCGCGCATGACGTCGAGGATCGAGTCGAACTTCTTCGCCAGTTCCGGTGTCACCCCGGCTTTCACGCCGTTGAGCCACGGGGTCAGGTCGCGGTAGTCCATGGTCGCCGCCTTCACGGCGTAGTCGGAGGCGATCTGCTCCGCCCGGGCGCGGTCCGCGGCCTCCTGGCGCTCGGTGGAGAGCGTCCGGGTCTGCAGATACAGGAGCACGGAGACGGCGACGAGCGCCACGACGACCACCGTCGCGAGCACGGTACGCAGTGTGCCCGATGTCGTCCGTCCGGCGGGCGCCGGGGATTCCGTACGCGCCTTCGTCCGTGCGGCGCCGGACGTGCCCGCGGGTCGGTCCGCCGACGGCGGCTTCGTCGTCCGCTTCTTCTCGGTCGAGACCACGGGGCCCGGCGTCGCGTCGGCGTCCTCCGTGGAGTCCGTCGAGTCCGCGGCCTCCGGAGCGGCCTCGGCTTCGGCGGCGGTGCCGCGGGGGTCGGTCTCGGGCGTGCCGGCGGCGGCCTCGTCGGGGCCGTCGTGCTCCTGCGCCATGGGGTCCTCTCGAGTCAGGGGCGGGGAAGGGTCAGGGTGACGCGGGCGGCACCGTCGGTACCGGCCACCTGCAGGGCGTTCGACAGGAGCGTGCTGAGATCGATCTGGGGCACCGTGCGATTGAGCGCCGAGAAGATCGAGATGAACGGCCCGCCGGTGGTGGCGAGCGCGGGTAACAGCTCGTCCAGGTACGGCTTGAGCCGCCTGAGGAAGGGGTCGACGGTGTTCACGAACGGGTCCGGCGCGTTGAGCGTCAACACCATCCGCTGCACGGCCTGCACCGCACTGAGCACCACGTTCCCGGTGTTCTCGAACTCGGCGCCGAGGCGCTGCACGGCGTTCGCGGTCCAGTCCAGATCCGCCGAGTAGACCTGCGTGTTGGCGAACATGCTGCGGATCGCCGGCATCCGGCTGAGCACCGTCGAGCTGAGCAACTGGCCCGCCCGGCTGAGCGTGGTCAGGTCGTCCTCGCGGCCCGATGTGGCCTGCCACGCCGTCTTGACGATCCCACCGAGCGCTCCCGCGTCGGCCGTGCGGTTCAGCGCGGCGAGCGCCTGGAAGACGTCGCTCACGGACCGCGATTGGGTGACCGCGGTCGCCGGGATCTCCGCGCCGGACGCGAAGACGGCGCCGCCGGAGGAGCGGGGCGCGAACTCCACATAGGGCTCGCTGAGCGCGCTGAGCTGCTCGACCGACAGGGCCGAGTCGACGGGGATGCGGTAGTCCGACGGGTAGCGGAGCGCGATCCGCACCCCGTCGGTCGACGGCTCGACGGCGGTGACGTCGCCGATCCGGACGCCGCGCAGCAGGATCGGCGAACCGGTCGCCAGCTGTCCGGTGTGCGCGAGCTTGAGGGACAGCGTCGTGTACGTCACGCCCGGCCGCAGCCCCATGTACCCGACGAGGAGGATGAACAGCCCGACGAGGAGGACGACGGTGAAGGTGACCGCATTGGCGAGGAGTTCCTTCTTCATCGCACCGCCCCGATCATGCGCATCGCGCGGAGCGCCTGCTCCGCCTTCTCCGCGGTGGGTACCGCGGGCCCGTCGGAGATCTTCACGACGTTCACCTTGGGGCCGTGCTCGACCCACGGGATGATGGTGTCCCGAAACAGGTTCCGCAGATTGATGAGGTTGTCCGGACGGGTGGCGCCCACCGGCCGGTCGAGGAGCAGCAGCGGGCTGACGACCTGGGTGAAGAGGGCGGCGAGGTCACGGATGCCGGGGGTCAGCGGTGCGGCGTTCTTCAGCAGTGGCGCCAGCGAGGCGTAGACCTCGGTCACGCGGGCGGTCTCGGAGATGATGCCCCAGCGGCGGAGGCCCTCGGGCGCGAGGTACTCGCTGAGCATCGCGTGCTCGGCCGCGAGCGATCCGGTGACCCCGACGACGGAGCGGAGCGCGGTGTCGAGCGAGCTCGTGTCGTTGGCCCAGGCCATGATCGTGGACGCCAGGTTGTCGGTGATCTTGCGGGTGCGGGCCGGATCGTCGGGGAAGGCTCCGTCGATCCGTTGGATCGTGTTGCCCAGCTGCGAGACTCCGCCGCTGCCGAGGAAGCCCGACAGGCTGGTCATGAGGTCCTCGATGTGATCCGGCGGGCGGCTCTGCGCGAGGGGGATGAGCCCGCCCGCGCGCAGCGGTTGCGCGGACGAGGTGGGCGCCGAGACGAGGGCGATGTAGACATCGCCGAGGAGCGTGTCCTGCCGCAGTTCGGCGGTGGTGTCCGTGGGGATGGTGGCAGGCTCGCTGATGTTCAGGGTCGCGACGGCGCGGTCGCCGTCGAGCCGAACCGATTCCATCCGGCCCACGGAGCGGCCGTTGAACCGGACCTGCGCCTGGTCGGGCAGGTTGAGGGCGTTGGAGAACTCCACGCGCAACGGCCATCCCGAGGTGGACCAGGTGGTCGGATCGGGCAACGTCGACGGGCTCGCCCGGAGCACACCGACGACGCCGAGTCCGAGGACGACCAGCAGGAGAAGGCCGCGGGTGATGCGGCTGCGCAGTGTGGGGCGGTTCATCGGGCGGCTCCCGTCCCGCGGAGGATGGCCGAGATCAGGTCGACATCGATGTGGCCGGGGTCGACGACCTTGCACTGGCCCGGTGCGATCCGGTTGACGTTCGCACAGGTCAGTTCCGGGTTGCGGGCGACCATCTTCGTCGGCGGCGGGGTGAAGACGATCTTGAGGCCGAGGGTGCGCTGGTCGAAGGAGACGTTGAAGGCGTCGATCAGCGGCGGGAGGAAGCCGAGGAGATCGCCCCAGTTCTTGACTCCGGCGCTGACCAGCCGCGACGCCGGGATGACGGTGTCCAGGATCGGCCAGAGATTGTGACCGTAGTGGGAGATCAGGTCGCGCAGCAGCTTCCCGAGCGGGATCAGGGCCTCGGCGAGGGTCTCGGTCGTCTTCGCGGTCGGCACGATGATGTCGGCGAGGCCGTCGGGGGTGGTCAGGAGGAGCTGCTTGAGCGGGTTCCAGTTCGCGGTCATGCCGCCGGTGAGGGAGGAGAGCGAGTCGATGCTGCGGCCCACGTCGCCGATACCCGGCCCCGGATCGTCGAGAAGCGCGGCGAGGCTCTCGATGACACCGTTGACGTCGGGCCCGGTGCCGTCGACCGCCGCCGCGAGCGAGGTGAGCGAATCCTGAACCTGCTTGGTCTGCTCGGGGCCGCCGCCGGTGGTGAGCTTGGCGGCCGCGTCGCCGAGGGAGCTGAGGCTGCGGCTCAGGGACTGCGGGGTCTTGGTGTCCGTCAGGCACGTCCCCGCCTGCAGCGCGGGGCCCTTGCGGGCATCGTCGATGAGCGCCAGCTGTCGGGAGGCGATCAGCGAGGCGGCGACGGTGACCGCGCCGGTACCGGAGCTGACGGCCTGGTCGGCGTCGACGTCGAACTCCACTCGGGCCGCGGCGTTCTCGGGGCTCACCGCGGTGACCCTCCCGATCGGAACGCCGAGCCGGGTCACCGGGTTGCCGACGTAGAGCCCGATCGCGTCGGGCATCAGCGCGCAGTACCGCGTCTGCGCCTTCTCGGGAGTCCGCGCGACGTACAGCGCGCCGGCGATGATCGACCCGACCACCGTGATCGCGATCGCGGTGACCAACCATTTCGAGCCCAGGATCTTGGAGATCATCAGCACGGTGCCCCTTCCAGCGGGATGCAGTACTGGGACGAGATCGTGGGGACGGAGCCGTCGAAGACGATGGTGCCGTCCGGTTTCACCGAGGACTGGATCCGCCCCAGCAGGGCCATCGCGTCGTCGATCATCTTCTGGTACTTGGTGAGCAGTGCGCCGATCTGGCCCGACATGAGGTTGAACTGGGCCTCCATCGAGGCGAGGTTCTCCTGGTAGAAGTTCGCCGGCGGAATGATCCGCTTGAGCACGAGATCGAGCGAACTCATGAAGCGCTTGTACCCGGCGACGTTCAGGCGCGCGGTGGAGAAGTAGATGTTCATGTCGCGCATCACCTGGGTGAGGACGTCGCCGTTGCGGTCGATGGCGGCGGAGTACTCGGACAGCGTCTGCACGAAGCCGCCGACCTCGTCCTTCTGCGTCGAGATGCTCTGCACCACGCCCTGCAGGGTGGACAGCAGCTCCTTCATCTGCCCGGAGTTGCCGCTCGTCGCCCGCTGGATCTGGGCGAGCGACTCGCGCAACGGCGTCGGGTCGATCGCGCGGATCTTCGGATCGGCCTGCTGGAAGGTCTCCACCAGGCTGTACGGGATTCGCACGCGGGCCGGCGGGATCGCCGTAGCGCCCAACGAGGAGGTGCCGATCGAGTCGATGTCGACGAAGTACCCGCCGACGCCGGTCAGCATCTTCACCGCCACCCGGGACTGATCGCCGATGTGCACCTTCTTCTTGATCCGCAGGCCCACGTTCACGTGGCCGCCCTCCAGTGCCACCCCCGCGACGGAACCTACGGAGACGCCGGCCACGCGGACGTCGTCGCCCGGGCGGACCATGCCCGCTTCGGGGAAGTTCGCGGTGTAGGTGGTGGTGCCGATCGGACGGACCGCGAGCACCGAGCTGGCGATCATCAGCACGAGCGCGAACGCCACCCCGAGGACGCCGAAGGTGAGCTGCCGCTTCTTCGAACTCGGCTGCGCCCAGGCCTCCTCGATGCCGGAGGCGAGCTTCGTCGCGATGCCGTAGCCGTCGCGCAGCAGGTTCACGGGCAGGTTCAGCGCTTGCACAGCGTCACCTTCGATCCGCGGAGGAAGACGAGGACGCCGGCCGGTAGCTGGGCCTCGCCGCGGCTGCAGCCGGTGTCCCCGCCGGCGGAGGGGACCTGCTGCTGGGTCAGGTTCGCGAACAGTCCGGGGAGCAGCGCGGCGAGGTCCACGAGGCTCTGCAGGCGCGGTAGTTCGGGGCGGGCGAGCTCGAGGAGCGAGCTGCCGGCGGGCTGCAGGCCCGCGCCGCGCAGGAGCGAGTCCGCGGCCGAAATCAGTTCGGCGCCCTGATCGGACAGGATCTTCGTCGACGGCGCCGCGTTCCGCATCACCTCGCCGATGCCCTTCAGATAGCCGATCACGGTGGGCAGGGAGCCGGACTTCCCGCCGAGGCTGTCGTTGATCGTCTTCAGGTTGCGCACCAGGGTCTGGAGGAGCGCGGAGCGGTCATTGGTGAACCGGCTCAGCGTCTGCAGCGCGTCGAGCAGCGGCCCCAGGCCGGAACCGTCGCCTTCGACGACGGCCGCGATCGACTGCGCGAGATGGTTGATCTGCTCGGGCTGCATCGCGGCGAGGACCGGCTGCAGGCCGTTGAAGATCGTCGTGACGTCGAACGAGGGCACCGTCCGGTCGGTCCCGATCGTCGACTTCGGGTCGACGGTGCCGGCCTGCGCGTCGCTCGGCGAAAGGTCCAGATACCGCAGGCCGGTGAGGTTCTGGAATCGGATCGACAGCGTGGTGGCGGTGGTGATCCGCTGGTCGCGGTTCACTGTGAACGCGACCCGCGCCAGCGAGCCGCGCGTCGCGTCGTCCTGGTCGAGCGTGACATCGCTGACCTTGCCCACCTGCACCCCGAGCAGCCGGACGTCGTCGCCGGAACGGAGACCGGAGGCGTTGGTGAACATGGCCGTGTACGGCGACTGCGCGGCCTGCGCGGGTCGCGTGAGCGCGCGGACGGTGAACGCCCCGCCCACGGCGATGAGGACGACGAAGATGAGCAGCAGGGTTCCGGGATTGCGGGCGGTGCGCACGTCAGCGGCCCCTCGTCGTGGTCGGCGCGGTCGTGGTCGGTGCGACGCCGGTGGTGGCGGTCGCCGTCGCACCGGGTGATGGTTTCGGCGCGGGAGTGACCTTCGGCGGGGCGGGCCTGCCGGGCGGGGTCACGGAGAACTGGGGTACGGGCGGCAACAGCGACGCGATCGCGGGGAACTGCTGGAACGTGACGTCGAGATTCAGGACCGGACCGGATCCGTTGTCCGGCATGGACCGCCGGATCCGCTCGATGAGCTCCTCGAGCTGGCGGCCGTTGCGCGCGGCGTCGGGGAAACTCGTGACCGCCCGGGTGGCGAGCTCGCGGACGGGCACCAGGACCTCGGTGAGCGCGGCGACGTTGGGCGCGCTGAGCAGAGCCGTGAGTGCGGGTGAGAAGTCGTGGGAGATGGCGTCGATCGTGCCCTTCTGCCGCTCCGGGTAGCCGGGGGTGTCCGGACCCGACCAGGACCAGAGCGCGCGCAGACCGGGCAGCATCCGCTTGACCGACGAGTCCAGTGCGCCGAGCGTCGACGCGATCGTCGGCAGTGTCTCGGACGTCGGGATCCGCTGCGTATCGGCGTTCGCCTCCGCGATCGCGCCGACCGCGCCGAGGAAGGGCAGGAACTGCCGCGTGGTGGTGTCCAACTGGGCGATGAGATCGGCCATGTGCGGGCGGAAGCTCTCGCGCTCCATTGTGCTGAGGGACCGGAGCAGCGACGCCATGGTTCCGTCGTCGGGGGCCGAGAGCGGCTCCCAGGAGGCGCCCGAGGTGAGGGCGCGGCCACCCCGGCCCGGGGTGAGCGCGACGACCGTGATGCCGAACATGTTGCCCGGCGCGAAGGCGACCTTGACGGCGTCGGTCACCAGATCGTCGGCGGCGCCGTTGAACCGCATGGCGACGCCGAGCCGGCCGGCGCCGCGGTCGACGATGTCGGTGACCTCGCCGACGCGGAGTCCGTCCATCTCCACGGCGGTACCCGGCCCGACGCCGGGAGCGACGTTGCGCACCACCAGGGTCAGGGTCTTCGGCGGCGTGGTCATGATCGCGCGGACCGCCCAGATCGTGGTGGCGGCCAGGACCACCACGAGGACCGCGGCGATGCCGCGGCGCAGCAGCACGGGGCCGGGCGTCATCATGCCCGTCACCGGCGAGGGCCATCGCGTCGTCACGTCGTCACCCCCGGAAGACCAGTTCGCTGCTGGCACCCCAGATGCCCAGGGTCATCAGCATGTCGAGCACCACGATGGCCACCATCGAGGCGCGGACGGCGCGCCCGGACGCGACGCCCACGCCCTCGGGCCCGCCGGCGGCGAAGAAGCCCTGGTAGCAGTGGATGAGGATCACGGCACAGATGAAGACCACGACCTTGGCGATGGAGGCGATGAGGTCGGAGGGCGAGAGGAACTGCTGGAAGTAGTGCTCGTAGGTGCCCGCCGCGTCGCCCTGGGCCAGCGTGACGATCGTGCTGCTGGCGAAGAAGCTCACGATGATCGCGATGAGGAAGATCGGCACGATCGCGACCACGCCGGCGATCATGCGGGTGCTGACCACGAAGGAGATCGAGCGGAGGCCGAGCGCCTCCAGCGCGTCGATCTCCTCGGTGATCCGCATGGCGCCGATCTCGGCGGTCATGCGGCAGCCGGCCTGGACGGCGAAGCCGGCGGCGGCGAGGATCGGCGCGAACTCGCGGGTGTTGGCCAGCGCCGCGATGACGCCGGTGAGCGGGCCCATGCCCAGCAGGTCGAGGGAGGCGAAGGCCTGGATCGCCACGGTGCCGCCGACCGCGAGGCCCAGGACCACCATCATCAGCGACGTTCCGCCGCCGACGATCACCGCGCCGCGGCCCCAGGTGAGGTCCGTGATGGTGCGGACCGTCTGCTTGGGGTAGTTCCGCAGCGCGTGCGGGATGAGCGTGACCGAGGCGACGACGAAGGACACCATTTGGCCGAGGCGCGCGAGGGCACCGCGCAGCGAATCCGTCAGCCTGCCGAGGGTGCGGAACCCTCTCGGGCGGTAGGGCGCGATCGTCACGGGTCAGCCCACTCTCGTGCGGGACGTGGAGGGTTGTGCGTGAGGTGCGTGAGGTGCGTGGAGGTGCATGGTCAGCCCACCCTCATGGGGAAGTAGGTCGTGTAGATCTGGGTGAGCGCGAAGTTGAGCACGATGATCCCGACGGTGGAGACCACGACGGTGGTGTTCACGGCGTCGGCGACCCCGCGCGCGCCGCCCTTCGCCTCGAGACCGTGCTGGCAGCCGAGGACGGCGATCATGATCCCGAAGATCACCGCCTTGAACAGTGCGAACCCGAAGTCGCGGGTGGTGGCGTAGGCGCCGAAGCTGAGCCAGTAGCTGCCCGGCGTGACGTCCTGTCCGGCGATGGCCAGGTAGTACGCGGCGCCGATGCCGACGACGGTGATGAAGACGCAGAGCAGCGGCGCGACGAAGGCTGCCGCCAGAATGCGCGGCACCACGAGCCGGCGGACGGGGTCGATGCCCATGACGCGCATGGCGTCGACCTCCTCGCGGATGGTGCGGGAGCCGAGGTCGGCGGCGATCGCGGAGGCGCCGGCGCCGCCCAGCAGCAGCCCGGCGGCCATGGGGGCGGCCTGCTGGATCACCGTGAGGCCGCTCGCGGCGCCCATCAGCGAGCCCGCGCCGATCTGATTGACGATGCTGCCGATCTGGATGGTGACGATGACGCCGAACGGGATGGCCATGAGGAAGGCGGGGATGGCGGTCACGCTCACGAGGAACCAGGCCTGGACGACGATCTCCCGGAATTGGACGCGGCCCCGGAGGAGGTCGGCCACCATGGACACCAGGGAGTGGAGGACGAGTTCGACGGTGCGACCGAGGGTGCGGACCGGGCCGAGCGCGTTGTCGTCGAGATTCCTGCGGAGTGCGTCGAGTGCGCCGGGTCGCGCGGTGGGCGCTTCCTGAGACGATCGCGATGCCATAGCTCACCTCCTTCCTGGCACATGTTAGGGAATGTTCTCTATCTCGGCAGGGTTTTGCGATGATTTTCCGGGCCGACTCGTCAGTCGACTGATTTCGCTGGTGGCAGGGGGTTGGGGTACCCTGGTCCGGTTGCCTTGAGGGCAACGCTCCTGCCGTGGAGAGTCCACGGCCGCATAGTCCATAGGAGGAGGCGAAAAGCCCATGCGTAATTACGAACTGATGGTGATCCTGGATCCGAGCCTGGATGAGCGCACCGTCGCGCCCTCGCTGGAGACCTTCCTGAACGTGGTCCGCAAGGACGGCGGATCGATCGGGAACGTCGACATCTGGGGCAAGCGCCGTCTTGCTTACGAGATCTCGAAGAACGCCGAGGGCATCTACGCGGTGATCGATCTGACCGCCGAGCCGGCGACCGTCAACGAGCTGGATCGTCAGCTCAAGCTGAACGAGTCGGTGCTTCGCACTAAGGTGCTGCGGCAGAACTAGTCGCGCACTAACTACAGGGAGAAGACACCATGGCAGGCGACACGATCATCACGGTCATCGGCAATCTGACGGCGGATCCGGAGCTGCGCTTCACCCCGTCGGGTGCGGCGGTGGCCAACTTCACCGTCGCCTCCACGCCCCGCACGTTCGACCGGAACTCGAATGAGTGGAAGGACGGCGAGGCGCTGTTCCTGCGCTGCAACATCTGGCGTGAGGCGGCGGAGAACGTCGCCGAATCGCTCACGAAGGGCACGCGCGTCATCGTCTCCGGCCGGCTCAAGCAGCGGTCCTACGACGATCGTGACGGCAACAAGCGCACGGTGGTGGAACTCGAGGTCGACGAGATCGGCCCCTCCCTGAGGTATGCGACGGCGAAGCCGACGCGCACGCAGCGCGGCGGTGGCGGCGGCGGTTTCGGTGGCGGCAACCAGGGCGGCGGTGGCGGTTACAGCCAGCCCGCCCAGCAGGCTCCGCGCCAGAACCAGCCCGCAGACGATCCGTGGGGCAGTGCCCCCGCGGCCGGGAGCAGCTTCGGCGGCGGCAACGACGATCCGCCGTTCTGATCCCCGGGATCGAACACTGTGAAGGGCGTGACCGGCTCGCCGGGCGCCCAGTAGACCTCATCAAGGAGTACCAACACCATGGCCGGTAAGGGCAATGGCCGGAAGGTGCGCGTCGAGAAGGCCGTCAAGGCCAAGGCGTGCACGTTCTGCAAGGAGAAGAACACCAAGATCGACTACAAGGACACGACGCTGCTGCGTCGGTTCCTGTCGGAGCGGGGCAAGATCCGCAGCCGTCGCGTGACGGGCAACTGCGTCCAGCACCAGCGCGACATCGCGATCGCCGTCAAGAACGCGCGTGAGGTGGCCCTGCTGCCGTTCACGTCGACGACCCGCTAAGGAGGGGTGAAGAAATGAAGCTCATCCTCACCGCCGACGTCGACAACCTGGGCGCCCCCGGCGACACCGTCGAGGTCAAGGACGGCTACGGCCGTAACTACCTGCTGCCCCGCGGCCTGGCCATCGTCGCCACCCGTGGCGCCGAGAAGCAGGTCGAGGGCATCCGCCGCAGCCAGGAGGCCAAGCGCGTGCGCGGCCTCGATCACGCCAACGAGCTGAAGCAGGCCATCGAGGGCCTGGAGTCCGTCTCGCTGACCGTGAAGACCGCCGATTCGGGCAAGCTCTTCGGCTCGGTCACCGCTGCCGATGTCGCCGCCGCGCTCAAGTCTGCCGGCGGTCCCGCCGTCGACAAGCGCAGCATCGAGCTGCCGCAGGGGCACATCAAGTCCACGGGCTCGTTCCCGGTGGTCGTGGTGCTGCACCCGGACGTGCGCGCGAAGTTCGCGCTCACCGTCGCCGCGCAGTAGTCGCACAGACGAGAAGAACCCCCATCGCCTCCGGGCGGTGGGGGTTCTTCCGTGTCCGGGTCGGTCAGACGGTGATGGTGCCGACGCAGGGGGTGCTGGTCTGGGTGCCGATCCACTCGCTGCCCGCGCCGGCCTTGATGACCAGGTTGAAGGTCACGGCGCCCTTGCCGGTGGTGATGGGCGTCTTGTTCAGGGTGGGCAGGGGGCCGACGCCGTTGAGCTTGGCGCTACCGAACTTGCCGGAGGTGGTGTTGTTCCACGACAGGCTCGCGGACGAGGCGAACTGGCTCAGGACGAGGTCGCGGGCGCCCGCGTTGCCGGTCGCGGAGACCAGGATCTGGCCGGGGGCGCCGACGGTGGCGGTCACCTTCCAGGTCAGCATCTGGCCTCCGACCACGAACATGGGGTTCGCGCTCGTGCAGGTGGCGGACACCGAGGCGGGCTTCGGCTTCGGCTTGGGGGCGGGGGTCGGGGCCGCCCCCGCGGATCCGATGGCGCACGTGGCGACGGCCGCGAGCGCGACCGCGACGCCGGCCGTGCGCGCCGAGATCGTGGAGGTGTTCATCGGGTGGATCCTTCCGCAGTGATTGATGCACCGATCAGAATACGCGGCCACCGGGGCCGGAAGAAGGTGCACCGGTGTTGCGTGACGCGTTCGCGCTGGTAGGGGGCACGGCAGGTGACCGGTCGGTAACAACTGAGGGTGGTTTTCGCAGCCCGACGGTGACCGATTCACTCACGACACGCCCGAATGTCAAGTCGGTGCGACACGCGGAGGAATCTCGATCCACAACGGTACCCACCCTCATTACCCGATATGAACTGGGGCGACGCCGAACGCCCTCCCGAGTTTCCACAAGTTTTCCCCATCGGTCCACACCGGCGTCCCAACCCTGACCGCGCGCCATCCACAATCCACTCACAGATCCATCCACAGCTCCGCTTTGCGGTGTCGAGCGGAGGGCCTAGCGTTCACGTGCGTCGGTCGCGCTCCCGTGCGAGGTTTGCTATTCGAAAACCTGTCAGGGGTCCGCGGTAGACCGATCGCAGTACGGGTGAGTCCTCGCCGCCGCTCGGCGGCCGGGACGCGAGAGAGGTGGGTGCGCGGTGTCGGTCACGGACGAGCAGGAGTTCACTCCGGGGCCCGGGCCCGTGGGTCGTCCGGAGCCCCGGCCCGACGGTCCGCCCGCCGAGGACTTCGGCCGCCAGCCCCCGCAGGACATCGCCGCCGAGCAGTCGGTGCTGGGCGCCATGATGCTCTCCAAGGACGCCATCGCGGACGTCCTCGAGGTCATCAGCCCGGGCGACTTCTACCGTCCCGCGCACCAGTCGGTGTACGACGCGATCCTCGACCTCTACGGCGCGGGGGAGCCCGCGGACGCGGTCACGGTCTCCGCCACGCTCGACCGCAAGGGCGAGCTCAAGCGCGTCGGCGGCGCCCCCTATCTGCACACCCTGATCTCCACCGTGCCCACCGCGGCCAACGCGGGCTACTACGCGGAGATCGTGGCAGAGAAGGCCATCCTGCGGCGCCTCGTCGAGGCCGGGACCCGGATCGTCCAGTACGGCTACTCGGGGTCCGACGGTGCCGACGTGGCCGAGGTCGTGGACCGGGCCCAGGCGGCCGTCTACGACGTCACCGAGCGCAAGGCCTCCGAGGACTACGTGATCCTCGAGGAGCTGCTGCAGCCCACGATGGACGAGATCGACGCCATCGCCTCCCGCGGCGGCGTCAGCATGGGCGTGCCCACGGGCTTCACCGACTTCGACGCGCTCACCAACGGCCTGCACTCCGGCCAGATGATCATCGTCGCCGGCCGTCCCGGTGCGGGTAAGTCGACGATGGCGCTCGACGTGCTGCGGTCCTGCACCATCGAGCACCAGATGCCAGGCGTCCTGTTCAGCCTCGAGATGAGCAAGACCGAGGTGGTCATGCGCCTGCTCTCCGCGGAGGCGCGGATCAAGCTGGCCGACATGCGCTCGGGCAAGATGTCCGACGACGACTGGACCCGCCTCGCGCGCCGCATGTCGGAGATCTCCGAAGCGCCGCTCTTCGTCGACGATTCGCCGAACCTCACGATGATGGAGATCCGCGCGAAGGCCCGCCGGCTCAAGCAGCGGCACGACCTCAAGCTCATCGTCATCGACTACCTGCAGCTGATGACGTCGGGCAAGAAGGTCGAATCCCGTCAGCAGGAGGTCTCGGAGTTCTCCCGGCAGCTCAAGCTGCTCGCGAAGGAGCTCGAAGTCCCGCTCATCGCCGTCGCACAGCTCAACCGTGGTCCCGAGCAGCGCACCGACAAGAAGCCCCAGGTCGCCGACCTCCGTGAGTCCGGCTCGCTCGAGCAGGACGCCGACATGGTCGTCCTGGTGCACCGCCCCGACGCCTACGAGCGTGACGACCCCCGCGCCGGCGAGGCCGACTTCATCCTCGGCAAGCACCGCGCCGGCCCCACCGCGACCGTCACCGTCGCCCACCAGCTGCACTACTCCCGCTTCGTGGACATGGCCAAGGGCTGACAGCGTCCTGCCTTCCCGACCCGGATCGTCTAGTCGTCGGTCCCCCGTGCACCGTTCGCGACTCGCCGGCTCGGATCAGGACTTTCGCGCCGCTCCCAGCACGCAGCGCCTGGATGGCTTCGACGGTGAGGTCCAGGTCCGTCTCCCGGACCCAGCCGGTGAGGTCGTACAGGCCGGAGGCCATCGCGGTGATCACCTCGTCGAACCCCTCGTGCGTGTAGCCGACGGCATCCACGACCTCGGTCTCGGCGAGCATGAGCTGCGTCGGCTGGAACTCGATCGCCTGCTCGTAGAACGCGAGGACGACCACGCGGCCGCCGGCGGACAGGCAGGACACGCCGAGGACAACGCGGACCCGCCCCCGCCGCGGCGCTCACCGAGGGCGGAGGGGCGGACGTGGCGATCGCCGCGGCTGCGGTGGGGAGATAGCTGGGGATCGAAGTCCGGTCGGGCAGAGCCGTCGAACGGCGGCCGGGAGATCACATCGTCCCCTGAGCGCAGGCGATCCATCCGGATGGCCGACGGCGACGAATACAGGGTGTCCGGATAGTCAGCGGATCGACGATGGGGTTCACATGACCAGTGGGCGCAGAGGCCCGAGACTGAGGTTGTTCGATACGGCACTCGACCGATCGATCGTGTTCGGATACTCGAACATCGGCTATGCGCTGCGCAGGTCTCGGTGGGACGACGGCGATCCGCCCCCTCGATCACTGACCGGGCGCACCGTCGTCGTCACGGGAGCCACGTCGGGCATCGGGGCCGCGATCGCGCAGCAGGTCGCGGACCTGGGCGCGAAGGTCGTGATCATGGGACGGAACAGTGCGCGCGCCGAGGATGTTCGGGACCGCATCGTCCGGCGCCGGCCGGATGGGACCGTCACCGTCGAGCTCGGTGACGTCTCCGACCTCGACGCGCTGCCCGATGTGGCCGAACGGCTCGCGACGCACGGCGTCGATGTGATCGTGCACAACGCCGGCGTGATGCCGCCGGAGTGGACGGCCGCGAGCAACGGTCACGAGCTCTCCCTCGCGACGCACGTGCTGGGGCCGATCCTCCTGACCGATCTGCTGGAACCGCAGCTGGCGGCCGCCGCAGACGCCCGCGTGATCTTCATGTCGTCCGGAGGCATGTACACGGCCGAACTCCCGACGGACGATCTCGACTACCGCAGCGGTGAGTACAAGGGCGCCGTCGCGTATGCACGGAGCAAACGTGTCCAGGTGGCGATGGTGCCGATCCTGGCGCAGCGGTGGGAGTCGGCAGGCGTGACCGTGGCGGGGATGCACCCCGGCTGGGTGGCCACCCCCGGAGTCGCCGATTCGCTGCCCGGCTTCACCACGGTGGCGGGCCCGCTGCTGCGGAAAGCGGATCAGGGCGCCGACACGGCGGTGTGGCTGGCGGCGACGACCCCGAAGCCGGCGAACGGCAGGTTCTGGCACGACCGTGCAGAACGGCCCGAGCATTACCTGCGGCGCACCGAGTTCAGCGAGAGCGACCGCCGCGCCGTCTGGAGCGACGTGCGCTCCTTCGCAGGGATCGCTCCCTGACCGGCCACTCCGCCCGCCGATCCGAGCTCGCAGACCCAGCTCGCACACCTATGGAAGGACACAGCGTGATCACAAAGCAGCACACCGTGCACACCTCCGCGCCCGTGGACGTCGTCTTCACCTACCTGGCCGACTTCACCAACGCTCAGGAGTGGGACCCCAACGCCGTGAGCGTCACGCGCCTCCTGGGGAACGGTGGCGTGGGTTCGACGTACCGAGTCACGAGCAGGTTCGCCGGTGCGACCACCGACCTCGACTACGAACTCACCGATCTCCAGCCCACGTCGCTGATCCGCCTGAGGGGCCGTAAGAGCTCAGTGACCGCGGTCGACACCATCTCCATCGCGCCCGAGGAGGCGGGCAGCGCCGTCACCTATGCGGTGGAGTTCACCTTCCACGGCCTCCTCCGCTTCCTGGAGCCGGTGCTCACCCTCGCCGTGGACAAGCTGTTCGTCGACGGCGCCGAGGGATTGTCGGCGAACCTCGACCAGCTCGCCTGATTCCAGACGGCCACGGCGAAGCCGGCCGCGGGCATACGATGCGCATCATGGTCCGGTACGTCGACGAGGATCTGCGCGGAGCGGAGTTCCGCGAGTGCGACCTGTCGGGGGCGCGGTTCGTCGGAGCCGTCATGCAGGACGTCGTGGTCGACGGCCTCGTCTCCGGTCTCGTGGTGAACGGCGTCGACGTCACCGAATACGTGGAGTCTGAGCTCGACCGGCGGTATCCGGTGCGCGCCCTGATCCGCTCGGAAGAGCCCGCCGACCTGCGCCGTGCGGCGGCGACGCTCCACGCCGACTGGGCCGTGACCGTCGAGCGCATCCGCCGCGCCCCCGGCCTCGAGCGCCGCACCGTGCGCGGCGAGTGGTCGGCGGCGCAGACGCTGCGACACCTGGTCTTCGTCCACGACTCCTGGTTCCGTCGCTGCTGCCTGGGCTCGCGTGACACCTTCACACCGATGGGGCTCGGCCCGGAGATCGCCCCCTACCGCGGGGCCCACGGGCTCGACCTCGCCGCGGACCCGCGCTTCGACGAGGTGGTCGGCGCGCGCGACGCCCAGGCCGCCGAACTCGAGGGCTGGCTCGACGGGGCCACCCAGGAGCAGCTCGCGGCGCCCGCGCCCGTGCCCGACGACGACGTCTGGCCGCCCTACGCGCGGGGCCGCTCGGTGGGGCAGTGCCTGCGCACCGTGCTCACCGAAACCTTCGAGCACCACCGCTACTGTGTCCGCGACCTCGACCTCATCGAGGCCGAGGCGCACTGATTCACTCGGTCGCGCCCAGCGACGCGTACGACTCCTTGACGAACCGCAGGTGCGACCACGTCTCCGCCCCGGCGACGGAGGGCAGCGAGCGCACCGCGTCGACGGTCGTCGCCAGGCCGATGGCCGACGGTGCGCGGACCGTCGCGAGCAGGTCGAACGTCCCGACGGTGCGGGCGAGGAAGCTCACCCCGTCGAGCACCTCCAGGTGCCCGGCGGCGTCCCGCGCGTCGCCGCGGACGTGGATCCCCATGCCCAGCGCGTGCTCCGAGCCGCGGCTGACGATGGGGCCGATTCGCACCACGGAACCCTCCACCAGGCGGAGCACGCGCCGCCGCGCGGCGGCCGCCGACACCCCGGCCGCCGCTGCGAGTTGGACGTACGACGCCCGGCCGTCGCGCTCGAGCACTTGCAGGAGCGCGACGTCGGTCGCGTCGAGTTGCGCCGTCGCCTCACCGACGGGGCCGACGGCGTCCCGGAGCACCTCGCGGTACGTCAGCGTCTCCGCCCGAGCCACGCCGGAGAGGGCCCGGAGGCGGGCCAGCGCGGCGTCGACGGCGTCGCCGGATCCCGTCCGGATCTCGGCCGCGACGGCGAACCGGCCGGTGGTGATCGACACGTAGACCACCTCCGGGAGCGCGGCGACCGCCTCCGCGACGGGCGCGGCGGAACCGTCGACTTCGATCCGGGCGTAGCAGACCGAGCCCCGGCTGAGCACCGACGGATGCACCACGCCCTGCACGGTGAACGCCCGGGAGTCGAGCAGCCGCCGCATCCGTGCCGCCACGGTCGCGCGGGTGACCCCGGCGGCGGCGGCGAGCTCCCGGTGACTCAGCCGGCCGTCGCGGCTGAGCAGGGCGACCAGGGTCCGGTCGACCTCGTCCATCGTCCCCTCCCGAAGTTTCGCCCACTGCGTTTTCGGAGTGCAGCGATGTACTGATCATGCACAGAGGATTCGCATGGCGCAGTGAATGACGCATATCGGCTGCGCACCGTGCACACATCGTGCGCGATTGCGTTCGCCCGTGGAGTGAACTGCTTGCGAGGCGCTGTGATCGGCCTTACAGTTGGCCGATCCGGAGCGGGAGAACCGCAGGTCAGGAGGCACGACATGCAGCACACGATCTCCGAGGGTGAGGTGCTCGCGGAGGCCGATCGCATCATCGAGGCCTTCGCCGCGACGAACACCGAGGGCTACTTCGCGGGCTTCCACCCAGCGGCGACCTTCGTCTTCCACACCGAGCCACGCACGCTGGCCGACCGCGCGGAGTACGAGCGGCTCTGGGCCGGCTGGGTCGACTCCGGCTGGCACGTCGTCTCCTGCGAGAGCAGCGAGCGCCTCGTGACGGCCGTCGGCGCCACCGCCGTCTTCAGCCACGCGGTGCACACGGTGACGCAGGACGGCGACGGCACCCGCACCGAGACCCGCGAGCGCGAGTCGATCGTCTTCACGACGACGCCCGACGGTGCGCTCGTCGCGGTCCACGAGCACCTCTCGGCCGCCTGATGCTGCGCTACTACCGCCGCCTCGACGCGCACCTGCACGCCGGCGCCGACGACGGCACGCCCGTGCGGGGCGACCTCAGCGGCCGCCGGATCTTCGCCATCTGGCTCGCCGCCAACCTCGTGGTGACCACGATGCTGACCGGCACGTTGTTCGTGCCGTCCGTCTCGCTGAGCAGCGCCCTGGTCCTGATCGTCGTCGGCACGGTCGTCGGAGCCCTGGTGCTCGTCGCCGTCGGCAACGTGGGAACCCGCACCGGGCTGCCGACGATGGCGCTCACCCGGGCGTCCTTCGGGGTGCGCGGCAGCCGGATCCCGGTGGCCGCCAACATCGCCGTGCTCATGGGGTGGAGCTGGGTGCAGGCGATGCTCGCCGGCGTCACCGTGAACTACGTGATCGAGCAGCAGACCGGATACTCGAATCCCGTGCTGTTCTCGGTGCTGTGCGAGGTGCTCGTGGTCTCGCTGGCGATCTTCGGTCACGCCGGCATCGCCAAGGTGGAACCGATATTGGCCGTGGTGATCCTGGCCATCATGGCGTACCTGTTCATCGACATGTTCGGCGACGGCCTCGCCCGCCTGAACGCGCTGCCCCGCGACCCCGAGGGCCTCAGCGGCCTCGGCATCTTCGACATCGTGGTCGCCACGGCCATCTCGTGGACGGTGCTCTCGGCCGACATCAACCGGTTCGCGCGGAGCGAGCGCGGCGGCGTGATCGGCTCGGGCCTGGGTTACATCGCCTCGACGGTGGCCGCGATGACCCTGGGCGCCACCGCGATAGCGTGGCTGCTCGCGAACGGCATGGACGCGCCGCCCTTCGACCCGACGGTGATCGTGGCCGAGTTCGGCGTCCCGCTCGCCGGCGTCGTCTTCTTCTCCGTCATGGCGACCAATTCGATGGCCGTCTACGGGATGGTCACCTCGCTGGTGAACGCCGAGCCGGGACGCATCCGATTCCTGCCCGCCGCACTGGGACTCGGCGTGATCTCGATCGCGGGGTCGGCGTGGCTGGCGCTGCTCGACAAGTTCACCTCCTTCCTCACCGCCATCGGCATCGTCTTCATCCCCGTCTTCGCGATCATCGTCGTGGACTACTACCTGCTGCGGCGGGGGCGATACGCGGCGTCGCTCGCCGAGGCCGGGTCGCGCGACTACTGGTACCGCGGCGGATGGAACCCGATCGCGGTGACGGTGTGGATCGTGGGCGTCGCCTTCTCCTCGGCGATCACCTACCTCTGGGTGAGCCCCGTGGGCGCCACCGCCCCGACCTTCCTGGTGAGCGCGGGCCTGTACTGGGCGGCGAGCGTCGCCGTCCGCGGCCGGTCCACGACGGAGGACCTCGTCGCGGGCTAGTGTCGGACCATGACACCGGCACGTGGTCTCTGCGCGATGCTCGCCCTCGGTGCGATGGCCCTGGCGGGCTGCGGAAGCGGATCGGGAGCCGACGGGAGCGCGGCACCGTCGAGTTCCGCGTCCGCGCCGGCGGCTTCATCGCGGCAACTCGTGCTCGCGGCCGCCGATCTTCCGTCGGGGATGTCGATGGCGGACTTCGCGATGGACGACGACGTCGTCCGCGCCGTGCTCGAGCCGCTGACGGGACAGCGGCCCACGGGCACCACGTACTCGCCGTCCGCGTGCGCGCCGGTGTCGATGTTCGACGGTGCCACCCAGCCCGCCGCCTCCCTCGCCGGGGTCGCCGCGGGCGAGGGAGGCGGGCGGTCCACCTTCACGGAAGCCGTCGTCGCCCGCCGGCCCGACATCGCCGCGGTCGCGGCCTACGTCCGCCGGTGCCCGATCGTGGTGCAGAACGACGGGGGAACCCCGTTGACCACCACCTTCGCGGTCCGCGACGGGGACCGGGGCCGAGCGGACCAGTTGCTCGTCGTCGAGGAGACCCCGGACGATCCGCTCTCGAAGCAGCGCGCCCTCGTGGCGTACGCCCGCGTCGGCGACTACGCCGTGTGGGCGCGGCTGCGGGCTTTCCAGGGCGAGAGCGTCGACCGCGCGCAGTTCGACCGGCTCGTCGCCGCGGCGGTCGACAAGGTCGCCCGCTCCGCCTGAGCCCGCGCGCCCGAACCCTACGCCTGTGCCCGGTCCCGCTGCCGCAGCGTGGGTTTGTCGATCTTCCCGACGGGGTTCTTCGGTATCTCGTCGAGCAGGATCAGGTCGACGGGGACCTTCACCTTCGCCAGCTCCCCGCGCAGGCCGTCGAGCAGGTCGCCGGCGGTGACCGTCGCGCCGTCGCGGAGCGAGACGTAGGCGACGGGCACCTCGCCGAGCACCTCGTGCGGCCGCCCGATCACCGCGGCCTCGAAGACCTGCGGGTTCCGGTACAGCTGGGCCTCGATCTCCTTGGGATAGATGTTCTCGCCGCCGCGGATCACCATGTCCTTCACGCGATCCACCAGCCGCAGGTAGCCGTCCTCGTCGAGCAGTCCGACGTCCCCGGTGCGCAGCCAGCCGTCGACGATCGTCTCGGCGGTGGCATCGGGCCGGTTCAGGTACCCGGCCATCACCACCTTGCCCGCGATGAGCACCTCGCCGGTCGCGCCAGGCGCGACGTCGCGGAGCGCACCGTCGACGATGCGGATCCGCTGGCCCGGGAGCGCGGGCCCGACGGTGCCGGGCTTGCGCGGCCCGTCGAGCGGGTTGATCGCCGACGCGGTGGTGGTCTCCGACAGCCCGTAGCCCTCGACGATCGGCACCCCGAAACGCGACTCGAACCGCTCGATGAGGTCGACGGGCATCGGTGCGGCGCCGCAGATCCCGAACCGGAGCGATGACGAATCCGGGCGCACCTCCTCCGGCAGCGCGGTGAGCATCGCGTAGATCGCGGGCACAGCGGAGAAGTAGGTGGGACGGTGCCGCTCCACCGCGGGGAAGAACTCCTCCGGCCGGAACCGGCCGACGATCGTCGCGCGCCCGCCGGCCCGCAGGGGGCTGAGCGTGCCGAGCACGACGCCGTTGGCGTGGAACAGCGGCAGCACCAGCAGGCTGTGATCGCGCTCGGTGAACGCGAAGTGCTCGATGAACGAGGCCGTCATCGCCGCGATGTTCCCGTGGGTGATCATGACGCCCTTGGGTTTCCCGGTGGTTCCCGCGGTGTAGATGAGCAGTGCGAGATCGGAGGGCCGCACGGCGACGGCTTCCACCGGCTCGCCGTCGGACACGGCGAGGAGCTCGTGGCACGCGACCGCGGCGACGCCGTCGGGGGTCTCGGCGTCGGCCTCCGTCACCAGCACGCGGGCGCCGGCGTCGGCGGCCTGGTAGGCGATTTCGGGGGGTGCGAGCGCGGGATTGATCGGGGTGGCCGCTGCGCCGAGGCGCCACGCGGCGAACAGGGCGACCACCAGCTCGACCCGATTGGGCAGGAGGAGTCCCACCACATCGCCACGGGAGACCCCGTACTCCTCCAGCCGGATCGCCGCGGTGCGGACGGCCGCGGCGAACTCGGCGTTCGACAGGTCCAGCCGGTCGTCGGCGAGGGCGGGGGCCGCCGGTGCCCGCGCCGCCCGGGTCTCCGGGAGGGCGGGCACCTCGGGCAGGTCGCGCACCGTCATCGATGCACCGTGACGATCGGCTCGGAGATGAGGCCGAAGGTTCGCAGCACGCCCTCGAGCTCGCGGTGGCCGAAGGCCTGGCACCCCGAGGCGAGGCCGACGCGCTTCGGGGGCTGCTGCAGCAGCGAGTACGCGGCGTAGGCCTGCAGCAGGCCCGTCTGCTTGTAGTTGCTGTTGCCGTGGATCACCACGTGCGCGCGGCCCAGCGGGCCGGAGGCGTGGACGGAGTCCAGCGACTTGTTCACGCGCGGATTCTCGCGCGGCGGCATCGAATTCATGACTTGGGCGGCGACGGCGTCGAGGGCGTCGGCGCGGTCCTCGGGCGACATGTCCTTCGTGGCCTCCAGCGCGTCGGCCACGATCACGGGCACGTTGTTCATCAGGGCCGCGTTGAAGACGCCGCCCTGCGCCTTGCAGTTCGCGACGCGCGGATCGCGCTTGAACCACACCGGGTGCGAGGTGCCGCCCCACGGCAGCGACTGCGCCAGCTCGTGCTGGCCGGGAACCGCGAGCGGCACCAGCCCCTGCATCGGGTCGAAGGAGGTGTACTGGTTCTGCTCGAGGTAGAAGGCGTCGCCGCCCGCCGCGTTGACCAGGATCGTGCGGGTGGAGGCGATGGTGGGGCTGCCGCCCCAGAAGACGGCGATGTCGAGGGTGTCGAGGCCCGGTGTTTCCAAGGCGATCTGGGCCGCGATCTCACCCGTCGTGTACATCTGCGCGATGCCGGGCGCGAGGAGTAGGCCGGCCTCCGCGTACCGCGCGTGGAAGGTCTCGTCGAGGTGGATCAGCCAGTCCTGCTCGCCCGTGGTGTCGCTGTAGTGCGCGCCCGCGTTGAGCGCCGCCTCCACCACCGCGTCGCCGAACTTGATGAAGGGCCCCACCGTGTTCAGCACCACGGAACTGCCGCGGAAGAGCTCGGTGAGGGAGTCGACGTCGTGCTTCACCTCCACGATCTCGTAGTCGGCCGTCTCGATCCCCGCGACGTGCGCGTTCATCGAGTCGGTCAGTGTGCCCTCGTCGCGGCCCGCCGCGGTGAAGGGCACGTTGTACTCGCGCAGGTACTCGCAGATGAGGCGGCCCGTGTAGCCCGAGGCCCCGTACACCACTACCGGCTTGTTGCTCATGATTCTCCTTCGTCCTGAGAGGTTTTCGTTACATGCCCATGCCGCCGTCGACGGGCAGCCCCGCCCCGTTGACGAACCGGGAGGCGTCGGAGGCGAGGAAGACCACCGCGTCCGCCATGTCCTGGACCTCGCCGAGGCGGCCGCTGGGCGTGAGGCCGACGACCGCCTCGACGGCCTCCTCCGGAGAGCCGAACAGGCCGATGTTCGCCATGTCGACCGCGAGGCCGGTGCCCATCTCGGTGGGAACGAGGCCCGGGTAGATGCAGTTCACGCGCACGCCGTAGCCGAGCTTCCCGGCCTCCATGGCCGCGACTCGCGTCATCCGGTCGATGGCCGACTTCGTGGCCGAGTAGATCGCGATGCCGGGGAAGGCGATGGTCGCCGCGACCGAGGCGACGTTGATGATGGCTCCGCCGCCCCCGGCCGCGCCGCCGGGGCGCAGGGCCCGCAGCCCGTGCTTGAGGCCGAGGGCGGTGCCGAGCACGTTCACGTCGAGCTGGCGGCGCACGTCCTCGACGGAGATCTCGGTGAGCAGCCCCGTGATCTCGACGCCGGCGTTGTTGACCACCACGTCGAGCCCGCCGAGCCGGGCCACGGTGGCGTCGATGGCGGCGGCCCAGCTCTCCTCCGAGGTGACGTCGAGGTGGACCGATCCGCTCCCGTCGCCCAGTTCCTTCGCGACGGCGACGGCGCGGTCCGCCTGCAGGTCGCCCAGCATGACTCGGGCGCCCGCGGCGGCCAACGCGCGGGCCATGCCCTCGCCGAGCCCCTGTGCCCCGCCGGTGACCAGGACCCGCCGGCCGGTCAGATCGAATGCGCTCACGACTACTCCCTTGATCGAGATGGATCGGACTCCGGTGCGGCCCGCCCTGTGGCGGCCATCACATCTCAGAATCTAGACGACTGTCAAGAAAAATGTTGGACGTTCGTCAAGACTTTTCGCCCGGGGTGTGGCCACCGCCCGCGACACAGGGGTTATCCTGGGACGATGCCGACCGGGCCCTCCGCCCCGTCGGCCGCGAGGAAGGGAGCGCGGGTGACCGAGGTGATCGCGCAGGCGACCGCGCCCGCCGCCGTGGGCGCCACCAAGCACGCCACGAAGGTCGCGGCCAAGCGCGACGAGCTGGCCCGCGCGGCGCTCAAGACGCTCTCCGAGCTCGGCTACGCGCGCACCAGCCTCCGCGAGATCGCCGCGAACTCCGAGTACAGCCACGGCGTGCTGCACTACTACTTCGCCGACCGGCTCGAGCTGATCGCGCATTGCGTCCACCTCTACAAGGCCGAGTGCATCGCCTCCTACGACGACGTCCTCCGCGCCGACAACGACGCGCCCGGGCTGCGGACCCGGTTCGCG
The DNA here is from genome assembly GCF_020169415.1 of Tsukamurella sp. M9C. Lineage (GTDB taxonomy): Bacteria > Actinomycetota > Actinomycetes > Mycobacteriales > Mycobacteriaceae > Tsukamurella. Next base: position 44,304 of record NZ_JAIULG010000005.1, read on the forward strand.
GAGCGGCTCGCCGCGACGATGGAGCACGACCTCCCGACCCACAAGCTCTGGTACGACCTGCGCTCGCAGGCCATGTTCGAGGCGGCGCTCACCGACGACGTCCGCGAGATCGACGGCTCTCTCGAGGCGATGATCTGGCGGGTCGTGAGCCGCTACGCCGAACTCGCGGGCGGCGCGCCGCTCCTCGATGCCGCCGGCACCTACGCCGCGCTCGACGGCCCCTTCGAGCGTGCCGTCCGCCGCCGGGTCCTCGGCGATGAGACCGCCGCCACCGTGCTCACCGCGCAGGTCTTCGCCCTGCTCGACGCCCTCGTCGTCCGACCGGCCGGCTGAACGTGGCCCGACCGCGAACCCGGCGACGGGCGCCGAACAACAGCTCCCCGGGGCGGCCGAGCATACCTGCGACCTGGAACGGCAGGTCAAGGCGCGCAGCATTTTTCGGTGTGATGTATCAACTTCGTTAGCCCGAGATCAGACCCGGCTCGGCCGCCGACTTCTGGCTACCATCGCGTTGTGATCAATCCAAGTGCGCGTTCCCGAGGTGGCGCGAGTCACTTCGCCGGACGGCTGGCCCGCGCCGCCGCCGGGTCCGGAATGCTCGCCGTCTTCGGGGCGATGACGGCGGGTGGTGCGGTGTACGCGCTCGGCGGAACGCCGGCGCAGGAGCCGGTCCCGCAGACGCCTCGTCAGCCGACGGTCGCCACCGCTCCGGGACCGTCCGCCTCCGTCGCACCGCCCACGGACCCGGCGCGGATCGCGCTCAAGGCGGCGGACGACTCCCGCACCATGTTCACCCTGCTGTCCAACGCGGTCACCACGTCGACGGCCGGGATGTCGACCGCGATGGCGGGAGTTCCGCAGGTCTTCGACAGCGTGACGACGGCCCGAGCCGACGCCGATGAGGTGGCCGCGGGCCTCGCGGAGACCGCGACGGCGTCGGCGGCCCTGGACCAGGTGTCCGCGTCGGCGAAGTCGTGGTCCGGGACCATCGGAGAGCTGCAGAGCCTCTCCGGGATGGCGGTCTCGATCCGCACCAACGCGGTGCAGCTGCGCACGCGACTCGTGGCGCAGCCGACCCCGGATGCGGCGGCGACCGTCGCGCAGCTGGACCAGCTCATCGCAGCGACGGACGGACTGTCGGCGCTGGGCGCCGCGGACGGCCTCGCCACCTCGCTGACATCGCTGACGCAGGCGGCGTCGTCCTCGTCGACGTCGCTGGGCCGGGCGCGCATCGCCGCGCGGTCACTGCGCGACGGGCTCGCGACGATCGAGAAGGCGCGACCCCAGGCGCTGGCCGCGACGACGAACCTCTCGACCGGTCTCCGGCAGCTGGACGTCGCACTGCGGTCGATCGACGCGCAGCTCGCGCTGGTACAGGCGAAGCTCCGCGAGTCGGTGGACAACGGCTCGGAGACGCCCGCGCTCGTCGCCTCCCCGGTCGATCCGGGCACGCGCTGGGCGTGGTCGCTCTGCGCGGCCGGTGCCGCCGGGGCGATCCTTTCCCTCGCGGGGTTCGGGCGGCCGCGCCCGGCGCCCGCGCCGCCGCAGACGGCGGCACCCCTCGCCGATCTCGCGCGGGCGATCAGTGAGATCCCCACTCCGAGCCACGGGTTCGCGCGGCCCGACTCCGCCCACACCGACCCCTGGCTCCCGGTGCAGTTCTCCCGCGAGAACTGAGCGGGCGCGCGCGGTCAGCGGGTTGCCGGACCGCCCGGTTCGGGATCGTCGAGGGCCGAGCCGAGCGCACCGTCGGTGAAGGTGCGGAAGGCGAAGGCCAGGGTCTCGAGCGATTGCAGGGTGCCGCTCTCGTAGCCCACCAGCAGGTACAGCGCGGTGGTGGCGTACTTCTCGGCGAGCTCACGGTCGCCGATCACCTCGGTGTAGGTCTCCGCGATCACATCGCGCCGTTCGAGGTCGACCTCGGCCTGGTGCCGCGCCACCTCCGGATCGTGCGCCGCCCACACCCGGATCGCGGCCTCGGTGGCGTGCGGCAGCGTCAGGCCGACGTGCGTGAGCGACATCAGCCGGTCGTAGGCGTCCGGTACCTGGCGGGCGGCCTCGATCAGCCGGTCGCTCTTGGTCTGCCGCCAGTACGTGATCAGCGCCGACGTGAACTCCGGCCAGCTCGGATACGCGTGGTAGAAGCTGCCGGTCGACGATCCGGCCTGCTCGCACACCGCGGCCAGCTTCAGCGCCGCGTGCCCCCGCTCGGCCAGGACCGCCAGCCCCGCCTCGAGGAAGCGCAGCTGCACGTAGCGCGACGGGCTCGAGCGGGCGGGGGGCATGCGGCGATGGTATCCGCCGGGCGCGGGGTGCCGTGGAAAGCTGAGCGCATGCGACGCTCGGTACTGGTCCCCCTGCTCGAAACGGTGCTCACGCTGCTGGGCCTGGCGTGGCTCGCCGCGGTGCTGGTGTTCGGCAGTTCCGCCGTGCCCCTGCTCATCGTGTGGAACGTGGCGGCCGTCGCCTACGTGGTGGCCGGCTGGTTCCTGCTGCGCCGCCGGATCCCCGCGGGCGAGGACGATCCGGACCTGATGTCGGCGCCGCGCTGGCAGACCACGCTGTTCGCGGCGGTGGTCAGCGGCTCCGGCCTGGTGGGCGGCCTGCTCATGATCGCCACCCGCGGCGACGAGCCGGATCCCGTGCTCCAGCCCGTCGCCGCGGCCACGGTCCTCCTCTCCTGGCTGCTCCTGCACACCGCGTTCGCCCAGATCTACGCCCGCGACTACTTCTCCGCCGGCGGCCTGCAGTTCCCGGACTGCGAGCGCCCGCAGCTCACCGAGTTCGTCTACTTCTCCATCACGATCGGCACGTCCTTCGCGGTCTCGGACGTCACCGTCACCCGGCGTTCCACGCGGCGGCTGGTGATCGTGCACAGCGTGCTCAGCTTCTTCTTCAACGCGGCCGTCGTGGCGATCGCGCTGGACTGGATCAAGAGCGGAGGCTGAGCCCGTCGCGCCCCGGCGTCAGGACGCGGCGACGGGGCTCCCGAGCCCGGACAGGCACGCCGGCAACGGCGCGCGGTGCAGGACGCCGAGGCGCTGCGTGGCGCGGGTGAGCGCCACGTAGAGCTCCGCCGCGCCGCGCTCGCCGTCGGCGAGGATCGCCTCGGGGTCCACCACCAGCACCGCGTCGAACTCGAGCCCCTTCGTCTCCGAGGGCGGGACCGCGCCCGGCGTACCGTCGGGCCCGATGACGACGGACGTGCCCTCCCGCCCGGCCTCGTCCCGGACGAACTGCTCGATCGCCCCGGCGAGACCGTCGCCGGTCACCCGCCGCGCCCACGGCCGGACCCCGGAGGCGCGCACCGACTCCGGCGGCACGGTGCCGGGCGCGAACTCCGCCAGCACGTCCGCCGCCACCGCCATGATCTCCGACGGGGTGCGGTAGTTCACCGTGAGCGCGGTGTACGCCCATCGGCCCGCGACGTACGGATCCAGCATCTCCGCCCACGAACGGGCGCCCGCGGGCGCGCTGCGCTGCGTGAGGTCGCCGACCACCGTGAACGAGCGGGACGGGCAGCGGCGCATCAGCACCCGCCAGTCCATCGCCGAGAGCTCCTGCGCCTCGTCGACCACCACATGCCGGTACACCCAGGTGCGGTCGGCCGCAGCGCGGTCCACGAGATCACGAGTATCGCGCTCCTCGAAGCGTTCGGCCAGGTCGTCGGCGTAGAGCAGGTCGGTGGCGAAGAGGTGGTCCTCGTCGTCCATCGAATCCGCCCGCGACACCAGCGAATCCAGCACGCCCTCCGCGAACTCCGCCTGCTCGCGCGCGGCCCGCGCCGCGGAGTCGTCCGGGACCTCGTGCGGGCCGAGCAGCTCCGCGAGCTCGTCCAGCAGCGGCACGTCCGTGACGGTCCAGGCGGCACCGTCGGATCGCAGCAGCGACGGGTCCGCGCCCGCCGCGGCCAGCCGCTCGGGCGAGCTCAGCAGGTCCGCGAGCAGCGCCTCGGGGGAGAGCACGGGCCACAGCCGGTCGACGGTGCGCCGGAACGTCCCGTCCGCCGCGAGGTCGGCGAGCATGCCGGCCCGCATCTCCTCCCACGCCCGCGTGTCCTCGCGGCGCAGCCACTGCTTCCCGATCCGGCCCAGCGCCCGCTCGGTGATCGCCCAGGTCAGCACGTCGAGGAAGACGGTGCGCGCCTGGTTGTGCGGCTGCCCGCTGTCGCGCGCCTCGTCCCGGGCCCAGCCGACCACGTCGGCCTCGATCCGCACCGTGGCGTCGCCGAGCCCGATGGAGACGGGCGTCTCCGGCAGGGTGGAGAAGTCCGCGACCGCGGCGGCGAGCACGTCCGCCATCGCGGCCGCGCCCTTGATCCGCGCGACTGCGGGCGTGTCCTCCGCGCGGGTCGTGACGCCCGGGTAGAGCGTCGCCGGGGTCGCGAACACCACGTCGGATTCGCCGAGCGAGGGCAGCACCCGCCCGATGTGCCGCAGGAAGGACGTGTTCGGGCCCACCACCAGCACGCCGTGCCGCTCGAACCGCGCCCGCTGCGTGTACAGCAGGTACGCCACCCGGTGCAGCGCCACCACCGTCTTGCCGGTGCCGGGGCCGCCCTCGATCACGGTGACGCCCGGATTGTCGGAGCGGATGATCCGGTCCTGATCGGCCTGGATGGTCGCGACGATGTCGCGCATCCCCTCGCCGCGCGGCGCGTTCACCGCAGCCAGCAGCGCCGCGTCGCCGCGGGCGTCGGCGCCCGGGCGGCCCAGCATCTCGTCGGTGAACGCGGTCAGCGCGCGGCCCTCGCTGAGGAACTGCCGCCGCCGGTGCACGCCCTCCGGGTGCGCGCCCGTCGCGGTGTAGAACGGCCGCGACGCCGGGGCCCGCCAGTCCAGCAGCAACTCCTCCTCGCCGTCCTCGTCGTCGAACAGGCCCAGCCGCCCGACGTACCTCGTCCCGACGGTGCCGCCCGGCTCCCCGTCGAGCCGGCCGAAGGCCAGCCCCTCCTCGGCGACGCTCAGCCGCCGCACCTCCCGCGCGGAGGTCATCACGTCGCCCTCCCGGTCCACCGCCCGGCCCTCGTGGTCGCGCAGGGCGTCCGTGTAGCGTCGCCGCGCCCGGTCCCGTTCGGCGTCCAATCGCGCGTACAACCCCGCCACGTACTCGCGCTCCGATGTCAGCTCGTTCTCGTATTCAGACATGCACCCACCTCGACAGAAATCGGATCCGGCCAGCGAGTATGCGCCCTCCACGGGGCCTTGCGGCAAGGCCCGGGGTGCGTTATAAGTTAGAAGGGGAAAGACTTCGGGGTGCCGTGTGTCCGCTCCCGCTTCGCCGCACGCCTTCTCCGTCCATTCCCGGTTCGGCCCACTCTGGCGCGAATCGCGCGCGAACCCTCCATCGTCTGTAGGTTCGGATCCGTGGACCTCCGAAGATTCCTCGACGGTCGTGGGGGTCAGCTCGGCTTCCTCACCTATCAACACGCCTCGCTGGTGATCCAATGCGTGGTGCTGGGAGCGGTGATCGCGCTGGTCATCGCGGCGCTGGTGTACCGCTCGCGCGCGGGGGCCGCGTTCGCCACCGCCGTCGCCTCCGTCGGTATGACGGTGCCGTCCCTCGCCCTGCTCGCGCTGCTGCTCATCGTGTTCGGGCTGGGCGTCACCCCGTCGGTCACGATGCTGGCCTTCTACGCCACGCTGCCGATCCTCACCAGCGCGATCGTCGGGCTGCAGGCGGTGCCGCCGGCGCTGGTCGAGGCGGCCCGCGGCCTGGGCATGCCCCGCTGGCGGGTGCTGGCCACCGTCGAACTGCCGAACGCGTGGCCCGTGATCCTCACCGGGATCCGGGTCAGCACCCAGCTCGTGGTCGGCGTCGCGACGGTCGTCGCCTACGTGCTCGGGCCGGGCCTCGGCTCCCTGATCTTCTCCGGCCTCGCCCGCCTCGGCGGCGCCGGTGCACTCGAATCCGCGTTGGTGGGCACCGTTCTCGTGGTGGCCGTCGCGCTCGTACTCGACGGTCTGCTGGTGCTCCTGGGCCGCTTCACCGTCTCGAAGGGACTGCGATGAGTCAAACCACGGGCGTTGCCATCGAGCTGGAGAAGGTGATCAAGCGCTACCGCGGGCAGGAGAAGCCGGCGGTCAAGGAGCTGTCCATCGTCATCGAAGCGGGCGAGACCGTCGCCATCGTCGGTCCCTCCGGCTGCGGGAAGACCACCACGCTGAAGATGATCAACCGGCTGATCGAGCCGACCTCGGGGCGGGTGCTCATCGGCGGGACGGACGTCACCAAGGCGGACGCCGACGGCCTGCGGCAGGGCATCGGCTACGTGGTCCAGGCCGGTGGCCTGTTCCCGCACTGGACCGTCGAGAAGAACATCGGCGCCGTGCCGGGCCTGCTCGGCTGGGACAAGGCCCGCACCCGCGCCCGGGTCACCGAGCTGCTGGAACTGGTCGGGCTGGACCCGGACGTCTTCCGCGGCCGGTTCCCCAAGGAGATGTCCGGCGGCCAGCAGCAGCGCGTCGGCGTCGCCCGCGCGCTCGCCGCCGATCCGCCGGTCCTGCTCATGGACGAGCCCTTCGGCGCCGTCGACCCCATCACCCGCGTGCGGCTGCAGGACCAGCTCCTCGCGATCCAGGAGGAGCTGCACAAGACCATCGTGATCGTCACGCACGACGTCGACGAGGCGATCAAGCTGGGCGACCGGGTGCTGATCCTCTCCGAGGGCGGCCAGATCGAGCAGTTCGGCACGCCCGAGGAGATCCTGACGGCGCCGGCCAACGCCTTCGTGGAGGAGTTCGTCGGCTCGGGCGCCACCCTCAAGCACCTCTCGCTCAGCTCCCTCGGCGAGATCCCCAGCGCCCCCGTCGTACTCGCCCGCCCCGGCGACCCGTCGGAGGAGGTGGCCGCGCGGGCCAAGGAGGCGAAGCTCAGCTGGGTCGTCGTGGTCGACGAGGACGACCGGCCGCGCGCCTGGCCCTCCGTCTCCGAGGTGCTGAGCAAGCCCGTCGTCTCGACCTACGTCGACCAGCGGCTGCCCGTCGCCGAGCGCACCGCGACCCTCGCGGACGCGCTCGACGTGATGCTGGCCGCCAGCCAGGGCGGCGTGCTGGTCACGCAGCGCGGCAAGGTGATCGGCGCGCTCACCATCGAACAGGTCGCGCAGCGGATCCGGGAGCGGCAGGCCATCGCCAACCCGGAACAGGCCGCCGACACCTACCGGGCGGCCCCGTCGTGACCGCCGCGGCGAACGCGTCCAAGGAGGCGCGCGTCGGGCCCACGCCGCGATTCGCGGGCGGTGTGCCGATCGACCTGATCCTCGAACCGTTGCTCGTCGTGGTCGGCTTCGTCGGCTATCTGATCTGGCACGCGAGCCAGGACTTCTCGGAGACCGAGGCGGTGCAGCTGCAGTGGTCCGAGCTCGGCGGTTCGGTGTGGGAACACATCCAGCTGACCGTGGTCTCCGCCGTGCTGGTGGTGCTCATCGCGATCCCGCTGGGGATCCTGGCGACGCGCAAGCGGTTCGCGCGCATCGCGCCGGTGATCGTCGCCCTCGCCAACGTCGGCCAGGCCGCGCCCGTGCTGGGCATGGTCGTGCTGTTCGCCATGTGGTTCGGTACCGGCTTCGGCACCGCCGTCGCCGCGCTCGTCGTCTACGCGGTGCTGCCGATCCTGCAGAACACCGTGACCGGCCTGCGGCAGGTGGACGACCGTGTCATCGAAGCGGCAAGAGGCCAGGGTTTCTCGGCCTTCCAGACGTTGATCCGGGTCGAGCTGCCGCTGTCGGTTCCGGTGGTCCTGCACGGTGTGCGCACGGCGCTGGTCATCCTCGTCGGCACCGCCACCCTCGGCACCTTCATCGGCGCCGGCGGACTGGGCGTGCTCATCACCACCGGCGTCACCCTGTACTTGCCGGCCCTGCTCTTCTCGGGCGCGCTGCTGGTCGCGCTGCTCGCGCTCGGCATCGACTGGCTGGCCCGGCTCGCCGAGTACCTGCTGGCGCCGCGCGGCCTGCGCGGGGTGACCGCATGACGGCGCGCGGGACCGGGCGGGTGCGCGTGCGGCGCGCACTGCTGCCCGTGGTGGCGGCACTGTCGCTCGTGCTCGCAGGCTGCGGGCTCGAGAGTTCGTCGGGCCACTTCGTGCACGCCGAGTCCGCGGACGGCCAGACCCCGCTGGCGGGCGCGAAGATCTCGGTGACGTCGAAATCCTTCTCCGAGGGCATCCTGCTCGGCAAGATCAGCACGACGATCCTGCAGGCCGCGGGCGCCGAGATCACCGACCTCACCAACGCGCCGGGCTCGATGTCCTCCCGGCAGGCGATGACGAGCGGCGCCGCCGACGTCTCGTGGGAGTACACCGGCACCATCTGGGTCAGCTACCTCGGGCAGACCGAGACGATCAGCGACTCCACCGCGCTGTGGACCCGCGTCCGCGACGCGGAGCGGGCCAACGGGATCGAGGTCCTCACCCCGGCCCCGTTCAACAACACCTACGCCTTCGCGGTGACCCCGGCGCAGAAGGCGCAGCTGAAGCTGAACACGCTGAGCGAGTTGTTCCGGCTGCCGCCCGCGCAGCGCTCCCTCTGCGTCGACCCCGAGTTCCAGTCGCGCCCCGACGGACTGGGGCGCCTCTTGGACAAGTACGAGGTGCCGCTCGGCAGCGGCACGCCGGCGAACACGATCACGACGATGGACGCGGGCGTGATCTACTCCGCGATCTCCGGCAACACCTGCCTCGCGGGCGACGTCTACGCCACCGACGGCCGCATTCGCAAGCTCGGGCTGCAGTTGTTGGAGGATGACCGGAAGTTCTTCCTGCCCTACGACGGCGTGCCGGAGGTCCGGACGGACGCGCTGGCGAAGTACCCCGCCATCAAGGACGTGCTGGCCAAGGTGAGCCGCCTGCTGACCAACGAGACGATGCAGGAGCTCAACGGGCAGATCGACATCGAGGGCCGCGATCCCGCCGACGTGGCCGCCACCTGGCTCAAGAAGGTGGGGCTCGTCCGCTGAGGGCCCGCGGCTTTCGGTCGCGGTGAGCGGAAGGGTTCACCCCGCGGGTGCCCCGTCCGACACTGAACCGCATGACCGATATCGCACCGGACCTGCTGGCGCTCACCGCGACCGAGGCCGCGAAGGTGTGTGCCGGCGAGTACGACCGCGTGATCCCCACCGACTGGCCGGCGGGCGAGCGGTGGTCGACCCGCCTGTGGGGCGACGACGACGTGGACGTCTGGCTCATCAGCTGGGTGCCCGAGCGCTCGACGGAGCTGCACGACCACGCCGGCTCGCTGGGCGCGCTCACCGTGGTCTCGGGCGCGCTCGCGGAGCGCAGCTGGGACGGGGAGGCCCTGCGGGAGCGGCGGATCGACGCCGGCGGGCAGGCGTCGTTCGACCGCGGCTGGGTGCACGACGTGACCCGGCACGCCGACGCCCACGACGCGGCGACGGGCGAGGCGGCCACGCCCACCCTCTCCGTGCACGCCTACTCCCCGCCGCTCACCGCGATGTCGTACTACGAGGTGACGCCGGTCGGCAGGCTGCGCCGCGTGCGCAGCGAGCTGACCGACGAACCCGAGGGCCCCACAGGCGGGCGCGGGGTCGACGGGCTGTTGGCCGGCGCGCGGGACCGCATCGACCGGGTCGAGGCCGCCGACCTGCGTGCCGAGCTGGACGCCGGCGCCGTCCTGATCGACACCCGTCCCGCGGCGCAGCGCGCCGTCGAGGGCGAGGTCGACGGAGCCCTGATCATCGAGCGGAACGTGCTCGAATGGCGGCTCGATCCGACGTCCGACGCCCGGATCCCCGAGGCCACGGGCTGGGACGTGCGGTGGATCGTGCTGTGCTCGGAGGGCTACGCCAGCTCCCTGGCGGCCGCCGCCCTGCGCGACATCGGGCTGCACCGCGCCACGGACCTCGCGGGTGGGTACAAGGCGCTCACGGCGGTGCCCTCCGCCGGTTAGGAGTCCCGCGGAACCGACCACCGCACGACGGTGCCGGGCCGCTCCGCCGTCGCGTCCGCCGGCAGCAGGTCGACGGTGCCGCCCCGCAGCTCCGCGCGGGTGGCGAGGTTCCGCAGCCCGCTGCGTCGGCCACCGTCGGGGATGCCCGTCCCGTCGTCGGCGACCTCCACGGTGACCGCGTCGCCGCTCGCGATCACCGTGACCGCGACGCGGGTGCCGCCCGAGTGGCGGATCGCGTTGGAGACGCTCTCCGTCACCACGGCCTCGAGATCACGGGCGAGGCCGTCGTCGGCCACGGCGCTCTCCACCGGGCCGGAGAAGCCGACGTCGACGGCCGTCCCGCCGCCGTGCGCGACGGCCCGTACCGCGCGCACGAGCCGGCTCCGGAGCCCGCTCCCGTCGGTCGAGAGCTCGAAGATCGTCGAGCGGATGTCGGCGATCGTGCGGTCGAGCTCACCGATCGCGGCGTCGAGCCGCTCGCGGACGGGCTCGTCCGCCGCGGCGGAGCGCGCCACCTGCAGCCCGAGGCCGGCGGCGAAGATCCGCTGGATCACGTGGTCGTGCAGGTCGCGCCCGATCCGCTCGCGCTCCTCGATGACCTGCAGCTCGCCGAGACGCTGCTGCTGGCGCAGCGTCTCCGCGTGCATCTGGGCGTTGTCGATGGCGACCGCCGTGGCAGCGGCGAAGATCTCGATCGCCTTCGCGTCGCCGGCCGTGAAGGCGACACCGTCGGCCTTCTCCGCCAGGTAGATGCACCCGAACAGGTTCCCGCCGACGATGATCGGCGCGCCCAGGAAGCTGTGCATCGGGGGGTGATTCGGCGGGAAGCCGACCGAGGACGGGTGCTCGGAGAGCTCCGCGATCCGGACGGGCTGCTGCACCTCGAGGAGGTACCCCAGCAGGCCGCGGCCGCACGGGGGATCGCCGATCAGCGCCGCCGTCTCCGCGTCCACGCCGACGTAGATGAACTCCTCCAGCGAGCCGTCGTCACTGCTCACGCCCACGGCGCCGTACCGGGCGTCCACCAGTGCCATCGCGGAGGTGACGATGCGGCGCACCGTCGCGGGCAGGTCCAGTCCCTGGGCCACGACCATCACCGCGCTGAGGATGTCCTGCAGGTCGGCGTCCGGCCCGTGCTCCGCCGTCACCGGACCGCTCCCCCTGGACGGGGGAGCACCGTCGGGACGAACGTCCCTGGCGCGGAGCTCATCCGGCCGCCACGCTGGGCGGCGTGAACGGAATCGACATCGACCCGCTGGACCGGTCCGACGTGCGCGCCCTCGTCGTGGACCTCGCCGAGGCCGCCTACACCGGCCGCCTCGCCCGCTGGAACGAGGTGCGCACGACCGCGGCCCTCGACGACCTGGATTGGGAGTACCTGGTGTGCCGGCTCCTGGGCCGGCTGCTCGCGGAGCGCGCGGTGCAGCGCGGCACCCCCGCGGTCGACGCGTGGCGCCAGGCCCGCGCGGCGCTGGCCTGAGCCGGTCATCGGCGGACCCCGCCCGCGTCGCGCCATTGCGCCGCGCGCAGGGCCGCCTGCACCCGGTTCTCGACGCCGAGCTTCGCCAGGATGCCGGTCACGTGGTTACGGACGGTCTTCTCCGCCAGGAACATCCGCTCCGCGATCTGCTTGTTGGTGAGCCCTTCGGCGAGCAGCTCGAGCACCGCCTCCTCCTGCCCGGTCAGGCCCGTCGGTGCCGGCGGCGCCTCCTGGCCCCGGCGGATGCGCTGCAGCACCCGGGCGGTGCTGGCGGAGTCGAGGAGGGAGCCGCCGGCCGCGACGGTGCGGATCGCCGATACCAGCTCGGTCCCGCGGATCTGCTTGAGCACGTAGCCCTGTGCGCCCGCGGTGATCGCCTCGAGCAGGGCCTCGTCGTCGGAGTACGAGGTGAGCACGAGGCAGGGCAGGTCGGGCAGCTGGTCGCGGAGCGTGCGGACGAGGTCGATGCCCGAGCCGTCGGGCAGGCGCACGTCGACCACCGCGACGTCCGGGCGCACGGCGGGGATGCGGGCGAGGGCCTCGCGGACCGTCGACGCCTCGCCCACCACGGTGTGGCTGCCGTCGGAGGCGAGGAGGTCGGCCAGGCCGCGCCGGACGATCTCGTGGTCGTCGACCAGGAATACCGAGGACATGCCTTCAGCGTAGGCCCGTACGGGGCGTGGGCCCTCCTCGGCGGACCGTCGCCGGGCGAGGACGGGACATACGTCCCGGCCCGCCCGGTACGCACGTCCCCACCTGCGGTGACGCACCGCCGGGCCGGGATGCGGGACGCCGTCGGGGACCATCGCCCCTGCCCGTGCCGGCCGCGGCGGGCCAGGCTGGGAATCATGAGTGATCTGACCGACCTGGAACTGCTGTACGAGCTCTCGGAGACGGCCGAGCGGGAGGTCGACCGGCACCTCCGGCAGGCGGTCGACTGGCACCCGCACGACTACGTGCCGTGGAGCCGCGGCCGCGATTTCGCCGCGCTCGGGGGCGAGGACTTCCGGGAGAGCGACTCCGCGCTGTCGCCCGTCGCCCGGGCGTCGCTGGTGATGAATCTGCTCACCGAGGACAACCTCCCGAGCTACCACCGCGAGATCGCCGAGAACTTCACCCTCGACGGTGCCTGGGGCTACTGGGTGCACCGCTGGACGGCGGAGGAGGCGCGGCACTCGATCGTGCTGCGCGACTACCTCACCGTGACCCGCGGGGTCGATCCCGTCGAACTCGAGGGCCTGCGGATGACGCAGATGCAGCACGGCTTCGCGCCGGGGATGAACTCGATGCTGCTGTCGGTGAGCTACGTGACCTTCCAGGAGCTCGCGACGCGGATCAGCCATCGCAACACCGCCGCGGTCTGCGACGATCCCGTCGCCGACCGGATGCTCGCCCGGGTCGCCGCCGACGAGAACCTGCACATGCTCTTCTACCGCAACATCCTCGGCGCCGCGATCGAGGTCGCGCCGGCGCAGGCCCTCGCCGCGATCCACGCCGTGCTCACCAACTTCCAGATGCCCGGTGCCGCGCTCCCGCACTTCCGGCGCGACGCCGTGCTCATGGCGAAGAGCGGCATCTACGACCTGCGCCAGCACCGCGACGCCGTGGTCGTGCCGGTGCTGCGCCATTGGCGGCTCCTCGAGCGCACCGACCTCACCGGCGAGGCCGCGCGGCTGCGCGACCTGATCGGCGACTTCGTCGACGAGCTGGACGTCCGGGCGCGGAGGTTCGAGGCCGCGCGCGACCGCGCACTCGAGCGGGACGCCCGCCGCCGGGAGCGTGTCGCGGGGTGACCGGATTCGGCTAGATTCGACGGCATGCAGGTACAGCTCCGTCACAACCCGTCGTTCTCCATGGCCCGCTGCCAGCTGGCGCCCAACGAGCCGATGACCGTGGAGTCGGGCGCGATGGTGGCGCACTCCGCGGGGATGAACCTCCAGTCGCAGTCGCAGGGCGGCATCATGCAGGGCCTCAAGCGCAGCCTGCTCTCCGGCGAGTCGTTCTTCGTCTCCACCTTCACCGCGCCGCCGCAGGGCGGCTGGGTCGACATCGCGGGCACGCTGCCCGGCGACATCGCCGTCCTGCAGATCCAGCCGGACCGGCCCTACTACGTGACCCGCGGCGGGTGGCTCGCGAGCTCCCACGGCGTGCAGACCACCACCCAGTTCGGCGGCGCGAAGACCTTCTTCGGCGGCGAGGGCGCGTTCGGCCTGCAGGCCGCGGGCCAGGGCGAGGTGCTCGTCGCCTGCTACGGCGCCATCGACGTGATCGACCTGCGGCCGGGCGAGCAGGTGGTCATCGACACCGGGCACGTCGTGGCCTACGACCTCAACATGCAGTTCACCATGCGGCGCGCCGTGCAGGGGAAGTGGATCCAGTCGATGAAGTCCGGCGAGGGCATGGTCTTCGAGTTCACCGGCCCGGGGCGGGTGCTGCTGCAGACCCGGAATCCGCGCGGCCTCGAGGGCTGGGTGCGGTCGGTCGTCCCGTCCGGTTAGACGTCGGAAGGTTTCTCCGGCGTACGAACGCCCAGGTCGGGCAGTGTAGTTCGCCGCGTCAGGGCCTGTGGGACTTCACCGGAGATTTGACCGGTGCCATGTCCACTGTGATCTAGTGGGATCATGGCTACTGTAACTAATACGACAGGAGACCATCGCCGGACGACCGACTGGGTCGTTTTCGGTGTGACGGCCGCCGCGGTTCTGGCGTTCGTCCTCTGGGGTTTCCTGGATTCGGACGGGTTGAAGAAAACGACCTCCGATGTCCTCAATTGGATCATCACCGATTTGGGTTGGCTGTTCCTGATCTCAGCCAGCTTCTTCGTCCTTTTCGCAGCTTTCCTCGCCTTCTCCCGATTCGGTCGCATCCCGCTGGGACGCGACGGTGAGAAGCCCGAGTTCAAGACCGTCTCGTGGATCGCGATGATGTTCAGCGCGGGCATGGGCATCGGCCTGATGTTCTTCGGCGCCGCCGAGCCGATCTACCACTTCGTCGGCGCGCCTCCCGGTATGAACGGCCACGACGTGGCCGTCGCGATGGCGACCACCATGTTCCACTGGGGCTTCCACCCGTGGGCGATCTACGCCGTGGTCGGCCTCGCGATCGCGTACAGCACCTACCGGTGCGGTCGCAGCCAGCTGATCAGCTCGGTCTTCGCGCCGATCTTCAATCGCACCGGCGGGCACGGCGTCGGCGGCCGGATCATCGACATCCTGGCCATCTTCGCCACGCTGTTCGGCACCACCGCCTCGCTCGGCCTCGGCGCCGCGCAGGTCGGCGCCGGCCTGGAGCGGCTCGGCTGGGCCGAGGACGGTTCCAGCAAGCTGCTGCTCGTGGCCATCATCGCCATCCTGACGCTGGCCTTCGTGGCCTCGGCGGTCTCGGGCGTCGCCAAGGGCATCCAGTGGCTCTCGAACACCAACATGGTGCTCGCGCTGGTGCTGGCGGTCTTCGTCTTCGTGGTCGGCCCCACCGTGTTCATCCTGAACCTGCTGCCCACGTCGATGGGCGCGTACGCGGCCGACTTCATGGACATGTCGGCCCGGTCCGCCGCCAACGAGCCGGAGGCCGGCAAGTGGCTGGCCTCGTGGACCATCTTCTACTGGGCCTGGTGGGTCAGCTGGACGCCGTTCGTGGGCCTGTTCCTCGCGAAGATCTCGCGCGGCCGCACCATTCGCGAGTTCGTGATCGGCGTCATGGCCGTGCCCACCCTGGTCTCGTTGGTCTGGTTCGCCGTCTTCGGCGGCACCGCGATCAACCAGGAGCAGGCGGGCCTCGGCATCAGCAAGGCGGAGAACGAGGAGGTCATGCTCTTCGACGTCCTCGGCAACCTGCCGTGGCCGACCATCACCGCCTTCCTGGTGGTGCTCCTCGTCGGGATCTTCTTCGTCTCCGGCGCCGACTCCGCGTCCATCGTGATGGGCACGCTGTCGCAGCGCGGGGCCGAGGAACCGAACCGGATGATCACGATCTTCTGGGGCGTGCTCACCGGTACCGTTGCGGCGCTACTGCTCTGGGTGAGCGGCGACGATGCGCTGACCGGCATCAAACAGATGGCGATCATCGCGGCGGCGCCCTTCCTCGTGGTGATGGTCGGGATGTGCGTGGGCCTGATGATGGACCTCTGGCACGATCCGCTGATCGTGGCGGAGCGGGCGCACCGCGACGAGCTCGGCGAGCGGATGCGCTGGCACGCCAACACGCTCGCGGTGACCGACGACAGCACCGACGTGCTGCCCTCGGACGACCTGCCCGTGTACTCCGACGGCGAGGTCCCGGAGGACCTCTACCACCCGCCGCACACCGGCGAGCTGGTCACCGTCGAGGTCTACGACGCCGATCACTCCGGGCCGATCGAAATCGATCCGAAGGACGACGCCTCCCGGTAGACAGGGAGGCATGACCTCCTCCGTCACCGCCGAGACCCGTTCCGGCCGCGTCCGCGGCACCGTCGAGCAGGGTGTGGCCCGCTTCCTGGGCCTGCCCTACGCAGCCCCGCTCGACGGTGCCGGCCGGCTCCTGCCCGCCGCGCCGCCCGCGCCGTGGGAGGGCGAGCGCGACGCCTCCGCCTTCGGCCCGACGGTGCCCAAGCCCGGCTACCAGGGCCCCGTCGCCGAGATCCTCACGGCCGAGCCGGACTTCCCCGGCGCCGAATGCCTCAACCTCAACGTCTGGGCGCCCGAGGGCGCCGACGGGCTGCCGGTCTTCGTGTGGATCCACGGCGGCGCCTTCCGCAACGGCAGCGGCCGCAGCGGCTACTACGACGGCGCCGCCTTCGCCCGCGACGGCGTCGTGTGCGTGACCATCAACTACCGGCTGGGCGCGCTCGGCTTCCTCGACACCGGCGATGAGCACACCAATCTCGGCCTGCGCGATCAGATCATGGCGCTGGAATGGGTGCGCGACAACATCGCCGGCTTCGGCGGCGACCCGGCGCGGGTCACCGTCGCGGGCGAGTCCGCCGGCGGGATGAGCGTCGGCTCGCTGCTCGGATCGCCCCTCGCACAGGGCCTGTTCGCCCAGGCCGTGCTGCAGAGCGGCGCGGGCCACCACGCGATCACCCGGGAGACCGCGCAGAAGGTCACCCGCGCCCTCGCCGAGCGACTCGGCGTGGAACCCAGCCGTGAGGGCTTCGCGACGGTCGAACCCGCCGCCCTCGTCGACGCCACGACGGCCCTCGACGCCGAGATCCAGGCGAACCCGGACCCCGCCGCGTGGGGCGAGCTTTCGCGGAACGTGATGATCTTCGAGCCGGTGATCGACGGCGACGTCCTGCCGCAGCTGCCGATCGACGCGATCCGCGCCGGCTCCGGCGCCGGCGTACGGGTCCTGGTGGGCGCCAACGCCGACGAGGCCCGCTTCTTCATCGTTCCCGGCGGGCTGATCGACCTGCTTCCCGAGGAGGCGCTCGCGCCCACCGCCGCGAAGTACGGCCTGCCCGACCCGGCTGCCGCGGTCGCCGCGTACCGGGCGACCGAGCCCGCCGCGTCGCCCGGGGACCTGTTCTGCCGCATCATGGCCGACTGGTTCTTCGGCATCCCCGCAGTGCGGATCGCCGAGGCCCGCGCGGACGCGCCGGCGGAGACCTTCTTCTACCGCTTCGACGAGCCGTCCACCGCGCTCGGCGGCCGCCTCGGCGCTTGCCACGCCGTCGAGCTCGCCTTCACCTTCGACAACCTCCACGCCGACGGGGTCACCAACCTGACCGGGCCGGACCCCTCACAGGCCGTCGCCGACGAGACCCACGGCGCCTGGGTGCGTTTCACCCGCGGCGAGGACCCGGGCTGGGCGCCCTACCTCCCCGCCCGCACTGTGCGGGTGTTCGGCGGGGAGGGCGGCACCGTCGTCGATCCCGCACCGGAACTCCGCGCCCTCTGGGACGGAGTGCGCTAGCTGTACTGACCCCGGCCGGTGCGCCGGCGCCGATCAGTACGGCGCGGAGCGCATCGGACCCGGCGTGTACCAGCCCGTGCGGGTCGTGGTGCCGAGCTCCAGCTGCGCCGGTTCGGCCGCGGTCCACGGGGTGAATCGGATGAGAGTGCCCCAGTCGATCGCCCACTTGCCCGTGAGATAGGTGGGCACGATCTGCTCGTGGTACAGCGCGTCGGTGACGCCCAGCGGGCCGCCCGTCTTCCAGCCCTGCCAGGTGGCGGACGTGGTCGAGGTTGCACCGAAGTCCGGCGTGATGCGGTACTCGGGTCGCTCGAATACGCCGTTGACGGCGCGCACCTGGTGCTGGCACGGGAAGGCGAAGGCCACCATGAAGTCCAGCGCGACAGGGGTGTCGGTGCCCAGGAACTCCTGCAGCGTCTTCATCTCCGTCATCCGCGGCGGCGTGACCACGACGGGGTCCGGTGAGGGCACCTTGTCGTCGATCACCACGCGCACCGTGTTCGTGCCGCGGGGCAGGTCGGCCGTCGGGAAGCGCAGGTTGCGCCAGTTGTTGTTGGTCCACGCGTCGAGCGGGACCATCCGGCCCAGCGGCTGTACCGCGCCGTTCTCGGACCGGTGCCCGGCCTCGAGGAACAGGGTCCGGCCGTCTCGTGCGACGTCGTTGTTCCCCTTGGCCGCGATGGGTCCCGCGACCGACAGCGTCACCAGGGGAGTGCGATCCGTGACCGCGCCGAGCGCGTACCAGTCGGTGGTGAGGTTCGCCAGCCCGGTGGCGCCGGAGGACCCGAGCACCGGTGTGGTCTCCGGGTTCAGGCCGAACGGCAGTGGCACGCCGTCTTTCTTCGGGTCCGGGTTGCGCTTGCCACCCACCACCTCCGGCTGGTCGACGTTGGTGACGTCGTTGTTGTGCCCGGGGTTGGACTTCGTCGGTGAGAGCCAGCCGGGGATGCCGGTGGGGGAGAAGCCCGTCGACTTCCCGGCGAGCGCCTGCGCCGCGCTCGGCACGGAACCGTCGGGCCGCGGCGCGGGCCGCAGCAGCCCCGCGTTGGGGTCGGTCTCCATCAGTGCGTAGTCCGCCATCGAGCAGATGTCGCCCTGCAGCGCACGGACGTTCGACGCGGTCCAGGAGAAGCTGCCGCGTTGGACGTACGCGCCCTTGGCCATGGTCGCGACGTCGAACAGGG
Organism: Tsukamurella sp. M9C; assembly: GCF_020169415.1. Lineage (GTDB taxonomy): Bacteria > Actinomycetota > Actinomycetes > Mycobacteriales > Mycobacteriaceae > Tsukamurella. Next base: position 62,767 of record NZ_JAIULG010000005.1, read on the forward strand.
CCAGGATCACGGTGATGATCGCCAGCGTCGGGAGGGTCCGAGATCCGGGCTTGGTGGGCTCCGGCGCGTAGTCGCGGCGGTAGTGCAGCCACAGGCCGTACAGCGTGGTCACGACGGCAGCACCGAAGAACACCCAGGACAGTTTCACGCCGAACAGCTGCGGCGGCATGGTGTTCCACGGGATGCCGTAGGTGCCGACCCAGTAGTAGCCGACGCGGGCCGCGAAGGAGATCGCGACGACGAACAGCGCTGCGGCGGCGAAGAAGACGCGGTTGCGTTTCGAGCGCATCATCGGCGCCATCGTGAGTGTGGCCGCCACCGCGGCGATGCCCGCGGCGTAGCCGGCGAAGAGACTGAGGTGGTGGGTCCATTTGGTGGGCGTCCACGCCAGCAGCACGATGGTGGCGAAGAAGACCGCCATGAGCCGCCACACGGGGCCCGCGGAGATGCCCGCCGGGCGCTTCCGCCGCAACATGATCATGAGCACCGTGAGCACACAGAGGAACGAGGTGAGGATGCCGATGCGGCGAACCATCGAGCCGTCTTCGGTCTCGAGCATCAGGTAGTAGTACCGGACGCTCTCCTCGTACCAGTCCAGCGTGGGCCCGGTGACGCCCTTGACCGTGATCGCCTCGCGGAGCGAAGCGAAAGTCGGCGTGTAGAAGGCGTAGAACAGGTAGGCCATGCCCGCGGCCAGGATCGGCGCGAGCATGGGCAGCAGCCCGTCGCGCCCCCGGCGCTTGACGATGCGCGTGATGATCTGGCGCGACGCGGCGAGCAGGGCGGCCACGGCGACGAGTCCGCCGGGCGCGGCGCCCACGCAGAGCGCGGCGCACGGGACGGCGATCGCGAGCGGCAGCAGTCGACCGGTCGCGATGGTTCGCTCCACCGAGACCCAGGTCAGCAGGGAGAAGAAGACCACCGCGGGCTCGGGACGCAGCCCGTTGTTGAGCGGCAGCCAGAGCAGCAGGAAGCCGCCCGCGCCGGCCCACAGCGCGGCGGGGTTGTTGCGCACCGCGCGCCCCAGCCGGGGAATCATCTCGCGCGAGATCACGAGCCAGGTCAGGAGTCCGAAGACCAACGCGGGCAGGCGCATCGCGGGCGCCGCCGTCGTGAAGTGCGAGATCGCAGTGAAGATGTAGTCGTTCCAGCCGACCGGGTTCTCCGGCACGCCGAAGCTGCGGAAGTAGTTGATCAGATAGCCGCTGTACTTCGTCTGCGTGGCCATCGTGAGCTGGTAGCCGTCGTCGGACGTGTTCGGGCCGATCAGCCACCAGAGCCCGAGGATTCCGATCACGGTGAAGTCGACCGGCCGCGGGCGCAGCCAGCCCTGGGGCATGAAGCGGATGTGGCCGCGGCCGTCCCGCAGGTCAAGGAAGCCCAGCGCGACCAACGCCAGGATGGTGGCGGCGATGCCGACGATGATCGCGATCAGCTTGATCGTCGACGGCGTGGTGTTGAAGCGGGTGTCGACCTGAGTCGAGACGGCGATTCCTGTGGTCGGGACGCTCGCGGGGATGTCCGTGTAGAAGCCGGCGATCTGCGGCCGCAGGTTGGGGTCGTTGACGCTGACCGAGAGCTGGTTCGCCGCCGGGTCGGAGGCCGTGACCCCGGTGAACGAGGCGCTCGTCGACTCCGGAGTCGAGACGAAGCGGATCGCACACCCGGCACCCGCCCGTGCGACGTCGGCCCGGCTCGCGGTCGCCAGCGCGACGTCGCGGTCGGCGATGATGACGTTCTTGGCGTCGGCCCGGATCACCAGGCCCTGCAGGCCCGGTCGCGGTCCATCGGCAGGAAGCGTGCGCAGGAGCGTGCCGCCGGCTGCCGGCAACTCGTTCACCAGGGCGCAGGGGAGCGAGACGTCCAGCCGGACCGGCGTGTACGAGACCAACGGGAGTTCGACGTTGGAGATCCGGCCGTTCTGGGGCCAGTGCACCGCGGTCGTCGTCTCCTTGACCGGCAGGAACGGGGTGAGGATCGCCAGCACGAAGCCCACCACGCCCGCGACGGCGGCGACGATCCGCCACTTCCCGTAGCGCTGCTCCGGCGGCACCGTCGCGGGTGCGGTCGAGTTCTCGCTGCTCATCATCGATTCCTAGTTCTTCACGGTCTGGTTGGTCAGCGCGCGGATCGGGCCCTGGCGCCACCACCCCGACCGCGTCTGGACACCGACCGTCAGGTTCGCCGCGGGGGCGTCGTCGGCGAGGGGCGTGTACTGCTGCAGCTCGCCCCAGTCCCGGGTGAGGTCCCCGGTCATGTACGTGGGCAGCGTCGTGGTCCGCAGCAGCGTGTCGGGCACCGTCAGCAGGCCGCCGGCCTCCCGCGCCTGCCAGGTCCCCGACGTCGAGAGCGCGTCCTTGCGGGTGGGCAGGATGCGCCATTTCGGGACCTCGTAGGTACCGTTGCGGATGGCCAGCGGGCGCTGGCACGGGAACTGCTGTCCCACGAGCAGGTCGAGCAGGACCGGGTCCTCCTCGCCCACCACGTCCTGCAGGGTCCGCAGGCGCGGCACGCGCGGCGGCGTCACGCCGACCCACTGCTGGTCGCCCAGGTTCGGGTCGCGCACGTGGATGCGGACCACGTTCGCGGCCGGCGGGATGGCCTCCATCGGCACCCGCAGGTTGCGCCAGGGCTTGTTGGGGCCCGGGTCGATCGGGTCGATCACGCCGCGGGCGCCGATCGAGCCGTCGGCGCGGCGCTCGGCCCACTCCAGCGTCACGGGCTGGCCGTACTCCTTCTTGCCGGTCGGGCCGACCGAGGAGATCGCGCCGGAGGCGGCGAACGCCACGAGCGGCCGGTCCACCGACCGCGCGGGGAGGCTGTACCAGTCGCTGAAGAGCTCCGCGGGCACGGTGTTCTGGCCGTACGAGCCGACCACGGGCGTACGCGCCGGGTCGAGCCCGAAGGGGAGGGCCGCGGTGCTGCCGTTGACGGTGCGCGGACCGGTCCCGCCGCCCGTGCCCGCCGTCGCCGCTGTGGAGGTGAACGGCGAGGTGATCGGCGACGCCATGTTGATCTGGCCGGGCGCTGAACTGATGGCCAGCGGCTTGAGCTCGTTCGCGATGCCGTCGGGAGTGAAGCCGTAACTGCCGGGCCCCGTCAGCGCCTGCGCGGCTGGACGGCCCTCCGCGGAGGTCAGCATGTCGGCGTTCGGGTCGGTCTCCACGAGCACCGAGCCCGCCATGCCGCAGCTGTTGCCGCGCAGCGCGTCCAGGTTGCCCTTGGCGACCGTGTACGTGGCCGGGTTCGAGACGTAGGCCTTCGCGAAGATCGCGCCCTCGCCGAGCACGAGCAGCCCGAGGACGACGACGAGCGGCATGGAGGCCAGCTGCAGCCGGCGCCGGCTGCGCAGCGCCTGGTCGCGGTCGGCCCGGGTGTGCGTGGCGAGCTCCGCGTCGTCGAGCGCGGATTCGTCGACGGTGCCGTCCTCGACCAGGCCGCCCTCGCCGCGGCTGCGGAAGTCGATCCGGAAGTGCTGCCACGCGGCGAGCGCGCCCGCCAGGCCGGCCAGGATCAGGAAGGCCTTGCTGAAGGTGATGCCGGCGACCTCGGGCTGCCGGTCGAACCACGGCACGCCCCACAGGTAGGGCCAGGACCACAGGTTGAAGCCCGCGAAGGCGGCGGCCAGCGCGAAGAGCATCCCGCACAGGAAGAAGGTGAAGTTCCGGACGGAGGTGCGCGCGGCCTCGACCACCGCCACCGTCGTGACCGCGGCGAGGGCGGCGGCGAGTCCGGCGTACACGCCGAAGTGCACCGTCCACTTGGTGGGCGTGAGCGTGAGCAGGGCCGCCGCGATGAAGACGGCGCCCACCAGGCGCCACACCGGGCCCGGCGCGATCCGCGGGATCCGGCTGCCCCGGAGCATGACGAACAGCGCGACGAACAGGCTCATGATGAACAGGTAGACCGGCACGCGGCGCACGAGTGTGCCGTCGGTCGTCTCGTTCGTGAGGAAGAAGTAGCGCAGGTACTCCTGCGTCCACGGCGCGGCCGGCCCCACCTCGAGCCGGATCCGGATGGCCTCGGCCACCGACGCCAGCGACTGGTCGCGGAAGGCGATCGGCACGATCACCGCAGCGGCGGCGAGCACCGGCAGCACCAGCGCGGCCAGCCCGGCCTCGCGGCGGCGCGCGACGAGCACGCGGAGCACCGCGGCCGACGAGGCCAGCAGCACGGCCGCCGCGACGACGCCCTGCGGCGCGAGGCCCAGCGTCAGGCCCGCGGCCATCGCGGCGACCGCCGCCGGTAGCGCGCGGTGCGTCGCGACGGACCGCTCGACGGCGGCCCAGGTGACGATGGTGCCGAGCACGATGATCGGCTCGGAACGCAGGCCCGAGGCCAGCGGGAACCAGAAGGCCAGGAGCATCGCGCCCGCGGTCCACACGGCCAGCGGGTAGCGGCGCACGCCCGGGCCGAGGCGCGGCAGTAGCACGCGGCTGAGCAGCAGCCACGTGAGTGCGCCCGCGGCCAGCATCGGCAGCCGCATCCAGATCGCGTTCGCGCTGATCGAGCCCCAGTGCGAGAGGAAGGTGTAGTACCAGTCGAAGGGCGCCTCGGGGGCGCCGAAGAATCGGTAGTAGTTGGCCGTGTAGCCGGCCTCGGGCGCGACCTTGCCCATCGACAGGATGTAGCCGTCGTCGGAGCTGCCCGCGCCGAGCACGGTCCACAGGGCGAGGCCGCCGAGCACGGCCACGTCGACGAGGCGGGGGCGCAGGATCTGCCCGACGGTCCGGTGCGGCGCGCGACGGTGGTGGCCGAAGTTCCGGTCCAGCAGCCACAGCGCGATCAGCGAGGCGAGCACGCTGAGCAGGCCGATGCCGATCGCCGCGGCCTTGAGGGGCGACGGCGACAGCTCGAAGCGGGTGTCGAGGTCCGCGTGCAGGCGCAGGCCCGGGCCCGCGGCGGCGACGTCGGCGGCCTTCAGGGAGGTGAAGACGCCGCCCATGACGGGGCGGTTCTCCGTGGGGATGGACCCCGCCACGTCGATGCCCTCGAAGCGCGCGCCCACCTCGGCGGCGTTGGACCACAGGCGCAGCTGCGAGCAGCCGCGCAGCCGGTCGACGGGCGCCGCGGCGATGACGGTGTTGCGGGAGGAGACGGTGACCGCCTGGCCCGGCCCGGGCGCCCCGACGGTGACGTTCAGGCCCAACTCGCGGGCGGCGCCCGAGCCCACGGGCAGCGTCGAGAGGACGGTGCCCCCGGAGCCGGCTGCGCGGGCGATCGCCGAGCACGGCACCGTCGCCGTGAGGTCGGCGGGCGACTGCGTGACGAGGGAGGCCGTGACCTCCGCGCTCTCGGCCCCGGGTCGCAGCTGCGGCCAGTCGAGCGAGGCGGTGGCCTGCTGGACGGGCAGCAGCGGGGTCAGCAGGCAGAGCAGCAGGCCGACCGCACCGGCGACGACCGCGGCGAGGCGGGCAATACCGGCGGCTCGCGGCGGCGCCGCGGCGGCGGCTCGACGCTGGGGGCCGGGCTCCGACTCGGAGCGGGACGTAGGCACGGACACGGGTGCTCATGGTATGCGAGTCAGCTGCGAGAACCGATTCGCCGTCCGGGGAAGACGGGATCGCTTAAGGGATTCTCAGTCCGTGCGATGCCGCAGGTCAGGAAAGTCCGTCAGGAATCGGTCCGGTCCTTGCGGATCGGCGCCTCGACGTGCGTGCCCCAGACGGTGCGGGTCCCGAGTGTGAGATCCGCCGCACGCGCCTGGGAGTACGGAACGAGCCGCATCACGTCGCCGAAGTCCTGGCCCAGGTCGCCCTGGAGGTAGCCGGGGATCTTCTCCTGCTGGAGCAGCATCTGCGACCAGCCGAGCGGGCCGCCGCCGAGGGTGCCCTCCCACTCCGTGGTGACGGGCGACAGGTTCTGATCGGGGGTGATCCGCCACTGCGGCACCTCCGCGACGCCGTTGGCGTGGCTGAACGGCCGCTGGCACGGGAAGGCCAGGCCGGACGTCCAGTCGAGCAGCACCGGCTCGGTGGAGCCGATCAGTTCCTGCGCCGTGACCAGCTTCGACACCCGCGGCGGGGTCACGGCGAGCCAGTGGTCGATCGCCAGGTCGTCGTCGAGCGCGACGACCCGGATCGCGGTGGCGTCCGCGGGCAGGTCGGTGCGGGGCAGGCGCAGGTTCCGCCACGCCGGCTTCGGCCCGATGTCGATGAAGGACTTCTTGCCCGCGACCTTCGGCTGGGCGCCGGCGGCCGGCGCATCGGTGGAGTACTCGACGTACAGCTCGTCGTCGGTGAACTTCCCGGCGGCGGAGAGCGTGATGAGCGAGCGGTCCGCGGCGTTCGCCGGCAGCGGGTACCACTTCGAGACCACCTGGGCCTTGACCTGGCCCTCCTGCGAGTAGGAGCCGAGCACCGGGGTGCGCGCCGGGTCCAGGCCGTAGGGCAGGCGCATGTGCGAGCCGTTGATCCCGGCCGTCGACGTGCGGCCCGACGTGGTGTCCTGCGGCAGCCGCGCCATCGCGTCGAGCGAGGTGCTCGAATCGTCGGTGTTGGAGCTGGTGGTGGCGTTGATGATGGTCGGCACCCCGTCGGGCGAGACGCCGGTGGTGCCCGGCCCGGCGAGGCCGTCGCGGATGTTCCCGTCGAGCGGCAGCAGCAGGCCCGACGTGGGATCCGGCTCGGTGAGCACGTAATCGGCCAGGTTGCAGCCGTCGCCGCCGAACGCCCGGAGGTTCGCCTTGCCGTTGGAGAACGAGGAGAACTGGGTGATGCCGGTCGTCGCGAGCATCGAGCCGACGCACAACACGACCACCGTCCAGGCGGCCCACGTGATCGACGACTGGCGACTGAAGAAGTCGACGACCCGCTTCGCCCGCGGCGGCACCGGGGCCGGATCGGGCTCGTGGAAGTGCAGCCACCCGGCGACCAGCAGCGCGACGCCCGCCCCGGCGAAGAAGACCGTGCCGAGGGCGAGCACCGTCGACTCGCCCCAGGGCACGCCGTAGTTGCTGGCGTACCACCAGCCGTTCGGGCCGCTGAAGGACAGGCCGAGCACCAGGAGGACCACGGAGGCGCTCAGCGCGCGATTGCGGGCGCTGCGCAGGGCCGCGGGGGCCAGCGCGATCGCCGTGAGCGCGGCCAGCGCGCCCGCCAGGCCCGCGAAGGCGCCGAACTGGTGCGTCCACTTGGTGGGGGTGAACATGAGCAGCAGTAGGCCGCCCAGCGTGACGGCCACGAGGCGCCGGCTCGGCCCGAGGCTCGCGCCGGGGATCCGACCCTTGCGCAGGAGCACCGCGCCCGTGAGCAGCAGGCAGGCGATGGTGACGATGACCGCGAACCGTCGGGCGACGCCGCCGTCGGCCGTGAACGTGAACAGGGCCGAGTACCGGTCGATCTCGTTGTACCACTTCTTGGTGTCGACGACGGTGCCCACGTCGGACTGCATCAGCGTCTTCTGCACGAAGGCCGACGCGGTGAGCTTGGAGAAGATGATCGGCACCAGCAGCACCCCGGCGGCGAGCACCGGCGCCACGTACGCGGCGATCGTGAGCCGGAACCCGGCGGGGCTCGTGCGGGCCCGGGCGAGGATCCGCCGGCCCACCGGCCGCACGCCGGCCAGCAGCGCGGCCACCGTCATGATGCCCGTCGGCCCGGCCGCCACCGTCCACCCCGCGAAGACCGCGGCCGCCGCGAAGGGCAGGACCCGGCCCGTCGCGATCGCCCGCTCCACCGAGCACCAGGTGAGCAGCGCGCCCAGCGCGATCACGGGCTCGGGGCGCAGCCCGTTGTTGAAGGCGAACCAGTAGACTAGGAAGACCCCGGCGGCGGCCCACAGCGCGAACCGCGAGCGCGCGGCCCGGCCCAGCCGGGGGACCACCTCCCGGCTGATGATCAGCCAGGTCGCGATACCGCAGATCAGGGCGGGCAGCCGGACCCACGGGCTGGCCGTCGAGAGGTGCGAGAGCCACGCGAAGGCCTGGTAGTACCAGCCGAAGGGGGTCTCGGGCGCGCCGTACCAGCGGTAGTAGTTCGCGGTGTAGCCCGCGGCCTCCGCCGTGCGGGCCATGGTGAGGATGTAGCCGTCGTCGGAGGTGTTCGCGCCGATCACGTGCCAGGTCGCCAGCAGGGCGAGGACGGTGCTGTCGAGCTTCGTCGGGCGCCACCACCCCTCGGGCATGATCCGACGGTGCCGGCGGCCGTCGGCCGCGACGTCGAGCCGGTGCAGGGCGACGAGGCTCGCGAGGATCAGCGCGATCGCGAGGACGATGACGACCCACCGGGCGGCGGCCGGAACCGTCGAGTAGCGCGTGTCGATATCCGCACGGAACTGAATTCGCGTGCTGTCCGTGACTGTGCCATGCAGGTCTGTGAACACCCCGACGACCTGGGGCCGGTAGTCGAAGCCGTTGTCCTTGCCGCCCGCGAGCGGCGTGCCGTCGGGGGCGGAGACGCCCGTGACCTCGGCCTTCACCGTCTTGGTGTCGCCGGAGAAGACGATCGCGCGGCAGCCCGGGGCGCTCAGCGCCGCGACGTCGACCGTGAGCAGGGGGGTGTTGCGGACCACCACTTCCAGCATGCGCCGCTGGTCGGGGAGTGTGTTGACGCCGATGGTCATGCCCCGTCGGACGGTGTCGGGGGAGTCGACGGGGCCCGTCGCGACCAGGGTCCCCGCACCCCCGGGAAGTCCGCCGACAGCGGAACAGGGGATTGTGACGTCGATCCTATCGGGCACGTAGGACATGAGCGGCGCCGTGACGGCCTCGAGCGATCCGCGCTGCGGCCAGTCCAGTGCGGCGGTGGTCTGCTGGACCGGCATGAACGGCGTGAGCAGCGCGAACAGGACGCCGAGCACGCCGGTCAGTGCGGCGGTCCGGGCCGTGGAGCGGACGGTGCGGGCAGCGTCGGACGGTTCGGGCACCCCGCGAGTCTAGACGTCGCGACCTGGCGGAATCCGGGCGAACCGGTTCTATGAGTGGCTTGGTGTACAACGAGCCGACGAACCGACGTATCGTTTCGGTCATGAGGGGATCCGACCGGCCGACACGCGCAGTCCGCGCCGTCGTGCGTGCGGTGACCCCGCAGTCCGGATCGGGTCCGGGAACCGTCGCCGAAGTGGTCGCCGCGTACTCCGAGCATCTCGGCCGGCGGATCGACGTGCAGCGCATGACGCTGCCCGTCGGCGTCTTCGGGATGTGGCTGCGCTCCGACGAACGCGACCTGCTGGTGGTCTCCAGCGGCGTCGCCACCTTCGAGCAGACGCTCGCGCACGAACTGGGCCACCTGGTGCTCGGCCACGAGCAGGGCTGCTCCTCCGATCCCGACAGCGGCCGGGCCGCGCGGTGCGAGGCCGAGGCGGAGTCCTTCGCCACGCTGCTCGTGCGCCGTGTCAAGGCCGGGCACACGATCACCCGCGTCGACTCGGTGGTCGACGAACTGCTCGGATGATCGCGTCGCTCGTCGCACCGATCCTCTGGCTCGGTGCGCTGGAAAGATTCAGCCGGTGGCAGACGAACCGGAACCCTCCGGCGGGCGGTGCGCTGCTCACCGCGGTCGCGCTCGCGCTGATGGTCACCATCGACACCCCGGTGTCCATCGAGGCGCTGGGCCGACTGGGCCTGTCCGAGTACGAAGTGGTGACCATCGAGCGGGTCCTACTGCTCGTGGCCTGCTACGGCGCGCTCGTCTTCGCCTTCGCGCTCGACGGGCGGCTGAGCCGGGCCCGGCTCCTGGTATGGGCGCCGCCGCTCGTCGTGGTCGGCGTGATCATCGTGACCGGGTCCGCCCTCGGCCACCTCGGCGACCCGACGGGCTTGGGCTTCGGCGGCGACTTCGGGCTCGCGGTCGAGACGGCGCTGGTCTACACCTGCCTCGGAGCCACGGCGCTGGTCGTGGCCGTGTCCACGTGGCGGGTGTCCAAGCGCAGCCGGGTGCACCGCGCGCAGCTCCGGCTTCTGGCGCTGGGTGGGGTCCTGCTCGCGGTCGTCGCGGTCGCGAACGTCATCGCCGGCGGCGTCCTGCTCCAGCAGCTGCAGGTGGGCGTGTGGGTGCTCCGGCTGAACCGGTTCATGCTGGACGCCGCGTTCGCGAGCTGGACGCTGGTGCTGATGGCTTCGTGGCTCGCGTCGATCCTCATCTCGGCGCGGGAGTGGCTGCACTTCCGGCCGGCGTACGAGCAGGTCAAGGAGTTGTTCCCCGACCTCGAGGCCGTCGTGCGGCAGGGCGGCGGCTGGGTCGAGACGGCGGAGGCGCGTGCCGTCGTCGTGCTCGACGGCTGGGCGATGCTGGCCAGCCCCGGCGACGGCAAGTTGTCCGACGCCTCGCCGGTCGACCGCGCCGCCGCGGTGGCGCGATGGCTGGATCGTGAGGCGCCGTACGGCTCCGTGCACGCCGTCGATCTGGAGCCCCCGTCGGGCTGGCGGACCTCGCGCTGGACGGCCGCAGTGACGAAAAGGGCCCAGCACACCCCGTCGCCCCTGTTGGAGCGGGTGCGCTGAGCCCCGGTGGGCCGCTGCCGGCCCGGCGGGCCAGAGGCCCGGAGAGGTGCGCGGCCTAGGCCTTGTCGTCCTCCGCCTCGAGCTCGGCGAGCAGGCCGGCGAGCGCGGCCCGGCGGTCCGCCGAGAGCTTCGTCGAACGGCGCGCCATCTCGAGCATGCCCGACTCGCGAAGCTCGCGGGTCAGCTCCAGATCGCCCAGGACCTCACGCTCGTAGAGCGGGTCCGAGAAGTACTCGGCGCGGACGCCGAAGGTCTGTGCGATGGACGCCACCATGTCGTACGCGGGGCGCGAGCTCCGGCCGGAGCGCAGCTGCGACAGATAGGGAACGGACAGCTTGCCGCCGCTCTCCTCGACCATCCTGCAGAACTCCGAGGAGGTGTAGGGCCCCCGGTCTGCGGGATGCACGACCTCGAAAAGTCGATTCAATTTGGCCGCGAACGTTGTCATAAGGCCCTCCCTTCCAGATTGCGAATACTGGGAGATTACATGATCCGCGGGTCAGATGCGCACGGCGTGGGACATGTATCCCATTTCCTGTGATCCACCCCGGGCTATTCTGGGCCCATGGGAGCCCGCATTCTGGTGCTGAACGGACCGAATCTGAACATGCTGGGCGTGCGGCAGCCGCAGGTCTACGGGCAGAATTCGTACGCCGACGTCGTCGACGTTTGCCGTCGGGCGGCGGCCGCGCGCGACGCCGAAGTGGAGGTCCGTCAGACCAATGACGAGGCCGAGCTGGTGGGGTGGATCCACGATGTCGCACGCGACCGAAAATTCTCCGCGATCGTGGTTAATCCGGCAGCATGGACACATACTTCAGTGGCTGTCGCCGATGCTTTGGTGATCCCCGAGGTGCCGATCATCGAGGTGCACATCTCCAACGTCCACGCCCGTGAGGCCTTCCGGCACCACTCCTACGTCTCGCCTATCGCGGCCGGCGTGATCGCCGGATTCGGGATCGCCGGGTACGGCTACGCGGTGGACCGCGCCGTCGACCTGTCCTGAGGTCAGGCCGGCGCGGACGTGCGGGCGCGCAGCCCGTCGACGATGAGGTCGACGCCGCCCGCGAAGGCCCGATCGGTGGCGGTCTGGTCGAGCTCGCCCGCGGCTGCCCCGGCGCGGGCCATCGCCTCGCGGGTCTGCTCCTCGAAGGTGAAACCGACGACGAAGTGCGTCAGCGTGAGGGCGACGGCGCTAGCGTCCGCAGGACCCGCGCCCGCCGAGGCCGCGATCTCGGCGATCTGCGACTGCAGATTGCTGGTGCCCAGCTGCGAGGCCAGCGATGCGGAGACCACCTCCGCGCCGTCCCGGTGCTTGCGGAGCACGGCGCGCAGCGCGTGCGCGTAGCCGGTGAGCTGGCGGTCCCAGCGCATCCGCGACTTCGACGCCGCCGCGGCCAGCGCCGGATCGGCGAGGATGGTGTCGGCGATCGCCGCGAGCAGCGACTGCTTGTTGGGGATGTGCCAGTACAGCGCGCCCGGCGCGACGCCGAGGTCGGCCGCCACCCGACGCATCGTCAGGTCCGGGAGGCCCGACCGGTCGAGGACGCCGATCGCGGAGGTCAGCACGTCGGAGCGGTTGATGGCCACGGACTTGACTCTAGCCGAGCGCCCCGATACTTCTTGAACCGTGTTCAACGCCGCCACGTATCGCGCCACGCCGCGCGATCTCGCCCTCGTCGCCGTCTTCACCGCCCTCACCGCGGTGCTGGCGATGCCCACCATCACGATCAGCGGCATCGCGCCCATCACCCTGCAGACCCTGGGGTTCATGCTCGCCGCGTCGCTGCTCGGCTTCCCGTGGGGCGGGGCCTCGGTGGCGCTGTACGTGCTGCTCATCGTCGTGGGGCTGCCGATCGGCGCGGGCGGCCGCGGCGGCCTGGCGGTGCTCACCGGCCCTACGGGCGGCTTCCTCATCGGCGGCATCATCGGGGCCCTGGTGACCGGCTGGCTCGTCGACAAATGGGGCCGCACGAATCCCTTCACGGTGGGCCTCGCCAACATCATCGGGCTGGTGCTCATCGTGTACGCGATCGGCCTGCCGTGGCTGGGCTGGCGCACCGGCTCGGGCCTGTTCGCCAAGCTCACGCTCGGTTTCCAGTTCGTCCCCGGCGACCTGATCAAGGTGGTCATCACGTCGCTCGTGGTGGTGACGGTGGCGCGGGCGTATCCGGCCATCGCGAAGAAGGGGGCATGACCCCGCGCGGGGTCGCCCGCCGCGCCCCCGCGAGGGCGTGGGCGTGATCCGGCTCGACGACGTCCACCACGCCTACGACGAGCGCCCCGTGCTGCGGGGCATCACGGCGGAGCTGTCGGAGCGGCGGATCGGGATCATCGGGGCCAACGGCTCCGGTAAGTCGACGCTCGCGCGCACGTTCAACGGCCTCGTCGTCCCGGACAGCGGCACCGTCGAGACCCTGGGGCTGGACGTGCGGAAGAAGCGCTCCGAGGTGCGCCGCAAGGTGGGCTTCATGTTCGCCGACGCGGCCGCGCAGATCGTCATGCCGACGCCGGCCGAGGACGTCGCGCTGTCGCTGCGCCCGCCGGGCCGCGGCCGACGGCGGCCCGTCGACACCGATCGGGTGATGGCCGTGCTCGCCGAGTTCGGCCTCGCCGACCACGCCGATTCCCCCGCGCAGCTGCTGAGCTCGGGGCAGAAGCAGATGCTTGCCTTCGCGTCGGTGCTGGTCACCGACCCGGAGATCCTCGTCTGCGACGAGCCCACGACCCTGCTCGACCTGCGCAACGTGCTCAAGGTCCGGGACCGCCTCGCCGCGCTCGACCAGCAGGTCGTCCTGCTCACGCACCACCTCGACATGCTCGACGACTTCGACCGCGTGTTGGTCATGGACGACGGTGCCCTCGTCCACGACGGCCCGCCCGCCGAGTCGATCGCCTTCTACCGCGAGCTGGCGGCCCGCTGATGCTGGGCCGCTACGTCCCCCGCGATTCCCCGATCCATCGCACCCCCGCGGCGGTGAAGCTTCTGGCGATGCTGGCGCTCGTCACCTTCCTGGCGATCCTTCCGCGGCCGGTCCCGCTCGCGGTGTCGGCGCTGGTGGTGGCCGCGCTGTTCCCGGTCGCCCGGCTGCGCCCGGTGCACCTGTGGCGGGCCCTGCGCCCGGCGCTGCTCTTCTCGGTGGTGCTCACGGCCTTCTACCTGCTCAGCCAGGGCCTGTCCGATGGTGCGCGCGCGGCCGTCGGCCCCGTCGGGCAGCTCGTGGTGGGCGTGCTGGCGGGCAACCTGCTGGTCTTCACCACCCGCGCGACGGACCTCGCCGCGCTCGCCGGGCGGGTGCTCGGCTGGCGCGTGGAGCTGCTGATCGCCCTGACCATCCGCTCCATCCCGACGGTGATCGCCGTCGTCCGGGAGACTCGCGAGGCCGCGTGGGCGCGGGGGCAGCGAGCCTCGCTCGTCCGCGTCCTCCCGACGGTGCTGGTCCGCCTGATCCGCGACGCCGACCTCCTCGGCGAGGCCCTCGCCGCCCGCGGCCTGTAGTCGCGAGGACCGCGTCAGCGCAGCGGGTGGGTGAGGAGCAGCTCGCAGTTGCGGTCGGCGGCGGCGCCGAGGAGGGCGTCGTCGCGGTGGATGTCGTTGTAGGACAGCTCCCGGTACAGGCTCGCGAGGCCCTTCGCGCTGAGGTCCGACGGGTTCGCCGTCGCGGGGCTCGCGGCCTCGATGAGCGGCGTGAACAGGCTCAGCGTGCCGTCGCGGTTGTCGGCGACCTCGATGATCCGCGCCAGCTGCGGGAAGTCGACGTGGCTGGCGGTGTTGATCTCCCAGAAGCTCTGCTTCGGCGTGGGGCCGGTGTGCGGGATCATCTCGTTCTTGTGGGTGTGGCCGTTCACCCAGGCGATCACGTTCGGGTGGTCGGTGAGCGTCTTCACGACCACGCCGCCGTCGTACTGCTTCTCGCCGGGCTCCTCGGGGTCGGGGAGCTTGGCGGTCATCGACTTCGACGTGTGGTGGCTGAAAACGATGACCAGCTGGTCCGGGTGGGCCTTCAGCTGCGCGATCAGCCAGGCGAGCTGCTTCTCGCCGATGGTGCCCTCGGCGATGCCCAGGTTGTTGGTGGTGTCCAGCGCGATGCCGAGCACGCCGGGCGCGATCTGGAAGGTGTACCAGGTGGGGCCGTCCGGGCTGGAGAAGCCGTGCCCGACGGGGCCGGGGCCGGTCACCGCCGGGTCGAAGTGCCGGCGCACGAAGTCGCGGGGGCTGAACGGAGCCCGCTTGGCATCGACGGTCACGGGGATCACCGGCCCGGAGAGCTTGAGCTTGGTGAGCATCGGCCCGACCTGCGACGGATCCGTCGTGAGCGCGCGGGCGATGGCGAGCGCCGCCGGGTCGGTGTGCGGGATGTCGAGCTTGACCGGCGAGAGGTAGAGCCAGTCGGCGATACCGTTGGGCAGCGTGCCGAGCAGGCTGTCGTCGTGGTTGCCGACCACCGCGTACCAGGGCATGCGCAGCCCCGGGCTGGTGGTCATGGGTAGAGACCCTAGCCACAAGTCACATGAGACACATGAACAACACGCGTAACATCGTTGACCGACGGATGACGCCCGGGTGGTGCCACCCGGGCGTCGCGTCGTGCGCTACTTCGCCAGGTACTCGCCCAGCTGCTTGACGATGAGGTTGGCGCCGGTCGGGCCCAGGCCCAGGTACCAGACGTCGTCGTCCACGCGGAAGGCCTTGCCCTTCTGCACGCCGCTGAGCTGCGACCATGCGGGGTTCGCCAGCGCCGCGGTCTCGCC
This sequence comes from Tsukamurella sp. M9C, assembly GCF_020169415.1. Taxonomy (GTDB): domain Bacteria; phylum Actinomycetota; class Actinomycetes; order Mycobacteriales; family Mycobacteriaceae; genus Tsukamurella. Next base: position 77,960 of record NZ_JAIULG010000005.1, read on the forward strand.
GGTGTTCTCGGGCTTGCCGTAGCTGGAGTAGAAGATGTAGTCGCCGTCCGCCTGGGAGATGTTCTCCAGCGAGATCTCGGTGGCCAGCTCGTCGACGCCCTGGTTGCCGGCGCGCGGCAGGCCGGCGTCCTGCAGGATCACGCCGATGAGCGACTTGTTGCCGTAGAGGCGCAGCCGGTTCGGCATGAACCGGACGAGCGAGATGGTGGGCTTCTGGCCGGTGAACTTCGCGCTGAGCGCCTTCGCGTTGTCCGCGTAGGAGTTGAGTGCGTCGACGGCCTTCGTCTCCTCGCCGAGAGCCGCGCCGATCAGGCGGAAGTTCTCCTTCCACGGGAAGCCGGGGCGGATGGAGAAGACGGTCGGCGCGATCGCGGAGAGCTGGTCGTACTGCTTGTCCACGCGCAGCTGGCTGCCGAGGATCAGGTCGGGCTTGAGCTTGGCGATGGCCTCGAGGTTCAGGCTCGTGTTCTTGCCGACGGTCTCGACGCCCTGCACCTTGTCGGCGAGGTAGGTCGGGATCGGGCTGGCGCCGTCGGTGACCACGAGGCCGACGGGCTTGATGCCGAGGGTGAGCACGGAGTCCAGCTCGCCGCTGTCGAGCACGACGACGCGCTCGGGCTTCTTCGGGATCTCGGTCACGCCGCGCGCGTGCTTGATGGTGCGCGGGAAGACGCCGGGCGCCGCGTCGGTGCCGAGCTTGGCCGTCTCGGCGTCGGCGGTGCCGAAGCGCTCTCCGCCGGTGGCGACCTCGGTGTTGCCGGGGGTCTTGGCGTCGTCGTTCGAGTTCGAGCAGGCGCTGATGCCGACGGTGGCGGCCAGTAGGACGACCGCGGGCGCGAGCCGGCGGGCGAGGGATCGTTTCATCACGCGCCGAAGCGTACCGCGCACGTTAGGTGAGGCAAATCAAAGTTACGTCGGGTAAGGGGTGCGATCTCGACGGCCGGCCCCGCGCGATGGCTCAGGTCAGCGACGAGATCGTGCGGTCGGCGGTTCCCGGCGACAGGAGGTCCATCACCGGCAGGACGGCGCGCAGCGCCGCGGGCGAGACCTCGACCGGCTGGTGCGTGATCGCGCGGACGATCCACCGGCCCGCCTCGTCGGGCTCGAGGGCGGAGGCCCCGGAGTACTCGGCGGTCGGCGCGATCATCTCGGTGCGGACCAGCGGGAAGTAGACGTTGGTCGCGTGCACGCCGGGGTGCGGGCGCTCGGCGTTGAGGCTGCGGCCGAAGATCGCGAGCGCGCTCTTCGACGCCGCGTACGCGGAGAACTTGGGGAAGGTGTTCGCGAGCAGGCCCCACGTGCAGACGTTGACGATCTGCCCGCGGCCGCGCTCGATCATCCCCGGCAGCACGCCCAGCGAGAGCTGCACGGCGGAGAAGTAGTTGAGGTTCATCGTGCGCTGGTAGTCGTGGAAGCGCTCGGTGGAGTCGGCGATGGTCCGCCGGATGGAGTGGCCGGCGTTGTTGACCAGCACGTCGACCTCGCCGAGGTCGGTGAGCAGCCCGTCGATCGAGTCGGTGTCCGTCAGGTCGCAGACGCGGTACTCGCCGCCGGTGAGCGCGCACAGTTCCTCGAGCTCCTGCTCGCGCCGCGCCACCGCGATGACGTGGGCGCCGCGCTCGGCGAGCTGCAGGGCGGCCTCGCGGCCGATGCCCGCCGACGCCCCGGTCACGACGATCCGCAGGCCGCGCAGCGTCCGGCCCTTCCCGGCGAGGGCCGCGTCGACGGAGTCGGGCAGCAGGCTGCGGCGCTGCATGAGGTCGCGCACGGAACGGGACAGGGACATGGTCACTTCCTCACGATCACGACGAACGGGCCCGTCTCGGTGACGGCGAATCTCGGGTCCTCGAAGAGCTTCTCGGGGAAGACGACGGTGTACCGGCGCACGTTCGGGTCGTTGGGGTAGACGTCCTCGGCGAGGCGCAGGGAGAGGCCGTCGGCGGACCGTCGGAAGACGAAGGCGTCCGGGGCGCGCCACGGCGTCTCGCCGAGGGCCTTGAGCAGCTCGTCCGGCGTCTCCAGCTTCGCCCACGCCTCGATCGCCGCGGACCGGGCGGTGAAGTGCGCCAGGGGGTTCGCGTAGTTCGACGTGAGGTTCTGGAAGCCCCAGTACGGGTAGATCGCGAGGAAGCCGTAGTCGGCCGTGAGCACGACGGTGTCGGTCCGCGGCCTGCCCGTCGCGGCCAGGATGGCGGCGTCCACGTCCTTGTACGACGATTCCGCGCCCGCGGGTCGGCGGTCGCCGCGCTCGCCGTGGCCGTCGGTATCGGAGTAGGCGACGGCGATCTCCCCGGCCAGCTGCGCCGGGATCGTCTGCGCCACACCGATCGCGGCGAGCACGCCGAGGACGACGCCGGCGTCGCGGTACCGGGGGTAGCCGTCGCCGAGCGCGCCGACCATCGTCACCGCGCCGAGCGCGCCAGCGGCGGCGAGCAGGATGTGCAGCACCGGCTCGGTGCGGAAGCCGAGGAGCGTCGTGCCGGCGGGGGAGGCGGCCATGGAGAGGATCGCCCACAGGTACGAGCCGGCGATGCCGAGGCCGAGCGCCTGCGCGGGCAGGCTGGAGCGGGCCTTCACCAGGACCCAGATCACGCCGATCATGCCGAGCGCACCGAGCAGCGTGAAGTGCAGCATCGGCAGCGAGAGAACGGAACCCTGCTCGGGCAGGTAGTGGAACGCGGAGCCCTTGGAGTCGGTGCCGTCGCGAACCACGCGCAGCAGGAACGGCCCGTACGCGGGGAGTCCGATCGCGATGGCGATGACGCCCATTGCCGCGACCCGCGCCGGGTAGCGCCACTCGAACCGGCGCTCGCGGATCCAGGCGGCGATCAGCGCGACCAGGCCCATCAGCACGATGGTGAACGCCGCGACGCCCAGGTACAGCGTGTAGAACCACACCGCGACGCCGAGGTACACGCCCACCAGGACGATCGCCCTGCGGCGGCCGCGGAGGATGGCGGACCAGGCGACGATCAGCGCGGGCGGCAGCAGGATCGCGACCGCGGCGCCGTAGGGCTCGGCGGAGCCGTAGAGCAGCATCGCGACCGTGGTGGCGAGCGTCGCGGCGATCGCGCGCGCGGGACCGACGACGGTGAGCCACAGGGCCAGCGCGACGGCTGCCGCGACGGCCAAGGAGATGATCGACCAGGGCTGGAACGCCGCCCAGCCCTCGAGCCCGAAGAGCTTCGCGAAGCGCCCGCCGAGCCAGAACCAGCCGGGGGAGTACAGCGGCGGCATGTCGATGTAGGTCATGTCGGCCAGCCGCGGCGACGAGGTGAACCGGGTCAGGTACTCGGTGCGGAACTGCTGGTCGACCGAGATGCCGCCGAGGTAGAGCTTGGTGCCGCCCAGCGGCAGGGCCAGGGTGACGGTGACGAACCCGGCCACCGTCGCGAAGGAGAGCAGCCGGGCGACGCGGGCCTGCCAGGCCGGGACGGACCGCGACAGCAGTACCGCGCACGCGGCGAGCACGACGATCGCGATCACCTGGAAGACGGTCGAGAACGCGCGGGTGACGTTGGAGCTGCTGTACGCGGGCCACTCGACGGAGCTGATGGCGAACCACCCGACGACGCCGACCGCCGCCGCGAGGATCGCGGCGGCGGCGAGGTCGAGGGCCAGGTCCCGCCCCCGGGCGGGGGCCTCGGGGGCGTCGACGGTGCGCGTGTCAGTCACGCGGGCCAGCGTAAAGGGTGGTTCCGAGAATCGGACGCGCCCCCTAGATCGGGAGCTTCTTGAAGATCGGCTGCGGGATGTTCTTCAGGCCGAAGCTGACGAAGCCCCACGGCGCGGGCGCGTAGATCAGCGACTTGCCCTTGATCGCGGCGTCGACGGCGAGCTTGCCGATGACGTCCTTGTCGATCGTCAGCGGCGCCTCCTTGACGTGCGCGGAGAACTTGGTGCGCACCATGCCCGGGCGGACCACGAGGACGGAGCCGCCGAAGGGCTCCAGGGCCTGGCCCAGGTTGAGGTAGAAGCCGTCGAAGCCGGCCTTGGAGGAGCCGTAGACGAAGTTGCTGCGGCGCGGGCGCAGGCCGGCGACGGAGCTCATGGCGATGATCTGGCCGTGGCCCTGCTCCTTGATCTTCTGGCCCAGGAGCACGCCGACGGACACGGCGCCGGTGTAGTTGACCTGCGCGAGGAGCACGGCCTTGCGCTGGTTCTGCCACAGTTCCTCGGCGTCGAAGTCGAGGGCGAAGGCCACGATCGCGACGTCGATGTCGCCGCCGGAGAAGGCGGCGTCGATGGTCTTCTGGTGACCGTCGAAGTCGGTCGCGTCGAAGTCGATGACCTCGACCGACGTGGCGCCGGCGGCCTCGACCTGGGCGACGGCCTGCTCGCGCAGCGGGTCGTTCGGCAGCGCGGCGAGCACGACGCGCATCGGGCCCTTGGCGAGGTACTCCTCGACGATCGACAGGCCGATCTCGGAGGTGCCGCCGAGCAGCAGCAGGGACTGGGGAACGCCTACGGCGTTGATCATGTGACTGATTCCTTACGGGTCTTAGGCGAGTTCGAGGCGGCGGCCGAGGTCGGAGATGAAGACCCCCGTGGGATCGATCCGCCGACGGGTGGCGATCCAGTCGTCGATCTGCGGGTACATGGCGTGGAAGCGGTCCGCGGTGGTCCGCGAGTCCTTCGCCGTGTAGAGCCGCCCGCCCATGGCCATCACGCGGCGGTCGAGGTCGTCGAGGAACTCGGCGAGGCCACGCTTCACGGGGAAGTCGAGGCACACGTTCCAGCCCTTGAACGGGAAGCTGAGCGGTGCCTGGTTACCGTCGCCGAACAGCTTGATCACGTTGAGGAAGCTGACGTTGCCCGACGCCTGGATGTGCTCGATGAGCTTGACGAACTCGGGCTCGTTGCCGGTGGGGACGATGAACTGGTACTGGCAGAAGCCGCCGGGACCGTACGCGTAGTTCCAGCCGCCGAAGGCGTCGAGCATGTGGTAGAAGGCCGTGAGGTTCTTCACCTTGCCCTTGCTGGGCGGGCCCGCGCGGTAGTAGCCCTCTCCGACGATCGAGAAGTCGAACTTGTTCGCCAGCCCGGGGGGGAAGACGTTGGGGAGGGTGAACAGCGGCTTGTTGTTGAAGCTCAGCGGGTTCTTCCGGTACTTCTCGGGCAGCTCGTCGAGCGTGGCGAGGTTGCCCCGGGAGAACGTGCCGCGACCCAGCTTCGGCGGCGCGCTGATCGCGTCGAACCAGCCCGACGCGTACTCGTAGCCGTCCTCGAAACCGTCCTGCAGATGCAGGTCGAGGGTCTCCTGCAGCGAACCCGTGCGCTCGGTGTCCGCGATGAAGTACGCACTCTCGGTGCGCTTCATCTGGAGCTTCGCGCGCAGGATGATGCCGGTCATGCCGACGCCGGCAACCGTCGCCCAGAACAGTTCGCCCTGGGGGTCGTCGGACGAGCCCTTCGGGGTCAGGGTGAGCACCTTGCCGTCGGCGGTGAGCAACGTCATCTCGGTGATGTGGTTGCCGAACGAGCCCTGGCTGTGGTGGTTCTTTCCGTGGATGTCGTGGGCGATGGCGCCGCCGATCGTGACCTGGCGGGTACCCGGGAGCACCGGGACCCACAGGCCGTACGGCAGGGCGGCCTGCATCAGGTCGTCGAGGCTGACACCCGCGTCCAGGTCGATGATGCCGGTCTCCACGTCGATGTCGTGGATCGCGCTGAGCGGCGTCATGTCGATGGTGAGGCCGCCGGTGTTCTGCGCCGACTCGTTGTACGAGCGGCCCAGCCCGCGCGCGATCACGCCGCGTCGCAGGTAGGCGGGCTTGTCGGCCTCGGCGTCGGCCACGACGGCGACGGCCTTGGCGATCTGGTCCACGTCGGGCGTGGACAGCACGTGGCCCTCGATCGGCGTGGTGCGCGACCAGCCCACCAGCTTGCGCGTCGAGATGGGCAGATAGGGAAGAGTTGTCTCGGACATCGCCCATCAGATTACCGCGCCCAACCTGAGTCGATGCTGAGGTTGAAGCTGCTGTGACCTCGTCTTGGTCACACGTCGGGGCCGTGCGACCCCGCGGGCTCGGTGCTCACCGACAGTCGCGGTTTGTCGTCCGACGGTGCGCCCGGCTCGCGCAGGTGCTCCCACATCGCGTCGACGAGCGGCTGCAGGAACAGGGTGCCCATCTGGCGGACCATCATGGCGATCACCTGGTCGGACTCCGCCCGGTCGGTGGAGGCGAGGTGCGCGGCGCGCAGGCGGACGACCTCGCTGCGGCCCAGTTCGGTGAGCCGGATTAGGAGCTGCGAGCCCGCCGGGTCGAGGAAGGAGCGCCGCAGGTAGTCGACGACCGCGGGGTGCCGGGCGAGCATCTCGCGGACGGAGGCGTCCCGGGCCGCCGCGACGTCGGCGGGCGGACCCTCGTCGGGGACGCGGGCGATCGCCTGCGCGTGGTACTCGACGATCTGCTCCTCGACGGCGGTCCGGAGGCCGTCCTTGGTCGTGAAGTGGTGTTGCACCAGGCCGACGGTGACCCCGGCCCGCGCGGCGACGGCGCGCAGGGAGACGGCGCTCGTCCCGTGCGCGGCGAACAGCTCGAGCGCGGCGTTGCGGATCCGGGCCTTCGCGGTCAGGTCGTCGTTCGACGCGGGGAGGCCGGCCGCTGGTGTCCCTTCCACCTGCGTGATCCTAGCGGCCCGGGCCTTGCGCTGTACACACGCATCGTGGACTATACGAATGTATTGCCCGATCGTGCGCCGAAGAGAAGAGACCGCCCATGACCGCACTGTTCCCCGACTACCGCCCCGCCTGGGAGACCCCCGAGCACACGGAACTGCGCAAGCACGCCGCCGAGTTCTTCCGCCGGGAGGCCACCCCGAACCAGGAGCGGTGGGCCGAGCAGCACCAGGTGGATCGCGAGTTCTGGAACAAGGCGGGCGCCGCGGGGCTGCTCTGCACCGAGTTGCCCGAGTCCCTGGGCGGCGCGGGCGGCGACTTCGGGCACGACACCGTCGTGCTCGAGGAGCTGGTCTTCTCGGGCGACGGTGCCTTCGGCTACGGCGTGCACTCCACCATCTGCGCGCACTACATCGACGACTGCGGCACCGAGGAGCAGAAGGCCCGGTGGCTGCCCAAGGCCGCGTCGGGCGAGGCCGTGCTGGCCGTCGCGATGACCGAGCCCGGCACCGGCTCGGACCTCCAGGCCGTGCGCACCACCGCGGTCCGCGAGGGCGACGAGTACGTGATCAACGGCTCGAAGACCTTCATCTCCAACGGCAGCCACTGCGACCTGCTGATCATCGTGGCGAAGACCGATCCGAGCCAGGGCGCCAAGGGCATCTCCCTCATCGTCGCGGAGACGAAGGACCTCCCCGGTTTCGAGCGGGGGCGGGTGCTCAAGAAGATCGGGCAGCACGGGCAGGACACCCGCGAGCTCTCCTTCACCGACATGCGCGTCCCCGTGGAGAACCTGCTCGGCGGCGTCGAGGGCCAGGGCTTCTACCAGCTGATGCGCCAGCTCCCCCGCGAGCGCCTGAGCATCGCCATCGGCGGCGTCGACGCGGCGGAGAAGGCGGTGGTCGAGGCCATCGCGTACACCAAGGAGCGCAAGGCCTTCGGCCGTCCGATCGCCGACTTCCAGAACACCAAGTTCGTGCTCGCCGACGCCAAGACCGAGGTCTTCGCCGGCCGCACGCTCATCGACCACTGCATCGGCCGCGCCATCGACGGCACGCTCGACGCCGCGACCGCGTCGATGGCCAAGCTCTGGGCGTCCGACATGCAGTGCCGCGTCATCGACAACGTGCTGCAGCTCTTCGGCGGCTACGGCTACATGATGGAGTACCCCATCGCCCAGCTCTACGCCGGCGCGCGCGTCCAGAAGATCTACGGCGGCACCAACGAGATCATGAAGGAGCTGATCGCGCGCAGCCTCTAGAGGCCGCCGCGGATCCGTTGCAGCGCACGGTGTTGGCGCAGCCGCACCGTCGACGGGGCGATCCGCAGCAGTGCTGCGGTCTCGTCGACGGTGCGGCACTGCACCACGCGCAGGTGCAGCACGCGGTACAGCTCGGGCGGCAGCTCCGCCCGGATTCGCGCGTCGTGCGCCCCGTGCCCCATGCGGATTCACGCTAGGCATCGCGGGGCCCGGGCACATCCGCCGTTCGGGTGATGTCCGCGCGCCTCACGTCGGATCGCGGTACGTTGGTCTGGACCGAAACGGACACCCATCCGAGGAGGTCCGATGAACGATTCTTGGGCCGAGACCGTTGCCCGGGCCACCGAACTCCGACGCGAACTTCATCGCCGCCCCGAGCTCGCCTGGGCGGAGCACGCCACCGCCGCGGCCGTGCGCGCCGAACTCGACGCGATCGGCCTCGCGTGGCGGCCCTGCGCGGACACGGGCACCGTCGTCCGCCTCGCCCCGACCGCGACCGGCCGGCACGTCGCGCTGCGCGCCGACCTCGACGCCATGCCGATCCGCGAGGCCACGGGCCTGCCGTACGCCTCCGCGACCGACGGCGTCATGCACGCGTGCGGGCACGACGGCCACACCGCCGCCCTGCTCGCCGCGGCCCGCTGGCTCCACTCCCACGAATCGAGCCTCCCCGGCCCGGTCACGCTGCTGTTCCAGCCCGCCGAGGAGGGCGGGCACGGCGCACGCGGCATGATCGCCGACGGTGCCCTCGACGGCGTGGAAGTCGTCTTCGGCTGGCACAACTGGCCCGGACTGCCCCTCGGCCGCGCCCTCTGCCCCGACGGGCCCGTCATGTCCGCCAACGGCACCTTCGAGATAGAGCTGATCGGCCGCGGCGGCCACGCCTCGCAGCCCGAGGCCACCCGCGATCCCGTCCTCGCCGCGGCCGCCGTCGTCGTCGCGCTGCAGCAGATCGTCGCGCGCCGCACCTCGCCGCAGCAGGCCGCCGTGGTGGCCGTGACCTCTCTGCACGCGGAGAGCGCCGCCACCGTCACCCCCGATACGGCCCGCCTCGCGGGAAGCGTGCGCGCCGCCGACGACGAAGCCCGCACCGGGGTCTTCGCACTCATCGACGAGATCGCGGGCGCCACCGCGGCGGCGCACGGCGTGCGCGCCGCGACCGTGACGACGGTGCGCTACGGGGCCACCGTCAATCATCCTCGCCCGGCGGCCGACCTGCGGGAGCGCCTGTCGACGGTGCTCGGCCCGAACTGGCCCGAGCCCGCCGCCGCGACGCCCGTGCTCGCCTCGGAGGACTTCAGCTACTACCTGCAGCGGATCCCAGGGGCCTTCGCGCTCCTCGGCTCCGGCACCGCGGCGCCGCTGCACAGCGCCGAATACGACTTCGACGATGCCCTGCTCGACCCCGCCGCGCGCCTGCTGGTGGGTCTCGCGGGGGCGCCGGAGCCGCCCTGACAGAAGAGAGTCGAACGGAACGAAAGGAATTCGCATGGACACTGCTGCGTTCGAGAACTGGGAATCGGAAGTCCGTGGGTACTGCAGGAACTTCCCGACCGTCTTCGCCTCCGCGTCCAACGCGCGGCAGGTGGACGAGGCCGGGAAGAGCTACATCGACTTCTTCGCGGGCGCCGGCGTGCTCAACTTCGGGCACAACAACCCGAACATGAAGCGCGCCATGATCGATTTCCTCGAGGCCGACGGCGTGGCCCACAGCCTCGACACCTACACGACCACCAAGCGCGACTTCCTCACCCGCTTCCACGACGTGATCCTCGCGCCGCGCGGCATGGATCACCGCATGCAGTTCACGGGACCGACGGGCACGAACGCGGTGGAGGCGGCGCTCAAGCTCGCCCGCCTCGCCACCGGTCGCCGCGAGGTGGTGGCCTTCAGCCACGGCTTCCACGGCATGACGCTCGGGGCGCTCGCCGCCACCGCCAACCACGCCTTCCGGCAGTGGGCCGGAGTGCCGTTGCGCGACGTGGTGCGGCTGCCCTTCGAGACGGCCCCCGGCGGCAAGACCGCCCTGTCGGACTACGCCGCGGCCCTGGCAGATCCGTCCAGCGGCCACACCCCGCCGGCCGCCTTCCTGGTGGAGGCCGTGCAGGCCGAGGGCGGCGTCAACGTAGCGAGCGCCGACTGGCTGCACGCCGTGCAGGACCTCGCGCGGGAGACCGGTGCGCTGTTCATCATCGACGACATCCAGGCCGGATGCGGGCGCACCGGAAGCTACTTCAGCTTCGACGGCTACGGCCTCGACCCCGACGTGATCACCCTCGCCAAGGGCCTCGGCGGCTACGGGACGCCGATCGCCATGAACCTCAACAAGCCGGCCGTCGACGCGCACTGGTCGCCCGGGGCGCACACCGGCACCTTCCGCGGCCAGGGCCTGTCGATGGTGGCCGGCACCGTCGCCCTGGACTACTTCGCCGACGACGAGCTGATGACCGCCGTCGCCGCGAAGGGGGAGACGATGCGCGAGCGTCTCGCCGCGCTCGCCGCCGCGCACCCGGACCGCGATTGGGAGGTGCGGGGCAAGGGCATGATGCAGGCCCTCGACACCGGCGACGGGGCCTTCGCCAAGGCCGTCCAGGCCGCCTGTTTCGACGCCGGGCTCCTCGTCGGGCCGTGCGGCAGCGGCGGTCGCGTCCTGAAACTCATCCCGCCGCTGACGATCCCCGACGAGGACCTCGCCGCGGGGCTGGAGATCCTGGAGGCGGCCGTGACGGAGGTGGCGCGATGAAGCGGCGCGACGACATGACCTTCCCGCCGGAGGAGTACGAGCGGCGGCTGACGGAGCTGCGGGAGCGGATGGACAAGCGCGGGCTCGACGCCGTCGTGATCACCGATCCCGAGAACCTGATGTACCTCACCGATTATCAGACCACGGGCTACTCCTTCTTCCAGGCGCTCGTGGTGCCGCTCGACGAGGAGCCGGTGATGATCACCCGCGCGATGGAGGAGTCCAACGTGATCGCGCGGACCTGGGTGGAGCGCACCCGCCCGTATCCCGACACCGGCGACGCCATCCAGGAGCTGGTGCTCACCCTCAAGGAGGGCGGCCTCGGGACCAAGCGGGTGGGCTACGAGCGCAACAGCTACTTCTTCCCCGCATACCAACAGGACCGGGTGCACACGTCCTTCCAGCAGGGCGTGCTCATGGACTGCTTCGGGATCGTCGAGGCGGGGCGGGCCACCAAGTCCGACGCCGAGATCGCGGTGATGCGCAAGGCCGCCCGCGCCGCGGAGGCCGGCATGGCCGCCGGGCTGGAGGCGGCGGTCCCCGGGAACACGGAGAACGACGTGGCGGCGGCGATCAGTGCCGCGATGTTCCGGGCCGGCGGCGAGTTCCCCGCCGTCATGCCCTACGTCGCCTCGGGCCCGAGGTCGATGATCGGCCACGCGACGTGGGAGGGCCGCACCATCGAGTCGGGCGAGCACGTCTTCCTCGAGGTGGGCGGCTGTTACCGCCGCTACCACGCCGCGCTCATGCGCACCGCGGTCAACGGCGAGCTCTCGCCCACCATGTACGAGGCGCAGGAGAAGATGAAGCTGGCGCTCTCCGAGCTGAAATCGCTGATGCGGCCGGGGATGACGGTGTCCGACGCCGACTCGCTGGTCCGGCGGATCATCTCGGACAACACCGTCGGCGCGCGGTTGATCACCCGGTCGGGCTACTCCATCGGGATCGCCTTCCCGCCGTCATGGGACGAGGGCTACATCCTCAGCCTCAACCCGGGCGACTTCACCGCGCTGGAGCCGGGCATGACCTTCCACGTGATCCCGTGGATGTGGGGCGTCGACGGGGACAAGACCGTCGGCATCTCGGACACCATCCGGATCACCGACGACGGCTGCGAGTCCTTCTTCACGCTCGACGAGGATTTCGCCGTGCACGACGGCGCCGGTTCGGGTTCCGCGGTGAACGGCGCCGCGATCGATCCAGGGCCACAGCAGGAGACGACCGAGGCGGAGGTGCTGCCATGACCACGATGCTGACCGCGATCGACCCGTCGACCGGCGAACCGATCCGGGAGGTGCCGGCCGCGGGCCCCGTCGAGATCGAGACGACGCTCGAGCGCGCCGAGACGGCGTACCACGACTGGCGGCGGGCGGGCTTCGCCGAGCGGGCGCACCTCCTGCGCGCGGTGGGCGCCGAACTGCGCCGGGGCGTCGAGGATTACGCCTACGTGATGACCGAGGAGATGGGCAAGCCCATCACCGAGGCGCGGGGCGAGGTGGTCAAGGCGGCGTGGGCCGCCGAGCACTACGCCGAGCACGGCGAGCAGTACCTCGCGTCCGAGTCCGTCGAATCCGACGCCACCTCCAGCTACGTGCAGTACCTGCCGATCGGCCCGGTCCTCGGCGTGTTGCCGTGGAACGCCCCGTTCTGGTTGGCCTTCCGGTTCTGCGCGCCCGCGCTCATGGCGGGGAACACCGCCGTCATGAAGCACGACCCGCACGTCCCGGGCTGCGCCGCCGCCATCGCCGGCGCCTTCCGGGCCGTCGGTGCTCCGGACGGCGTCTTCGCCTCGCTCCCGGTGGCGACGCCCGACGTGGCGGGGGTGATCCGCGACCGCCGGATCCGCGCCGTCTCCTTCACCGGCTCCGACCGCGCGGGTTCCGCCGTGGCGTCGGTCGCGGCCTCGGAGATCAAGCCCGCGGTGCTGGAGCTGGGCGGCTCGGACCCGTCGATCGTCCTGGCGGACGCCGACATCGAGGCCGCCGCCGAGGTGCTCGCCCTGTCCCGGATCATCAACGCCGGCCAGTCCTGCATCGCGGCGAAGCGGATCATCGTCGAGCGGTCCGTGCACGACGAGCTCGTCGAGGCCCTGCGCACCCGGCTCGCCGCGCTGCGGATGGGCGACCCCCGGGAGGACGACACCCAGGTCGGGCCGATCGCGCGCGCCGATCTGCGGGACAACCTGCACCGCCAGGTCGCGGAGACCGTGACCGCCGGTGCCACCTGCCTCCTGGGCGGGACGGTGCCCGACGGACCGGGGTTCTTCTACCCGCCCACGCTGCTGACGGGCGTGCGGCCGGGGATGGCGGCGTGCTCCGAGGAGACCTTCGGTCCCGTCGCCGCGGTGATGACGGCCGTCGACGCCGACCACGCCGTCGACCTCGCGAACGCCACCCCGTACGGCCTCGCCGCGAGCGTGTGGACCGACGCCGCCCGCGGCGAGGCCATCGCGCGGGAGCTCGAGGCCGGGCAGGTCAGCGTCAACGGCATCGTCAAGACGGACCCGCGGCTGCCGAGCGGCGGCGTCAAGCGGTCCGGCTACGGCCGCGAACTGGGCCGCGCCGGCATCCACGAGTTCGTCAACGCCCAGCAGGTCTGGGTGGGGCCGAAGCGGGACTGACGGGAGTTCGACGGTGCGCGGGCCCGAGACCGCGTCGTAGAGTCGGTGCGGTGAGGTACGAGGAACTCGGCGATCTTCCCTGTTCGATCACCCGGCCGCTGGTGGTGCTCGGTGATCGGTGGACGCTGCTGGTCCTCAAGACGGCGTTCGCCGGGGTGCGCAGGTTCAGCGCCTTCCAGGAGTCTCTGTCGATCTCGAAGAGCCGTCTCCAGGACCGGCTGACGCGCCTCGTCGAGCACGGGATCCTCGTGAAGCAGCCCAGTGCAGAAGGCGCCCACGACGAGTACCGGCTCACGCCGAAGGGCATGGACCTCTATCCGATCCTCATGGCGATCAAGGATTGGGGCGACGAGTACATGGCGCCGGACGGCCCTCCGGTGCACTACCGCCACGCGGACTGCGGCGGCGAGGCTCACGCGGTTCTGACCTGCGGCGATTGCGGCGAGCGGCTGACAGCGCGCGACGTGGTGCCGGAGGCCGGGCCGGGCATGACGGCATAGGTCGGTGCGCGAAGGGGTTCCCCTCGGAGGCGATCCCTGCTAGCTTTTGGTCTCAAAATAAGACCGACTGATCGGAGTGCTCATGCCGGGCATCGCGCACGCTCCCCGTCTCGACGACCTCCTGGCCGACCGGTGGACGTGTCGGCAGTTCATCGCCGACCGCGAGGTCCCACTCGAGACCATCGAGGAGCTCCTGGCGGCGGCGCAGCGGACGCCGTCGTGGTCGAACACCCAGCCGTGGGGGGTGTGGGTGACCACCGCGGCGGCGACGGACCGGTTCCGGGCGGAACTGGGTGCGCATGTGGCCGCGGGCGGAGAGGTGAAGCCGGACATCGACTTCCCCGTCGCGTACACCGGGCGGCACCGGGACCGCCGACGGGAGTGCGGGCACGCGCTCTACGCGAGCCTCGGTGTCGAGCGGCACGACCACGCCGGTCGCGCGGAGCAGTTCCTCCGCAACTTCGCGCTGTTCGACGCCCCGCACGTCGCGGTGATCACCAGCCCCGTCGAGCTCGGAACGTACGGGGTGCTCGACTGCGGGCTCTACATCGCCACGTTCCTGCTCGCGGCGCAGGACCGCGGCCTGGCCGCCGCGCCCCAGGCGGCCCCGGCCGCGTACTCCCCGTTCCTCCACCGGCACTTCGGGATCGACGACTCGCGCCACGTGGTGGCGACGATCGGCTTCGGCTACCCCGACCTCGACGACCCGGCCAATCGGTTCCGCACCGCGCGCGCCGCGCTGACCGAGAACGTCGTGCTCGTCAGCGATCGGCCGCACGATGCGGCACCGGTTCGCCTACTCGACGGTGACCGACTTCGCCAGGTTGCGCGGCCGGTCGATGTTGAGCCCCAGGCTCAGCGCCGCGTAGTAGGCGAGTAGCTGGGTGGGAATCATCAGCAGGATCGGGTCCAGCTCGGGCTCGTTCTTCGGCACCGTCAGCGTCACCTTGGCTTCGGGCAGCTCGACGCCCGGGTTGGTGATGGCCACGATGTCGCCGCCGCGGGCCGCGATCTCGTGCAGCGCACCGATGTTGCGGTCCAGCAGCTCGTCGTCCGGGACGATCGCGACGGTCGGCATCTCGGGGCTGATCAGCGCGAGCGGGCCGTGCTTGAGCTCGGAGGCCTGGTACGCCTCGGCGTGGCGGTAGCTGATCTCCTTGAACTTCTGCGCGCCCTCGCGGGCGGTCGGGTAGCCCCGCACGCGGCCGATGTAGAAGAGGCTCGGCGCCTCGGCCAGCAGCTTCGCGGCGTCCTCGACGTCGCCGGGGGAGTCGATGATCTCGCCGATCTGCGCGGGCAGGGCCTTGAGGCCCTTGACGATCCGCGTCCCGTCGGTGATCGAGAGATCGCGGACGCGGCCCAGGGCGAGCGCGAGCAGCGCGAAGCCGACCGCCATGTGGGTGTTGGCCTTGGTGGAGGCCACCGAGACCTCGGGGCCGGCGTGCAGGTAGATGCCGCCCGAGACCTCGCGCGCGATGGTCGAGCCGACCACGTTGACCAGGCCGACGATGGTGCCGCCCTTGCGCTTGACCTCCTGCACGGCGAACGCGGTGTCGGCGGTCTCGCCCGACTGGCTCACCGCGACATACAGGGTGTCGGGCTCGACGATGGGGTTGCGGTAGCGGAACTCGCTGGCGGGCTCGGCGTCCGCGGGGATGCGGGCGAGTTCCTCGATGACGGAGGCGCCCAGCTGGCCCATGTAGTAGGCGCTGCCGCAGCCGAGGATCTTGACGCGCTTGAAGCGGCGCATGGCCTGCGCGTCCAGGTTCAGGCCGTCGAGGCGGGCGGTGGCGAAGCGCTCGTCGAGGCGGCCGGAGAGCATGCGCTCGAGCGAGCTCGGCTGCTCCGCGATCTCCTTGAGCATGAAGTGGCTGTGGTTGCCCAGCTCCAGGTCGTCGGGCGAGATGTCCACGGTGGTGGCGGACTTCGCGACGGCGCGGTTGTCGTCGGCGCTGAACATGCGGAAGCCGGAGGCGGTGACGGTGGCGCACTCGCCGTCGTCGAGGTGCACGACCTGGCTGGTGTGCCGCACCACGGCGGAGATGTCGGAGGCGACGAACATCTCCTTGTCGCCGACGCCGATGATGAGCGGGGAGCCGTTGCGGGCCACGACGATCCGGTCGGGATGCTCGGTGTCGATGACGGCTAGGGCGTAGGTGCCGCTGAGGCGGTGCAGCGTCTGGCGCACGGCGTCCTCAAGGGTCTCGGCGCCGCTGCGGGCGATGAGGTGGGCGACGGCCTCGGTGTCGGTGTCGGAGGTCAGCTCCACGCCGTCCGCCTCGAGCTCGAGGCGCAGGTCCCGTGCGTTGTCGATGATGCCGTTGTGCACGACGAAGATCCGCTCGTGGCCGTCGGCGTCGGGGGCGGAGGTGTGCGGGTGCGCGTTGGCCTCCGACGGGGCGCCGTGCGTGGCCCAGCGGGTGTGGCCGATGCCGGTCTTGCCCGCGAGCCGCTTCGGCAGCGCGGCCTCCAGGTCGCGCACGCGGCCCACGCTGCGGACCCGCTTCGCGCCGGACGGGCCGAGCACCGCGATGCCCGCCGAGTCGTACCCGCGGTACTCGAGCTGGGTGAGTCCGTCGACGAGGATGTCCACGGCCGTCTGGCCACCGATGTATCCGACGATTCCGCACATGCTGGGGCGGCTCCTAGCTGTAGATGAGGCGGCGCAGCTGCCGCTCGGTGAGATCGGGTGCGGCGACGAGCCGGCTGCTCAACTCGTCGGCGAGGGTCGCGAAGATCTCCGCGTTCTTGGCGCCGCGTCCCTGCAGGTCGCGATGCCGGCGGCGGACGAACTCCTCGACCGGTTCCCGGTAGTAGGCCGTGACGTCGTCGATGACACGCACGGCCTCGGTGGCGGAGAGCCCCGTGGTCCGCGCGATGTGATCCACGAGATCGCTATCCGGCACGGCTTCGATCTTCCGTGCCCGACGGTGTCGTGTCAATTATCTGCCCGTAATCGGGCAGAAATGAGATCGATTCGGTCGGGCGAAGCCAACCGAGCCAAGAATGACAAGAATACTTGACACCAAATGTCAAGGCTGCTTGACTCGATGGTGTGGACGACGACGAGAACCCGGTGCGGGCGCGGCGACGCGTCCAGCGCATCACCCAGGCCGAACTGGCCGCCGCCGTCGGCGTGAGCCGGCAGACGGTGGTCTCGGTCGAGAAGGGCGACTACGCGCCCAGCGTGTACCTCGCGCTGAAGGTGGCCCGGGCCCTCGGCGCCACCGTCGAAGAGCTGTTTCCCCTGGAGGAGGACGATCATGTCGGCTGAGAGTCGTATCGAGGACTTCATCCTCGCGCCGTCGGACCCCGCGTGGGGCGACGAGCGCAACCGCGAGGAGTACTACCGGGCGATGGCGGTGGGCTACTACTGGGCGGCCCCGGCGGCGCTCGTGGCCTCCCTGATCGCGGCGGCGGAGGGCGCCCGGATCACCGCGATGGCGGTGCTCCTGCTGCTGCTGGCGACGCAGCTCGCCACCTACCGGTACTGCACCCGGCACGACGTGCCGTTGGCGTCCATCTCCCGCGCCTTCATGACCCCGAAGCGCAAGGCCGTGATGGCGGCGATCCTGATCCCGTACCTCGCGGTGTGGTGTTCGCTGCAGCTGGACCGCGACCCGAGCACGATCGCGGGCGCCGCGGTGGGCGGGCTCGTGGGTGCGGGGATCGCCGCCGGCGCCGTGTTCCTGGCTGCCCGGACCGAGCGTCGGCGGGAGGCCGCGGCGGCCGCCGACGACGACGTATTCGAATAACGAAGGATCCATCGGTACGCTGTGACCTCGTGACCGCCTCCGAAGCCGCCGATCGAGTACCCCTCGATCTCAAGACCCAGCTCGTGCGCTTCGTGCTGACCGGCGGCTTCTCGGCGGTGGTCGACTTCGGAACGCTCTTGATCCTCACCAAGGGATTCGGGGTCGACGAGGCCCTGGCCAAGACCGTCGGCTTCATCCTCGGCACCACCACCGCGTACCTGCTCAACCGCCGCTGGACCTTCCAGGCCGAGCCCTCCGCCAAGCGGTTGATCGCGGTGTGGGCGCTGTACATCGCCATGTACGGCGTGCAGCTGGGCATCTACATGGCCTTCTACACGCTGTTCCCGCCGCCCGAGGACGGCATCGGCAGCTACGTGAACCGCCTCGTCGCCTTCGTCGTCGCCCAGGGCACCGCGACGGTCGTCAACTTCATCGTCCAGCGCACGGTGATCTTCAAGCTGATGTGATGGCCCGGGCAATTCGGCCGCGGCGAACACTGCTCGTCCCCGGGGCCCTCGCGCTCCTCGGCGTCCTGCTGTCGCTCTGGCACGGCGGGCGTCCGTCCGTCTGGTTCGACGAGCTCGCCACCGCCTCCGCCATCGACCGCTCGCCCGGCGAGCTGTGGCACCTGCTGACCAACATCGACGCCGTGCACGGCCTCTACTACTGGGGCGTCCGCACCTTCTCCCTCGTGTTCGGGCTCGATGAGACCGCGCTGCGGGCCTTCTCCGCGCTCGGCGTCGGCGCGGCCGTCGCGGCCTGCTACTGCCTCGCGCGGCGGCTCGGCGGGGAGACCTTCGCGCTGGTCGCGGGCGTGATCGCGCTGATCCTGCCGCGGCTCACCTGGTCGGGCGTCGAGGCCCGCTCCTACTCGTGGGTGATCGCCTCCGCGGCGCTCGTGCTGATCGCGGCGCACCGGGCGACATCGTCGACCGGGAAGCCCGGTGCCCGTCGGGCCTGGCTCGCCTACGGCGCGGCGCTGCTCCTCGCGACGGTGCTCTTCCTCTACTCCGCGACCCTGGTGCTCGCCGTCGCGGCGGTCCTCGTCGCCGACGAGCGGACCCGCACCCGCGCCGTCCTGAAACCCGCGGCGATCGCCTCGGCGGCCGCGATCGCGCTGGCGAGCCCCGTGGTGTTCCTCGCGGCGACGCAGCGCGACCAGGTGTCCTGGCTGCAGTGGCCGGGGTGGCGCATCTTCCAGAACGTGCTGGTCGACCAGTGGTTCGACCACTCGTACGCCTTCGCGATCGCGGCCTGGCTCGTGATCGCCGTCGCCGCGCTGCTGTGGTGGCGGCGCGGCGACGCCGGATCCGCGCGGGCGAGGAACGCTGGACCGGCGGATGCGGCACCGTCGGGCGAGTCCCCCATGGACCTGACCTGGGCGCTGCGCTACGGCCTGGCCGGCGCCCTGGTGCCGCTCGCGGCGATCCTGCTGGTCTCGCCGATCGTCCCGTCGTACGTGGGGCGGTACGTGAGCTTCACGGTGCCCGGCGTGGTGCTCGTGCTCGCGGCCGCGGTCACGACGGTGGCGCGGGCCCTGACGCGTCCGCGGGTCGCCGGCGCGGCGCTGCTCGCCGTGCTGACGGTGGCCGCGATCCCGGGCTACCTGTGGCAGCACAGCCCGCTGTCGAAGCCGGGCGGCAGCGACTTCAGCTACGCGGCGCGCTACATCCGCGACAACGCGCGGCCCGGCGACTGCGTGTTCTTCCAGGTGCAGCCGAGCTGGGCGTGGCCCTCGCTGCGCATCGCGCACGACGGCCTGCCGGGCATGTTCGACGGCCTGCGGGACATGGGGAACGACGGGGACCGCCGCTCCGACGGGAAGCTCTGGGACAAGGAGAAGGGCGTCAACCAGTGGGCGTCGTGGGCGGCCGACGAATGCACCGCCGCCTGGGTGCTCGCCGACGCCGACCGGTCCGAGGACGACTTCCGGCAGGAGAACGGCAACCTGTGGTGGACCTTCCGCCCGTTCCGGTTCATGGGCACCGACATGCAGGTCTCGCTCGACTACGGCGGGCTCGCGGTGGTGCACCAGGAGCAGTTCCACATCCTCCAGGTGGTGCACCTGGTGCAGCCGCCACCCGCGGAGGGGCCGGACCCGCAACCACTGCCGCAGACCCGCCATACCTACTGGTGAACGGTTGCAAAGCGGTTCGTTAGACGTATATACGACTTTGTCCGTCGTGTCCACCCTTGTCCGATGTGACATATGCGGGGTTGTCCGCCGCGCGGACCTTCGCGACGATCGTTACGCACAGGTAACGATCGAGGGGAGAGCGTCGTGGTGTCAGTCGGGATCGTCGGAGGGGGTGCCGCGGCCGTGAGCCTGCTGCGGCAGCTGCCCGTGAGCGACGATCTGTCCGTCTCCGTCTACGCCGACCGGGTCATCGGCCCCGGCCGGGCCTATGCGGAGGAGTCCGATTCCGCCCTGCTCAACCGGCAGGCCTTCGCGATGTCCATCTCCGCGGAGGAGCCCGACGAGTTCGTCGACTGGTGCCGGGCGAACGAGCCGGAGCTCCTCGTCGAGGGCGGGCACAGCTTCGTCCCGCGCTGGGCGTACGGCCGCTACCTGCGGCAGTGCACGCAGGCCCGCGCGGTGGACTTCGGCGACTCGCTCACGCGGATCACCGGCCGCGTCACCGACGCGGCGCGCGAGGGCGATGTGTGGCGGCTCGTCGTGCACCGCCCCGGCTTCGCGCCGGAGACGTACCGGCACGACGTGGTCGTGCTCGCGCTGGGTTCGAGCCCGCCCGCCGACCCGTACCGGCTCGAGGGGACGGAGCACTACACGCAGGACCCGTACCCCGTCGACGAGTGGCTGCCGACGGTCCTCGCCGGGGAGTCCGCCGCGGTGATCGGCACGGGCCTCAGCGCGATCGACGTCGCGCTGGCCGTGCGCTCGCGAAGCTGGGACGGCCGCCTGCTGATGGCCTCGCGCCAGGGCATCCTGCCCGACGTGCGCAGCGACCTCGAGCCGCTCGACTTCGATCCCGATGTGGGCGCGCTCATTCGGCGCGTGCAGCTCAAGCACGGAGGCCTCGAATGGGAGGACGTCGTGAACATCGTCGACTACCTCGCCGTGGGCGAGGGCCTGCGCCGCTCCGAGGTGCGCGCCGCCTTCCGCGCGATCACCGAGCCCGCCGGGCCCCGGCTCGCGGGCTTCGCCGGCCGCCCCGTCTCCATCGCGCCCGAGGTGCAGCGGCTCGTGATCTGCGTGGCCCAGTACTACGCGAACGACCTGTGGTCCGCGATGACCCGTTCGGCGCGGTCGGCGATGGTCGCGTCGGTGCACGCGCCCTTCCAGGCGCTCGCCAACCCGCTGCCCGCCCGGAGCGCGCAGGTGCTGGGGGACATGGTGGTCGACGGTGCGCTGACCGTCCGGCACGGCGTCCGCGACGTGGCCCCGTCGGCCTCGGGGCTGGTGGTGAGCAGCGCCGACGGTGACGAGGCCGTCCAGCACGTGGTCAACGCGACGCGGACGCCGGCCGGTGCGCCCTCGGGTGCCGCGGCGAGCCTGGTCTCCTCGCTCGTCTACGGCGGCACCGCCCGCCGCAATCCCTACGGCGGGCTGCGGATCAACGTCGCCGACAACGCGATCGTCGGCCGCGACGGCACGTCGGTGCCGGGGCTGTACGCGCTCGGCGAGATCGCGTCGGGCGACCTCTACTACATCAGCAGCATCGCCAAGATCCGCCGGCGCGCCCGCGCTGTGGCGCGGTCCATCGCCGAGCGGGTGAATCCGGCGGTGCCGCAGTCGGACCCGATGCCCGCGTCGGTGGCGGTGACCGGTGGCTGAGGCGAGCGCGGTCGCCGACCGGACGGAGGCCGCGGTGGGCACGCCGGGCCGGTGGTCCACGATCATGCTGCTCGTCGCGGTCACCGCGCCGCAGCTGGGCCTGAGCCTGCTCAACCCGTCGACGCCGCAGATGGCGATCGACCTGCACACCTCCGTCTCCGCGGTGCAACTCACGCTGTCCTGCTACATGGCCGGCTACGCGGTCTCGATGTTCGCGGCGGGCGTGCTCGCGGACCGCTTCGACGCGCGGGCCCTCCAGGCGTTGGGCCTCGTGCTGTTCGCGCTGGGCGGGGTGCTCGCGGCCGCCGCCCCGACGGTGGCGGTGCTCGGCGTGGCGCGGTTCGTGCAGGCGGTCGGTGGCACCTCGGCGACGGTGCTGTGCCGCTTGGTGATCCAGCGCCGGTATCCGACGGATGCGCGGATGCACCTGCTCACGTCGCTGTCGATCGTCATCGCGGCGACGCCCGCGATCTCACCCTTCTTCGGCTCGGCGCTGGTCCAGGTCGCGCCGTGGCGCGCCCTCTTCCTCGGCCTGGCCGCGGTCGGTCTCGTTCTGGCCCTCGCGTTCCTGCGCCTGGTACCCACGGCCGCGCCGGCCACGCCCGTCGCGCCGACCCCGCGCGCCATCGGGCGGGGCGTTGCGGAGGTCTTTGCGCGCAAGGGCTTCCACCGGCACGCGGTGGTGATCTCCCTGGCCTGGATGGGATACTTCCTGTTCATCGAGCAGTCCGCGTTCATCCTGCAGGGGCTGCACGGCGCGACGGAGATCCAGTACGGGCTGCTGCTCATCGTGCCCGCCCTCGGGTACATCGCGGGCAGCGTGGTGATCCGGCGGGCGGCCGTCGCGCGGACCGCGGTGCGGCTGTGCACGATCGGCTCGGCCGTCGGCGGCGCCGCCCTGGTCGCGCTGGCGGCCCTGGGTGTCCCGACGGCCGCCGCGGTCGTCATCCCGCTCGCCGTCGGCTTCCTCGGCGTGGGCGCGGCGATCCCGTTCGCCCAGGCCGGGCTGCTGGAGCTGGACCTGAAGGCCCAGGGCGTCGGCGCCGGGCTGTTCTTCTTCCTCCAGATGGGGGCCGGCGCGGTGTACTCCGTGGTCATCGAGGCGCTGCACCTGCGGTCCGCGGTCAGTACCTCGGTGGCGATCGGCCTGCCGCTGCTCGCCCTCGCCGCCGTCGTCTGGGGGACCACGCGCGCGAAGCCGTGACGCGGAACACGGCGGCTCGGGAATGATGCGGACCGAGGTCCGGTTATAGTTCCCGTATCGCGGCGCACGGTGCGCCGCCTCGAACGAGGAGCTCCACCATGGACGTCGTATTCCTGATCGGCCGCATCCTGCTCGCGGTCCTGTTCGTGATGTCGGCCGTCGGCCACTTCACCGCCGCGGAGGGCATGGCGCAGTACGCCGCCGCCAAGAAGGTCCCCGCCGCGAAGCTCGCCGTGGTCGGCAGCGGCGTGATCGCGCTGCTCGGCGGCCTGTCGCTGATCCTGGGCGTGTGGATCGACCTGGGCGCGCTGCTGCTCGTGCTGTTCCTGCTGCCCGTCACCGTGATGATGCACGACTTCTGGAAGGCCGTGGATCCCGAGGCGAAGCAGACCGAGATGATCTCCTTCAACAAGAACCTCGCGCTCATCGGCGGCGCGCTGATCCTGTTCTACTTCGTCAACGTCACCCAGTCGGTGCCCCTGGGCCTCACCGGCCCGCTGTTCCCCGCCTGGTGATCGCTCCCCGATAACGGGTTCGGCCCCGGTCCGCGTGCTGCGGATCCGGGGCCGAACTCGTCGTCGCGTCAGTCCTTCGGGAGTTCCCGGCGGACGATCTTGCCGGTGGGGTTGCGGGGCAGCGTGTCGAGGAAGACGACGTCGCGCGGGACCTTGAAGCGGGCGAGGTTGCCGCGCACGTAGTCCTTGAGGTCCTTCACGAGCGCCTCCTCGTCGGAGGGCGCGCCGCCGTCGATCACGACGAAGGCGCGCAGGCGCTGGCCGAACTCGGGATCGGGCACGCCGATCACCGCGGCCTCCACCACGTCGTCGCGGGTGACCAGCAGGTTCTCCACCTCGAGCGGGTAGACGTTCTCGCCGCCGGAGACGATCATGTCGTCGTCGCGGCCGTCGATGTGCAGCAGGCCGTGCTCGTCCCAGTGGCCCATGTCGCCCGACGAGAGGTGGCCGTCGATGATCTGCTTCGTGCGGCCGTCGCTGTAGCCCTCGAAGGGCGCGCCGGCGCGCACGAAGACCCGGCCGCGCTTGCCGACGCCCTCGACGAGCGCGTCGTTCTCGTCGTACAGGCGCACCGTCGTCAGCACCGGCGGCTTGCCGACGGTGCCGGGCGCGGTGCGCAGGTTGCGCGGCGTCGCGACGGTGGCGACGGCGACCTCGGTCGAGCCGTAGACGTTGTAGAGCACGTCGCCGAAGACGTCCTGGAACTTCTCCGAGAGCTCGGGGGAGACCGCGGACCCGGCCACGACCACGGACTTCAGGCAGCTGGTGTCGTACTTCGCGAGCGTCTCCGCGGGCAGGCTCAGCATGCGGGTGAGCATCGTGGGTACCGCGACCAGCATGTCGGCGCGGTTGTCCGCGATCAGCTTGAGGGTGTTCTCCGGATCGAACCGGCGCATCGTCACGGTGGTGCAGCCCACCGACATCCCGGCGGACCACATGGCGAAGCCCGTGGAATGGAAGATCGGCGAGGCGATGACGACGGTGCCGCGGCGCTTGAACGGGATGCGGTCGACGAGCATCGCGGTCGCCAGCGAGGGCACCTTGCTGCGGGTCGCGCCCTTGGGCAGGCCGGTGGTGCCCGAGGTCAGGATGATGAAGCCGCCCTGCTTCTCCGGCGGCGGGACGCGTTTGGCGTCGCGGCCGGCGATCAGCTGGTCGATGGTCTTCGCGCCCGCGGGCACGGCGTCGGCCTCGTCGACCCAGGTCAGGTACTGCGGCATGTCCTCGGGCAGGGCGTCCAGCAGGGAGGTGAACTCGCTGTCGTGGAAGACGGCCTGCACCTTCTCGCGGGCGCAGACCTCGGCGAATTGGGGCTTGGCGAAGCCGGTGTTCATCATGGCCAGGCGCATGCCCGCGCGGGCGGCGGCGCTGATGATGAGCAGGAGGCCGCGGTGGTCGCGGGCGAGCACGGCGATCACGTCGCCGGACTTGAGGCCGGATGCGCGCAGCCCGCGGGCCAGGGCGTTCGACTGCGCCTCGTACTGCGCGTAGGTGAGGGTGCCGCGCTCGTCGACGATCGCGATGCGATCGGGGTTCTCGGCGGCGCCCTTGATCACCAGCGCGGCCTGCGGGCCGTACTGCCGGTTGTAGCCGAGCGCGCGGAGCGCGACGTCGGGGCGTGCCGGGTCGACGACCCGGCGCTGGAGCATGCGCAGCAGGGCGTGGCCCTGCGGAAGAAGATCGGAGACCAGGCTCGTTCCCATGACGACGATGATAGAGGCATCGCGGGAGCTCTGTTGAGCCCCCTTCAATAAGAGGTGTGCGCCACCGGGATCAGGGCCGCGTGAACCGCTCGTCGCGGCCCAGCTTGCGCAGCCGCAGCCACTCGCGGAAGCCCGCGACGTCGCGCTGCTGCACCAGGAAGAACCAGCTGAACCGTGCCCACTCCTGCGGGATCAGCTTCCGCATCCCGGGCTGGGACTGCAGGTAGCCGCGGTTGCGGTAGGTGAAGAAGCGCTTGGTCTCGTTGTCCGGGTACTGGGTGTGCATGCGCCCGCCCAGGATCGGCCGGAACTCGTCGGCGCCGTTGGGGTGCAGGTAGGCGGTGGTCAGGCAGGTGCCGAAGGGCAGGCCCGAGCGCACCAGCCGGCGGTGCACCTCCACCTCGTCGCCGCGGATGAACAGCCGCAGGTCCGGCACGCCCACCGCCGCGACGGTGTCCTTGCGGAACAGCGCGCCGTTGAACAGGGAGGCGATCCCCATCAGCACGTCGTCCGACGGTGCCTCGGGGTCGATCAGCTCGGACCGCTTGCGCCGCCAGACGAGGCCGCGGCGCAGCGGGAAGGCCAGCGTCTCGGGGTCGTCGATCGCCGAGACCACGGGCGAGACCTCCGCTAGCCCGTGCCGCTCGGCGCAGTCCAGCAGCGTGCCGAGCACCTGCGGACCCTCGGGGCGGCCGTCGTCGTCGGCGAGCCAGATCCAGTCGGCGCCCAGCGCGAGCGCGTGCAGCATGCCGAGGGCGAAGCCGCCGGCGCCGCCCAGGTTGAACTGCGAGGGCAGGTACGTGGTGGCGACGGGCTGGGACTCGACCAGCGCGCGCACCTCGTCCTGGGCCGCGTTGTCGACCACGATCAGGTGGTCGACGGGGCGCTCCTGCGAGCTGAGCACCTCGAGGGACTTCGCGAGCAGGGCCGCCCGGTCGTGGGTGACGACGACCGCGACGACGGTGCCCCGACCGTCACTCATTCTTCTCGGCCTCGAGCATGTCGAGCACCTTGCGGACCTGCGCGCCGGCGTCGAGGCCCTCGTAGGCGGTCACGACCTCCTCGATGCCGCCCTCCTGCCGGATCTCGCCGTGATCGATCCACATCGCCCGGTCGCAGAGCTGCGCCAGGAATTCGTTCGAGTGCGAGGCGAAGACGAGGATGCCCGAGCGCTCCACCAGCGCGGAGAGCCGCTTGCGTGCCTTGCGCATGAACTCGGCGTCGACGGCGCCGATGCCCTCGTCGAGGAGCAGGATCTCGGGGTCGATCGACGTGACCACGCCCAGGGCGATGCGTACCCGCATGCCGGTGGAGTAGGTGCGCAGCGGCATCGACAGGTAGTCGCCCAGCTCGGTGAACTCGGCGATCTCGTCGGCCTTGCGCAGCATCGACTTACGGGTCTGCCCCAGGAACAGCCCGCGGATGATGATGTTCTCCATGCCGGAGATCTCGGGATCCATGCCCACGCCGAGGTCGAAGACGGGGGCCACGCGGCCCTTCACGAGCGCGGAGCCGCGGGTCGGCTCGTAGATCCCGGCGAGGAGCCGCAGCAGCGTCGACTTGCCGGCGCCGTTGTGGCCGACGAGCCCGACGCGGTCGCCCTCGTCGAGGCTCATGGTGATGTTGCGCAGCGCCTCGACGACGACCACGTTGTCGTCGGCCATCACCTTGCCTCCGGCGGAGCCCATGACCGCGCGCTTGATCGAGCGCGATTTCGCGTCGAACACCGGGAAGTCGACGCAGGCGTCCTGCGTCCGAATGGAAACGCTCATCTCACACCCAATACGCGACTCGGGAACGGAACTGCTTCATGAGCACGAGGGTCAGCCCCATGCCGACGATCGTGCAGCCGATCACCACGTACCAGTGCTGGGGATCGAAGGGCTTGCCCGTGAGCGGCCCGCGCACCATCTCCAGGTAGTGGTAGAGCGGGTTCAGCTTCACCAGCTGCGCGCGCTCGCTGTTGCCGCCGGGCACGGTGTCGAGCGTCCACACCACGGGGGTGATGTAGAAGAGCAGCTGCGTCAGGGCGGTGAGCAGCGGCGCGATGTCGCGGAACCGGGTGGCGAGGATGCCGAAGAACATCGAGACCCAGACGCCGGTGATGGCCAGCATGGCGAACCCGGGGATCACGCTGAGCTGCGTCCACGACCACTGCTTCGGCGGGAAGATCGCCAGCACGACGACCACGATGATCATGTTGTGGGCGAGGAAGAGCATGTGCCGCCACACCAGGCGGTAGACGTGCACCGACAGTGGCGCGGGGAGCTGTTTGATCAGACCCTCGTTGGCGATGAACACCTCGGCGCCGTCGATGATCGAGCTCTGGATGAAGGCCCACAGCACGAAGCCGACGGTGAGCTGCGGCAGCAGGTCCTTGACGTTGGCGCCGAGCAGCACCGACCACAGCAGCGCGAGCGCGCTGGCGGTGACGCCGGTGGCGATCGTGATCCAGAAGGGGCCGATCACCGATCGGCGGTAGCGCTGCTTGATGTCCTGCCAGCCCAGTTCGAGCCAGAGCTCGCGATGCACGGTGGCGCCGTCTACCAGGTCGCGGATCGCGCGCGAGAAGGTGCGCGAGTCCGAGACGAGGGGCGCCGAAGGGGCGGCGTGGGGGCTATCGACGGGCACGGTAGGCCAGGGTACCCGTCCCGACGGTCCGCCCGGCGCACGTCGAGCGGGAGCGCCCCGGCCGCCTTCCGGCGGTGCGCCCGCCGCCCGCGGGCGGCACCGTCACAGGTACTGCCCGTGACCGGTCTGCGACTCCGGGCCGGGGCTCATCGCCGGGGGCAGGGCGCCCTGGCGCATCTGCTCGAGCTGGGCCCGGGCGGCCATCTGCTGCGCGAAGAGGGCGGTCTGGATGCCGTGGAAGAGGCCCTCCAGCCAGCCGACGAGCTGCGCCTGCGCGATCCGTAGTTCGGCGTCCGACGGGGTCGACTCGTCCGTGAAGGGCAGCGCGAGACGCTCCAGCTCGTCCTGCAGGTCGGGGGAGAGCCCGTCCTCGAGCTCCTTGATCGACGTCCGGTGGATGTCCTTGAGCCGGGCGCGGCTGGCCTCGTCGAGCGGTGCGGCGCGTACCTCCTCGAGGAGTTGCTTGATCATCGTGCCGATCCGCATCACCTTCGCGGGCTGCTCGACCATGCCGTGCAGCTCCTCCGCGGCATTGTCCGGTTCATCCGCTTCGGCGTGCGCGCCGGCGCCGGCACCCGCGGGAATGATCTCCACCTCGTTGCGATCGCTCATACCACCATTCTGGCAGCTCCCCGCGGGCGGACCACGGTGTCGTCGGTGCGGCGGTGTAATCTGCGTCCCAGTGAACACGTTCTCAGAAGGCCAGGGTGAACCCGGCCGGGCATCGACTGCGGTTGCGGTATCCGCATTCGACGTTGCCCGCGTCCGGGGGCTTTATCCTGCCCTGGGGGACGGGTGGATCCACTTCGATCCGCAGGCCGGCGCGCAGATCCCCGGGGCGGTGTCCTCGGCGGTGGCGAACGCCTTCCGCGGATTCGTCAGCAATCCCTACGGCGTCTACGCCGGGGCCGCGCACACGCGCTCGATCGTGCAGGCCGCCCGGGTGGCGGTGGCGGACCTCGTCAACGGCAAGCCCGAGGGCGTGGTGCTCGGGCCGAGCCGGGAGCAGTTGCTCACCTCCCTCGCCGAGTCGCTGAGCGCGCGCCTGGGGCTCGGCTCGGAGATCGTGCTCTGCCGCCTGGACGACGATGCGAATCAGTCGCCGTGGCTGCGCGTCGCGGATCGCGGCGGCGGCCGCGTCCGGTGGGTCGAGGCCGACATCGAGACCGGCGAGGTCCCGGCGTGGCAGTTCGAGGAGCTGGCCGGGCCGAGCACCTCGGTGATCGCGGTGCCGTACGCCTCGTCGACCATCGGCACCGTCATCGACGTGGCCGCGGCGGCGCAGGCGGCGCACCGCGTGGGCGCGCTCCTCGTGGTGGACGCGACGAGCGCCGCGCCGTACGAGCTGCTCGACATCGAGCGCCTCGGCGCCGACGTGCTGCTCGTGAGTGCGAACCGCTGGGGCGGCCCGCAGGTGGCCGCGATGGCCTTCCGCGATCCGTCGCTGTTCGGCCGGTTGCGCGCCGTGAACCCCGATCGCAGCCTGACGGGGCCGGAGCGGTTCGAGCTGGGCGAGCATCAGTACGCGATGCTGGCGGGGCTCATCGCCTCGATCGACCACCTCGCCGGCCTCGACGAGTCGTCGGTCGGCACGCGCCGGGACCGGCTGGAGCAGTCGATGTTCGGCCTGCGCCAGTACCAGCAGCGGCTCCTGTTCTACTTGCTCAACTCCCTGGCCTCCGCTCCGCAGGTGGCGATCATCGGCCGCGCCGAGCGCCGGGTGCCCACGGTCTCCTTCACGATGCCGGGCGTGCCGGCGGCCAAGGCCGCCAAGCGCCTCGCCGACAACGGCGTGTGCGCCCTGTCGAACGTGCCGAGCCGGTACTTCGCCGGGCTGGGCGTGCCGGAGTACGGGGGCGCGGTCACCGTCGGCCTCGCGCCCTATTCGACCCCGTACGACGTGGACCAGCTGGTCCGCGCCCTCGCTTCCCTGGGTTAGCCGGTGGGACCGTCGGCGCTGGCGGCCGCCTTCGGCGCGGGGATCCTCGCGGGCCTCGGTGCCGTCCTCCCGCTCGGCGCCATCGGCGTGATGCTGTTGCACGAGGGCGCCTCCCGCGGCTGGCGCCGCGCCGTCCCCGCCGCCGCCGGCGTCGGCACCGCGGACCTGATCTTCGCCGTGCTGGCGCTGGCCGCCGGTTCGGTGCTGGCGCCGCTGGTCTCGCAGTGGGGGCGGTGGCCCGCCGCCGTCGGCGGCCTGCTGCTGCTCGTGGTCGCGGTCCTCATGGTGCGCAAGGCCTTCCGTCCCGAGCCCGCCGAGCCCGACGATGCCGAGCCCGCCGGCGGGAGCGGGGGATGGGCGCGGTACGCGATGTTCTTCGGGCTCACCGCCGTCAACCCGTTCCCGCTCGTCTACTTCGGCGCCATCGCCGTCGGGCTGGGGGAGGGGCTGCACCGCCCGCCCGTGGCGACGGCCTTCGCGATCGGCGTCGGGATCGCCTCGTTCGGCTGGAATCTCGTGCTCATCGGATTGGGGGCGGTGCTGCGGGCGCGGTCGACGGCGCGGATGCGGCGGATCGTCACCGCCGCGGGCGGAGGGATCGTCGCGGTGTGCGCCGTGGTGATCCTGGTGACCGCGTTCGCCTGATCCGCTCAGCCGTCGATCGCGGCGCGGTACTCCTCGGACTCGAAGAACGGGGTGAGGCGGCGGCGCAGCAGGTCCTCGATGACGCCGCGCTCGTCCAGCGTCGCGATCACCGGCGGGCCGAACCGCAGCGCCTCCTCGATCATGTCCTCGCGGCCCACGCCCAGCTCGGCGAGCAGCTCGTACAGCGAGGCGTCGCCGTACTTGTCGAAGACGTGGTCGATGCCCTCGTCGAGCAGCGCGCGGAAGTAGTCGGTGTCGCGGAAGGTGCGCCAGAACTCGAAGATCAGCACCACCACGTCCTCGACGTCGCCGTCGGTGAGCACTCCGCGGTACTCCGCGACCGCGCTGCCGCGGTGCTGGCGCCAGAAGTCCCGGACGGCCTCGGCGAGGGTCTCGTCACCGTCGGCAGCGACCCGGCGCAGGGCGAAGCGCACGCCCTGCCGTGCGGCGGCGTCGGCGCGCTGGCCGAGCGCGGGGAGGGCCGGGCGCAGGGCCCGCGCCGCGGCCCCGGCGACGGTGCGCGTCACCGCGTTCCGGGCGAGGGCGCGGTTCGCGTCGTCGGCCGCGGACGAGGCGGCGGCATGCAGTACCGAGGCCACCGCGTCCTCGGTGACGGGGCTCTCGGACAGGGCCTGCAGGACCCGCCCGGTGAGGTCCATCTCCGTCACGGTGCTCACCAGCTTCTCGAAGCTGTGGCTGTCGATGACCTCGTCGAGCCGCGTGGTGTCGTTGACGGTGTGGCGGTACAGGCGGCCGGCGATCTCCCCGACGAGCTCAGGGATCGCGCCCTCGACCGGGACCTGCACGGCGTACTTCGCGGCGACGGCCTTGATCATGTCGGGCGTCACCGCCTCCGCGAGCGTCAGCTCGGAGGCGACGGCGAGCGCGTGGTCCACCTCGTCGATGACCAGCGAGTGATAGGCGGTATCGCGGAGCTGCTTGCGCGCGAAGGCGATCTGCGCCTCGAGGAGGCGGGCGGCGAGGTCGTCGATCATGGGGTCAGGAGCACCTTTCCGACGGACTCGGGGGAGTCTAGGAGGTCGTGGGCGGCGGCCGCGTCGGCGAGCGGGAGGCGCGCGGAGACGACGGGGCGCACGGCACCGTCGGCGATGAGCGGCCAGACCTGTGCGCGGACCGCGGCCACGACCTCGGCCTTGCTGTGCGGCCCGACGGCGGGGCGGCCACGCAGGTTCGTGGCGCTGACCCGGCCCCGCTTGCCCAGCAGCGCACCGATGTTCAGCTCGCCCTTGACGCCGCCCTGTAGGCCGATGATCACGAGCCGGCCGTGCGGGGCGAGGGCGCTCACGTTGCGGGGCAGGTACTTCGCGCCCATGATGTCGAGGATCACGTCGGCCCGGTCGCGCAGGATCTCCGCGAAATCCTCGTCGTGGTAGTCGATCACGATGTCGGCGCCCAGCTCGCGGCAGCGCTGCGCCTTGAACTCCGAGCCGATGGTGACGGCCACCGTCGCCCCGAGGGCCTTACCGAGCTGGATCGCGTGCGTGCCGATGCCGCTGCCGCCGCCGTGGAGCAGGAGCGTCTCGCCGGCTCGCAGGCCGGCCTCGGTGATGAGGTTGGAGTGGACGGTGCAGGCGACCTCGGGGAGCGCCGCCGCGTCGACGAGGGAGACCCCGGCGGGGACGGGCAAGCACTGGGTGGCGGGCGCGATCGCGTACTCGGCGTAGCCGCCGCCGGACAGGAGAGCGCACACCTCGTCGCCGACGGCGAGCCCCTCGACCTCCGGGCCGACGGCGTCGACGGTGCCCGAGACCTCGAGGCCCAGGATCGGGCTGGCCCCGGGCGGCGGAGGGTAGAGGCCGCGGCGCTGCATCAGGTCGGCCCGGTTGACCGCCGTCGCCGCGACGGCGATCCGCACCTCGCCGGGGCCGGGTTCGGGGATCGGGAGGTCGATGATGCGCAGGTCCTTCGTGGTTTCGTCGACGTCGATGGCCCTCATGGTTCATGGGTAGCACAC
Organism: Tsukamurella sp. M9C; assembly: GCF_020169415.1. Lineage (GTDB taxonomy): Bacteria > Actinomycetota > Actinomycetes > Mycobacteriales > Mycobacteriaceae > Tsukamurella. Next base: position 109,869 of record NZ_JAIULG010000005.1, read on the forward strand.
CGGGCGCGGCCGTCGCGCGGGCTGTGGTGTGGGTCCCGGCTTCGCGGGAATGCGGTAGCGAGGGCAGCCATGTGTTAGAAGTGAATGAACATTCTGTCACTTGGAACGGTGGCGCGACGGCGAGGAGACCGCGATGGACCTGAAGAACAAGACCGCACTCGTCACGGGCGGCGCCTCCGGCCTGGGTCTGGCGACGGTGACCCGTCTCGTCGCCGGCGGGGCCCGCGTCGTCGCGATCGACCTGCCGAGCGCCGACACCTCGGCGCTCGCCGCCCTCGGCGACGCCGTGCGCTTCGCCCCCGCCGACGTGACCGACGAGGCCGCGGTGCAGGCCGCCGTCGACCTCGCCAACGACGAGGGCACCCTCGCGATCGTCGTGAACTGCGCCGGCATCGGCAACGCGATCAAGACCACGGGCAAGAAGGGCGCGTTCCCGCTCGACGCCTTCTCGAAGGTGATCTCGGTGAACCTCATCGGCACGTTCAACGTGATCCGGCTGGCCGCTACCGCGATCGCCGAGAACGCGCTCGACGGCGAGGAGCGCGGCGTCATCGTCAACACCGCGTCCGTCGCGGCCTTCGACGGCCAGATCGGCCAGGCGGCGTACTCGGCGTCGAAGGGCGGCGTCGTGGGGATGACCCTGCCGATCGCCCGCGATCTTGCCTCGCTCGCGATCCGTGTCGTCACCATCGCGCCGGGCCTGTTCCTCACGCCGCTGCTCGGCACGCTGCCCGAGGAGGCCCGCGCCTCCCTCGGCGCGCAGGTGCCGCACCCCGCGCGGCTCGGCGACCCGTCGGAGTACGCCGACCTCGTCGCCGCCATCGTCGGCAACCCGATGCTCAACGGCGAGACCATCCGCCTCGACGGCGCCATCCGCATGGCCCCGCGCTGGACCCCCTAGTCATCTGAGATCGAAGGAAACACTGCCATGACCGACGCCGTCATCGTCGACATCGTCCGCACCCCGTCCGGCAAGGGCAAGCCCGGCGGCGCTCTGCACCCCGTCCACCCCGTCGACCTGTTCGCGGGCGTCATCTCCGCCCTCATCGAGCGCAACGACCTCGATCCCGCCCTCGTCGAGGACGTGATCGGCGGGTGCGTCCAGCAGGTGGGGGATCAGGCGCTCAACATCGCGCGCGTCGCCGCGCTCACCGCCGGCCTCCCGATCGAGGTGCCCGGCACCACGATCGACCGGCAGTGCGGATCGTCGCAGCAGGCAGCGCATTTCGCGGCGCAGGGCGTGATCGCCGGCGCGTACGACGTGGTGATCGCCGGCGGCGTCGAGTCCATGAGCCGCGTGCCCATGGGCACCAGCCCCACCGGAGGCGCGCCCTTCGCGCCGCTCGCCGCCCGCTTCCCGAGCCTGCCGCACCAGGGCATCGGTGCCGAGTTGCTCGCCGCACGAGGCAAGTTCGACCGCGAGGCGCTCGACGCCTTCGCCGCCGAGTCGCACCGTCGGGCCGCGGCGACGCAGGCCGCCGGCGGCTTCGACCGGGAGATCGTGCCCGTCGCGCTCCCCGACGGCGGAGTGCACGCCGTCGACGAGACCGTGCGCGGCTCGACCACCGCGGAGGGACTGGGTGGTCTCAAGCCCGCCTTCGCCGATCCCAGGTTCGCGGAGCGGTACCCCGAGATCGATTGGTCGATCACGCCAGGCAACTCGTCGCCGCTGACCGACGGTGCCTCCGCCGCGCTGATCATGAGCGCGGAGAAGGCCGAGGCCCTGGGCCTGACCCCGCGGGCGCGGTTCCACGCCTTCTCCGTGGTCGGCTCCGACCCCGAGGTCATGCTGAGCGGCCCGATCCCCGTGACGCACAAGGTGCTCGCCCGCGCCGGCCTGCGCGCCGACGACATCGACGCCTTCGAGGTCAACGAGGCCTTCGCCTCGGTGCCGATGGCGTGGGCCGCCGAGTTCGACGTCGACCCCGCCCGCCTGAACCCGCGCGGTGGCGCGATCGCGCTCGGCCACCCGCTCGGTGCGTCCGGCACTCGCCTGCTCGCGACGTTGGTCAACCACCTCGAGCAGACCGGTGGCCGCTACGGCCTGCAGACGATGTGCGAGGGCAACGGCATGGCGAACGGCACCATCATCGAGCGTCTCTGAGCGGTGAGCCTCTGGTGGGTCCGGTATCGTACGGCGCTAGGGAAGCGTGGCAGAGCGGCCGAATGCACTCGCCTTGAAAGCGAGCGTGGGTGAAACCACCGGGGGTTCAAATCCCTCCGCTTCCGCAGGTAGAACAGGGTCCCGGTGCCGGACACGGCATCGGGCCCCTCGAGACTTGCCACACCTTGCCACTATCGCCGAAGGAATTCTCGGCGCTAGTTTCGGCGTGTCGTCCCGGCTGGCTGGTGATCATAGAAATCACCGATGGGATGTACACATGGCTCGACTACCCAGCTACATCACGCGCATCGACGGTTCGCGTGGACCCCGATACGAGGCGCGGATCAACGCCACGCTTTCCACTGGGAAGCGACTCCAGCACCGGAAGCGGTTCCGGTCGTTCGACGAGGCGAAGGCATGGCACGCGAAGACGCTCACCGAACTCGAATCCGGTACCCATACGCCGCCCAGCGACCTGACGGTGCACGAGGCGGTAGAGGCGTGGCTCACTGCGAAGGCTGCACGGACGAAGCCGAGCACGGCCGCCGCGTACAAATTCTCCTTGGCACCCGTGGTCGCCGCGTACGGCAACACGAAGGTGCAGAAGCTCTCGAAGGCGGATGTTGAGCGACTCGTCACCGACCTCCGCACCGGCGCGGGCGACCGCGGATTGTGGAGGCGCACCTCGATCAATCCGATGCTCGCTCGGTGGCGGAAGGTCTGGGCCGACCTGCATGCGGAGGGAGTCGTAGCGCGGAACGTCGTGGCATTGGTAGAGCCGCTGCGCAAGCCGAGTGGTGAGCCCGCGATGAAGGTCGACGACAGCCTCTCGGAGGCTGAGGTGGAGCTGCTGATCAAGGCACACAGCGACGGCGCGAACGGTTACGCCCGACGGCGTGAACCGTTCGTGCACTTGGCGCTGCTTGGACTCCGCCGCGGAGAGCTCAGCGGGTTGCGCTGGAGCGCCGTCGTTCTCGAAGGGGGTGCGCCCTCGATCGCAGTCGCCGCGACCCGCGTGACCGTCACAGGGAAGGTTATCGAGCAGGATGACGCAAAGACCGCCTCCTCGTCGCGCACACTCCCGATCCCTCCACACCTCCTCCCTATCCTCCGCCGTGCGCACGCGGAGATGCATGCCAACCGCGGAAGACTCGGGGAGCGGTGGGAGGGCGGCGACGATCCGTACGTGTTCGCACTGGACCTCGGAGCGCCGCTCTCGCCGAGAACCTTGAACGCGTGGTGGAAGAAGAGTTTGGAGGACGCCAACCTGCCGCACCGCCGGCTGCATGCGTCGAGGCACACGGCTGCTTCGTTGCTGGCTCTGCGGGGTGCGCCGGTGCCGATGATCGCTGCGTGGCTCGGGCATGCCGATGGTGGCGTGCTGGCGATGCGCACCTATGTGCACACGCCGGGTGCTGCGCTCACGGATACTGCCGCACTGCTTAGCCATGAGACCTGACGCCGTTCCGCTGACGCGACGATCGGGGCGCGACACCACCGCGGTGGCGGATGCTGCACCCGGACGGTCGGGTCCAGCGGCTCGGGTCGGCAGAGGCGAGGTGGACCTGCCGCAGCGTGTCGCGGAGGGTGACGGCAGCGGTACGCAGAGCATCGAGGTCGCCGCTCATGTGCCTCGTGAACCCGAGCAGAAGCTGGTCCATGTCGGCGTCGCTGCTCGTGGCCGAGATCGTCATCGCCGGGGTGATGGCGCTGGGTTGCGGCGCGTCCACCCGACCCAACGCAGAGGGTCGTCGGCGCTACCACCGCGGGCGATCCGCGTGGGGCGTGGCGCAGTCAACGACTCCCACGGCTACGAGTCCAAGTAGGCAGATGTGGTGATCACTAACGCCAACCACGCATTCAATTCGCTGAACCCTGAGAAGGCGGAGGACTTCTTCGTCGAGGGAGTATCAGCGGTCTGCAAGGTCAAGGCGAACCTCCGGCTATCAAACCTAGAGTCCGCCGTCGAAGCCGGCGCCGCGTTCAAGGCGCTCTGCCCTGTGCACAACCCGGAGGAAACGATTCTCGGCCACGAGGCCTAGACGCGTCACACCAATGCGCTGCCGCCGTCCGGCGTTGTTGCGTTCGACACGAACATCGCGGAGATGACGCTGCTCGCGCGGCCGGCCGATGGAGCCGATGTCGAGCAGGCAAACCCCGAGTCCACACCGCAGCCGCCGGTCGACGCCGTGTGAATGACTCGAATCCTGGGCAGGTATGTCCTCTGGAGGGTCTGTTTGGTCGACAACCCCATGTTCCGCGTGAGGTCCGGGGGCGAAGGCTGCCGCCGAGCGGATGCATGCTGACGGGCTATGTCCAGCGTCACTTGTTCGGCGGGCGGTGGGACATCGCCGCGAGCAACTCTGTGCGCCTGATAGGTCCGGGCGATCACGCGGCGTGGTCTGCCTGGGCGTCGCGTGCAGCGACTCCGCGATCGTGAGCGAAGCGGAGAAGGCGCGCATCCGTGTGGCGATCCAGCGGCGCGAACTCGAAGCCGGGATTGAGCGGATGAACGAGGAGGGCGAGTGGCGGAGGTTGCCCGGGATTGAGCGCCTATGAATGGAGCCCACTTCTGAGCCCCACCGTCCTCGGCATAGCGATGTGTGCTACTGTGAAATTGGTTGACTTTCTTGGTGATACGCTCGCGAGAACTTCACGCGGCAGGTAATCACCGAAATCCTGTATGTCAGTACTTCAACTTCGTAGAACTCCGCAGGCCCAGACGCGAAATCGTTCGCCCTGCCAATTCACTTTCTCAGGAGATCTCCATGGCTCAAGGTACCGTCAAATGGTTCAACAGCGAGAAGGGATTCGGCTTCATCACCCCCGACGACGGTGGCAAGGATCTGTTCGTCCACTTCACGGGCATCGTGGCCAACGGCGGCTTCCGCAACCTCGAGGAGAACAACCGCGTCTCCTACGACGCGGAGGCGGGCGACCGAGGGCCGCAGGCGGTCGCGGTCCAGGTCCTGCCGTGACCGATTGCGGCGCTGATAGCGATGAGCCCTCCACCTGGTGGGGCAAGGTGCGACGCTCCGTAGACGACTTCTTCCTCCGCGGTGAGCAGGGAACGAAGCTCTACCCCTAACGGCTGATCTTCGGCCTACCGGGGAACTGGCCTCCGCCTATCGGCGGGGGCCAGTTTCGTCTGCGACGGCCCATCAGCTCATGACGCGGGGTCACTCTGCCCTCGGCGCGGCGTGGCTGCCGACACCGTGGGCTGCCGGTGGAACAACGGTGAGCGGAACCATGTGCCCGCCGTCCACGTACACGTGCATCTCCTCACGCGGCTGACCATCCCCCGGGTCGCCGAGCAGGAGGCCACTACTGAGTCTCATCGTCCGAAGGCGCTCGATGGTCTCGTGGTTCCATGCGAATGTGATTCGCTCGACGCGCTGTCCGAGTGCCAACCCGCAGCTGTATGCGAGATCGTGGATCTCAGCGGCGTAGTCGGTCGAGCGGGGCCACCATAGGCCCGCTCTTAGCTCGTCGTCGAGGTCCAGGCGCACGCGCTCGGTGCCGGTGTCCAACCGATGCTTCGCGTGAGGAGAGTTCAACGCCGGTGTGAGCGTCGACTGTCGGTGGGATCCGATGGGCATTGACGACACCGCTTCATCTTCTAGTGAGGTGTAATGAAGTAGGCGCGCTCAAGCGGGGAGGTGACGCGCGGCGATCTCTTCTGCTGCTGATGTCGAGGCGTCGGGAGCGATGAGTGCGTAGATCACCGCGACCCGGGGGCCGGTGAATACCACTAGGCCCGCGGTGACGAGGTGACGGGTCTCGATGACGGTGCCGTCACGTGCTGGAAGCTGTCGGACTCGGGTGGTCCAGTCCGCGGGGCAGAAGTGGATGCACTCTAGGGTCTGCAGTTTCAAGCCGACGGATGGGAGCACGGTGGGGAGCTCTGTCTGGAGGTCACGGCTGCGGGGCCACCACACCCCGTCGATCCCGCGGGCGAGCGAGGAGCGGGGCGGCAGCAGCACTCGGCCCGGTATCGGCGTCGGGACTCCGTCCCGAGCTGGCCCTCGATCGAGGAGCCGTCGCAGAGCCTCGGGCCCGGGGTGAGCGCGTGAACTCACTCGGTGCCCGCGTCCGTGGCGATGACGGTCCGCGCGTCGTCCCGCGCGGTGGTCAGGGCAGCGATGACGCTGTCGAGCACCGCCACTGGGATCCCGATTCGGCGCGGTGACTTCTGGTCGGTGACCAGTAGCTCGACGTCAGCGGCAGAGATCTCGCCAGCACTGTTGTTGAGGGTCTTGATCGTGGTCTCGATGGTGACCTGCCGATGCGTGAGCGTGCGGGCGGACCACCACCGTTCGACGGAGCCGTCGAGATTGCGGTACGTCGTGATGGGATCCACGGACATGCGCAGTGGGGCGTTCATGGCGTCACCTCAGCAGGGCGCAGGGCGGTTCGGGAAGGCGATGGGGCGTGACCGCCCTCGTCGTCCCACACGCGTTCAGCGACCCGACGTTGATGAATCCTGGCAGTGGTGTCGGCGGCTTCCTCGTTGAGTGCGTGCGCGGATTGGGTCACCGCGCCGGTCATCGCGAGCATGGATGCCAGCTCCGCGACCTCGCGTTCGGTGCCGGGTGGGATCAGAGCGCATACCAATGACGTTCGGATGCCGACGAACCGAACGGTGTCGAGTTCCTGGGTGGCGTAGCCGTCTAGCCGAACGACGTCGCCGTCGATCGATACCTTGCGAGGGATCGAGTCCCAGTTCGAGTAGCGGTAGCACACCCTCTCGAGATGGCAGACCCGATCGCGGAGGAGCGGATAGACCTGCAGCAGCTCGTCGCGCAGGTTGCGTGACCGCGGCCACCAGACGCCGTCGACCACACCGACGATCGATCCGAGCGGTTTCAGTTCGAACCGCGCCGATTCGAGGGGCAATAGGTGAAGTGGATGCGTCATGAGGACGCTCCGATCCGGAACAGAATTCCGCTGAGCAAGTCGAGAGCACCAAGGGAATCCCGGTGGGAAATCAACTCCTCTTAAGCGTACGCCTGTGATCGACATGTCGGGCACCGGCGAGTCTTATCGTTCGTCCGACGAACAGGATTCAGTGCCCGTTGGAGCGCGGTTCGCCGGTTGCCTCTCCGGCTTGTGCGTGAGTGAGGCGAGGGACTAGCCGACCTGGCGTCGGCTCCACCTCGCGCCGCAGCAGATCCATGAGCTCCTCGGCGTATCGGACAAGGCCGGTCGAGTCGATGCGGTGAGGGGCGGCGCTGCGGCTGTGCCCGATCCGAACTGCCGCACGTTCGAGCAAGACGATCGCTCCCTTCGGATTACGCCGCTGTACATGGGTGATGCCGACCGCGAGTTGCGCGAGCCCTTGCCAGAGCTGGCTCTCCTCGCCTGGGCGGCTCTTCCACGCACTCTCGAGGACCTCGTGCGCGGTGAAGGCGTACCCGCGGTTCAGCAAGTCTTGCGCCCAGGACAACGCAACCTCCGGCGGAAGGTCCAAGTCGTCGGGTACACGGTCGATCCCGACGCGCCCGATGGGGAGAGGGCGACCGAGACGATCGCGTGGGCGGGCATTTCGTGCCCGTCCATCGGAGTCGCGATCGCGCTCCCGACCGCCTGAACTACTCACGGACTCTATCGTGCCGCAAGACAGCGGAGCTCGTCGACAGCGTGCATCGCGCCTGTGTGGTCTCGGTCTCGCAGGACCTCTCTTGGCTGTGGCGAGGGCGTAGGCTAGGGATAGCCGGATCCATATCTGACAGGTTTCTGTTCAGCGTCTCCGGTGAGACGACGACCACCGTATGGTCAGTCAGGTGGCCGAGATGCCCACTACTCGCAGTACTCCCCACTCCCACGCACTTGAAGAGCTTCCACGAAGCCGCCTCTACGGGCATATGCGTGACTATCTTCGCTCCCGGCCCGGGCATACCGCTTCTGCAGAGAGCATCGTCGCCGGCATCCAGGAGCAAGACGCACGGTTCGTGCTCGGAGACCTCCTCGCCGAGTGGGACCTACTCTTCTACCCAGCCGCCGACGACGAGCAACCAGGCGTGCGCGGCGACGTCCTCGCACGGCGCACGGTGAGGCGTGCACGTCACTCGCGGACCGAGGTCGTCGACAGTGACACACACCCGGTGATCCTGCTGGCGACGGATGTTCCGCGCAGCGAGATCAGCGCGATCTGGCGGAAGGTCCTGCACTCGGTCGAATCCGGCGGGACCCTGTCCGACGTCCTCGTCGAAGCCGACAAGCCGCACCGAATCCCATGACGTACCGCGCCGACCTGCCACCAGTGACAAGGAAATTCAACACTCAGATCGCCAGCGCGCTCGACCTTGACAACTTCGACCCTGCCACCGCGTCAGCGATCAGAACGCTGAGCACCCTGTTCCTCAACGCCTTAGCCGAACTCGAGAACGACCTGATCATCAACACTCGTTCCCGGCACGCAGACTCGTCTCTACGGTGGCACCCGAGCCCCTGGGAATCAAGCCCGGCTAGCCCTCCCAGCCGTCGAGCAGGCGAGGACCTTCTCGACTAAGGCGAAATCACGCAAGGCCCTGATCCGGCCCAGGCCAGGTGCCGGGAGCCGTTGCGCGAACCGATGCTACGACGTGGGCGACCGCTCGTGGCAAGGAAATGTCTGGGAGCAACAGATGACGCAGATGAGCACACAACTTCGACCGAGAGCATCCCGCGACCTGTTTGGTTTGCAGGCCGACGATGTCGAACGCCTCGGCGCTGAACTCGACAACCTGCACCGAGCATTGGCCCACTCACTAGGTACCCGAGACGCTACCTACATCCGCCGAGCGATCGCCGCGCAGCGAGCGCTCGACGTTATCGCGCGGATCACAATCGGTATGACGCGGACACGAGTCGGGTGGCTACTCGGCACCGCCGGGCTCGCGCTGGCCAAGATCATCGAGAACATGGAGATCGGCCACAACGTGATGCATGGGCAATGGGACTGGATGAACGATCCGGAAATCCACTCCACAACGTGGGAATGGGACATGGTGTCGGTGTCGCAGCACTGGCGTCACTCACACAACTACCTGCATCACGTCAACACCAACATCGCAGGCGTCGACGACGACCTCGGATTCGGCGTGATGCACGTAACCACTGACCGTCCCTGGCGGCCACTCGACCTTGCCCAGCCGGCCCGCGCCGCACTGCTAGCGGTGCTCTTCGAATGGGGCATCGCACTGCAGGGCTACTACGCAGCACGCGACAGCGCCCCCACCCCAGAACTCAGAGCAGAGGCCAAACGGAAACTACTCCGCAAGATCCGCAACCAGTGCACGAAAGACTACCTCTGGTACCCGCTTCTGAGCACGACACGGTGGCGACGCACGCTCACCGCCAACGCCACCGCCAACGTCCTTCGGAACATCTGGGCCTACATCGTGATCATGTGCGGTCACATCCCCAGCGACGCCGCCCGCTTCACCGCATCAGCAGCCCGCAGCGAGACGCGCGGCGAATGGTACGCACGGCAGATGGCAGGGTCCAGCGACTTTCGAGCAGGCCCCATCCTCGGGTTCCTCACCGGGCACCTCAGCCACCAAATCGAACATCACCTCTTCCCAACGTTGCCCAGTAGCCGGCTCGACGAAGCGAAGAAGGCCATCGAACAGATCTGCAACAACCACAGCGTCCCACTACCGACCAGTTCGTTCCTGCACCAGGTCGTCGACTCCCATCGCCCTGTCATCGCACTGGCCCGACCACCCCGCAGCACCTTCTTCAAAGGACGAGACCATGAGTGATAAGTCGCCCCGGCAACACATGTCCAAGACCTCCGACAAGTCGATCAAGCAGAAACGCGCCGACAAGCGTGCGAAAGCAGACCGTGCGTTCAGTGACCACGCGGAACTGAAGCGGAAGTGACAGCTGTTCGTGCATCCTCGACCTTGGGTATCGTCGGCACGTCGGCGAAGGAGAGCGAGTACCGCTTGCCCGTCCACCCCGCCCATCTGGCCCGAATCGCACCCGAGATACGCGCCCGCACCACACTCGAGCGTGGCTACGGCGAACGCTTCGGCTTCTCCGACGCATACCTCGAGCCGATCGTCGGAGGGTTCAGCGACCGTCAGACACTGATCGCTGAATCCGACGTAGTAATACTCCCGAAGCCCCAGCACAGCGACGTCGCAACCCTCCACGAAGGCGCGACTCTTTGGGGCTGGCCCCACTGCGTGCAAGATCCAGTCATCACGCAGCTCGCCATCGACCGCAGCCTCACGCTCATCGCGTTCGAAGCCATGAACCACTGGGCACTCGACGGCAGCATGGGCGTGCACGTCTTCCACAAGAACAACGAGCTCGCTGGCTACTGCTCCGTACTGCACGCCTTGCAACTGACGGGATCCACCGGCGACTACGGCCGGCGCCTCACCGCCGTCGTGATCGGGTTCGGGGCGACAGCGCGGGGCGCGGTGACCGCGCTCAACGCCCACGGCGTGCACGACGTACACGTGCTCACAAACCGCTCAGTTGCCGCCGTCGGATCTCCCATCCACTCAGTTCAGATCACACAGTTTGACCACGACGACCAGACTCCCCACCTAAGCCATGTAATAACCGATCGTGGCCGAATTCCACTCGCCCCGTTCCTCGCCGAGCGCGACATCATCGTCAACTGCACCCTCCAGGACGCAAACCACCCCCTCGTGTACCTGAACGAATCTGACCTCAGCGCCTTTCAACCAGGCACCCTCATCGTTGACGTCTCTTGCGACCTCGCCATGGGATTTAGCTGGGCTCGTCCGACGAGCTTCGAATCGCCGATGTTTGAGGTAGGCGACCGCATCGCGTACTACGCGGTCGACCACAGCCCGTCATACCTCTGGAAGTCCGCAACGTGGGAGAACAGCGAAGCTCTCCTCCCCTTCATAGACACGGTCATGGCGGGCCCAGCCACCTACGAAAGCCACGAAACAATCCGCCGCGCTATCGAGATCCGCAACGGAAACATCGTGAACCCGAGCATTCTGTCGTTCCAAGGTCGCACTGCTACGTACCCGCACTGAAAGGACGAGTCTGCCAGGTGTACCGGAACAAGTCGCTACGAGCGTCTGCGAAGACGGCACGTGCGCCAGCAGCGCGACCTGACCTGTTCGGCCAACCGGGCGAGCTGACTTCGGCTCACCGCGAGCCGAAAACTCCCCGTCCTCGTAGCCCAGGATGTGCCGCGCCAACGCAACGACCGTTCTAATCCCAGCAATCTAGCACTTCAGGAAACCAAATCCAGCAGGTGATGGAGGTCGGCGGTGGTCGACCGCGACCACAGATCGGGCGACCTCGCCCAGCAAGCCCCAGGGGAAGGCGGTGATGGCGCCTACGGGCCTGCAACGACAGTGAGCCGTGCTTCTGCGGCATTTGCCTGCACTGTGTGCTCAACGGCTTCGTCGGAGATTCGGGAGCGGTAGTAGGTTCGCGGCGTGGTGTCCACGACGATGACGTGCAGTTGCATCGTGCGGACGGGCTGGTTCTGCACAGTGATGGTCGCGAGCGCTCGAGCAGCGGGTACCCCATCGGTGATCGTTGGGGAGACGGAGATGTCGCCCACCCGCGAGGCGATACCCGAGGAGCGCGGGTTGGCCGTCTCAGCGGCGATGTTCCGAGCCAAGTCCTGAATCGACGATCGCTCAGGGATGCTCGCGTGGCCGCGCACCCGGCCGAGGTCAATCGCCGACTTCCGGTCGACGTTCGACATCTGCGCTGTCGCGAGCGCATCCCCCTGGTATCGGTAGAACTTCCAGCCCTCAAGGGTTGCGCGTGGGATAGCCAACGGTGCCCCGACGAGGCCAGGATCTGCGGACGCCGTACTCGCCCCCCGCGATCACCGTGACGGCGGTCAGTGTTGCACCGGCGACGAGCCGTCGGAGTTCGATAGTTCTCGTCAACATGTCGTACCTGCCCCCGTCTAATCTGTGACACGTCGTGGCTGGGTCCGCATCGCCGCACCCACGAGGTGGCAAACACTACATCCTCATTGGCAAAGTGCGGCGCCCAGCCCGGCACGAAGACGCGACGACGATGAGCCCTATCTCCACACGGACGAGGTGGTCACGCGGCACCGGGCCGCTGGACCGACGCCACTATTCGCGATCGCGTAGGGTTGATACGCTACCGACATGTCGGCTTCTCTGCAGTCTCCCGCGCACGACCCGTCGCGGTCGCCCCTTCGGTCCCCGCTGGTCCTGGCGGCGGCACTTGTGTCGATTTCGTTGCTGCTCGCGGGACTGATGGCTTGGCATCCCTGGTCCGATGCCCCTGAGGCGCGGCACATCACCGTGACCTCTACCGATCCGTCGGTCATGAAGAACGGTAAGCCGAAGGTGACCTTCATCGTCGATTGCGTCCAGGCGGGAGATCAGCTCACGTGCGACTGGGAAAACAATCGCAGTCTCGACCGCTACTAGCTCTCGGCCAACCGGTCTCTCCACGCGATCAGCTGCGGCAGGATCCAGTCCACGGTGCCTGCCGGTGGCGCACCGTAGCCGGTCAGCCACCGCTCGGCCGCCGCGGCAAGGTGCTCGTCGGTGTCGGTCCCGTGCACCTGGATCCGCTGCGCGACGGCGTGGTCAAGGTCGAGCGGCTGGCCGGCGGGGATCCACTGCAGCCAGACCGCGTCGGCCGTCCCCCAGCAGCGCATCCGTCCCGGCATCGGGCAGGTCGGCTGGCTGCTCGCGCCCGTCTCGGGCGCGGGCTTGCCGCCGAGTTCGGCTCGCATCGCGTACAGCTCCCGGCGCCAAGTTGCGACCTGCTTGGCGAGGCGGGCGTGTACGAGGGTGGCCTGCTCCCGCTGCGCGTCGAGCACCATGCTCTCGATGTTGAGGCTGTTCGTGTCCGCGGTAATGGTGAACTCGACGGCGCTGCCTCCGGGGATCAGATCGGTCAGAGTTCGGGTCCCGGTCACGGCTGCTCCTTATTCTGGGGATCAGCCGTACTCGAGCGCAGTCCGGTTGCCAGTCCCTGCGCGAGGACGGGCAATGCGAGGGCCGGCAGGTAGAGGTGAAGCCACTCCGCGCGGAGGAACGCGCCGCCGAGGCCGGCGACCAGGAGCAGGAAGATGGCAACTGCGGCGGCGAGGAGGGCGGTGCGTTCCGCTGTGGCGGTCACTGGTCGTTATCCTCGGGCTCTGGTGTGTACCAGGCGAAGGCTTCGTACCCGGCCTGCCGACCCGCGCCGATGTCCGTGACCACGTGACCACGCCCGCTGGTCCACGACCCGCTGATCTGGACTCTTCCGCCCTCGACGGCCCAGCGGTCGAGTGCTGCGGCGAGGATGCGCGGCCCGGCGATCCTCCAGTCGGCGATCGGATAGGTCGATTCGATCGGCTCTGTTCGGCTGCGGTCGACGAGAACGACGCGGTCGCCGTCGGCGCGGGGCCGTTCGTGATAGCCCAGGACGGTGTCGACCGCCTCCACGAGCTGGTCGAGCGAGCCGGACACGGCCAACTGCACCGCGTATGAGTCCTCGGGCAGCCCGTTCCTCATCAAGCCCAGCACGGTCTCGTGTATCCGCATCATCTCGGCGTCGACCGCGTCGAGCAGCTCGCGTTGGCGGCGGTTGCGGTCGGGCTCAGCCACGGACCGTCATCACCACGGTGTTGCCGTCGCGGTCGGTGAGGCGGCGCGGAAACTGTTCGGATGCCTGGTCGGCGTTGCCGAATCGGTCGCCGACGGACAGTTCGATCCTGACCCTGCTCGCCGGCCGATCGCCACGCGGATACAGCTCGATCAGCAGTCCGCCGACCTGTGCCGAGACATGCTCGGGGCCGGCAGCGTGCTTCTCGCGAGTCCAGGTCACGCCCAGCGCATCCCGGTACCACGCAGCTGAGACGTCGACGTCGTTCACGTAGAGCACCAGCGTCTGTACCTGCGGCGCGTGTCGCGCAGCCAGTGCTCGCCGGGCCCAGCTGCGTGCTTCGATCACGGCACCGTCGAGTCGTGCCCGCCACTGTTCTTGCTGATCAGAGGGCACGGCTGACCGCCTGTTCGATTTCGGCTTCGATCTCTGCGTTGAGCCTCTTCACGCCGAGGCGCACGGCGTGGTGGTTGCTGGCACCGCGTGGTGACGGCGGGATCAGGGTGCGCAGCTGCGCCGAGGCGAGGTCGACGGTCGCCCGGATCAGGTCCAGGTCGATGATCGCGCGGCGCAGGTACATCCACTCCGCGGTATGAGGCTCGGTCTGGGCGAGCGCGGTTGTCGCTGCGGCGCGCAGGCCCTCTTCGGTGTCGATCGGTGCGTCAGGGTCCATGCAGTGGATCTTCTCTTGAGGGGCTGTTATTTGCACGGGCGGGCTTGAGGCTCAAGCTATTCGGATGCGGATGTCGGTCCCTGGAGAGAGGATCAGCGGCATGGACGCCGATGATGACCTCGATACTCGCGCCAGCCTCGACTGCGTCGCTCAGCAGGCGGCGGCGCTGCATAGGCTCCTGACCTCGCTGCCGCCTGACGCCGCGCGGCGCGTCACCGGCGGCGAGAAGGACACGATCTCCCAACTGGCCTCGCGGATGCTGTGGTCCTCCACTGCGGACCTGTACCAGCAGGGGCGCTATGAGTACGCGAAGCAGGTGGTCGCGCGGGCCCGGGGCGGCGCAGCGGAGGGGATCACCGAGCTGCGGCTGGTCACGAACTCGCTCGACACCAGCGAGCAGTTCTGGCGCGCGATCTACCCTGCCGCCGTCGTGGAACGCGTCGGCGGCGAGCTCCGGATCGCACCGCCGGTCGGTCCGGCGCTGCTGCTCGTGGAGGCGATCGTAGCGCATCTGATCACGACGGTGGACATGGTCGTGCAGACCGATGCCGATGCCGCGGATCGACTGCGGGAGGCCGGATTCGAGGTCGCGGAAGACGGGACGCAGGCGGTTGACGTCAACGCGACCGACGCAACCATTCACCTGGAGGTACGCCTGTGAACACCGTCGATGAGCTGCGGGCACTGCTCGCCGGCCTGCCCGGAGACGTGCCGGTGCTGGTGAGCGGGTACGGGGGCGGCTTCGCCACGGTGGCGTACGGGGGCGTGGTCGGGATGCAGGAGCTGGATCGTGGCGCCGGCGGCGAGAACATGGGCCGGTTCGCGACGCCAGCCGACGCCGCCGAGGACATCGACGGGCGCGGCGCGGACTGGACGCACATGGTCGGCGGCACTCCACCGCGGTTGGTCGGCGAGCCCATCACGGCCGTGGTTCTGAGTCGGGAGGGACGATGAGCGTCGGTCGCGGTTGGCAGCCGCTGGTGGAGGAGCTGCGGCGGGACCTCGCCGCGGTCGGTGCGGAGCTGTCCCTCGCCTACGAGAAGTACGGCCTGCTCGCAGCCGATGTCTAGCCATGGAGCCCTACCGCGCAGGAACTGCTCGACGCGGCGGAGCGGCGCAGCGGCGGGATCTGCGAGGAATGCGGCCAGCCCGGCCGCGAGGTCCCGCTGCCGAGCGGGTGGGTGAAGACGCGCTGCGAGGAGCACGCCGCGGTGGTGCGCGACGGCGCCTACTGGACGGGCCTGAGCAGGTCGGTCGAGCGTGGCGGGTACACCGCGGTGGGCCCCGTCGAGCTGGGACCCGCAGCGCCTCTGCGGCTGAGCAGGATCACGCTGTACACCCCGGTGCCTGTGCTGCGCCATGTCGCCGAGGCCTACGGCGCGGCGCTGAACGCCGAGCCCGTGACCAGCACCGATGAGCGCGGTGAGCTGGTCGAGATGACCGACGTCACGGGCTTCACCATCGAGCTCCGTCCCGTCGAGGCAGCGGAGGTGCCCACCGTTACGCGGCTGGAGTTCCGTGGTCCCGGCGCCGCGGCCGCGGCTGAGCGTCTGCATGCCGAGACGGGCGATGTCCAGCGACATCTCTACGGCGGGCACTGGGACACCGTTGCGGGAAACAGCATCCGGTTGGTCGGCCCGGGCGACGAGGTGAGCACCGAGGAGCGGGCACGGATCAGCGAGGCGATCCGGCGCGGCGAACTCGAGGACGAGCTCGAGCGGATGAACGAGGAGAAGCAGTGAGCGTTCCGTGGCCCATCGTCGGTGTCGAGTCCCGCGGCGGCGCCGTGGTGCGGTTACGCCACGCCGACGGCACGGTGGCGGACCATGACTTCGAGTACCTGGTCGGGCAGCCCGGCGTCTTCCGGCACCTCACCGAGGAGCTGATCCCGGAGGCCGGCATCTGCGACGGCGGCACGGTCGGTTGGGAGACGGAGGCCGGCGTCATCGACCTGGCACCCGACGCGCTGTGGGAACACGCCGTGCTCGGGTTCTGCCCGGGTGGCGTCTGCCGCGGGTGGACCCCGGAGCACACCGTCCTGGTGCACCGCGGCGGGTGAGTCTGCAGACACAGCAGGGGAGGCAGTCGAATCGACTGCCTCCCCTGCGTACGTGTGCGTACGGCCGATCACGCGGCGCGCGCTGCCGCGATGACCCGATCGATCTCGTCGGCCTCTACCAAGGTTCTGCGCCCGAACTTCACGACCACCAGCTCGCCGCGCTGGCGCATCCGGTACAGATATTCTCGGCTCACGCGGAGGATGTCCGCGGTCTCTTCCATCGTGTACAGCTTCTGCGGCGTGTCAGCCGCGAGGTTCTCATTCATGCCGCAGATGATCGCTTGGACCGCTGACATCACCAACTGAGACGTCGCGACACGCCGAAACAGCGGCGTACGTGGTGGCCGACGCTGCCACAGTTCTGCCACTAAGCCCTTCTGCGCGAGCCTGGCTGAGTGCTGCGAAGTGCACGTCAGGACACGTCGGTCGGATCCGCTACGGTCAGGTTTACCCAGTTAGCGGTGACTTGAAAGCGAGCGTGGGTGAAACCACCGGGGGTTCAAATCCCTCCGCTTCCGCAGGTCAGGGGCGGTTTCCGGGAGCACGGCAGTGGGCCTGGGAATCGCCCGTTGACACAGATTGACACATTCGTCTGGGGAATGCCCTCGGCGTGTCGCCCTCTGCGGCTTGGCTCACCCTTCTCTTTGAGGTGAAGTGCCCGGCCATGGCGAGAAGACCTGACTACGTGACCCGCGTCGAGACTGGCGCGGGCAACCGCTACGAGGTTCGCATCAACACCCTGCGCGCGAACGGACGCAGGTCTCAGCAGAAGCGGAGGTTCGCGACTGTCGAGGCCGCGGTCGCCTGGCACAGCAAGATCACCGCCGAGGTGTCCGCCGGCACGCATATCGCGCCGTCTGAACTCACGGCGCGCGCCGCCTGCGAGGCTTGGCTGACGGGGGAAGCGCATCAAGGCCGACGACGCACGACGCGTACCCCGTCGCGCTGGCTCCCGTGATCGAGAAGTACTGCGACAAGCTCGTGCAGAAGATCACCAAGGCCGACGTAGAGAACCTGGTGATCGAGCTGAGTACCGGCACTGGGCCCCGTGGTGCATGGAAGCGCACGTCGATCAACCCGATGCTCGCGCGCTGGCGCAGCGTGTGGAAGGACCTGCACGCACAGGGCGTCCTTCCGCGCAACGTCGTGGCGCTCGTCGAGCCGCTGCGCAAGCCGCACGGGCAGCTGGAGCTCAAGCTCGACGGGGTCCTCAGTGAAGCCGAGGTCGAGCGGCTCGTCGCTGCGCATGTGCGACCGGAGCATTGTGGACAATGTCCACAATGCTCCTCGGCCCGACGGAAACTCTCGGGACCACGCCCTGCGCAAGCTCCGCACGGACGCGCCGGAGCTGCACGAGAAGGTGCTCGCCGGCGAGCTGACGCCGCATGCCGCGATGGTGCAGGCGGGGTTCAGGCACCGCACCTTCACCGACGAGCTGCACAAGGACCGCCCGCTGTGGGTCTGCGTGAACGACGGACCGGTGTTCAGCGCCCGGCCGGAACTCGGAGACCGCGACTTCTACTAGGTCGGCGAGTACGTCGACGAGCTCAACCGCGCACGCTGACGGTTCGCCCGGCCTGAGACAGCATCAAGTAGCCCGAGCGCCCGCTACCTTCAAGGGTGGCGGGCGTTCCTCGTTCGATCTACCGCGTGTAGAGGGTCGCGGTCTCAGGCTCTGGCGCTGGCACGTTCGGCACGACCTTCTCCAGCCAGTCTGGATCGAACACAACACCGTCCACCTTGGTTGCCTGAAGCACCTCGACGCCGACATCTACGAGGGAATCCACGTCAGCCCGAGGCGAGAAGGTCACCTCAAGCACGTCGTCGGGCCACAGTCCGTTCTCGACGCGGTCGATCTGCAGGCTCACACCCCAATCGCCTGCGAGCTCGCCGCTTCCAGGCGCCCAGTTCAGGACGTGGTAGGCCGGGCTGAGCTCGTCGACAACGAGAACGTCGCCTAGTACGAAGACCAAACGAAAATGCTGGTTCTGCCGTCGTCTTCGGCCGCGTATACGCGAAGCGTAGAACGCGTGCGAACCGGCTGATCACGCCTACCCTTATCCAGTTCGTAATGCTTCGGAAGAGTGCGAGGCGCATCGGAGGTCCGGTGAGGCCAATCCGTCAGAATCTTTTCGTCTAGCTCTGGTCCAGACTTCCTGAGATCCGACGCATTCATGAATTGCTGCAGTTCACCGGTGGGGATCGAGAATATTATGAACGCTTCACCAGTGACCAGCCCCGTGGTGCGGATGGCCACAAATTCGACCTGCGCTGACTGAGGAAGTTGAATTTGAGCGTTATCCAACTGTCGCGCTGCTTCCGAGTGGCGAGCGTTCGTCTCTTGAAAATACCTGACATCGCTTCCCTGGCTGGCGCAGGATAGCGTGAACAGCACCGCGAGCGAGATGAGCGCGAAGCGTGAAAAAATGCCCGATTCGCCAATCCTACCGGCTCCAAACATGACGTTCCCTACCTTAGTTCAATGTGGCTCCGGTAGTGCCCAGTTGCCCGCTCGCCGCGAGAACATCTGACGTTCCAACGGTTCGGAATTCCTGCGCGACTCCTTGGTCAACCATGGCGACGA
The DNA here is from genome assembly GCF_020169415.1 of Tsukamurella sp. M9C. Taxonomy (GTDB): domain Bacteria; phylum Actinomycetota; class Actinomycetes; order Mycobacteriales; family Mycobacteriaceae; genus Tsukamurella. Next base: position 128,860 of record NZ_JAIULG010000005.1, read on the forward strand.
GGTCGGCATTACTGATGCCCTGAGCCGCCAGTACGGTTGGAGCGTCCGCTCCCGCCGCAAAATTATAGTGATCGTAGATACTCACGGCGTAATTCGAAGACCAATCATAGCCATTCTCGGTCGCCGTGACAACCATCCGGCCAACCATTTGATACGAATGATCCCCAAGAAGTAGTCGGTAATCCCTGGTAAGAAAACTTGCAGGCGCCTTTTCCCAGTCGGTCTTGAAGTAAATAGTTCGAGTTTCGCCAGGTTTCATGGGGGCTCCATTTAATGCTATTTGATTGGCCATTGAGCGCAGCCTGTCGTTGATCGTAGACTGATACTGAGAGGTGCCGATGACCTTATTCATATCCTTTGCCCAGATCACGAAGTCCCCAGAATTGGGATTCAAGTAGTGCTTCAACCCTTGAAGGGTAGGCGTTAGGACTCCCGTCAGAAGTCCAGCGTTCAACTCTGCGGCCAGGGCTCGAGCTTGTCCGTACTGTGCAGAAGCCTTTGGTCGAATCGTGCCGAACCTGTTGTTGGATTGCTGCAAATCCGCCTCCGGCTTAGGCGGATAGGCCGTTCTTCCGAAAGCGTCACCCACAGGGTAGGTTGTAATCAAATCATTGTACACCATTGTGGGATCGCCCTGATCGTCAAGCGTGCGAGTAAACGTAGAATTCTCGACCGCAGTGTCCGACTCCGAGATCTTCTTCCGTCGGTACGTTCCGGCGAGCGCGGCGATCTCGGCGGCCTGGTACGGGGTGCCGGAGTTCTTGTCGCGGTTCTCATCGCTGCTGCGCTGCTGGTCGTCGTCGCGGTCGCGTGCCTTGCTCGAGGTCGTCGAGGTGGTGGTCTCGGGTGTCGGGGTGCGCAGCCGTGGGGTCGTGGTCGGCACTCGTGGGGTGGTTGCCGGGGTGTTCGGCGCCGTGGTGACCGGGTTCTGGCCGGTCTGGGGCGGGTTGGCCTGCCCGGTCTGCGGGGCCTGCGGGGCCTGGGTGGGGCCGCAGTTGAGGATGCAACCGTTCGAGGGGCTGTCGCCGGTGGGCATGGTCGGGACCTGCCCTTGCACGGTCGGGGTGCTTCCGTTGCCCTGCTGCGGCGGGGTGTCCGGTGGGGTGTAGCCGGGCACGGTGGTGTTCGGTGCTTGCGGGGCGGTGGTGTTGCCGCCGTTGCCCTGGGTGGGCTGTGGGCCCATGGTCGGCTGCGGCCCGCAGGTGTTGCTGCCGTCCGGGCAGGGCGCTGCGTTGGCGGGCGCATCAGTGAGGCCGGCGGGGAGAAGGACCAGCGCGGCCGCGACACCGACCGCACCGATCGCGGCGGCGACCCGGGCGCTGGGCGAGGCGGGGCCGTCACCGGAATGGAGGGTCGGGTTCGAGTCGCGGAGTTCGCGGACGCCCTTCCAGAACACGAGCCCGATGAGGCCGGAGAGGAGGAAGTAGCCGAGGAAGACCACCGGCACGGGAGTCCAGTAGCGGGCCGGGCCGAAGGTCAGCAAGAACCCGAGGACCAACAAGACCCCGGCCGCGATCGTGATGGCCCACCATCCGCCGCGGCTGATCCCCGGAGTGCCTGCAGTGACGGCGTGCGCGGGCCCACCGGTCACGGGCGAGCCGTTGGTGTCAGTCGCTGCGTCGGTGCTGACGCGCGTGACGGGGAACTGCTCCGTGTCGCCGGCGCTGTCGGTGGGTGGGTCGGAGTGGGATGCCACGTGTGCCTCGATTCGTGCGGAGAAGGGGGTGCCGCTCGGCCGGTGTATTCACGATCGGCGGTTGATGGATTCACCAGAGCACGGCCTCGTCTGCCGGTTCAACGGTCCGGCCATGTCCGGCGGGATCCCGCAGCGAATCGAAGCAGGTCAGAGGAGTGACCGTTACTGAACCGTGATCTCCGCCGGTTGTTTGCCGAAGGTCGCCGGATCGCACCGAACCGGCGGTCCGGCGCACCTATCGGTACGCCCAGCTGGCGAGGAAGGCCGCTACCGCGAGGGCCGCGACGAGGAAAACGAGCAGGCTGACGACGACGATCGCGACGGGCCGCCGATCCACCTTCTCGGGCGGCACCACCGCTTGCGGCAATGCGCGGGACGCAGTGGAAGACGCAACCGTAGTCGAGCGCTTCCACGCCTGCCGCCAGTTGTCGTCGGTCCATCCGGTGACTCGGTCGCCGTTCACTGCGACGGATCCGCTCGCGTCGGCGACGAGTCGGATGTAGGCGATGACAGGTTCGACGTCATCGAACCGGCTCGGTACGTGCTTGCCGGAGCGCCAATCGGAGAGCCGCTGGCGTGAGACGCCCGACCCGGCTGCGACCGAACTGATGCTCGGCTCGCCGGCCTCGATGAACGCTCGTTGCAGCGTCTGGGCGAGGTTCAGTTCGCCGGGGCCGGTCATCGTTTCAGGTGGTCGTAGATGTTCTGGACGTTCGACCAGAACAGCCAGCCCGCGACGATCGTGATGACGAAGAACCCGCCCCATACCGGCCAGGGGCCGATCGCGTCGACGGCCTTCGGGAGCTGCGGCAGCGTGACCGCGCAGAATACGATCAACACGGCACCGGCGGCGAAACCCAGCGCGTCCTTGAGCACGCTCCCGCGTCCCTGTTCAGCCATGCGCCCGCTCTCCTGCTCGACGGCGCGCTGTCACCGGACCTGCACCAGCTGCTCAGCGGCGGGCTTCACCGGGGCGGGCTTCGCCGGCGGTGCGGCGGCCGACGACGGCGCCGGTGCGGGCTTCGACGGTGCGGGATTCGCCGGGGACACAGCGACCGGCTTCGGTGCCACGCCCGCGGGCTTCACGGCCGGCGCCGCGGGCTTCGGGGCGGGCTTGACCGGCTCGGCCTTCTTGGCGGCTGCGATCGTGGTTCCCGCGACGGCGGGCGCAGGTGCCGGCTTCGGGTCCTCGGTGATCTTCGGCGGGTTCTTCGCCGGACCGGGGTTGTCGCGCTCGATGAACAATGGCTTGCCGTACGTCGTGATCGCGGAATCGCCCTGATCGGTCGACAGCGTCGCCGTCGCGTACGCCCGGACCTGCGCGCCGCCGAGGCACGAGTCCATTGCGATCCGGGTCTCCTTGGTCACCACGTACCCGGACTGCCCGGCGAGGCTCTTCTTGGCGATCGGGAAGTCCTTGGACGTGCCCGGTGCGATGGTGCCGGTCATGGTTCCCGACGTGGTGACCGTGTCGCCGAGCGTTCCCGAGACGCCGGGCGTGATGGACCCGTTCACCGAGCCGCTGCCCTGCCCGCCGCTCGAACCGCCCTGGCCGCCCGCGGTGGCTCCGACAGTGCCCGACAGCGATGGCGTCACCGAGGCGTTCACCGCGTTCGACAGGGTGCCGCCGATCTGCAGGTTCTGCGGCGTGGCCGCGCACGCCAAGGTCAGACCCACCGTGATCGACGCGCTCCGGATCGGCACCTTCGGCTTGTTCTTCGGATCCTTGAACTCGATCAGTCCCTCACCGGCGATCGAGACGATCGCCTCGTACGTGTTGAGTGCCCGTCCGAGCGGGATGATCGACCGCAGCTCCTCGCCGTACTTCCACGCCCGGATCACGTAGCCCTCGCGCGTCTCCAGCGCACGGGAGGTGTCGGCGAACAAGCCCGTCCGGATGGCTCCGGGGCGCGGCGCCTTGTCCGCTGCCGGCGGTGCCGCCGCGACGACGCCACCGGCGAGCACCGTGGCCCCCACGACGCCGAACGCTCCGGCCCTCCACAGCTGCTTCCGGATCCCGCGATCTCGTCGCCGACGCTCGAGGTTGCCCGGCCGCGCAGCCTGGTTCACACCAGCACGGTTCATCTTGTCCCCCTGCTCAAGAAATTCACTTCAGTCACATAAACAACTCTGGTCACACTGAAGCAGAGGTTTCGGTCTTTTGGAAGCCCCGCGAAGGACCGTTATGAAACTGACACATCCACGAATCGCGATCTCGAATTCCGCTCGAGCGTGCTTGCGGACATGTTGTCGCAGCTCAACGTTCCGGGCAGGCTGTACCGGCGGCGCGGAGTGCGCGTGAGTCATCATGGCGTAGATCACACGCAGGCGCCTCTGCTCGCGGCGCAGTGTTGATGCGCTTGCGCTCTTCGTCGTGATCGGCGTCCTGGACCACGCGGGCCGCCGGAATGCAGGGTGTGCTGACGTTTACCGATTGGGTTCAGCCCAGGCCGTTCTCGTACCAGAACACCACGAGCTGGGTCCGATCACGCAGCTGAAGCTTGTGCAGGATCCTGCCGATGTGGGTCTTGACGGTCTCCTCGGCGATGGCGAGGCCGGCAGCGATCTCCTTGTTGGACAGCCCGGTCGCGACCGCCTTGAGGACCTCGCGCTCCCGACCGGTGAGGCGGGCGAGCGCGCCGGTGTCCACGGGCTCGTAGGCCTTCGAGTACTTCCGAACCAGGCGCACGGTGACGGACGGGGAGAGCAGCACGTTCCCGTCGGCGGCCTCCAGGATCGCCGACGTGATCACGTCGGGAGTCGACGACTTGAGCAGGAAGCCGCTCACGCCCACACGGAGGGCCTCGTAGACGTACTCGTCGAGGTCGAACGTCGTGAGCAGCACGACTTTCGTCGACTTGGTCCGGTCGCCGAGTGCCTCCCGGGCGACTTCGAGGCCGCTGAGGAGCGGCATCCGGATGTCGAGGAGCATGACGTCGACATCGTGCCGGCGGGCCTGGATCAGGGCGTCGCCGCCGTTGACGGCCTCGCCGACGACGGTGATCGAGGAGTGGCGGGACAGGATCTTTCGGATCGCCGTGCGGATAGCAGGGTCGTCGTCGGCGAGGAGTACCGATACCACCGGTCAGGCCTCCTTCACGAGGGTGACGTCGAGTTCGAAGACACCGTCGCGGGTGCGGATGGCGAGGTCGTGGCCGTTCTTCTCCAGCCGGGTCCTCATGCCCGTGAGCCCCCGGCCGGGGAGGATCTCCTCGTGATCGGCGGCATTGGCGATCGTGAGGCGAACGACCGGGCCCTCGTCAGTGACGGCGAGGCGGAGCGCCTTCGTCGCCCCGTGTTGCACGGCGTTCGTGATCGCCTGTCGAGCCACGAGGTACGCCTCGTCGCGTAGGGGTCGCGCGACGCCGTCGAGGACGTCGGTGCCCCGGTGTTCGATCCGTACGCCGAGTTCCTCCCACGCGGCGATGAGCCCGTCGAGCGAGTCCAGCGCAGTCCCGGGGTCACGGAACGCCTCCGTCGGGGACCCTTCGAGAACGGAACGGATCTCGGAGAGGGCGACGGCGGCGGACGATGCGATCTCGGTCAGTGCACGGTCCTTCTCGGCGAATGAGCTCGCGCGCCCCTCCTGGGAGGTCGCGGTCAGCGAGATGGCGGCGAGGTGGTGGCCGACGATGTCGTGGACCTGCACGGAGAGCGCGGAGCGTTGGGCCTCGGCGTCCCGCTGGATCTCGTCGACGGCACGTAGGTGCCGCTCCTCCTGGAGGCGTGTCGAGGACTCTCGCAGATGCACGATCAGCCGGATCAGGAGCACGAGAGTCGCTCCTGCGAGGAGGCCGGCGAGGAAGTAGCCCGGGGGCATGTGGTGACGGAACACGGCGACCGATGCCGTCGCCGCGATCGCGGCAAGACAGCAGGCGGCCGCCCGGTCGGAGGTCCGGGCGGCGGCGGTCCCGATCACCACGATCCCGACGAGGATGCTCGCGGCGGACCAGGGGAACCGGACGTCAGGCGCGAGCGCCGACACCGCGACCACGCCGCCGCAATGCACAGCGATCGCCGCGATCGGCCACCGTCGCACCAGCACAAGAGGGAGCGCCTGGAGCACGGAGACCGCGACGCCGACGGAGAACGTGGGAAAGAGAGTCGCGTTCGGGACGAGGGCGAGCAAGGCCATGGCGACGCCGCCGGCGAGCGATACGACCGCTGCGAGGACCGTCGACCACCGTGCGCGGCCACGCGGCCGACGCTCGTCACCTGCCCTGCTCATTGCGTCCATCGTGCAGTCACCGTAGCCCGGGTGACGGGGCCCGGACCGTTCTCACGGCTGAAGTTGGCTCTTTCGGGGGACTCCGATCCCGCTGGTGGACACCAAGGTGGACGCCATGGACACGATCGGGCTACCTCGACAGGAAACACTCTCGCGCATCATGATTCCGTGGCATGGAGCGAAACCGCTGGTTCGTTTCGTCGGTGCGACGGGCGCGGCCGGCCTCGCCGTTCACGCCTTCGTCCTGGGTACCTCCACGCGGATGGAACCGCACGAGGTCTGGGCCGTGTTCGCCTTCGTCGGCTACTGCGCGGGTGCTGGAATGATCCTCTGCCGAAGGTCCTTCGGTGCGATCGTTGCGGTGCTGGCCGGGTTCTGTGTCGTCATCCCCTTCGCCGCACTGGTCCTGCGGAGGTTGTCTCAGCACGAGGTCGGCATCGTCCGCGACGGGGCAGTCCGCGTGCTCTCCAGCGGCAGCCCGTACGTGAGCGAGCCGGCAGTGGTCGACGATGTCTTCCCGTACTTCCCGCTCATGAGTGTCTTCGGGGTTCCCGGGGCCGCGCTCGGCGGGAGTCCTCTCGGTGATCCGCGGATCTACTTCACCCTGTTCTTCGTCGTGGTGACGTGGATGGGCCTGCGTAGGTTGGTCGCAGCGAGGACCTCGGCGCTGGTCCTGTTGCTCGTCTCGGCGTGTCCGCTCGTGGCGATTCCGATCGCCACCGGCGGGGTGGACCTTCCGGTCGTCGCGCTGGCGGGCCTCGCGGTGATAACCCTATGGACGGGCGAGTACCGGCTCAATGCCGTGGTGGTGGGGATCGGGTGCGCGATCAAGTTCACGTTCTGGCCGCTCGCGGTGATGATGCTCGTCGTTCAGATCCGCCGCGGCAGGAGGATGGAGATCCGGCGGTGGGGCGTCGTCGTGGCGGGGATCGTCGTCGGCACCGTGCTGCCGGCCGCATTGATCGATCCGCGGGGGTTCGTTCGAAGCGCGCTCGAGTTCCCGCTGGGACTCTCCTCGATCACGTCGCCCGCCGGTACCGGCCTCGTCGGAGGTCCACTCGCCGCGCAGGGCGGCCTCGGCTACGCCGGTATCGTTGTGGTCCTGGTGGTCTCGGCGGCGGCGATCGCGTGGTGGATTCTGACGAAGCGGTGCCTGACGCTCGCGGACCTGCTCCTCCTCGCCGCCGCCGGATACTCGGTCCTCTTCGTCGTCTCGCCGGTCTCCCGCGCAGGCTACTTCGTTCTGCCCTTCGTCTTGATCGTCCTCGCGGTGGTGGACGGCCTCGCCGGGGCGCGTCCGCATCGGGCGGCGGCCGCCCTGACGTCGACTGCGCAGTGAGACGAGAGGCCCTCCGCCTGACGGTGGCGCTTGCTCGTCGGGGGTGCTACTGTGAAAGCGGTTGATTTTCTTGGTGACACGCTCGCGAAGACTTTCCGCGGCAGTTCTACACCAGATCTCTGTGACACTCAGTTGCCTTGGTTTCGCGTATCTCCGCAGGCCCGGGATCGATCGTCGATCCCGTACAGATACTCAGGAGAGTAACAACATGGCAGCACAGGGCACCGTCAAGTGGTTCAACGCCGACAAGGGTTTCGGGTTCATCACCCCGGACAACGGCGGCAAGGATCTGTTCGTGCACTTCTCCGGCATTCTCGGCAACGGCGGCTTCCGCAGCCTCGATGAGAACGATCGGGTGAGCTTCGAGGAGGAGGCCGGCGACCGCGGGCCCCAGGCCGTCGCGGTGCAGAAGATCTAGTTTCCATACCGCACGAATAGCCGGCGGCGCTCAGGAGAATCCTCCTGGAGCGCTGCCGGTTTCGTCGTTCTGCGTCAGCCGGCTACGGGCCCCAGCCACACGTTGAGGCGACAGGGCTACGTCATCGACAGCAGGGTGCAAGCGATAAAGACGGCTGCGACGATCCACGGCCACTTGCGCCGTGTCCGCGCTTTCTCGGGTGCTTCGTCAGTCATGTCTCTCCTCGTTATCCGGGGTCATCGTTCCTGGAGCATGGCGGTGGCGGTGTGCTCCGCCTGCTGCTGCGTCGTGTTCGGCGCGATCAGCCCGAAGGCGATCGTGGCGTTCGGGCCGGCGAACACGATCAGGCCCGACGGGTGCGCCGGATCGAGCTCGACGAGATCACCCATGATCTCCATCCGCGGCTCGCGGCGGTCCCAGTCGGACGTGCTATAGCTGATGCGGGTGAGTGTCCTCAGGCGAACTCCGATCGTGGGGATGACGGTGGGCAACTCGTGGTCGAGGTGCCGGCTCCGCGGCCACCACACGCCCGCGATGTGATGAGGGAGCGCCGAGGGGCTGCGCAGCAGTACCCGGCCGGGCACCGGGCGGCCGATCGGAACCGGCGGCCGCCGCAGCATGTCGAGCAGTTCGGACGGCGTCGCCCTATCGCGACTCACGGCAACATTCGGTGGTGGCGGGCATGGGTCCGTCTCGTCGGCGCGATCGCGCGTACTCGATCGCGGTCCCCGGGTCCGGGGGAGGAGGCGAGGTGTTCCTCGCGGGTGCCCCGCACTGTAGGGGTGCTGAAACGCGCAGAACCGTGGCGGGTAGGAGGAAAACGGCCTACCGCAGAACGTCTTTCGAGTCTAGCAGTTCCGCTTGGCCGCTGCCCGAGCGAGCGAGCGGTCGCGCATCTCCTCGAACTTGACGGCGGCGGCTTCGAGCTCGTCGAGGAAGGCGGCGAGTTCCTCGCGGGTGCGCTCGCCTTCGGCGGTGAAGTCTTCGCGCTCGAAGATCTTCCACT
>NZ_JAIULG010000060.1 GCF_020169415.1 Tsukamurella sp. M9C
GTCCGCACCGTCGAACCATCCCGGGCAGGGGCGGCACCCCCGGCCCGGGATGGTTCGACGGTGCGGACTGGCCCAGGGGGCTCTGGGGTGCGCTCATGCCGTCATCGTAAGTCCGGCTCACGACCACTCCTAGTGACAGATGTAACGGGGCTCAGGGGAAGTCGAGGGTCGGTGCGTCCTCGTCGGGGACGGGGTGCGTGAACCGCAGCGGCTCGGAGTCCCGCTTCATCGGGCGCCGCTCGTAGGCGGCCACGATCTCGCGGCCGTCGACCCGCCCGCTGATCGTCAGGCGGTCGCGGTCCGGCTGCGCGTACTGCAGCACCGTCTCGGGGCCGGACTTGCTCGGCTTGATCGTGAGCGCGGAGTCGCTGACGTCGAGGAGCCAGGGCGTGACCCGTGCCGCGGAGTCCTGGGTGACGAAGGCGTTGTACGTCTCGCCCGCGGCCTCCCACATCCCGCGACCGCGGTAGGTGATGGCCACGTTGATCCACGCCGGGTCGGTGGCGAGGGCCGCCTCGCGACCGTCCACCCGGAACGACGTGGCGTGCCACGTGCCGTCGACGTCGCCCCGCGTCTCCGAGAGCGCGGACTTCATCATGACCCCGGCGGCGAGGCCGACCCCGGTGATCGCGATGAGGGCGAGCACGGCCGCCGTCTTGCCCGTGCGGCGCAGCCACGTCCGGTCGGAACCCGCGGCGGGCCAGATCGCGGGCATCGGCCCCGTCGCACGGCCGAAGCCCGCGCGGATCAGGTTCAGCCACTGCGGCGCGAGCAGGGCGATCGCGATCACCAGGAACTCGAAGCAGAGGAACTTCACCGGCACGTTGTAGAAGCTGTCCATGAGCAGCACCTGCACCATGGAGACGATCGAGCCCAGCGCGCCCAGGATCCAGGTGCGGCGCGAGAGCAGCAGGATGCCGGAGATCAGCTCCACGAGGCCCGTCACGATCGAGTAGCCGTCCGAGGCGCCCATGAAGCCCCACAGCATGTTCATCCGGCTGATGTCGCCGGCGGGCTGCAGCGCGTAGGTCGGTAGCTGCATGAAGCCCATCTGCGTGGGGATCGCCTTGCCCAGGCCGTAGAAGATCATGCCGCTCGCCAGCGCGATCCGGCCGACCTGCCAGAGCAGCCCGCCGAGGCTGCGGTAGTCGCCACGGCCCCGGTCGAGCAACGTCCAGACGGCGGTGATCACGACGGCGACCACGGCCCAGCCGATGTGGTACTGCCAGATGCCCATCGAATCGCCCGAGCTGTTCAGCTCGGGGAGCTGCAGCTCCGTGCCGGTGACGAGCGCGCCGAGCCGGGCGAACGGGCCCTGCACCACGGACATCACGGGCGCGAACTGCAGGCTGCCGAAGACGGAGAGGATGGTCAGGCCGCCGCCCAGGGTGAAGAGCAGGCGGAAGCCGATGAGCTGGGCGGTGGTCCAGCGCGGGGGCGGGGTATCGGTCGCGGGCGCGGCGGGCGCCTCCACGGTCGGGGTGGTCATGTCCTCGACGCTATTTCCCGACGGTGCCCCACCACATCCGGGAAAGCCCCCTACCGGACCCTGAGCCGCGGCACCGTCGGGCAGGGATCAGGCCGTTTTGACCTGCGGCGGGGCACCCGCGTACTCTGGTCCGCTGGTGTGTGGCGCCGCGCTGCCCTCCGGTCGTAGGACCGGGGTGCGATGCGGAGTCGAGCCCCGGGTCTCCGTTGGTCGCCGGGAGCGCTCTTGCCGCACATGGGACCGGCATCGAACCATCGAGCAGAGGATCTCCTGTGCCTACTTACACCCCGAAGGCGGGTGACGTGACCCGGCAGTGGCACGTCATCGACGCATCCGACGTGGTGCTCGGCCGCCTCGCCGTCGCAGCTGCCACCTTGCTGCGCGGCAAGCACAAGCCGACCTACGCCCCCAACGTTGACGGCGGCGACTACGTCATCATCATCAACGCCGAGAAGGTCGCCCTGTCGGGCGCCAAGCTCACCGACAAGCGGCACTACCGCCACTCGGGCTTCCCGGGCGGCCTGAGCTCGCGCACCATCAGCGAGGTCCTCGGCTCCAAGAACCCGGAGCGTGTGGTGCAGAAGGCTGTTCTGGGCATGATCCCGAAGAACAAGCTGGGCAGCGCCATCGGCGGCAAGCTGAAGGTCTACGCCGGCCCGAACCACCCCCACACCGCGCAGCAGCCGGTTCCCTACGAGATCAAGCAGGTGGCGCAGCAGTGAGCGACACGATCGAGAACAACGAGACCGACGCCGAGGTCGTTCCCAACGAGTACACCTCGGAGACCCCCGAGGCCTCGGCCGAGACCCGCGCCCCCCGTGGCCCCGTCGTCGTCGAGCGCCCCATCCAGACCGTCGGCCGCCGCAAGGAGGCCGTGGTCCGCGTGCGTCTGACCGCCGGCACCGGCAACTTCGTGCTGAACGGCCGCACCATCGAGGACTACTTCCCCAACAAGCTGCACCAGCAGCTGGTGAAGTCCCCGCTGGTCACCGTCGAGCGCCTCGAGTCCTTCGACATCGCCGCCAACCTCACCGGCGGCGGCCCGTCGGGCCAGGCGGGCGCGCTGCGCCTCGCCATCGCCCGCGCGCTGATCGAGGTCTCGCCCGAGGATCGCCCCGCGCTCAAGCGCGCCGGCTTCCTCACGCGTGACCCGCGTGCCGTCGAGCGCAAGAAGTACGGCCTGAAGAAGGCCCGCAAGGCTTCGCAGTACAGCAAGCGCTGATTGCAGGCTTTCACCAGGGCAGGCACCCGCATCCGTGCGGGCGCCTGCCCTGGTCTCGTTTCCACCCATCTCTACGTGTGAGGTACTGACCCATGGGGCGTCTGTTCGGGACCGACGGTGTGCGCGGCCTGGCCAACAAGGATCTGACCGCCGACCTGGCGCTGCGGCTGTCGGCCGCGGCCGCGGCGGTGCTCGGTGCGCATGATCTCGAGGGCCGGACGAGGCCGTTCGCCGTCGTCGGCTGGGACCCGAGGGCCTCGTCGGAGATGCTGTCGGCCGCGGTCTCCGCGGGCCTGACCAGCGCCGGCGTCGACGTGCTGCTCGTGGGCGTGCTGCCCACGCCCGCCGTCGCCCACCTGGTGGCCGAGTACGACGCCGCGCTCGGCGTGATGATCTCCGCCTCGCACAATCCCATGCCGGACAACGGCATCAAGTTCTTCGCCCGCGGCGGGCACAAGCTGGAGGACGCGCAGGAGGACGCCATCGAGGCGGCCCTCGACGATCCCGCCCCGCCCCGCCCCACGGGCGCCGCGATCGGCCGGGTCAAGCGCGCCTTCGACGCGGTCGACCGGTACGTCGCGCACCTCGAGTCCGCGGTGCACGTCCCGCTCACGGGCCTGAAGGTCGTCGTCGACGCCGCGAACGGCGCCGCCTCGACGGTGGCCGCCAAGGCCTACCGCGACGCGGGCGCCGAGGTCATCGCGATCCACGACGCGCCCGACGGCCTGAACATCAACCGCGACTGCGGCTCGACGCACCTCGAGAGCCTGCGCGCGGCGGTGCTCGCGCACGAGGCCGACCTCGGCCTCGGTCACGACGGCGACGCCGACCGGTGCCTCGCGATCGACGCGGCCGGCCGCACCATCGACGGCGACGCCATCATGGCGATCCTCGCGATCGCGATGAACGAGGCGGGGGAGCTCACCGACCACACGCTGGTCGCGACGGTGATGAGCAACCTCGGCCTGCACCTGGCGATGAAGGCCGCGGGCATCACGCTGCGGACCGCTGCGGTGGGCGACCGGTACGTGCTCGAGGAGCTGCGCACCGGCGGCTACGCCCTGGGCGGCGAGCAGTCGGGGCACATCGTGCTCCCGGCGCTCGGCACCACGGGCGACGGCGTGCTCACGGGGCTCAAGATCATGGAGCGGATGGCGCAGACGGGCTCCTCGCTGGCCGAGCTGGCGTCTGTGCTCACCGTGCTGCCGCAGGTGCTGGTCAACGTGCGCGTGATCGATAAGGCGGCGGCGATGGCCTCGTCGGACCTGGTCGCGGCGCTGGCCGCGGAGGAGGCCGCGCTGGGCGAGGCCGGCCGGATCCTGCTGCGCCCGTCGGGCACGGAGCCGCTGGTCCGCGTCATGGTCGAGGCGCCCACCGAGGAGGTCGCCCGCGGCACCGCGGAGCGCCTCGCGGGTCTCATTTCCTGAAGCCCGCTGTCGAAACGTTTTCATAACCGGTAGCGTGTGGCTATGACCGGTTACGAGGGTGTGCTGTTCGACTTCTCGGGGACGCTGTTCCGGCTGGAGCCGGACCCGGCGTGGTTCGCGGGGCTCACCGCCGCCGACGGACGCGAGCTCGACGACGCCGCCCAGCGCGAGCTCCTGTACCGGATGACGGTGCCCGTCGGCGTTCCGGTGCCGATGGAGGGCGACGCCCTGCGGACGTGGCACGCCCGCGACCTCTCCTCCGCGGACCACCGCGGCGCCTACCTGCACGTCCTGCAGCGCTCCGGCGTCGCCGACGAAGGCGAGCGGGAGCGGCTCTACGGCGAGTTCTCCAACCCGCTCAACTGGTCGATCTACCCCGACACCGCCGCCGTCCTCCGCGCCGCGCGCGAGGCCGGCCTGAAGGTGGGCGTGCTCTCCAACATCGGCTACGACATCCGCCCCGCGTTCGAGCGCGAGGGCATCGATGGCCTCGTCGACGAGTTCGTCCTCTCCTTCGAGGTGGGCCACGCCAAGCCCGACCTCGCCGTCTTCCAGGCCGCCACCGCCGCCCTCGGCCTGCCGCCGGAGAAGGTGCTCATGGTCGGCGACAGCGAGGAGGCCGACGGTGCCTCCCGCGCCATCGGCTGCGGCTTCGCGCAGGTCGAGCCGCTCCCCGTCGACGACCGCCCCGCCGGACTGCTGGACGCGGTCCGGGCCGCCGGCGCGATCTGAGGAGACTCCGGGAACCGATCCGCCCGCTGGTGCGTCCAATGAGTAAGGGGACGTGTGAGCGAGGGGGATCGCATGGGCACGAAGATCGATCCGGCCGCGGTGTCGAAGGCCGGCGGCAGCTATTCGATGGTGGCCGACAACCTCGGTACCGTCGCCGGTCGTGTCCGCGGCTTCACCGCGGAGGCCGGTGACTTCGGGCGGAAGTACCAGTCCGACGGTGCCGCCTACGCCGCCACGATGGAGAGCCTGGCGAAGGGCGTCGACGCATGGCAGGTGGGCTCGCGCGCCTGCGGTACGGGGCTGACCACCTCGGCGTCGGCGCACAAGTCCACCGACGACAGCGGCGCCGCCGCGGTCACCGGGGCCTGATCCGTGGCGGAGCAGACCGTCGACCAGATGCTCGACGGGGGCGCCGGCTGCCTGCAGTACTTCAAGGAGATGCTCGACCTGGCGAAGAGGATCTCGAGCAAGCAGTGGCCCGACTGGCGGGACCACGTCTGCCGGAACTACGACAACGAGCGCGGCATCGACCTCGCCTCGCTCCGGGGTGACGCCGTCATGCTGCGGCAACAGGCGACGGCGGCCACGCAGGCCGTGACGGATCAGGCCGCAGCGCGGACGAGCGTGCAGACGGCGTGGCCCGACAACGCGGGCCGGCAGGCCGTCACCACCCTGAACGCGCACCAGACCCGGAGCGAGCCGGTCGCCACGATCCTGGAGCGGACCGCCACCGCAGCCGAGGCGGTGCCCGACGCCGTGGTGGCCGCCGTCGCCACGAAGATCTCCGACCTGAGCGAGTTCGACAAGGCGTCGTTCGGTCTGGGAGACGTCGGGTTCTGGGACGGCGCCAAGATCGCCGGGGGACTGATGGCCTCCGTGGCCCTGGGGCCGCTCGGAGCGCTCGTCTCCGTCGACGGGGCCTCGGCGGCCGTGGAGCGGTTCGAGGCCCAGCTGGCGAAGGATCTCACGCGCTTCGACCAGGTCGTGGCGACCGCGGTCTCGGCCGTCCAGGCGGCCTACGCGACCGTGCCGGCGGCGGCGAAGGGCATCGATTCGTCGGCGTTCCCGGCACCGTCGTTCGGCACGATCACGGCGACCAGCACCGAGACCCCGACCAGCCCGACCACGGCGTCGCCGGTCACCAGCGGTGGCGGAGGAGGCGGCGGGTCACCCACGACGTCGTCGCCGTCCAGCACGTCCCCGACGTCCACGAGCCCGACCAGCACCAGCCCCACTACGACCGGCACGACGACGAGCCCGACCAGCACCAGCCCCACGACCACCGGCACGACGACCTCGCCCACGACGACCGGCGCGAGCACCACCCCGTCGACCGCGACACCCAGCACGGGCACCGGTACCGGCACGGGCAGCGGCACGCCGTCCTGGCTCTCGCAGCTGCTCCCGAAGATCGCCGAACAGCTCGGCCTGGGCGACAAGTCCACCGGCGACGGCAAGGACACGGACAAGACCGGCGACAAGGGCGCCGACAAGGCCGGTGACAAGGACACCAAGAGCGAGAAGGTGCTCGGCGTCGACGCCCTCGGGCGCACCGTCACCGCGACCCTCAGCCCGGACGGCAAGACCGTCGAGGTCACCGCGAAGAAGCCGGACGGCACCGTCGCTGAGAAGGCCACGCTCACGATCGGCGAGGACGGCAAGCTCACCCCCGTCGACGGCACGACCGGCGACGGCAAGGACGGCACCGGTGCCGGCGGCAAGGGCGAGGACGGCACCGGCAAGACCGGCGACGCGAAGCCGGGCGAGACGAAGCCGACGCAGAACGACGCCGGAACGGGCGGCGGCGCAACGCCCGCCACTGCGTCCCCGTCCGGCGCGGGCGGCGGTACCGGCGGTGGTGCGACCCCGTCGGCCGCCCCGAGCCCGGTCGTGCCGAACGTCCCGACCGCGCCGGCGGCCCCGGCGAAACCGTCGAACACCGGCGATCAGAACCCCGCGCCCGCGGAGGAACCGTGCCCGCCCGGCGAATCCGCCGACCAGGGCACCGGCGCCGAATTCGCCGTCAGCGGCAGCTAGGAGAGGCGATGAGCAGCACCGACCCGTGCCCCGAAGACCACGCCCGTGCGATCCGCATCGCCGAGCGGCAGGACCTGTTCGACGAGCTGCTCCGCGTCGCGGGCGTCGCGCCGGAACCGGCTGAGGTCACGCAGCCGATCCCGGTGATCACACGCACGGAGCAGCCGGAGTCGTGGCTCAGCGCGGGCTGAGCGCGGGCGAGCGCCGGGCGCGGGGACTCAGGCCAGACTGCGGAGGCGCTGCAGGGCGCTGGGCTGCTCGGGCTCGGCGTTCGGGTCCCAGACGTACGAGCTGTCGCCGAGGTCCGCGCCGACCTCGGTGAAGACCTTGTACTCCTTGTCGTCGGCGAGCCCGCCGAGCAGGTAACCCGTCAGCAGCGCGCGGACCATCTTCTGCGTCGACTTGTCGGAGCCGCCCGCGCCGAGGGCGCCACGCAGCGAGATGCCCTCCGCCAGGCCGCCGGGCTCGGCGCCGGGCACGATCCGCAGCTCCGTCGGCCCCGCGTAGCGCAGCGACAGGACGCCGGCGTTCGAGGTCATCGAGTGCTCGTCGCCGGGCGCGCCCAGGATCAGCGCGTTCGCGTGGGTGCCGGTCGCGGCCTTCTCCGCCTGCGGCGACGTGGGCGCCGGGAACAGCGCGGCGAGCCACTCGACGCGGGAGTCGGCCGCGGCGGCGATCAGCGCCGCCCCGGTGCCCCAGCCGTGGCCGACCACGGCGCGCTTGGCCTTGTTCACGGTGATCGCGCCGTCCCCGAGCCGGACCTCGGTGATCACGTCGAGCGCGGTGCCCAGGTCGATCGCGAGGCGACCGTCGGAGGCCAGCATGCCGCCATCGGTGTCCGGCGCGGCCACCACGAGGCCCCACGAGGCGAGGTGCTCCAGCGTCTTGGAGTAGCGCTTCGACGGCGTCAGCCAGTCGTGCGCGAAGGCCACCGCCGGCAGGTTCGAGCCGCTCTCGGGCGTGTAGATCACGCCGGGCAGGCCCGCGACGCCCAGGTCGCCCTTGAGCACGCGGTGCGGCCCGCGCTTCTGCAGCTTCTTCACCAGCTTGCCCGCGTCAGTCACGCAGCTCACGTTAGCCGATCTGCCGTACCGTGGCGGCGTGCGGCACTTCCACCATCCCGACTCCGTGCGCGCGGCCGAGGCGCCCCTCCTCGCCGCCCTGCCCGACGGTGCCCTCATGCGCCGCGCCGCGTACGGACTCGCGGGCGTCTGCGCGCAGGAACTCGTCGACCACACGGGCGGCACCGCGGGCCGGAGGGTGACGCTGCTCGTCGGCTCCGGCGACAACGGCGGCGACGCGCTCTTCGCCGGTGCCTTCCTCCGCCGTCGCGGCGTTGCCGTGGAGGCGGTGCTGCTCGCCCCCGACCGTGCGCACGCCGCCGGGCTCCGCGCCCTCGAGCGCGCGGGTGGGCGGGTCGTCGCGGTGCCGCGCCGTCCGGACCTGGTGGTCGACGGCATCGTCGGGATCAGCGCGCGCGGCGCGCTGCGCCCGGAGGCGGCGGACCTCGTCGCCGGGATCGCCGCGCCGATCGTCGCGGCCGACACGCCGTCGGGCGTCGACGTCGAGACCGGCGTCGTCCACGGCCCCGCCGTGACCGCCGCGGTCACCGTCGCCTTCGGTGCCCTCAAGCCCGTGCACGCGCTCGCCCCCGCGCAGTGCGGCCGGGTCGAGCTCGTCGACATCGGCCTCGCGCTCGGTGAGGGCGAACTGCGCGCCTACGACGACGCCGACCTGGCCGCGCTCTGGCCCGTCCCCGGCCCCGCCGACGACAAGTACAGCCTCGGCGTGCTGGGCGTCGTCGCCGGCGGCGACGCGTACCCGGGCGCCGCCGTGCTGGCGACGGGGGCCGCGATCCGCGCGACCTCCGGCATGGTCCGGTTCGCCGGCTCCGCCCGCTCCGCCGTCCTCGCCGCCTGGCCCGAGGCAGTCGCGAGCGACGACGTCGCGGGCGCCGGACGGGTGCAGGCGTGGGCCGCAGGTCCGGGCATGGGCGTCGACGGTGCGGCCGCGGACCGTCTGGCCCGGGTCCTCGACCAGGACCTCCCGACGGTGCTCGACGCGGACGCGCTCACGCTGCTCGCCGAGCACCCGGGCCTCCTCGCGGGCCGCACAGCGCCGACGGTGCTGACCCCGCATGCCGGGGAGTTCGCGCGGCTCGTGGGCCCCGTCGGCAACGACCGGGTCGCGGCCGTCCGCGAGGCGGCCCGCGACCTCGATGCGACGGTGCTGCTCAAGGGGCACGTCACCGTCATCGCGGCGCCCGACGGCACCGTCGTGGCCGACACCGCGGGCTCGTCCTGGGCCGCGACGCCCGGATCGGGCGACGTGCTGACCGGGCTCGTCGGCAAGCTCCTCGCCTCCGGTCTCGCCCCGCTCGACGCGGCCGCCTGCGCCGCGCGGGTGCACGGCCTGGCCGCGGCCCGCGCCGCCGGCGGCGCCCCGACGCACGCCGGCCCGATCAGCGCGGCGGTGCCGCGCGTCCTGCGCGACGTGCTGCGCGACTAGGCTGAGCGGCGCCATGAAGACATCGATTCCCGCGACCGGGCTGGAGCGGCTGACCGCGCAGATCGACCTGGGTGCGGTCGCGCACAACACGCGGATCGTCGCGGATCACGCGCCGGGGGCCGCGGTGATGGCGGTGCTCAAGGCCGACGCCTACGGCCACGGCGCCCTGCCCGTCGCGCGGGCGGTGCTCGCCGGCGGCGCCACCGAGATCGGCGTGACCACTGTCGACGAGGCCGTCGCGCTGCGCGAGGGCGGCGTCACCGTGCCGCTGCTCAGCTGGCTCAGCACGAGCGGCTTCGAGCGCGCAATCGAGGCCGACGTGCGGATCGGCGTCAGCTCGCCGCGCCAGCTGGCCGCCGTCGTGGCTGCCGCGCAGAACGTCGGGCGGCCCGCGACGGTGCACGCCAAGATCGACACCGGGCTCAGCCGCAACGGCGTCTCCGCGGCCGAATGGGCCGCCACCCGCGACGCGCTCGTCGAGGCGGAGCGCGCCGGCACCGTCGAACTGCAGGGCGTCTTCACCCACCTGGCCCACGGCGACGAGCCGGAGCACCCGTTCCTCGACGTCCAGCGCGAGGCGCTCGCCGCCACCGTCGCCGACGCCCGCGCGCACGGCCTGACGCCCACGCAGGTGCACGCCGCGAACTCCGCGGCCGCGCTGACCCGCCCCGACCTGCACTTCGACCTGGTCCGCCCCGGCATCGCCCTCTACGGCGGAGTCCCGGTGCCCGGCAGGGACTTCGGGCTCCGGCCGGCGATGACCTTCGCCGCGCCCGTCATCCTGATCAAACGGATCCGCGCAGGCGACGGGGTCAGCTACGGGCACAGCTGGATCGCGCCGCGCGACACCGTCGTCGGGCTGATCCCCGCCGGGTACGCGGACGGGGTGTGGCGCCCGCTGAGCGGCCGCATCGAGGTCGCGATCGGCGGCCGGCGTTTCCCGCAGGTCGGCCGAGTCTGCATGGACCAGAGCGTGATCGACCTCGGGCCCGACGGCGGCGGGGTGTCCGAGGGCGACACCGCCGTCCTCTTCGGCGACGCGCCGGGCGCCGACGTCGCCGCCGATTGGGCGGAGAAGGTCGGCACCATCGACTACGAGATCCTCACCGGCGTGCGCGGGCGCGCCGTCCGGACCTACACGGGGGAACTGTGAACGACGACCGCGGCCGCATCCACATCCCCGAGCGCCTGCCCGGGCCCGCCCTGCTCGCCGGCCTCGGCACCGGCGTCGCCGTCGCCGCACTGACGGGGATCGCCGCCGCCGCAAGGGTTCTCGGCGTCCGCGGCGCGGGCGACGACCCCGTCTCGCCCGACGACCTGGTGTTCCGGTCCGACCGCGAGTCGATCGTCATGAGCCCCGACGGTGTGCCGCTGCACGTCCGCGAGGTCGGCCCCCGGACCGCGCCGGTGACGGTGCTGTTCGTGCACGGCTTCACGCTGCGGACCGCGTCCTGGGTGCTGGTGCGGAACGAACTGCAGGCCCGCTGGGGCGACGACGTGCGGATGGTCTTCCCCGACTGTCGCGGCCACGGCGATTCCGGCTCCTGCACACCGGAGCAGAGCACCGTCGCCCTGCTCGGCGACGACATCGCCACCGTCCTGCGGGCCCTTGTGCCCGAGGGGCCGGTCGTGCTCGCCGGGCACTCGATGGGCGGCATGGCGATCTGCGCGTTCGCGACCGGACATCCCGAGATGGTCGGCCCGAGGGTGGTCGGCGCCTCGCTGCTCGGAACCGCGTCGCACGCCCTCACCGACGTGGGACTCGCTGCGGCGCTGCGCAACCCGGTGCTCGACGTGATGCGCGCGGCCATCCGTTTCCTGCCCTCGGTCGTCGGCCGGGGCCGCGAGGTGATCAAGCCGCTCGCGACGCCGTTCGTCACCGCGGGCGCCTACGCGCCCGGCGATCGGAGCGCGACCATGACCGACTTCTCGTCGACCATGAGCCTGTCGGCGCCGCTCGGCACCTACGCGGGTTTCATGCCCGCGCTGGAGGAGTACGACGAGCGCGGCGCGCTCCCGGTGCTGCGCCGCATCGCGACGTCGGTCGTGTGCGGCGACCACGACTGGATGACGCCGCTGAGCAAGTCGAAGGCGCTCGCCGACGAACTCGACTCCGAGCTCATCGTGCTCGCGGAGACGGGGCACATGTTGATCCTCGAGTCCGCGCCGCGCGTGGCGCGGGCGATCGCCGACCTCGTCGCGCGGGCGGTGCCGCAGTGAGCCGACCGGTGCGGGGCGAGCGGGTCCTGCCCGAGGTGGAGGACACCGAGGCTCTCGGCCGGGAGCTCGCGGGTGAGCTCGCCGCGGGCGACCTCGTGATCCTCGACGGTCCGCTCGGGGCCGGGAAGACCGCGCTGACCCGCGGGATCGCCGCCGGGCTCGGCGTGACCGGGCGGGTCTCGTCGCCGACGTTCATCATCGCCCGGGAGCACCGTCCGGGCGCGTCGGGCGGCCCGGGTCTCGTCCACGTGGACGCCTACCGCCTCGGCGGCCTCGACGAGCTGGACGCGCTCGACCTCGACACTGACCTCGAGGACTGCGTCGTCGTCGTGGAGTGGGGCGAGGGCGTGGCCGAGCGCCTCGCCGACCGACACCTCATGGTCCGCCTGCGGCGCGCCGAGGGCACCGACGTCCGCACTGTCACCTGGGAGTGGGTCGACGGGGCCTGACCCGGCTCGTTCAGTCCCTGCCGGCCACGGTGCAGATGCAGGCGTGATTGCCCTGGGCGTCCGCGAGCACCCAGAAGCTGGGGGCATGCGTGCCGGACACCAGCCGGCCGCCGGCCGCGACCGCGGCGTCGATGCGGCCCCGCGCCTCCCGCGGGTCGACCCAGACGTCCAGGTGGAAGCGCTGGCGCGGGGGCTCGTGCGCGTCGGTGCGCTGGAACCAGAGAATCGCGTCGGCGCCGTGCGCGCGGATCTCCAGATCGCCGTCGTCGTCCTGCACTTCGGCGCCGAGCACCGCAGACCAGAAGGGTGCGATCTCGGCGGCGTCCGCCGTGTCGAGGCCCAGCTCTACCACCGACGACTCCCCGGGATTCGCGGTGATCTCCCGCTCGCGCGCGATCTCCGAGAACCGCGCGGCGAGCCGGCGGTCCCGGTCGGTGACGCCGCCGGCGTCGTGGCTGTAGAGCAGGACGTCGACGGTGCCGTACCGCAGAGTGAGGTCGGGGTGGTGGTTCGCGGCCTCGGCCGCGGCGGCGAACGCGGTCACCAGCTCGAGCCCGGCGGTGAAGTCGCGGGTGCGGAACCGGGTGTGCAGGCCGCGGACGAGCGGCGCCCAGTCGGGGAGGGGATCGGTGTTCTCGCTCATGACTCCATGGTGCTCCCCGGCACCGACAAGTTCGCGCGATCCCTCATGTTCGGCTCTTGCAATCACATCGAACAAGAGTACGATGAAGGCATGAACGGACCCGGCGCGTTGACGAACCTGCCGGAGGCTCTGGTGCCTTCGGGGTTGGCCGACGGTGCGGCGGGTTCCGGGGTGTTGGAGTCGGTACTGGTGGCGCAGCGACGGTCGGAGTGCGTTGCGTTCTGTCGGACGATGTCGGCGGTGTATGCGCTGTTCCGAGACCGGTACGGGGAGCGGGAGTCGGCATTCCTGGCATCGGATCCGATCGGTGGCGCGGATTTCTATGCGGTGCGGCGGGAGCTGTCGCTGGCCTACGAGGCCGTGAAGGCGGAGATCTCGGTGGCGCTGCGGATCGGGCCGACGGCCACGGAGACGGTGATCGAACAGGCGGTGGGTTTCGTCGAACGCCTGCCGCGGGTGTTCGCGTTGATCGGCCGCAATGTGCTCTCTCCGCGGGGTGGGATGGAGGCGCTGAGCCGCGCGCGGGCTCTGACCGGGGCGCAGGCGGTGGAGTTCGATGAGCGGCTCGCGGATCTGTTGACCGCGGATCCGCTGCAGCTGGTGTCGGTTCCGGCGTTGCGGGAGGCGGCCGATCTCCTCGTTCACGAGATCGATCCGGTGGCGGCGGAGCGTCGGCGGCGGATGGCGGAGGAGGACCGTCGGGTGACGTTCCGTCCGGCGGAGGACGGGATGGCGGCGGCGTACGCGCTGCTGACGGCGCATGAGGGCCTCGAGCTCGGGGTGCGGGTGGACGAGATCGCCGAGACGGTGTGCGAGTCGGACCCGCGGACGGCGGCGCAGCGGCGGGCGGACGGGCTGATGATGCTGGTTCGCGGGTACGTCACGCTGGGCTGCTGGTGCACGGTGCCGGGCTGCCCGTTGCAGGAGGCCCGCCCGGTGGGGGATGCAGGCTCGGACGACGAGGGTGTGCGGGTGGTGACCCGGTACCGCACGTTGATCCACGTGGTGGTGAACGAGAAGACCCTCGCCGACCCGGGCAACAGCGATGCGGGGTTTCTGATCGGGCACGGTCCCATCACCGCGCAGTACGCCCGCGATCTCGCCGCCCGCGACGATGCGGTCCTGCGCCCCTTCGGCGACGAGCTCCCCGACGGAGCCGAGGTTGAATCGGAGGGCGTCGCGGCAGACACCGCGGCCGCGAGCGATCCGGAGCCGAGGAGCGGCGTCGAGTCGAGCGTTGACCTCGCCGGCGCAGCGAGCGTTCCGGCTGACGAAGCTGCCGATTCCGTTGTTGATGCCGCGTGCACCGGCGGGGCGTGGCCTGCTGCGGATGAGGTGTCGCTCGTCGGCGCCGATCACGAAGTCGACCGCGAGCAGCCTGACCCCCCGGCCCGGCCGTCGCCTCGGCCGCCGCGGCCGGTCTGGTTCCGCTCGCCGGGACTCGACGTCACGCGCCGCGCCCCCGCGAGTGTCCTGCTCGCCGCGCGCTGCTGCCACGCGGATCTTCCGATGCCGACCGACCCGCGCGCTTTCCTGATCATCCCGACCGAGACTGATCTTGGTGTGTCGGAACCCGGCGCGCCGGAACCAGATGCACTGGAGCAGGATTCGTCGGATCCCCGTGCGCCGGAACAGGATGCATCGGACCTCGCAGCGCCGGAACTCGAACCGGCCGAAGCAGGTTCGACCGCATCGGATCCCGCGTCGCCGGCGGAGGTGAAGCCCTCCGCTGTGGGTGCGTCTTCGCCGGACGACGAACCGATCGCTGCCGTAGAGGGGACAGCTCTGCCCAAACCCACCCTGACAGCGGTGAGCCCGCGGGCGCTGGTGATCGCGCAGGGCAGCAGCGGCTACCGGTTCTCCGCCGATCTCAACCGCTACCTCGCGCTGCTCTACCCGCGCTGCGTCTTCCCTCTGTGCACCCGGCCGGCTTCGCGCTGCCAGATCGACCACGCCCGCGAATACGACCACCGCGACCCCACCCGCGGCGGCGCCACCACCGCCGGTAACGGCCAGCCCCTCTGTCTGCCCCACCACCAGCTCAAGACCGCCGGCCTGTGGACCGATGCCCGCCTGCCCGACGGCCGCATTCTCTGGATCGGTCCTACCGGCGAGCGGATCATCGTCGACCCCACCCGCACCATCCTGGCCATGTTCCCCGACCTGGCCCGGATCGCCTGGACCACACCCGAAGCCGCCTCGCAACGGAAGGCGCCTTCACCCGGCGGCCCCACCCGACTCCAGAGGGAACACGCTCGACGCGAACGGCTGCGCGCCGCACACCTCGACGCCCTCGTCCGTGAGCGCGACGAACGCGAGAACGTCAGCTCCGTCGAGCACCACCTCGAGACGGTCCTCGCCGGACGGAATCCCGCGCATCACCCACCGCCGGACGAACCCCCGCCCTTCTAGTGGTCGGGAGCGCTCGGGGCGGGAGCTACCGGGAGGGTAGCGCGGCGATCTCGGTGATCGCCCGCACGACGGCCTGCGGATCGTCGAGGGAGACGAAGGTGCGGGCACCGTCGACCTCGACGAACCGGGTGCCGCCCGGGCGGTCGTCCCCGAAGGCGGCGGCGAGGCGGCGGCCCAGCGCGGGCGTGAAGCACCGATCGGCCGTGCCCCACACGAGCGTGACCGGTCCGGGGAAGTCGCGCATCGTCGGCGAGACCCGCGCCAGATCGGGCGGATCGATACCGGCGAGCAGCGTCGCGAGGTCGGCGCGGATCTTGGCGGCCACCTGCGTCGGTCGCACCCAGGACGCGGTCACGCCCGGGTCGGGATCGGTGACGAGCAGCCCGAAGCCGACCGGCGAGTGCCGCAGCGCCGTCGAGCCCAACATCGCCATCATCGGGCGGACCAGCGCGCGACGGCTCAGCAGCGCGAAGAACGTCGCGAAGGGCTGCGGCGGAAAGACCTCGAAGGCATCGCAATTGGTGAGCACCACCCGGCCGATCAGCTCGGGCCGATCATGCAGCACGTACTGGCAGACCGCGCCGCCCGTGTCGTTGCCGACGAGCGTGCAGCCCTGCAGGCCCTGGTCCTCGATGAAGTCGGCGACCATGCGGGCGACGCCGCGCGGACCGTCGGCGACGGCCTTCGGGCAGGCGATGCGGTGCGAGCCGAGCGGCCATGTGACCGACCAGCACCGGTGCCCGGCGGCGCCGAGCGTGCCGGCGACGCGGTCCCAGAGCTGGAGGTCGACGACCGCGCCGTGCACGAACAGTACGGGCGGGTGGTCGGAGGTCTCCGGCCCGTAGACGTGGAAGTCGACGGTGCCGGTGGGGAGCGAGGCGAGGCTCATGCGAGGACTCCGGACGGCGCGGGCGCGGCGTCGCCGGTCGCCCGGGCGTCGCGGGTCTCGCGCAGGTAGAGGTACAGGGGGAGCGACAGCGAGAGCCCGACGAGGCAGGTCGCCGGGATCACGAGCCACCAGCGCCGCACCCCGAGCCGCTGCGCGTCCGCCGACGACCACACGAGGAAGACGACGATCGACAGCAGCACGTCGGCGGTGAAGCCCGAGGCCGCTCCGTTCGGGAACAGGCTCGTGGCGAACAGGGGGAGGTCGAGGCCCTCGGCGGCGAAGAAGCCGCCGAAGAAGGCCCACGGCACCACGGTGCCGATCACCATCATGAGCAGGTAGAACCACCGCATGGCACACCCTTCCGAGAGTCGGCGGCTAGAGTCGGAGCGAAGTTACGAACACTCGGTATGAAAGTTACGTGCAGCCTGTATGGAAGTCAATGGTGAAGATCGGGGCGGCCGCCGGACCCAGGCGGAGCGCACCGCCGCGACCCGCACCGCGCTGATCGCCGCGGCCCGCGAGCTGTTCGCCGAGCACGGCTACGCCGGCGTCGGCACCCAGGCGATCGTCGAGGCCGCGGGCGTCACCCGGGGCGCGCTCTACCACCAGTTCGGAGACAAGCGCGGACTGTTCGAGGCCGTCTTCGACGCGGTGGAAGAAGCGAGCATCGGGGCCGCCGGACGGGCCGCCGTGGCGGCCGCGGAGGATCTCGGGCCGGTCGACACCATGCTCGTCGCCGTCGACACCTTCATGGCCGCCATCGCCGATCCCGGCGTCACGCGGATCACCATGATCGACGCCCCCGCGGTGCTCGGGTGGGAGGGTTGGCGCGCCCGCGGCGAGAAGTACGGGCTCGCGGTGATCGAGTCCCTGCTCGCCGGGGCGATGGACCAGGGGCACATCACCCCGGAACCGACGCGCCCACTCGCGCACGCGCTGCTCGGGATGCTCGACGAATCCGCTTTGTACATCACCCGGGCCGCCGATCCCGACGCCGCGCTGGCCCAGATGCGCGCCGTCATCGCTCGCGTGGTGCGCGGGCTGATACTCCCGCACTGACGCCCGAGCGGATTCGGGGTGCGCGGCGCCGAGGCGGTAACCTGCAGGTATGTACGTGCTCGCCCTGGACACCGCCACGCCGGCGCTCACGGTGGGCATCGTCGACTCCGAGACCGGCGCCGTGCTCGCCCGCCGCGACCGCACGCACGCGCGCGGCCACGCCGAGGTGCTCGTGCCCTACCTGCTCGAATGTCTCGCCGAGGCCGGACTGGAGCGCGCCGACCTGGGCGCCGTCATCGTCGGCTGCGGCCCCGGCCCGTTCACGGGCCTGCGGGTCGGCATGGCCACCGCCGCCGCCTTCGGCGACGCCCTCGGCATCGAGGTGCACGGCGTGTGCAGCCTCGACGCCATCGCCGCCGAGGCGCTCACGCGGGGCGAGAGCGGCGACGTGGTCGTCGTCACCGACGCTCGCCGCAAGGAGGTCTACTGGGCCCGCTACGCCGACGGTGTCCGCACGGAGGGTCCGGGCGTCATCAAGCCCGCGGAGCTGGACGTCGACGGCGCGCGGACCGTGGAGGGATCGCCGACGCCGGCGAGTCTGGTCGCGGTCGGCAGGCATCTCCTCGGCACCGCGCCGCAGCCGCTCGTGCCGCTGTACCTGCGCCGCCCCGACGCCGTCGAAACGGCCGCGCGTGCCTGAGATCCCGATCGGACCACTGCGTCCCGACGAGGCCGAGCGCTGCGCCGAACTGGAGACCGTCCTGTTCGCCGGCGACAACCCCTGGCCCGCCTCGGCGTTCACGCCCGAGCGACACACCCGCTTCTTCGCCGCCCGCGACGACGCCGCGGGCGGCAGGCTCGTCGGCTACGCCGGCATCGGCCTGCTGGGCAACACCTTCTTCCCCGAGTCCGAGGTGCTCACCATCGGCGTCGACCCGGAGTATCAGGGCAGGGGAGTGGGATACGCGCTCCTGCGCACTCTCCTCGATGAGGCCGACCGGCACGGCGGCGCCGTCTTCCTCGAGGTGCGCACCGACAACGACACCGCCCGGACGCTGTACGAGCGCAACGGATTCGCCGTCGTCGGGGTGCGGAAGAACTATTACCGTCCGTCCGGGGCCGACGCGTACACGATGAAGCGGGAAGCGCAGGGACAGCGATGATCGTCATGGGTGTCGAGAGCTCGTGCGACGAGACCGGCGTCGGCATCGTCGACTGGGATCCGGAGTCGAAGACGGCGCGGCTGCTCGCCGACGAGGTCGCCTCCTCGCAGGAGGAGCACGCCCGCTACGGCGGCGTCGTTCCCGAGGTCGCCTCGCGCGCCCACCTCGAGGCCATCGTGCCGACGATGCAGCGCGCCCTCGCCGCGGCCGGCGTCGACCGGCCCGACGCGCTCGCCGTCACCATCGGACCCGGCCTCGCGGGCGCCCTGCTCGTGGGCGTCGCGGCCGCGAAAGCCTATGCGGCGGCGTGGGACGTGCCCTTCTACGGCCTCAACCACCTGGGCGGACACGTCGCCGTCGACACCCTCGAGCACGGCCCGATGCCGCCCTGCATCGCGCTGCTCGTCTCCGGTGGGCACACGCACCTGCTGCACGTGACCGATCTCGGCGCCCCGATCACGGAGCTCGGTACCACCGTCGACGACGCCGCGGGGGAGGCCTTCGACAAGGTCGCCCGCCTGCTCGGCCTCGGCTATCCCGGCGGACCCGTGATCGACGAGCTCGCGCGCCAGGGCGACCCGAAGGCGATCCGGTTCCCGCGCGCCATGACCCGGCAGCAGGACGCCCGGCACGACTTCTCCTTCAGCGGGCTCAAGACCGCGGTCGCGCGGCACGTCGAGGCGGAGAACGCCGCGGGCCGCCCGCTGAACGTGCCCGACATCGCCGCGTCCTTCCAGGAGGCGGTCGCGGACGTGTTGACCTTCAAGGCGATCCGCGCCGCGCAGGACGTCGGCGTGGAGACGATGGTGCTCGGCGGCGGCGCCACCGCGAACTCGCGCATCCGCTCGCTCGCGCAGGAACGCTGCGACGCCGCGGGCATCGAACTGCGCGTGCCCAAGCCGCGGCTGTGCACCGATAACGGCGTGATGATCGCGGCGCTCGGCGCGCACGTCATCGACGCGGACCCGACGCCCACCGGCCTCGGCGCCGCCACCGACCCGGGGCTCTCGGTCACCCTCACGAAGCTGTAGGAGGCTCCGAGCAGGAGCCCTCAGGCCTCCCCGGCGCGCGCGGCGAGCGCCGCGTTGAGCGCGGTGAGGCCGGAGATCAGCGCCTCGCGGTCGGTCTCGTCGAGATCGGCCATGATCGAGCCGATCCCGCGCAGTTTGACCTCGCGGTCGCGCTGGAAGGCGGCCCGCCCGGCCGCCGTCGCGCGGATGCGTTTCGGGCCGGAGACGGCACCGTCGGCCTCGAGGAGCCCGTGCTCGATGGCCTTGTTGACCTGCCGGTTCACGGTGGACTGCTCCAGTTCGAGCTCCGTGGCGATCTCCTTGAGCGTGCTCGGCCCGATGTAGTCGAGGAGTAGGAGCACGAGATAGGCGGAGCGGTCGAGGTGCAGCTCCATCGACCGCGGGCGCGCCCGCATGTGCCGCCCGAGCGCATTGATCTCCCGTTCGAGGCGGCGCGCCGCGTCGTCCATGCTTCCTCCTCGACGATCGATGCGCCGATTCTGTCAGGCGCGGAATGTCCGTGTTGCACGGTGCGGGCTCGAGGCATATGGTTGCACAGTTCAACGATATGTATGTTACACACATTCAATCGTTCCCCCACGTAGAGAGGTGGTCCCCGTGACCAGCACCGCTACCGGACAGGGCGCGCTCGCATCGAGCGGCTCCCGCCGGAACCACCCACTCGTGACCGTGATCATCCTGTGCTTCGGCGGCATGGTCGCCGCGCTCATGCAGTCGCTCGTGATCCCGATCCAGCCCGAGCTGCCGCAGCTGCTGAACACCTCGACGGCGAACGCCTCCTGGGTCATCACCGCCACGCTGCTCGCCGCCGCCGTCGCCATGCCCATCGGCGGCCGCCTCGCCGACATGATCGGCAAGCGTCGCGTCCTCATCCTCAGCGCCGCGCTGCTCGTCGCGGGCTCGCTCGCCGCGGCACTGTCCACCGGGCTGCTCCTGATGCTGCTCGGCCGCGTGCTGCAGGGCCTGGCCATGGCCTTCATCCCCGTCGGCATCTCGATGATGCGCGAGGTCACGCCTCCCGCGATGACCGCGACGGCCGTCGCCGCCATGAGCGCGACCCTCGGCGTCGGCGGCGCCATCGGCCTGCCGCTCTCGGCGTGGATCGCGCAGACCTACGACTGGCACATGCTGTTCTGGGTGTCGACGGTGCTCGCCGGGCTCATCCTGGCCGCCGTCCTGTTCGTGCTGCCCGACGGTGCCCCCGGCGTCGGCGGCCGGATCGACGTGATCGGCTCGATCGGCCTCGCCGTCGGGCTCGTGGCGACCCTCGTCGCCGTCTCCAAGGGCAACGACTGGGGCTGGGCGTCCGGCACCACGCTCGGACTGCTCGTCGGCGGCCTCATCGTGCTCGTCGCGTGGGGCTTCTTCGAACTGCGGCACGACGATCCGCTCGTCGACCTGCGGACCTCCGCGCGGCCCCGCGTGCTCATCACCAACATCGCGACCGTGACCATCGGCTTCGGCATGATGGCGATGATGCTCTGCGTCCCGCAGATCATGGAGTACCCCACCTCCACCGGATTCGGCCTGGGCAAGAGCATGCTCGAGGCTGGCCTGTGGATGATGCCCGGCGGCATCATGATGATGATCTTCGCGCCGGTCTCCAGCATCCTCATCAAGAAGGTCGGCCCCGCCGTGACCCTCGCCAGCGGCGCGTTCGTCGTGGCCGGCGGCTACGTGCTCGCGTATTTCCTCATGGACGCCGCCTGGAAGCTCTCGCTCGCGTCGATCGTCGGCACCGTCGGCGTCGCGATCGCCTACGCCGCCATGCCCACGATCATCATGTCCTCGGTGCCGCAGAGCGAGACCGGCGCCGCGATCGGCCTGAACGCGCTGATGCGCTCGCTGGGAACCACGATCTGCTCCGCCGTCGCCGCCGCGATCATCTCCGCCAAGTCGGTGACGATGGCCGGGCACGTGATCCCCACGCAGGGCGCCTTCGAGACGATCTTCGTGGTCGCCGCCGTCGCCGCGCTGCTCGCCGGCGTCATCGCGCTGATGATCCCCAAGCCTCAGGTGGAGGACCCCGCCGAGACGGACGCTCCGGCCGAGGTCGCCCCGGCCGCTGCGAAGTAGCGCTCCGCGACGGTATTCCTCCGCGACTGATCCCGCCCCGTTCGTCCTGGAACGCGGCGGGATCCGTCGTCCGGTGGGAGAATCGGTGGCAGGACGAGGAGGTCGTCATGACCGAGGGCACCGACCGGCCGCGCATCATCGAATACGCGGGAAACGGATTCGTCATCACCTGGGAACCGGCTCGCTGCCGGCATGCGGCGGAGTGCGTCCGGGGACTTCCCAGGGTCTTCGACAACACGCGCCGTCCCTGGATCGTCACCGACGGTGCCACGGTCGACGAGGTCGTCACCGTCGTCGACCCGGTGTCCGAGTTACGCGCTCGGCTACCGCACCGCCGACGGGCGGTCGCGATCCGCGCCCGCGGGGGCGTGAGGACCGCTACTGCTGCGCGCGCCAGCGCAGGGGAGGGGTGCCGAAGCGGCGGTGGAAGGCCCGGCTGAAACCCGCCTCCGACGCGTAGCCCACCGCGCGGCCCACTTCCGCGACGGGGGAGTCGGTGTCGCGCAACAGCTCTGCTGCCCGATCGAGTCGCCGCGCGGCGACGTACGCGGCCGGCGGCACGCCCAGCGAGCGGGTGAACCGTGCCGCCAAAGCCGACCGTGACAAGGCGGCGACGCGGGCGAGTTCGTCGATGCTCCACGGGTGTTCGGGGTGCGCGTGCACCGCGGTCAGCACCGGTCCGAGCCTCGGGTCCATCGCGGCGGTCAGCCAGCCGGGGCCGGACTCCGCTCCCGCCGCCCACTGGCGCAGTGCGTGGATGAAGAGCAGGTCGAGGATCCGCGCCGCCATGACGTGGCTGCCCGGGCTCGGCGAATCCGTCTCGGCGAGGAGCAGTTCCAGGCTCGCGCGCAGCCACTGCGCGTCGGGCGCCGCCCCCGAGCAGTGGATCACCGGTGGCAGCACCGCGAGCACGGAGTCGGCGACGGCGTGGTCGGCGGTGAACTCGCCGGTGACCCAGTCCGCGCCCGCGGGACCGGACAGCACGTGCTCGTCGCCCCGGGGGAGCAGCGCCATGTCGGAGGGGCCCAGCGCCACCGGCGTGCCGCCGACGCGCACCATCATCCCCTCGGATACCGCGAGGTGGACGACCCGCCGTCCCGTGATGCGCAGGCTGACGGGCCGGGTGGAGGACCCGCGGCGCACGCGGTCGCCGCGCAGGTGCACGGCGCGAAGCAGCGCGCTGAGGGCGTCCGGCGCATCGTCTGGACGATCGGCAAAGAAAGAGGGTGAATCAGGCATGGTATTTGACCTTGCATCCTTCTAGCGTGGACAGGGCAAGGATAAGCCACTGCACACGAAAGGTCACTACCGATGACGAAGCCCACGATCGTCCTGGTCCACGGATTCTGGGGCGGGGCCGCCCACTGGGGAGATCTCATCGTCGAGCTGCGTCGCCGCGGCTACCCCGAGCTGCGGGCCGTCGAGAACCCGCTCACCTCGCTCGCCGACGACGCCGAGCGCACGCGGAAGATGGTCGCGCAGGTCGACGGCCCCGTGCTGCTCGTCGGCCACTCCTACGGCGGCGCCGTGATCACCGAGGCTGGGAACCAGCCCAACGTCGTGGGCCTGGTCTACGTCGCGGCCTTCGCGCCCGACGCGGGCGAGAGCCCCGGCGCGATCACCGAGCAGCACCCGCCGGCCGCCGTCGACGCGATCGCCCCCGACTCCGACGGCTACCTGTGGATCGCGCAGGACCGCTTCCGCGACAGCTTCGCCCAGGACCTCGACGAGGATGCCGCGCTCGTCATGGCCGTCACGCAGAAGGCCCCGCTCGGCTCGACGTTCGGCGACACCGTGACGGATCCGGCCTGGCGGCACAAGCCGAGCTGGTACCAGGTGTCCACGCAGGATCGGATGATCCACCCGGACAACGAGCGCCGGATGGCCGAGCGCATCGGCGCCCGCGAGGTGATCGAGCTGGACGCGAGCCACGCCTCGTTGGCCTCGCATCCCCGCGAGATCGCGGATCTCATCGACCGCGCGGTGGCAGGCCTCGACGGCTGACCGTCGGCTCGTCACTCCGAGCCGACGTTCACTCCGAGCCGAGGTTCACTCCTCGCCGCAGAGGTACTCCCGCATTCCGCACTCGGCCGATTCGGCGCGCAACACCGCGCGCTGGGTCGGCCGAGCCGCGTCGTAGCGCTGACGGCCGCTGTCGGTGATGGCGGTGAACACCGACCGTCGATCGCTCTCGCACATGCTGCGGGTCGCGAGGCCGTCCTTCTCGAGGCGCGCGACCAGACGCGAGAGCGCCGACTGGGAGAGGTGCACGTGCTCGGCCAGGTCGGCCATGCGCACGTTGGCGCGGTCTCCGGCTCGGGCCAGTTCGAGCTGTTCGAGCACCTCGAACTCCGACGAGGTCAGCTCGTGCGCCGCGAGCGCGCGGTCGAGCGCGCAGGTCATGCGGGAGTAGTCGCGCATCAGCCGGTGCCACTGCTCGGCCAGCGCGTCGTCCGCGGGGGTGCAGGTGCTCACGTCGACCGGGGCGACGTCGCCTTTGACGCTCATGCCCGCAGTCTACACCGGACCGACGCAAAATATTCCTGCGCATTAAATGTGGACACATTTAATGCGTGCGCATAGAGTCTCCGGAGTGACCACGACACACGAACCCCCGACAGCACCGTCGAACCCGACCCCCGGGAGGGAAGAACTCCACGTCACCACCGCCTCCGGCTGGACCTCCCGGACCTGGCTGCTCCTGCTCGTCCTCTGCGGCGCCCTGTTCCTCGACGCCCTCGACATCTCGATGGTGGGCGTGGCACTGCCCTCCATCAAGGCCGCCCTCGGCATGGACCCGTCGTCCCTGCAGTGGATCGTCTCCGGCTACGTCCTCGGCTACGGCGGCCTGCTGCTCCTCGGCGGTCGCGCCGCCGACCTGATCGGCCGGCGTCCCGTCTTCCTCGGCGCCGTCCTCGTCTTCGGCGTGGCCTCCGTAGCCACCGCCTTCGTCGACATGCCGACCGCGCTGATCGCGCTGCGCTTCATCAAGGGCGTCGCCGCGGCCTTCACCGTCCCCGCCGGCCTTTCGATCATCACCACGACCTTCGCCGAGGGGCCGGCCCGCAACAAGGCCTTCTCCATCTACACGGTCGCCGGAGCCTCCGGCTTCTCGATGGGCCTGGTCTTCGGCGGCCTGCTCACCGAGGTCTCCTACAGGCTGACCCTGCTCTTCCCCGGCCCGGTCGCGCTCGCGCTGGTCCTCCTGGGGTGGAAGGTCATCCCGCGCACCGCACCGTCGGAGACCTTCGCCTTCAAGCGTTTCGACGTGGCCGGGGCCGTCACCTCGACCGGAGCGCTGCTGATCCTCGTCTACACGGTGGTCCAGGCGCCGCACCTCGGCTGGGCCTCGCCGACGGTGCTGACCCTGTTCGCAGTGTCCGCTCTGCTCGCGGTGGCCTTCGTCGTCATCGAGGCCAAGCACCGGCACCCGCTGGTCCGGCTGGGCATCCTGCGCTCGGTCCGGTTGGTGCACGCCAACATCGCCGGCTTCGTCATGTTCGGCGGCTACGCGGCCTTCCAGTTCCTGGTCACGCTGTACGTGCAGGACTCACTGGGCTGGAGCCCCGTCGCCATGTCGCTGGCCTTCCTGCCCGCCGGCCTGCTCGTGGTGGCCTCGGCCACCAAGATCGACGCGGTGCTCGACCGGGTGAACAGCACCGTGCTCGTCGCCGTCGGCCTCACCGCCTTCCTCGGCGCGTACGTCTGGTTCCTCCGCGCGGAGGCCGGCGCGAGCTACTGGCTGTTCCTGTTCCCGACGATCCTGCTGCTCGGCGTCGGCTTCGCCCTCACCTTCCCGGCCGTGAACTCGCAGGCCACCGAGGGCGTGGACGACGACGAGCAGGGCCTCGCCTCCGGCCTGCTCAACACCTTCATCCAGGTGGGCGGCGCCGTGATGATGGCCGTCGTCACCGCGATCACCACCAGCGCGGGAGCGCAGGCCGTGCCGGGGCAGCTGCTGCCCGGCATGACCACCGCCATCGCCGTGGTCGTCGGGCTCACCCTCGTCGGCCTCGCGGGCACGGTGACGGTCCTCGCCCTCGCCCGCCCGGGCAGGTCCGACGGTGCCGACTCCGCTCCCGGAGTGAAGGCCGAGGTGGGAAGTACCGCCGTCGACTGAGTAGTCCTACGCTGCCGCGCCGTACCCCGGCGCGGCAGCGTAAGGGCATGCCTCAGAACGCCCCGCAATCAGACGCCCGGATCGCCCGGCTCGCCACCGAACTCGACATCACCGTCCGCCGGCTGCAATGGATGCAGGCCGAGCTCGGCGTGCTGCAGCGGCCCGTCGCCGCCCCCGTCCTCATCAGCCAGGCGCAGCGGCCGGCGCCGGCTCCCGTGCCGGCGCCCCAGCCGCGGCCGGTGCCGCCGCCCCCGCCGGTGCCCTTCCCGGCTCCGGCGCGGCCCGGGCCTCCGCGGCCACCCGTCTTCACGGTCGCGCGGGTGCTCGCCGGAGCGGGCGTGCTCGTGACGCTGATCGGCGTCGCGCTGCTCCTCGTCCTCGCCGCGCAGGCGGGGCTCCTCGGCCCGGCGGTCCGCGTCGGCCTCGGGACCGCGCTCGCCGCGGGCCTCCTCGGCGCCGCGCTGTGGCTGCACCGGCGCCCCGGCGGACGCATCGGGTCCATCGCCCTCGCCGCCACCGGCGTCGCCGCGGCCTACCTCGACACCGTCGCCGTCACCGGGATCTACGAGTGGGTGCCCCCGGTCGTGGGCCTCGCCCTCTCGGGCCTCATCGCACTCGGCGGGCTCGCGCTCGCCCAGCGGTGGCGCAGCCAGTGGCTCGGGATCGCGCTCTACGCCCCCGTCTACCTGCTGGCACCGCCGCTCGCCGACAACGCCTACCTGCTCGGCGGCTTCACCCTGATCCTCGCCATCGCCTCGATCGGCGTCTCGCGTCCGGCCGCGTGGCCGTGGCTGCACGTGGTCCGCTCGGCCGGCACCTCGCTCACCCTCGCGGCGCTCGCCCTCGGCGCCGGATCGGCCGACGCCCTCCCGATCCTCGGCGCGACGGTGCTCGGCGCCGTCGTCGGCCTCCTCGCCGCCGCCGACCCCGAGGCCCGCGCCGGCCGGTGCTGGGCGCTGGTCTCCGCCGGGATCGTCGCCGCGGCGCCGGTGCTGCTCGCGATGATCGCCGTTCCTGACTGGGCGGCCGCGTTCGCCGCCCTCGCCCTGGTCGCGGCGACGATCGCCCTCGGCCTCCTGCCCGGCACAGCGCCCGCGGTCCGCGGCGTGTGGTTCGGCGTCGCCGCCTTCGTCGCGCTCATCGGGTCCGTGCTCTGCACGCCCGCCGCCTCGCTGCCCGCGGTGCTGCTCGCCCTGGGGACCGGCGCGCTGATCGCCGCCGGCCGCGAACCGTCGGCCTGCTGGGCCGGCGCGGCCCTCGGCGGCATGGGCCTCGCCGTCGCGCTCGAGCGGTACGGCGCGACGACGACCCTGCTCGACGAGGCCGTCCGCCGCGGCGCCGGCACCGCCCCCGCGATCGCGGCCGCGGCCCTCGCACTGGTCTTCGCCGTCACCGCCGCATGGCGACTGCTGCCGCAGGTGCCGGAGGAGAGCCGGAACCTCGTCGGCGTGGTCTGCGGCGTCGCGGCCCTGGGCGCGACGACCGCGCTGCTCGCGAACCTCGGCTGGGCGCTCGGCGGTGCGGAGGGCGCCCGCTGGGGCCAAGGCGTCGCCACCGTCGCCTGGATCACGACCGGCGCGTACCTGCTGCTGCAGCGGCGCCACGACTGGGGCACGGCCGGGAACGTCGCCGGGCTCGCGCTCATCGGCGGGGCCGTCGCGAAGCTCTTCCTCTTCGACCTCGCCGCCCTCGACGGTGCGGTCCGCGTGATCGCCTTCCTGCTGGTCGGCATCACCCTGCTGGGGGTGGGCGCGGCCTACGCGGCCCGGTCGGATCGGACCCGTCGCACCGTCGGATGACGGAACCGCGCCCGGTCGAGTAGCGCGCCCTCGTGTGATTCACATCACGTTCACCGAACGTCGTGCGTAGGGTGTCCGCCATGCAGACCTGGGCCGAGATCACTGCGGACGTTCAACGGAACTGGCTCATCTACCTGTCCATGCCGATCATCGCGGCGCTCATCGGCTACGGGACCAAGGTGGTCGCGATCCGGATGATGTTCCGGCCGCACCAGTTCAAGGGCATCGGCAAGCTCGGCTGGCAGGGCATCATTCCGAAGCGGGCGCCGCAGATGGTCGAGGTGCTGTGCGACACCCTCACCGACCGGCTGGTCTCGGCGTCGGACATCCTCGAGAAGGTCGACGCGGACGAGCTGGGCGATCGCATGGAGCGGCAGCTGCGCCGCGAGGTCGCCCGGATCGTGCCGGAGGTGGCCGCCGAATACCAGCCCGCGCTGTGGAACCTGCTGCCCTCGACCGCCCAGGAGTTGGTGATCCAGCGCGCCCAGGTCATCGCGCGGGACCTCATTCCCAAGCTGGTCGCGGCGATCCGGGAGAACATCGACGAGGTCTTCGACCTCAAGGAGATGGTCACGCGCGAGGTGCTCGCCGACCCGGACGTGCTCGAGAAGATGTTCCTCGACGTGGGCCGGCGCGAGTTCGCCTTCATCCGCAACAGCGGCCTCGTCTTCGGCTTCTTCATCGGCCTGCTGCAGGCCGCCTGCTGGGCGCTCTTCCGCAATCCGTGGATCATGCCGCTGTTCGGCCTCTTCACCGGCTGGTTCACCGACTGGGCCGCGCTGCGGCTGATCTTCAACCCGAAAGAGCCGAAGAAGTACCTCGGCTTCATCCCGTGGCAGGGCCTGTTCCAGAAGCACCGCATCCCCGTCTCCGAGGAGTACGGCGCGCTCATCGCCACCCGCGTGCTCACCGCGGAGCGGCTGGTCCGCTCGCTGTTCACGGGCCCGCAGCGGGACCAGCTGGTGACCATCGTGGCGGGCGTGCTGCGCGAGGCGATGGAGGACGAGATCCCCAGCGTCGAGAAGGCGCTGCGGAGCAACGCGCAGAATCTCGGGCTCGACAAGGTCGGCGTCGGCCCGCTCACGGCGGGGAACCTGGTCGGCGTGGTCGCGGACGCGGTGGGGATGGTGGGCGGCGCGGTCGGCGGGCAGG
>NZ_JAIULG010000061.1 GCF_020169415.1 Tsukamurella sp. M9C
GGCGGGCTCGGGCGCGACGGCGGGCTGGGCCGGGACGATCGTCGGGCGGTCCTCCCGCGCGGGCGTCGTCGAACAGCCGGTGAGGGCGACCGCTGCGACGACGGTGAGGGCGGCGATCCGGGAGGCGAAGGTGCGGGTCATGATCCCTCGAAACTACCGCCCCGGGCCCGTCCCGGCTGCGGCCGGTAGCCTGCCCGGGTGGACATGACGTGGTTGCAGGCGATCGTGCTCGGCTTGGTGCAGGGGGTGACGGAGTTCCTCCCCGTCTCGTCCTCGGGGCACCTGCGAATCGTCTCGGAGCTCTGGTTCGGCGACGACGCGGGAGCCTCGTTCACCGCGGTCACGCAGCTGGGCACCGAGCTGGCGGTGCTGATCTACTTCGCCCGCGACATCTACCGCATCGTGGTGGCGTGGTTCCGCGGCCTGTTCGACGCGGGCGAGCGGGGCGTCGACTACCGGATCGGCTGGTACGTGATCATCGGCACGATTCCGATCGGCGTGCTCGGCTACCTGTTCAAGGACGAGATCCGCACCGCGGCCCGGAACCTGTACCTGGTGGCGACGATGCTCATCGTCTTCTCCATCGTCATCTTCGCCGCGGAGTACGTGAGCTCGAAGTTCTACGCGAACCGTCAGCGCCCGTTGGAGCAGGTCACGGCCCGCGACGGCATCATCATGGGCTTCGCTCAGTGCCTGGCGCTGATCCCCGGCGTCTCCCGCTCCGGTGCCACGTCGAGCGCGGGCCTGTTCCTCGGCCTGCAGCGCGAGGCAGCGGTGCGACTGTCCTTCCTGCTCGCGATCCCCGCGGTCACCGCGTCGGGCCTGTTCAGCCTCCCGGACGCCTTCAAGCCCGCCGGCGAGGGACTGCACGCCTCGGGCCCGCAGCTGTTGGTCGCGACCGTGATCGCCTTCGTCGTGGGCTACGCCGCGATCGCCTGGCTGCTGAACTTCGTCGCGAAGCACTCGCTGAACTGGTTCGTCGGCTACCGCATCGCGGTCGGTTTCCTGGTCCTGGGCCTGCTCTGGGGCGGCGTGATCAGCGCGACCTGAGCGCCGCCCGCGCCGCCCCGATGAGCGGGTCGCGGGCCGCGCCGCGCCGATAGGCCAGCGCGGTGTGCCGGACCACGGCCAGCGGGGTGAGCAGGACCGCCTCCGGCACGTCGACTGCAGCCAGATCGGGGATCACTGCCACCCCCTGCCCGGCTTCGACCAGCGCGAGGACGGCGGTGAAATCGTCGGTGCGGTGGCGCACGAGCGGCGTGAAGCCCGCGTTCTCGCAGGTCCGGACGGTGGCGTCGTCGCACAGCGTGCCGACGGTGCCCGAGATCCAGCGCTCCTCGGCGCAGTCGGCGAGCGCACGTGCGCGATCCCGCGGGGTCGCGAGGTGCACGGCCTCGTCGAACAGCGGCTCGGTGTCGAGCGCGGGTTCCTCGCGCGTGGGCAGGCAGTCGTAGCTCTGGAGCAGGGCGACGTCGAGCCGCCGGGAGCGCAGTTCTTCGGGCGCCGTCGCGGGGTCGATCTCGGTGACGCGGACGCGGAGCAGCGGGTGGTCGCGCGAGAGGCGCAGGAGTGCCGGGGTGATCACGGTTCGCATGGCGGAGCTGAACGCGCCGATCCGCAATTCGCCCGCGACCTCCGTGCCGAGGGCGTCGATCTCCGCGCGGGCCCGTTCGAGGCGTTCGAGCACCGCGTCGGCGTGGCCGGCGAGGATCCGGCCGGCCTCGGTGAGCCGGACGGTGCGGCCGGTGCGCTCGAGCAGGGGCCTCCCGGCCTCGCGCTCCAGCGTCGCGAGCTGCTGCGAGACGGCCGAGGGGGTGTAGTCGAGCGCCTGCGCGACGGCCGTGATGGTGCCGCGCAGCGAGAGCTCCCGGAGGAGGCGCAGCCGGTGCGCGTCGAGCATAAGCTCAGCTTACGCTCGACATCGGAATATCGTGCTGGATCTTTCACTCGCGGTGTCGGAACCTGGGACCATGCAGCTCACCGGCCTCCACGTCCCCCTCGTCACGCCGTTCGCCGCGGACGGCACCGTCGACCTCGCCTCGCTCGAGCGCCTGGCCCACGACACCCTCGCCGACGGTGCCGACGGCCTCCTCGCCCTCGGCACCACGGGTGAGCCCGCGACCCTGACCCCTGCGGAGCGGGCCGCCGTGATCGACCGGATCGGCGGGGTCTGCGCCGAGCACCGCGCCGTTCTCACCGTGGGCGTCGGCAGCAACGCGACGGCTGACACCGCGGCCGCGCTCGGCGGCATCGACCCGCGAGCAGACTTCGCGCTCGTCGTCGTCCCGTACTACACCCGGCCCTCGGAGGCGGGCGTGGTCGAGCACTACCGCAGGGTCGCCGCCGCGAGCCCGGTGCCGGTGATCGTCTACGACATCCCGCAGCGCACCGGACGCACGTTGTCCCTGGAGACGCTGCTCGAACTCGCCGCCATCGACGGGGTGGGCGGGTTCAAGCACGCCGCCGGCGGAGTCACCGAGACGACGGTGCGCCTGCTCGCGGCGATCAACACCGCGACGCCCGGCGCGATCTCGGTCCTCGCGGGCGACGACGCCTTCGTCGGCGCCGTGTTGGCACTCGGCGGACACGGCGCGATCTCCGCGTGCGCCAACGTCGCCGCGGGGGAGTTCGCGGCGCTCGTCGCGGCGTGGCGCGAGCACCGGCTCGAGGAGGCCCGCGTGATCGGCGGCGCCCTCGCGGAACTGGCGGCGGCGCTGTTCGCCGAGCCCAATCCGACGGTGATCAAGGGTGTCCTGGCCGCGCAGGGCCGGATCGCCACGCCCGCAGTGCGCCTCCCGCTGCTCCCGGCGTCCGACGGTGCCGTCGCCGCCGCATGCGCTCTGGCGAGGTCCGTCGTCGCCGCGTAGTCGACGCGATCTACCCTGACGGCGCAGTTGTTTTCGTTCGGGGAGGTAACTATGTGGATGCACAGGATCGCCGGCGTCGCGGCGGCAGCGACTCTGGGCTTGGTGGCGGGCTGCTCGCCAGCAACTCCATCGCCACCGGATGCGAATAGCACCACGAGTTCCACGGCGCCGAGTTCGTGGGTCGACGACGAGGTCACGTTCGACAGCGGCGGCGTGACGATCCACGGCACACTGCAACGTCCCGCGACCGGTGCGCCCGCTCCGGCGGCGCTGATCATCGCTGGAAGCGGCCCGACCGACCGCGACGGTAACTCCCGGTTGCTACCGGGCACAGTGGACACCCTCAAATCGGTCGCGAACCGACTCGCGGACGCCGGCGTCGCGAGCTTGCGGTACGACAAGCTCGGGTCGGGGAAGACCGGGGTCGGACGGTACGGGGCCGATCCCGCTGCGCTCGGCGCGGACGTTTTCACGGGGGAGGCGCGCGATGCGCTCGCCTACCTCGCGTCGAGGCCGTCGGTCGACCGGAACCGGCTCTCGGCGTACGGGCACAGCGAAGGGGCGCTGTTCGCCCTGCAACTCGCTGCCGACCGCGCCGGGCCGGCGGTGCGAGCCGTTGGGCTGCTCGAACCGCTGAGTCGCCGCTACCTCGACGTGATCTCACGGCAGCTCGCCGACCAGGTCGCGGCTGCGGAGAAGGCGGGGTCGATGTCTCGGTCCGACGGCGACGCACTGCTGGCCTCGCTCGCCTCCGGCATCGCGCAGGTTCGCGCGACCGGGACCGTGCCCGCGAATCTTCCGCCCGCGTTGCAGTCGGTACTCAATCCCGGCACGGCGAAGTTTCTGCAGGAGTTGGACCGGATCGACCCGCCGGACCTCGCCCGGACTCTGCCCACCGACTACCCGGTGCTTCTGACCTGTAGTGATTCCGACATCCAGGTCAGCTGCGCGGACGTTGATCACCTCGCGGCCGGGCTCACCAGCGCCGATCTCACCTTCGTCCGGCTCACCGGCGTCTCGCACGTTCTCAAGCAGGATCCCAGCCGGGATCCGGCGAACTACACTGCGGCCCTTCCGTTCTCCACCGCCGCTGCACAGGCGATCACCGCCTTCGCGAGAACGCAGTGACCCCACGGTGGTCGTTGAACGGCAGTGGAGCGGTGGAGCAGTGTTCGCGACGGCGTCCCACGTGAACCCACCGGCCTCCGGTTCAGCCCTGAGCGATCAGAGGGCGGGACAGGACGTCCCGCGTGCATAGACTCGGGGCATGACCGTGATCCTGCTGCGCCACGGCCGCTCGACCGCGAACACCTCCGGGGTGCTCGCGGGACGGGCCGAGGGCGTCGCGCTCGACGACGCCGGCCGCGCCCAGGCCGCCGATCTCGTCGGTCGCCTCGCCGACGTCGAGCTCGTGGCCGCCGTCCGTTCTCCGCTCCTGCGCTGCGAACAGACCCTCGCGCCGCTCGCCGCCGCGCACGGCCTCACCCCCGAGGTCGACGACCGGCTCGTCGAGGTCGACTACGGATCCTGGACCGGCCGGGCGATCAAGGACCTGCTGCAGGAGCCCCTGTGGAAGGTCGTGCAGCAGCAGCCCTCCGCGGCCGTCTTCCCCGACGGCGAGGGGCTCGCCGACGTCCAGGCCCGCGCGGTCGCCGCGATCCGCGAGGCGGACCGTCGCTTCACCGAGGAGCACGGACCCGGGGCCGTCTGGGTGGCGTGCAGCCACGGCGACGTCATCAAGGCCGTCGTCGCCGACGCGCTCGGAACGCACCTGGATCAGTTCCAGCGGCTGTTCGTCGCGCCCGCGTCGGTCTCGGTCGTGACGTACGGCCCGGCGCGCCCCCTCGTGCAGTGCGTCAACTCGTCCGGTACCGTCACGCTGCCCAAACGTCCAGCCAAGGAGGCCACGGTGGGAGGCGAGGCATGAGCCGCTCCGTCCATGTTTTCCGCACCCCCGACAGGTTCGTCGTGGGCACCGTCGGGCAGCCCGGCGATCGTGCCTTCTACCTGCAGGCCGTGCACGATTCGCGCATCGTCTCCGTGCTGCTGGAGAAGCAGCAGGTGGAGGTGCTCGCCGAGCGCATCGCCGCGCTGCTCGACGAGGTGGCCCGCCGCTTCGGCACCGCGATGCCCGCCGCCGACACGCCCGTCACCGACCTGCAGCCGCTCGTGATGCCCGTCGACGCGGAGTTCCGCGTCGGCACCATGGGCCTGGGCTGGGACTCCGAGGAGAAGGCGGTGGTCATCGAGCTCCTCGCGATCACCGAGCAGGAGCTCGACGAGTCCGTCGTGCTCGCCGACGACGCAGAGGAGGGCCCCGACGCGGTCCGCGTCTTCCTCACCCCCGTCGCCGCCCGGGAGTTCGCCAACCGCTCGGAGAAGGTCCTCGGCGCGGGCCGCCCGGCGTGCCCGCTCTGCGGCGAGCCGCTCGACGCCGACGGGCACATGTGCGTGCGCCTCAACGGCTACCGCCGCGGCGCCGCCTTCGGTTCCGAGGACGAGTAGGTGGACCTGACGGTGGACCTCGAGAGCGCCGATCTGACGATCCTCGGCCGGATCACCAGCGCCTCCAACGCCACCCTGCTCTGCGACCTCGGCGACACGGGGGAGCGGGCGGTCTACAAGCCGATCCGCGGCGAGGTGCCGCTGTGGGACTTCCCCGACGGGACGCTCGCCGGCCGCGAGGTCGCCTCGTACCGGGTCTCGGAGGCGCTCGGCTGGGGCCTGATCCCCGAGACCGTGCTGCGCGACGGTCCGCTCGGGCCCGGGATGGTCCAGCGCTGGGTCGTCGAACCGGAGGACGGCCCGGACCTGGTCGACCTGTTCCCGCTCGACGGTGTGCCCGAGGGCTACCTGAAGGTCTTCACCGGCTACGTGGAGGACGAGGACGCGCCGGACGGCATCGCGGAGGTAGCCCTCGCGCACGCCGACGACCCGCGGCTGCGCCGCCTCGCGGTGCTCGACGTGCTCATCAACAACGCCGACCGCAAGGGCGGACACGTGCTCACCGGCCCGGACGGCCGCGTGCAGGGCGTGGACCACGGCATCTGCCTGCACAGCGCGCCGAAGCTCCGGACCGTGCTGTGGGGCTGGGCGGGCCGTCCCGTCGGCGACGAGCTGCTCGCCGACGTCGAGTCCTTCCGGGACACTCCGCCGGACCTGACCGGGCTCATCACCGACGAGGAGCAGGCCGCGCTCGTCGAGCGCGCGGAGATCCTCCTCGAGCTCGGCGCGATGCCGCTGCCGACCCCGAGCCGGCCGATCCCCTGGCCGCCCTTCTGATCCGTCCCTCCGGCGTCCGGTCAGCCGCGCCGCGGCAGCCACCCGGTCCGACGGGGCGCCTCCGCGTGCGCCGCGTGCGCGTCGCGCTTGTGCCGACACACCGCCCCGGCGGCCGCGACCTCGTCCGGATCGAAGCCGTCCGGCGCGGGACCGTCGGCGACGAGGGCCCGGACCAGTGCCTCCTGGCGCTCCCGCAGGCTCATGCCCACTCCTTCCGCGCGTGCTCGGTGATGGGCGGACAGCCGGCGGCCGCGGCGATGGCGTCGAGCTCGTCGAAGAGCTCGGCCGCGGGCGGGTAGCGACCGTCGCGCTCGAGCATGAACGGCACGTCCGCACGCTCCCGCAGGGCCGTGACCAGCTCGAGCACACCGGCGTTCACCGGGTCGGTGTGCGTGTCGTGATAGCGGCCGCCGCCCTCGGAGCCGCCCGCGACGTGGCTGTAGGCGATCCGGTCGACGGGCAGCCGCGCCAGTTCGGCCAGCGCGTCGCGGCCCCGGTTGAGCGCGTTGGCGTAGACGTTCGCCACGTCCAGCACGAGCAGCGCGCCGGTGCGCTCCAGCAGCTCGGTGAGGAACTCCGCTTCGGTGTACTCCTCCTCGGGCCACCGCAGGAAGGCCGCGATGTTCTCGACGGCCAGCGGAACCGGCAGCGCGTCCTGCATCCGGGTGATGTTGCGGACCAGTACGTCGAGCGCTTCCCGGGTGCGGGGGACCGGCAGCAGGTGGCCGGCCTCGATGCCGCCGGCGCGGACGAAGGCGATGTGCTCGCTGACCAGCGGCGCCCCGAAGGCCTCTGCGCACGCGACCAGACGGTGCACGCGGTCCGGTTCGAGCTCCTCGACGCCGCCCAGCGACAGCGCGACGCCGTGCGGCACGAGCGGGACGCCGCGATCGCGGAGGTCCGCCAACAGGGGGTCGATCTGCGCCCGGCCGCGCCGGATCGGGACGGACTCGGCGATCACCTCGCAGAAGCCGGGCCGCAGGTCGGCGATGATCCCGGCGATCTCGCGCCGCCAGCCCAGGCCGAGGGGCCCGAGGGCGGTCACGTGGCGAGGGACGGCGCGCGTCATGCCGCTCATCCTCCGCACCCGCCGCAGCCGCCACAACCCCCGCAGCCGCTGCCACAGCCCCCTGCGCCGCCGCAGGACGCGCCGCCGCACGAGGCCCCGCCGTCGCCCGTTGCCTCCGCGCTGCCCGCCAGCTCGACGTTCCCGGCGAAGTCACCGTCGAACTGCCACAGGGCGGCCGTGCCGAAGACGGCCACGGACAGTCCGACGGCGGCGGCGCCGTAGGTCGCCCAGGCCGGCTTCCGAGAGGGCGCGAGGTACCCCAGGCGAACCTTCTCGGCCCGGAGCAGGCGATTCCCGGCGCGGGTACCTCGGCCGACCGACCACAGGTGCGGCGCGATGAAGGTCAGGGTGATCAACGACGGCACCAGGACTCCGGGGAGGAGCACGAGCTTCTCCTGGCCGAGGATGACGAGTCGTACGAAGGCGGTGATCGCGCCCCCGACCGCGGCCGCCGTCACCGGGGCCGCCCCGAGCCGCATCCGCCAGCGGTCCGTCTCGGAACGCACGTAGCCGCGGGCGGACAGGCGCTCCTCGAGCGCGTCGAGCTCGTCCG
Organism: Tsukamurella sp. M9C; assembly: GCF_020169415.1. Classification (GTDB taxonomy): domain Bacteria; phylum Actinomycetota; class Actinomycetes; order Mycobacteriales; family Mycobacteriaceae; genus Tsukamurella. The sequence continues at coordinate 7,772 of NZ_JAIULG010000061.1, forward strand.
ACAGCGCGTCGGTGACCTCGTCCACCGTGTACGACGAGAGGTCGTCGCAGTACGCGCGGACGGCGCGAACGAACGGATCCGCGTCGGGCGGCAGTGGTGGGCCGGTCATCTGCCGGACAGTGCTGACGTGCCCGCCGGCGCGCAACTGGGCCAGCGCCACCACGACGGGGGCCTGCCGGCTGCGCACGCACGCCAGCTCGACGGCCGACAGCGGGGGATCGACGACGGTGCGCCGCCGCGGCGCGGTCGCGAACCGCCAAGCGAGCGCGAGCGCGACCCCGCCGACCAGCAGGTACAGGAACCAGCGGGTCTCGGTGGGGAGGTGCGTTGCGATGACTGTCTCGAGTGCGGTGCGGGGCATGACGTTCACCTCCTGGTGACGGGTTCGATGAGATCCCGGTGCCCTCGCTGCGGAGGGCCCGGTGGTTCAGGGTTCTGGGTTCGGGATGCGCGAGGCGGCTCAGCCGCCGCAGCCTCCGCCGCCGCCACAGCCACCGCCGCCGCCGCACGAGGAGCCTCCGCCGCCGCAGGAGGAGCCGCCGCAGGTGAAGGAGGTGCCGCAGGACGATCCGGCGCCGCCGCTGCCCGTCCCGCCCGCCACGGCCATCGCCGCGGCGTACCGGGGGTCGATCTGCCAGAGCGCGGCGGTGCCGAAGAGGGCGACGGACAGCCCCACCGCCGCGGCGCCGTAGGTGGCGAAGGCGGGCCGCAGGGCCGGCTTGAGGTAGCTCGCGCGCGCCTGCTCGGACGCGAGGAGCCGCTTTCCCGCGCGGGTGGTGCGGGGCACCGACATGAGCGGGGGGAGGAGGAAGACGGCCGTGAGCACGGACGGGACGAGGAAGGACATGGCCGCCGCCTCCACCGGATGACGCCCGGTGAGGGCCAGTACGGGCGTGCACACGACCCCCGCGACCACGACGGCGGCGAGCGGCATGGCACCGAACCGGGTGCGCCAGCGCTCGCCGCTCGTGCGCAGGTAGCCGCGCCGCGCGAGATCGTTCTCCAGGTCTCGCAGAGGGCCCAGCTGGTCGTGGAGCAGCAGGTTCACGGAGAACTGCGAGCCGTCGAGCCGGTGCAGCATCCGGCGGGTGAAGTCGTCCGTGGCGGGTGGGAGGGGCCGCGTGGGATCGGCGCGGCCGTCGGCGTCGAGGTATCCACCCGCCCTGAGCAGGCCCATCGTCGCGACGAGAGGTGCCTGCCACGACCGCAGGCAGGCGATCTCCGCCACGGTGAGCGGTGGGTGCTCGACGACCGGGCGCCGGACGGCGGTCAGGAAACGCCAGGTCAGGGCGAAGGCGATGCCGCCGAGCAGGCAGTACAGGAACCATCGGGACTCGGTGGGGAACAGATGGTCGAGGACGTTCTCGAATGGATTGCGGGACATGACATTCACCTCCTGGGACGGGCGGACCTTCAACGTTGGGTAAAAGCATGGCGGCAGATCGGGCTACCCGCTAGTAACCGGGGGCAAGAGTTTGCTGAGAGTTCGTGCGGCACAGGATCGTCCCTCGTCGGACGGGCTGTTCCCGGTGCGATCGCCGCGGGCGGGCGGAGAGCGCGGCCGATGACTGCGGCGCCGGCCGCCGATCCGGCCCGGAATCCACGCCCGCGAAGGTACGCATAGGGTGGGGGTATGCGTTCCTGGCCGACCCCCACCGTCCCCACCGTGCCCGGACCGTCGGTCCCGCTGCGCCTCTACGACACCTCCGACGCGGCCGTGCGCCCCGTCAACCCCGGCGCGGTGGCCGGCATGTACGTCTGCGGCATCACGCCCTACGACGCCACGCACCTCGGCCACGCCGCCACGTACCTCGCGTTCGACCTGGTCAACCGCGTGCTGCGGGACAACGGCCACGAGGTGCACTACGTGCAGAACGTGACCGACGTCGACGACCCGCTGTTCGAGCGGGCCGAGCGCGACGGGATCGACTGGCGCGACCTGGGTGCCCGGGAGACCGACCTGTTCCGCGAGGACATGGAGGCGCTGCGGGTGATCCCGCCGCGCGACTACATCGGGGCGGTCGAGTCGGTCGACGAGGTCGTCGAGTACGTCGGGAAGCTCCTGGACAACGGTTCGGCGTACGTCGTCGACGATCCCGAGTTCCCCGACGTCTACTACCGTTCCGACGCCACGGAGCAGTTCGGCTACGAATCCGGGTACGACCGCGCGACGATGGAGACGTTCTTCGCCGAGCGCGGCGGCGACCCCGACCGCCCGGGTAAGCGCGACAGCATCGACCCGATCCTGTGGCGCGCGGAGCGCCCCGGCGAGCCGTCGTGGCCCTCGCCGCAGGGGCCCGGCCGCCCCGGGTGGCACATCGAGTGCGCCGCGATCGCCGCGAACCGCCTGGGCGCGACGTTCGACATTCAGGGCGGCGGCAGCGACCTGATCTTCCCGCACCACGAGTACTCGGCGGCGCACGTCGAGGCGGCGACCGGTGAGCGCCGCTTCGCGCGGCACTACGTGCACGCGGCGATGATCGGCCTCGACGGCGAGAAGATGTCGAAGAGCCGCGGCAACCTCGTCTTCGTCTCGAAGCTGCGGCGCTCGGGCGTCGACCCGGCCGCGATCCGGCTGGGTCTGTTCGAGGGGCACTACCGGCAGGACCGGCCGTGGTCCGACGAGGTACTGCAGCGCGCTCTGGCGCGGCTGGACCTGTGGCGCCGGGCGTTCCAGGCGTCGTCGGGCCCGGACGGCGCAGAGCTCATCGCCCGCGTCCGCCGGTACCTCGCGGACGATCTGGACACCCCGCACGCCCTCGCCGCGATCGACGCCTGGGCCGAGAAGGCCGTCACCGTCGGCGGTCCCGACGCCGGCGCGCCGGCCGCCGTGGCCCTCGCGATCGACGCGCTGCTCGGCGTACCTGCCGCGGCCTGACAGCGCGACACGCTATATTGCGCCTGTGAGGACCGTCAGCGAGCTGGCCCCGGATCTGACCGAGGGCGTGTGGACCGTACAGACCCGCACGTCCACGTACGTGGTCGATCTGGGGGAGATGACCCTGATGCGCGCGCCGGGCATCGGCGGCGAATCCGAGGGCGAGCAGTGGAGCATCAGCTCGCTGCGCCGCGACTCGGAGGACATCCCGCTGCTGGGCATCAAGAGCTGCCGGGTGGGCGAGTCGGCACAGTTCTGGGTCCGCGCCGCCGACGACCCCGACGTGCGCACCTGGCGCATCACCACGCCGGTCGTCTCGATCGAGCGGATCGGCTGACGCCACCCGCCCCGCACCGCTAGGGGCCCGTGCCCGGGTCCCGTCGCCGCAGGTACTTCTCGAACTCCTCCGCGATGGCGTCGGCGTCGATGTGCTGCTCGACGTCCTTCGCCTCCGCATCGCCACGCTCCTCGAGCCCGCGCACGTAGTCGGCGATGTCCTCGTCGTCCTCGGTCATCTCCGTCACGGACGCCTCCCACGCCTCGGCGCGGGTCGGCAGGTCACCGAGCGGCACGGCGAGGTCGAGCGCGTGCTCCACGCGCTGCAGCAGGGCGACGGTGGCCTTCGGGTTCGGGGGCTGGGAGACGTAGTGCGGCACCGCGGCCCAGAAGGAGACCGCGGGGAAGCCCGAGCGCACGCACGCGTCCTGCAGGACGCCCGTGATCCCGGTGGGGCCCTCGTACCGGTTCTGCTCGAGGCCGAAGCGCTTCGCCGAGTCCGCGTCGTAGCCGGCGCCGGTCACGGGAACCGGACGGGTGTGCGGCGTGTCCGCGAGGAGCGATCCCAGGATCACGACGCTGTCGATGTGCAGCTCGGTGAAGATCGCGAGCAGCTGGTCGCAGAACGCGCGCCACCGGAAGTTCGGCTCCGTGCCGCGGAGCAGCACCACGTCGCGGTCGGCCTTGGGCGGCCGGCACACGGAGAGCGTGGTCGACGGCCACTCGACGGCGCGGGTCACCCCGTCGACCTGCTTGATGATCGGCCGGTTGACCTGGAAGTCGTAGAAGTCGTCCGAGTCGACCTCGGTGATGAGTTTCGCGTCCCAGGTCAGCTCGAGGTGCTCGACGGCGCCCGACGCGGCGTCGCCCGCATCGTTCCAGCCCTCGAACGCCGCGATGAGGACCGGGCGGTCGAGCTCAGGGAAGGACGTCACTTCGATCAGAGTACGCGCCGGTCGTGAAGATTCGATTTGCCCGCACCCACTACCCTGGGACTATGACCCGTACGCATCAGCAGCCGCTGCAGTCGAGTTTCCTGGAGGCGGCCTCGAGCCGTGTTCTCATAGGCGACGGTGCGATGGGCACGATGTTGCAGGCAGCGGACCTGACCCTGGACGATTTCCTGGGGCTGGAGGGCTGCAACGAGATCCTCAACGACACCCGGCCGGACGTGCTGGAGGAGATCCACCGCGCCTACTTCGCCGCCGGCGCCGACGCGGTGGAGACCAACACCTTCGGCTGCAACCTGAGCAACCTCGGCGACTACGACATCGCCGACCGCATCCGGGAGCTGTCGGAGAAGGGCACCGCGATCGCCCGGAAGGTGGCCGACGAGTTCGCCGCGGACGGCACGCCCCGGTTCGTCCTGGCCTCCATGGGCCCGGGCACCAAGCTGCCCACGCTGGGCCACACGTCGTTCGCCGTGATCCGCGACGCCTACGCCGAGGCCGCGCGCGGCATGCTCGACGGCGGCGCGGACGCGTTCCTCATCGAGACCTGCCAGGACATCCTGCAGTCGAAGGCCGCGGTCCTGGGCTGCCAGGACGCGATGGACGAGCTCGGCCGGCGCATCCCCGTCATCGTGCACGTCACGGTGGAGACCACCGGCACGATGCTGCTCGGCTCGGAGATCGGCGCCGCGCTGACGGCGCTGGAGCCCCTGGGCATCGACATGATCGGCCTGAACTGCGCCACCGGCCCGGCGGAGATGAGCGAGCACCTGCGGCACCTCTCGCGGCATTCGACCATCCCCGTGTCCGTGATGCCGAACGCCGGCCTGCCGGTGCTCGGCAAGAACGGCGCCGAGTACCCGCTCACGCCCGAGGAGCTGGCGGTCGCCCTGTCGGGCTTCGTGTCCGAGTTCGGCCTGAGCTTCGTGGGCGGCTGCTGCGGCACCACCCCCGAGCACATCCGCCAGGTCGCCGAGGCGGTGCGGGCCACCGAGCGCCTGCAGCGCGTCCCGGAGACTGAGAGCGCGATCAGCTCGCTGTACACGTCCGTGCCCTTCGCGCAGGACGCGTCGATCCTGATGATCGCCGAGCGTACGAACTCGAACGGCTCCAAGGCCTTCCGCGACGCGATGCTCGCGGGGGACCACGACAAGTGCGTCGACATCGCCAAGGACCAAATCCGCGACGGCGCCCACATGCTGGACCTCAACGTCGACTACGTGGGGCGCGACGGTGCGCTGGACATGGCGGCGCTGGCCGCCCGCCTGGCGACCGCGTCGACGCTGCCCGTGATGATCGACTCCACCGAGCCCGAGGTCATCAAGGCCGGGCTCGAGCACCTCGGCGGACGGTGCGCCGTCAACTCGGTCAACTACGAGGACGGCGACGGACCCGAGTCGCGCTTCGTCAAGATCATGGAGCAGGTCAAGGCGCACGGCGCGGCCGTCGTGGCGCTGACCATCGACGAGGAGGGCCAGGCCCGCACCGCCGAGTGGAAGGTGCGGATCGCCGAGCGGCTCATCGCCGATCTCACCGAGAACTGGGGCCTGAGCCTCGACGACATCATCATCGACCCGCTGGTGTTCCCGATCTCGACCGGCCAGGAGGAGGTCCGGCGCGACGCGCTCGAGACCATCGAGGCCGTGAAGATCCTGCACGCGAAGTACCCGAGCCTGCACTTCACCGTCGGCCTGTCGAACGTGAGCTTCGGCCTCAACCCTGCCGCGCGGCAGGTGCTGAACTCCGTGTTCCTGCACGAGCTGACCGAGGCGGGGCTCGATTCCGCCATCCTGCACGCGTCGAAGATCCTGCCGATGAGCAAGATCGAGGACGTGCAGCGCGAGACCGCCCTGGACCTGGTCTACGACCGCCGCGGCGCCGACGGACTGCAGTCGGGCGGGGACGCCGACTACAACCCGCTGTCGAAGCTGATGGAGCTGTTCGAGGGCGTCTCCGCGGCCGGTGCGCGCGAGTCCCGCGCGCAGGAGCTCGCGAAGCTGCCGCTGTTCGAGCGGCTGGAGCGGCGCATCGTCGACGGCGAGCGCGAGGGCCTGGACGCCGACCTCGACGAGGCCATGACGACGGTGCCGCCGCTGAAGATCATCAACGACACGCTGCTCAGCGGCATGAAGACGGTCGGCGAGCTGTTCGGCTCCGGCCAGATGCAACTGCCCTTCGTGCTGCAGTCGGCCGAGGTGATGAAGCTGGCCGTCGCGTACCTCGAGCCGCACATGGAGAAGTCCGAGGACGACGCCGGCAAGGGCCGCATCGTGCTGGCGACCGTCAAGGGCGACGTGCACGACATCGGCAAGAACCTCGTGGACATCATCCTGTCCAACAACGGCTACGAGGTGGTCAACATCGGCATCAAGCAGCCGATCGCCGCCATCGTCGAGGCCGCCGAGGACAAGCACGCCGACGTGATCGGCATGTCCGGCCTGCTCGTGAAGTCGACCGTGGTGATGAAGGAGAACCTCGAGGAGCTCAACACCCGCGGCCTGGGGGAGAAGTACCCAGTGCTGCTCGGTGGCGCCGCCCTCACCCGCGCCTACGTCGAGAACGACCTCGCGGAGGTCTACGCCGGCGAGGTCAGCTACGCCCGGGACGCCTTCGAGGGCCTGCGCCTCATGGACGACATCATGGCGCTCAAGCGCGGGATCGGCCCGGACCCGGACAGCCCCGAGGCCCTCGCGGCCGCGGAGAAGGCCCGCGAGCGCAAGGAGCGGCACGCCCGCAGCCGCCGCATCGCCGAGAAGCGCAAGGCCGAGGCCGCGCCGGTCGTGGTGCCGGACCGCTCGGGCGTCGCGCTGGACTTCGACGTGGCCACCCCGCCGTTCTGGGGCACCCGTGTCGTCAAGGGCATCGCGATCAGCGAGTACGCCTCCCTGCTCGACGAGCGCGCCCTGTTCTTCGGCCAGTGGGGCCTGCGCGGCGCCCGCAAGGGCGAGGGCCCGTCGTACGAGGAGCTCGTGGAGACCGAGGGCAAGCCGCGGCTGCGCTACTGGCTCGACAAGCTCAAGTCGGAGAAGATCCTCGACCACGCCGCCGTGGTCTACGGCTACTTCCCCGCGGTGAGCCACGGCAACGTCATCGACGTGCTCGAGTCCCCGGAACCCGATGCGCCCGTGCGGTACTCGTTCGAGTTCCCGCGGCAGCAGCGCGGCCGGTTCCTCGCGATCTCGGACTTCATCCGCGACCGCGAGACGGCCATCGCCCGCGGCGAGGTCGACGTGCTGCCCTTCCAGCTGGTCACCATGGGGCAGCCGATCGCGGACGCCGCGAACGAGCTGTTCGCCGCCAACAGCTACCGCGACTACCTCGAGCTGCACGGCATCGGCGTGCAGCTCACCGAGGCGCTCGCGGAGCGCTGGCACCAGCGGGTGCGGCAGGAGCTGATCCTGCCCGGCGGCCGGAAGGTCGCGGACACGGACCCGTCGGCGGTCACCGACTTCTTCGACCTCAAGTACCTCGGCGCGCGCTACAGCTTCGGCTACGGCGCCTGCCCGGACCTCGAGGACCGCGCGAAGATGGTCGACCTGCTGCAGCCCGAGCGCATCGGCGTCGAGTTGTCGGAGGAGCTGCAGCTGCACCCGGAGCAGTCCACCGACGCCTTCGTCCTCACCCACCCCGAAGCGAAGTACTTCAACACGTAGGCGGTCCGCACCGCGGAGCCGACGTCCTGAGGAGGCGGTGATGGCCGAGATGTCCGCGCGGCTCGCAGGCATCGTCGCCGCGCTGCCCCTCGCTCCCGGGCTGCGCGTGCTCGAGATCGGCTGCGGCCCCGGCGTGGCCGCGCGCGCCGTCGCCGACCGCGTTCCGGGGGGCCACGTCCTCGCGATCGATCGGTCCGCCGCCGCGATTCGGCAGGCCGAGGCGGGGTGCGCGGAGCAGATCGCCGCCGGTCGCCTGACGGTCCGACGGTGCGCCGTCGAGGACCTCGCCCTCCTGCCGGGCGAGGAGCCCTTCGACCTCGCCTTCGCGGTGCGGGTGGGCTGCCTCGACGGCCGGCACCCGCGGGAGGGCGAGATCGCGCTGCGCCGGATCGCCGACGCCCTGGTGCCCACCGGGCGCCTGTTCATCGACGGCGGTACGCCGCTGCGCGAGCTGGACGTGCCCGGGTGAGCGTGGACGACTACCGCCTGCACCTGCAGGCCGGCGAGCCCGGCGACGAGGGCGCGTGGTTCTGGCGACTCGACGACGCCGCCGGCCTGCAGATCGCGGCGTCCTGGGCCGACTCCATCGCGGGCGCTCTCGAGGCTGTGAAGCAGGTGTCCTCGGACCTCGGCCTGGACGACGCCTGACGACGACGGAGATGGGACGTCAGCGCAGCGCGGACAGATCGACGACGAGGGGGAGGAGTCCGTCGACCGCGATGCGGTCGGCCACGGTCGGGCCCTCGTACGCGCCGTCGACCAGCGTGAGCACTTCGGCGGATGCTCCGTCGAGGTCGACGATCCAATAGTGCCGGATCCCGGCGGCGGCGTACTCGGCGCGCTTGATCACACGGTCGGTGCGCCGGGACCCGGGCGACAGGATCTCGACGGCAAGGAGTACGTCGGCCGCGGTGAGCGGTTCGGGCGCACCGGACGCGAGAACGATCACGTCGGGCTGGCGCACCGTCGCGGGCGTGCGCTGCAGAACCACGTCGACCTCGTCGTAGACGTCGAAGCCCGCAGGCAGCTGCGCCTCGATCGTATTGGCGAGGCGGCGGATCGCCCGCGCGTGCGCGAGCCTCGGACTCGGACTCGGTGACACCTCCAGTACCCCCCGGCACAGTTCGGCGCGCCGCAGCGATTCGTCCTCCCCCAAGGCGAACCAGTCCTCCAGCGTGAGCAACGCGGGATCGGATGCGGCGGTCATGGCCCGATGCTACTGCGAACATCCGACACGCGGAACGGCTTGACCCTCCCGTCACGGGAGGCCGTAGCGTCGCGGACATGAAGATCACCGTCCTGGACACCTACACCGCGATGCGCGAGATCCTGTGCGCGCCCGAGCCGGAGCGCGCGGCGCTGCTGGAGGAGATGTGGCGGCCCGCCGCGGGCATGTACCGGTACTTCCCGGGCCCCGTCGACCTGGTCGCGATGCACGCCGCGTCGTCCGGATTCCCGCTCGACCGCGATACCGCCGCCTGCCTCGACGCGGTCGAGCGGCTCCGCGCCGCGGACGCGTGGGGCCGGATCGAGCGGGCGCTCCGCCATGCCGCCGACCGGCTCGCGGACGCCCTGCGCCGCGTCGACCTGCCGGAGGTCACGGTCCTGCTGATCGTCGGCGACCCGTCGGATCGCATCTACCTCGACGAGGCGCTCGGCCTCACCGCGAACGGCAGCGTCACCGGCTACCTGTACCTCAACGTCTGGCCGTCGCCGGAGAACCTGGATCGGCTGGAGGCCATGGCTGTCCACGAGTTCGACCACAACGTGCGGTACGCGCCCGGCGGCGTCGTCTGGGACCCGGCGACGGTCACCGTCGGGGAGCAGATCGTCTCGGAGGGCCTGGCGGACGCCCTCGCCCGCGAGCTGTACGGCGAGGAGCTGGGCCCCGCGCGGATCGGCGTCCCGCACCGGCACGACGACGCGCTCTACGCCACCGTCGTCGACAACCTCGGCGTCACCGGTATGCAGAACTTCGCCTCGTGGGTCCTCGGCGACGCCATCGCCGGCCGGTTCGGCGCGAAACCGATCGGCGTGCCGACGGGCGCGGGCTACGCGGTGGGCAACCGCCTCGTCGACGCCTACCTGGCGGCGACGGGCCGCACCGCGAGCGAGGCCGTGCACGCGGACGCGCGCGAGATCATCGCTACAGCTTCGTGACCCGGCTGGTGGGCACCTGCAGGTCCGGGGTGGCCTGCAGGTACTTCTCCAGCGCGTCGAGGTCGATGCCGCCGACGGCGAGCTCGGTCGACTGGGTGAACACGCTGAAGCCGTCGCCGCCCGCGGCGAGGAAGTTGTTCGTGGTCACCCGGTACTTCGCGACGGGGTTCAGCGGCTGGTCGCCGACCTTGACGCTCTCGCGCACCACCTTCCGGTTCGGCGCGCCGTTCGGGTCGTAGCTGTAGGTGATGCCCGACGGTGCCAGGATCGTCGTCTTCGCGGGGTTCTGCCACTGCTGCTCGAGCAGGTCGATGATCTGCTGGCCGGTGAGCGAGACGGTGACCACCTGATTGCCGAAGGGCTGCACCGTGTACGCCGCACCGTAGGTCACGTCGTCGCCCTTGAGGTCGGCGCGGACGCCGCCCGGGTTCATGAGGGCGATCTGCCCGGCCGCGTCGTTCGGCGGGCGGGTGGTGAAGAGCATCGCGTCGGCGATCACGTCGCCGAGCGGCGAGTCGCCGCCGGGGAAGGCCTCCCGCTTGAGCTCGGTGGGGATCCTGCCGATCACCCGGTCGGCGCGCGGCTTGGCCTCCTTCTCGTAGTACTCGACGAGGCGCTGCGTCGCGGCGTCGGCGGGGAGGTCCCGGCTCACGACGCGGTTCACGGCCGTCGCCTTGGCCGCGGGGCCGCTGAAGTCGAGCGTGATGTCGGTGATGAGGCGGCCGTACGACGCCGCCTGGGTGACGGTGCGCCCGTCGATGGAGCAGTTGTAGGCCTGGTGCGAGTGCGCGGTGACCAGGGAGGTCACCGCCGGATCGATCCGCTTGGCGAGGTCGGGCACGGGCGCGGAGACGTCCTGGCAGGCGTTCGGGTCCTGCTCGCCGGAGCCCTTCTGCGCGCCACCGTCGTGCATGGTCGCGACGATGGCCTGCGCGCCGGCGGCTTTGATCTCGGGCACGTACTTGTTGATGGCGTCGGCCTCGTCGCCGAAGCTGTAGCCGCGCACGCCCTCCGGCGCGACGATGGTCGCGGTCTCCGGGGTGACGGTGCCGATCACGGCGATCTTCTTCCCGCCGACCTCGAACATCTTCCACGGGACGGTGCCGGGCGGCAGCTGCCCCTGCTCGTTGGTGACGTTCGCGGCGAGGTACTGATAGGCCGCGCCGGTGAAGGGCTCGCCGGGCTCGCAGCCCTGGGGCGCGCAGCCGCCCTTCTGCAGCCGCTCCAGTTCGATCGTGCCGTGGTCGAACTCGTGGTTGCCCACCGAGCTCGCCTGCAGGCCCACCGAGTTCAGGAACTTGATCGTCGGCTCGTCGCGGAACAGCGCCGAGACCAGCGGGCTGGCGCTCACCAGGTCGCCCGCCGCGACCGTGAGAGTGTTCGGGTACTGCTTCTTGAGCCGCTGCAGGGCGGTGGCGAAGTACGCGGCGCCGCCGGCCTCCTTGCCGCCGATCTTCCCGGTCGACCCGGTCGGCGGCTGCAGGTTGCCGTGGAAGTCGTTGAACGCCAGCAGGTGCACCTGGTCCGGGTTCGCGGCCGGCAGATCATCGACGCCGGGCACGGTGAAACTCGCCTTCGCGGTCGACGGGGCGGCGCCCGAGGACGACGGCGCCGCGTCGTTCCCGGAGGTGCCGCAGCTCGCGAGGAGCGCGGCGGTCGCCGTCAGGGCCAGGGCGGTGTGCAGCCTGCGATTGCGCATGTCAGGAATTCGAACACAGGCAGCCATCGTTCGGGTGACGAATGAATTAACACCCCGTGCGCGCGCCGACCTAGGGTGGGCGGCATGACCTCTCCGTCGCTGCCCGCCGCGGTCCTGTTCGACATGGACGGCACCCTCCTCGACTCCGAGAAGCTCTGGGACATCGCCGTCGCCGAGTTCACCCGCGACCTGGGCATGGAGATCACGCCGGAGGCGCGGGAGTCGACGCTCGGCAACGCCACCGCGGACGCGCTGCGCAAGCTCTTCGACTTCGCGCAGGTCCCGGAGGCGGACCGCGACTACGCCGGCGCGGAGCGGTGGGTGTCGAACCGCGTGGTCGAGCTCTTCGACGGCGGCATCCCGTGGCAGCCCGGCGCCCGGGAGACGCTGGACCTGCTGGCCGCGGCGGACGTCCCGCTGGTCCTGGTCACCAACACGATCCGCGAGGTCACCGAGCACGCGCTCGGCACCCTCGGCCGCGACCGGTTCGTCGCCACCGTCTGCGGCGACGAGGTACCCAGCCCCAAGCCGGCCCCAGATCCCTACCTGCGCGGCGCCGAGCTCGCAGGCTTCCCCGCGGCGGACTGCGTCGCCGTCGAGGACTCGCCGACCGGCTCGCGGTCCGCCCTCGCCGCGGGGTGCACCGTCCTCACCGTCGGACCCGAGCCGGTGCTCGACGGTGCCCGCCACCTCGGCACGCTGTCGGGCGCCGGGCTGGCCGACTTCGCGCCGCTCAGCCGACGCTGAACGAGGCGTCGCCGGCGCGACAGACGGCCGGCGTCTCCGCCGTCGGGGCGCATCGCCACCCGCCCGTCTCAAGGGTGACGGGCTGACCGTCCGCGTGCGCCGCGGCGGCGGCGTAGGCCCGCGCCGCCCGCAGCACCCGGACGCAGTTCGCCGACCCGCTGCGGATCACGACCTGCGCGTCGTCCTGCGCGGTGGCGACGGAGCCGCAGACCGTGCCCGAGGCCGCCAGTTCGACGGTGCCGGCGGGTGCAGCCGCGGACGCCGAGGAGGTGCCCGCGACGGCGGAGAAGCTCACCTCGCTCGCGGCCGGATCGTCGTTCGCCGCCGCGCATCCCGCGATGGGAAGCAGGAGCAGCGTGCACATCGCTGACCAACGTGGGTTCATTTCCAGGAAGCTAGCCGCGACGGCCGTCGCGCGCTCGCTGAGAGGCCCCGAAGGTGTTGGGCATCACGGTTTTCGTTAGGGCCCGCGACGACGGGCCGACTGTTACTTCTCCGCGCCGTCGATGGCGGCGCTGGCCATGACGGCCATGCGGACCCGTTCGGTGTCGGCGGGCGTCCAGCCGGCGGGCGGTAGGACGGCGGCGAAAGCGTCGACCATCGCGGTCCCGTAGTTGTGCCCGTGCCCGTCGGGCACCCCGGCGGCGTTCGCGAGATCCGCGGAGACCTGCCAGAACGTGACGAACGGGTACCAGGCCATCGCGGGACTGCGGTCGCGGCCGGGCGGCTCGCGGAGCCAGTCCGGCTGGCGGAGCATCAGTTCCGGTGACCACCACACGACCGGGTCCGACGGGTGCTGGACGTAGACGATGTGGGGCGCCAGCCACTCCACGCCGCCGCTGCCGCCGGTCAGCGGCCGCTGCCCGTCGGTGAACCGGACGATCAGCCCGTCGGTGTAGGTGGGCAGCACCTCGGGGGTGCCCAGGTCGCGGCGATCGGTGATCGCCGAGTGGATCGGGTTCGCCTGGGGCGGACCGAGCCAGACGACACCGTCGACCTTGTCGCGGATGTCGGGCAGCCCGGCGAAGGCGCCCTCGCCCGCCCGCGAGCCGAGGCTCTCGCCCATGATGAGCAGCTTCGGACGCGCCGGGGCGGGCCGGGCGCGCACGTCGGCGACGACCGCGTCGATGAGCCGCTTCCCGGACTGCAGCGAGGCCTCACCGTCGGTGAGGAAGGAGATCCAGCTGGGCAGGTACGAGTACTGCATCGCGACCAGGGCGACGTCGCCGTCGTACATGAGCTCGACGGCGCGCGCGGCGGTCGGATTCACCCACCCGGATCCGGTGGTCGGGACCACCACGACGTGGCGGCGATCGAGGGCGCCGGTGCGGGCGAGCTCGCGGTGCAGCAGCGCGATTCGGTCCTCGGGCGTGTCGGCGTTCTCGAGTCCCACGTAGACCCGGACCGGCTCGGTCACGGGACGCGTGGTGAACCGGGCGATCTGGGCCGCCCGGAGCCCGCCGGAGACGAACTTGCGGCCCTCGTTCCCCAGCCCGGACCACTGCGCGGCGGAGCCCTCCGACCCCGACCGCCACGCCTCCGTCGGCTGCGGGAACTCGGCCAGTTCCTGGTCGTTGGTCGACGATGCCAGGGTGTTCGCGGTCGCGGTGAAGGCGCGGAAGCCGACGTCGTTGACGGTGAAGACCACCAGGACCACGACCAGCCCGAAGCCGAGCACTTTGGCCGCCGGCTGCGGCACGCGCAGGTACTTGTTCGCACGTCGGGCGAGGAACAGCCCCAGGTCGCGGAGCACGCGGAACGTCGAGATCAGCGCCGCGGACACCAGGAAGGCGACGATGGGCGTCAACACGTACCAGAGGTTCGAGCCGGGCGGCATGTCCATGAGCGCGCGCACGTCGTCCTGCCAGCGCTTCGCGGCGACCATCATCGCCAGCCCGCCGACGAGGACGCCGAGCACGATCAGCGCCCGCCACACCGGCACGAAGCGGGCCCGCCGCGGATCGTCGCGGATCGGATGCGCCCGCACCAGCAGGTCGACGATCACCCACTTGAGGAACACGCCGATCGCATAGCCGATGACCGCGTTGATCCCCGAGACGATGCCCTGGAAGAACCACGACCGGGGGAGCAGCGACACCGTCAGGCTGCTCATCAGGAACAGACCGCCGACGAACAGCCCCGCGAAGTCGAGATGCAGCAGGCTCCACGCCCACGCGAACAGGGGATGCCGGGACGCGAACTCGTCGTAGTTCTCGCGCAGGAAGCGGTCGGGGTCCCGCGCGGCGCGCACGAATCGCAGTCGCGCCCGGATCAGGGCGCGGGTGTACCGGTACTGAGTGGCGCCCTTCGCGGGCGGGGTGCCGGGCCCTTCCGTATCCGGGGCCGACGGTGCCGTCGCCTCGGTCGCGCTGCCCTCCACACGGACCACTCTAGTTCGCGTGGGACAATGACCTCCGTGAAGACCATGGAGACGCTGTTCGCGGAGTTGGCCACCAAGGCCGAGGAGCGGCCCGCCGGGAGCGGGACCGTCGAGGCGCTGGACCGCGGTATCCATTTCCTGGGCAAGAAGGTGCTCGAGGAGGCGGGCGAGGTGTGGATCGCCGCCGAGCATCAGAGCGACGAGGACCTCGCCGAGGAGGCCTCGCAGCTGCTGTACTGGCTGCAGGTGCTGCTCGTCAAGCGCGGCCTGACGCTCGACGACGTCTACTCCTACCTCTGACTTTCCCCGAAGGAACCACTCACATGTTGCGGGTCGCCGTACCGAACAAGGGCGCGCTCTCCGAGGCCGCCGCCGCCATCCTCAGCGAGGCGGGCTACCGTCGCCGCTCCGACGCGAAGGACCTCACGGTCCTCGACAACGCCAACGAGGTGGAGTTCTTCTTCCTCCGCCCCAAGGACATCGCGCTCTACGTCGGCTCGGGCGAGCTCGACATGGGCATCACCGGCCGCGACCTCGCGCTGGACTCGGGCGCCGAGTTCACCGAGCGCCTCGCGCTCGGCTTCGGCCGCTCCACCTTCCGCTACGCCGGCCCGGCCGGCCAGGAGTGGACCGTCGCCGATCTGGGCGGCAAGCGGGTCGCCACGTCGTACCCCAACCTCGTGCGCCGCGACCTCGCGAACCGGGGCCTCGACGCCGAGGTGATCCGCCTCGACGGCGCCGTCGAGATCTCCATCCAGCTCGGCGTGGCCGACCTCATCGCCGATGTGGTGGAGTCGGGCCGCTCACTGCGCCAGAACAACCTGGTCGCCTTCGGCGACTCGCTCTGCGATTCCGAGGGCGTGCTCATCGAGCGCGTCGGTCTCGACTCGGACCGCGCCCGCGACCAGCTCACGGCGCGGCTCAAGGGCGTCGTCTTCGGCCGTCAGTACGTGATGCTCGACTACGACTGCCCGCGCACCCTGCTCGACGGTGCCATCGCCGTCACGCCCGGCCTGGAGTCGCCGACGGTGGCGCCCATGGCCGACGACAACTGGGTCGCGGTGCGCGCCATGGTGCTTCGCAAGGAGGCCAACGACGTGATGGACGACCTCGCCGAGCTCGGCGCCAAGGCGATCCTCATGACGGACATCCGCAGCTGCCGGTTCTGAGGTCGCACGGCGCGCTCCGCTGCGGAGCGCGCCACGGTCGTCAGCGGGCGGCGACGAGGAGCGTCTGCGCGCCCACGGCGAAGGCGCCGTCGCCGTCGTAGAGGCGCGAGACCGTGGTGCCGATGCCCTCGTCCCCGACGAGCTGGTCGCCGAGCAGGCCGACCCAGCCGTCGACGGGCCGCGGGGACCGGTGGAAATGCACCGTCATGTCCATGTTCATCCAGGTCACGGCGGTGGGATCGAGGTAGGCGGAGATGCCGTTCGCGGCGTCGACCACCGAGAAGACCTGCACCAGGGGCGAGGGCTCCTCGCCGGCGACGAGCGGCATCTTCGCCCGGATCCAGCACTGCTTGACGCCGTCCGGCCCGTCGGGGCCGTCGACGAACTTCCAGTCGCACGCGGCCAGGAAACCCTGATCCTCGAGGTGCGCGAAGAAGCCCGGCATCACGCCCTGCGAGGCGCCGGCCGGCGGCAGGGCGGGGGAGAGGTCGCGGGCGATCGCGGTGGTGTCCGATGCGGCGAGCGCCCACGCCTGCGCCCGCGCGACTGTGCGGTACTCGCCGGCGCCGTCGACGCAGTCCATCTCCGCGGCGATGAGCGAGATGGTGCGTCCGGGGCGCGCGACCCAGGCGCGCACCCGGGTCCGGGTGATCGGCACGACGCCGAGGAGGTCGATCGTCACGCGAGAGATCCGCGCGCCCTCGCCGACCAGCTTCTCCATGGCGCGCACCATGATCGCCGCGGGCGGCGCTCCGTGCTGCATGGTGGCGGCCCACACGCTGGCGGTGGACGGCGTCGGGTCGAAGACCTCGTACTCGAACCCGTCGGCGTCGAGGGTCCCGGCGGGGTGGAAGAACGCGCTATCGGCCATGTACCAGTCCTACCGATAGGTCGGATTCGCTCCGCGAGCGGGGTGCTGGGAGGATGCTGGGCGCTCCCGGACGCGACCGCGGCGGCCGGATCGGCGGAGCTCCCTGGGAGGATGTACAGCTATGGCGAACAGTGGACCCTTCGTGGTGGGCGACCGAGTACAGCTGACGGACGCGAAGGGCCGGAAGTTCACCGTCCATCTGGAGGCGGGCAAGGAGTTCCACACGCACAAGGGCGGCATCCGGCACGACGAGCTGATCGGCGCCCCCGAGGGCAGCGTGGTCAAGGCCGTCAACGGCACTCCGTACCTCGCGCTGCGGCCCCTGCTCACCGACTACGTGCTGTCGATGCCGCGCGGCGCGCAGGTCATCTATCCCAAGGACGCGGCGCAGATCGTGGCCGAGGGCGACATCTTCCCCGGCGCGCGGGTGCTCGAGGCGGGCGCCGGCTCGGGCGCGCTGACGTGCTCGCTGCTCCGCGCCGTGGGCCCCGAGGGCTCGGTGACGAGCTGGGAGGTCCGTGAGGACCACGCCGAGTACGCGGCGAAGAACGTCGAGGAGTTCTTCGGCGGCCGCCCCGAGAACTGGAACCTGCAGCTCGGCGACCTCGCCGAGTACGACGGCCCCCAGGTGGACCGCGTGGTCCTCGACATGCTCGCGCCGTGGGACGTCCTCGACGCGGTCGGCAAGGCGCTCGTGCCGGGCGGCGTGCTCACGGTCTACGTCGCCACCACCACGCAGTTGTCGAAGGTGGTCGAGGCCATGCGCGAACAGGCGATCTGGACCGAGCCGCGGTCGTGGGAGGCCCTGGTGCGCGAATGGCACGTCGTCGGCCTCGCGGTACGGCCCTCGCACCGGATGCAGGGGCACACCGCTTTCCTCATCACGTGCCGGCGCCTGGCCGACGGCACGGTCGCGCCGCGTCCGCAGCGGCGGTCCAACAAGGGGTAGCGTGAGAAGTCCCCACGGAAAGGGAGTTCACTCGTGACGGAACCGGATCCGACCCGTCCTTCGGCCGCGCCGGCGGACTCGTCCGCCCCGCAGGCCACGTCCGCGGCCGTGCTGCGCGAGCGCGTCGACGCGCTCACCACGCGCAACGCGAAGCTGCTCGAGACGCTGCGCGACGCCCGCAACCAGTTGCTCACGCTCCGCGAGGAGGTCGAGCGGCTGGGGCAGCCCCCGTCGGGCTACGGCGTGCTCCTGGCCACGTACGAGGACGACACCGTGGACGTCTTCACCTCCGGCCGCAAGATGCGGCTCACGTGCTCCCCGAACCTGGACGTGCCGACCTTCCGCACGGGCCAGACGGTGCGCCTCAACGAGGCGCTGACCGTGGTCGAGGCGGGCGAGTACGAGACGGTGGGCGAGATCTCCACGCTCCGCGAGATCCTGGACGACGGGACGCGCGCCCTGGTCGTCGGGCACGCCGACGAGGAGCGCGTGGTGCGCCTGGCCGCGCCGCTCGCGCTGCAGGCCTCCGAGGATCCCGGACTCGACGAGTTCGGGCTGCCGAACCGCAAGCTGCGCATCGGCGACTCGCTGCTGGTCGACACCAAGGCCGGCTACGCCTTCGAGCGCATCCCCAAGGCCGAGGTCGAGGACCTGGTCCTGGAGGAGGTCCCGGACGTCGACTACTCGGACATCGGCGGCCTGGGCCGGCAGATCGAGCTCATCCGCGACGCCGTCGAGCTGCCCTTCCTGCACAAGGACCTGTTCAAGGACTACTCGCTCCGCCCGCCCAAGGGCGTGCTGCTGTACGGCCCGCCCGGCAACGGCAAGACGCTCATCGCCAAGGCCGTCGCGAACTCGCTCGCGAAGAAGATCGCCGAGGTCCGCGGCGACGATTCGCGCGAGGTCAAGTCCTACTTCCTCAACATCAAGGGCCCCGAGCTGCTCAACAAGTTCGTCGGTGAGACCGAGCGGCACATCCGCCTGATCTTCCAGCGGGCCCGTGAGAAGGCGTCCGAGGGCACGCCCGTCATCGTCTTCTTCGACGAGATGGACTCGATCTTCCGCACCCGCGGCTCGGGCGTCAGCTCGGACGTCGAGACCACCGTCGTGCCGCAGCTGCTCTCGGAGATCGACGGTGTCGAGGGCCTCGAGAACGTCATCGTGATCGGCGCGTCGAACCGCGAGGACATGATCGACCCCGCGATCCTGCGGCCCGGCCGCCTGGACGTGAAGATCAAGATCGAGCGTCCCGACGCCGAGGGCGCGATCGACATCTTCTCGAAGTACCTCACGCCCGAGCTCCCGATCCACGAGGACGATCTGGCCGAATTCGGCGGCGACCGCGAGGCCTGCGTGAAGGCGATGATCGAGCGCGTCGTCGAGCGGATGTACGCGGAGACCGACGACAACCGGTTCCTGGAGGTGACCTACGCCAACGGCGACAAGGAGGTCATGTACTTCAAGGACTTCAACTCCGGCGCGATGATCCAGAACGTGGTGGACCGGGCGAAGAAGCACGCCATCAAGGGGTTCCTCGAGACCGGGCAGCCCGGCCTGCGGATCACCCACCTGCTGGAGTCCATCGTCGACGAGTTCGCCGAGAACGAGGACCTGCCCAACACCACGAACCCGGACGACTGGGCGCGGATCTCGGGCAAGAAGGGCGAGCGGATCGTCTACATCCGCACGCTGGTGACCGGCAAGAACTCCAGCGCCTCCCGGGCGATCGATACCGAGAACAACACCGGCCAGTACCTGTAGGGCCGCTGCGGTTGCACAACAAGCGCCGCATAAGCCCAGGGCAAGCGGCATCTGAATAGAATGCTCCGTGATGAGTACGGATACCGCGGTTCTCACCGTCACTGTGGACGGGCAGACGCTGACCTTCGCCCCCGGTAAGACGGTGACCTTCGGGCGCACCCTCGAATCGGACGTGACGATCAACCACCCGTTGGTCTCGCGGACGCACGCCGTGGCGTCCGCGGGGCCGACGGGGTGGATCCTCACGGACCGGAGCACGAACGGCGTCTTCGTGGGCGGCGTCCGCCGGCCCGCCATCGCCCTCAACGGCAGCCAGCAGTTGATGTTCGGAGATCCCCGGACCGGCGCCCCGGTCACCTTCTCGGCGGCCGCGCGCTCGAACACGCCGCCCCCGCCGCCGCCGCGCACTCCTCCGCCCGCGGCCGCGCAGCAGCCGGTCCAGCAGCTCCCGGCGGCGCGCCGCGCACCGTCGAACCCCGTGCCCCGGACGACCCCGCCGCCCGCGACCGGCGGCTTCTCGCCGCCTCCGACGGGCGGCATGCCGTCGAACCCGGGGCCGCAGGGGCCGCCCGTCGGA
>NZ_JAIULG010000062.1 GCF_020169415.1 Tsukamurella sp. M9C
GCCCCCAAGGCCCCGGCCCCCGCCTCGTTCCCGTCCGAGGAGGAGCGCACCGTGCTCCGCGGCGCCGCCAACGCGGTCGTCAAGAACATGAACGCCAGCCGCGAGGTGCCGACCGCGACGTCGGTGCGCTCGATGCCGGTGAAGGTGATGTTCGACAACCGCGTGGTCATCAACAACCACCTCGCGCGCACCCGCGGCGGCAAGATCAGCTTCACCCACATCCTGGGCTACGCCCTGGTGCAGGGCGTCAAGGCCTTCCCGAACATGAACCGGCACTTCGCCGAGATCGACGGCAAGCCGAACGCGGTGACCCCGCCGCACGTGAACCTCGGCATCGCCATCGACCTGGTCGGCAAGAACGGCAGCCGCAGCCTCGTGGTCGCGGGCGTCAAGGAAGCCGAGACGATGGACTTCGGCCAGTTCGTGGCCGCCTACGAGGACATCGTCCGCCGGGCCCGCACCGGCAAGCTGGGCGCCGAGGACTTCGCCGGCGTCACGATCTCGCTGACCAACCCCGGCGGCATCGGCACCGTGCACTCCGTTCCCCGCCTGATGGTCGGCCAGGGCGCCATCATCGGCGTCGGCGCGATGGAGTACCCCGCCGAGTTCCAGGGCGCGAGCGACGAGAAGATCGCCGAGCTCGCGGTCGGCAAGCTCACCACGCTGACCTCGACCTACGACCACCGCATCATCCAAGGCGCCGAGTCGGGCGACTTCCTGCGGTACGTCCACGAGCTCACGCTGAGCGACGACTTCTGGGACGACATCTTCCGCACGATGCACGTGCCCTACGAGCCGATCCGCTGGCGGCAGGACATCCCCGCCCACGGCATCGACAAGGACGCCCGCGTCCTCGAGCTCATCGCGGCGTACCGGGCGCGCGGCCACCTCATGGCCGACGTCGACCCGCTGCGCTACAACAACGAGAGCCTCGAGTCGCACCCCGACCTGAACGTGCTCACCTACGAGCTCACCCTGTGGGACCTGGACCGCACGTTCAACGTGGGCGGCTTCCACGGCGCCGAGCGGCTCAAGCTGCGCAAGGTGCTCTCGGTGCTGCGCGACGCCTACTGCCGCCACGTCGGCATCGAGTACGCGCACATCCTCGAGCCCGAGCAGCAGAAGTGGCTGCAGGAGCGCGTGGAGACGAAGGACGTCAAGCCCACCGTCGCCGAGCAGAAGTACATCCTCAGCAAGCTCAACGCCGCCGAGGCCTTCGAGACCTTCCTGCAGACCAAGTACGTCGGCCAGAAGCGCTTCTCGCTCGAGGGCGCGGAGTCCGTCATCCCGATGATGGACGCGGTGCTGGACCAGGCCGCCGAGCACCAACTCGACGAGGTCGTCATCGGCATGCCGCACCGCGGCCGGCTGAACGTGCTGGCGAACATCGTCGGCAAGCCCTACAGCAAGATCTTCACCGAGTTCGAGGGCAACCTGAACCCGTCGCAGGCGCACGGCTCCGGCGACGTGAAGTACCACCTCGGCGCCGAGGGCAAGTACTACCAGATGTTCGGCGAGAACGAGATCACCGTCTCGCTGGTCGCCAACCCCTCGCACCTCGAGGCGGTCGACCCGGTGCTCGAGGGCATCGTGCACGCCAAGCAGGACATGAAGAACCCGCCCGAGGGCGAGCACCCGATCATGCCGCTGATGCTGCACGGCGACGCGGCCTTCGCCGGCCAGGGCGTCGTGGCGGAGACGCTGAACATGGCGAACCTGCCCGGCTTCTCCAACGGCGGCACGATCCACATCGTGGTCAACAACCAGGTCGGCTTCACCACCTCCCCGGAGAACTCGCGCAGCTCGAAGTACTGCACCGACGTGGCGAAGATGATCGGCGCGCCGATCTTCCACGTCAACGGCGACGACCCCGAGGCCTGCGTGTGGGTGGCCAAGCTGGCCGTCGACTTCCGCGAGAAGTTCGACAAGGACGTCGTCATCGACCTCGTCTGCTACCGCCGCCGCGGCCACAACGAGGGCGACGACCCGTCGATGACCCAGCCCGGCATGTACGACGTGATCGACACCAAGCGCGGTGTCCGCAAGTCCTACACCGAGGCCCTCATCGGTCGTGGCGACATCTCGACCAAGGAGGCCGAGGACGCGCTGCGCGACTACCAGGGCCAGCTGGAACGGGTGTTCAACGAGGTCAAGGAGCTCGAGAAGTTCCAGGCCGAGCCCGCGCCGTCGATCATCGCCGACCAGCCGCTGCCCAGCTCGCTGGTGACCGCGGTGCCGCTGGAGCAGATCCAGCGGGTGGGCGACGCGTACGCCAACGTCCCCGAGGGCTTCACCGTGCACCCGCGCGTGGCCCCCGTCGTCAAGCGCCGCTTCGAGATGTCGCGCGACGGTGGCATCGACTGGGCCTTCGGCGAGCTGCTCGCCTTCGGCACGCTGCTCGAGGAGGGCCGCACGGTCCGCCTGGCCGGCCAGGACAGCCGCCGCGGCACGTTCACGCAGCGCCACGCGGTCCTGATCGACCGGCAGTCGGGCGCCGAGTACACCCCGCTCGAGCACCTCGGGCCCGACGGCACCCCGTCGCCCGGTCGATTCGAGGTGCTGGACTCCGCGCTCACCGAGTTCGCGGGCCTGGGCTTCGAGTACGGCTACTCCGTCGCCGACGAGTCGGCGCTGGTGTGCTGGGAGGCGCAGTTCGGCGACTTCGTCAACGGCGCCCAGTCGATCATCGACGAGTTCATCAGCTCGGGCGAGGCCAAGTGGGGCCAGACCTCGGGCGTGACGCTGCTGCTCCCCCACGGCCACGAGGGCCAGGGCCCCGACCACACGTCGGCGCGCATCGAGCGCTTCCTGCAGCTGTGCGCCGAGGGCTCGATGACGGTCGCGATGCCGTCGACGCCGGCCTCGTACTTCCACCTCCTGCGCCGCCACGCCCTCGACGGCGTGCGCCGCCCGATGGTGGTCGCGACGCCGAAGTCGATGCTGCGCAACAAGGCCGCCGTCAGCCCCGTCGAGGACTTCACGAGCGGCAAGTTCCGCTCGGTGATCGACGACCCGGCCTTCGAGGTGCAGGGCGGCGACCGCAGCAAGGTCACCAAGCTGCTGCTGGTCTCCGGCAAGCTCTACTACGAGCTGGAGGCCCGCCGGAAGAAGGACGGCCGCGACGACGTCGCGATCGTCCGCATGGAGCAGCTCTACCCGCTCCCCTCGCGGCGCCTGCCCGCCACGCTCGACCTGTACCCCAACGCCACGGATGTGCGCTGGGTGCAGGAGGAGCCGGCCAACCAGGGAGCGTGGCCGTTCTTCGGCCTCGCCCTGCCGGAGCTCGACGGCCGCCTGATCGGCATCAAGCGCGTCTCGCGCCGCGCCATGTCGGCCCCGTGCTCGGGCTCGTCGAAGGTGCACGCCGTGGAGCAGGCCCAGATCATCGACGAGGCCTTCGTCCTCTGATCCGCTGAACCACTAGAAGGGCCGGTCCTCCCTCGGGAGGACCGGCCCTTCTCGTTGCGCCGTTCCAGGCGCGACGGTCCGATCGACCGACAGCCGTCGGTCGTCGGTCGTCGGTCGTCGGTCGTCGGTCGTCGGTCGTCGGTCGTCGGTCGTCGGTCGTCGGGTTGATGTTTCCCCGCCGGCCGCTCTCGATTCCTGTCCACCTCGGACACGCTGTCCAATCCGGTCAGAATCCGAGAGCCGGGCCCCTCGAACCCCGACGCCTCGAGACCAGGTGTCACGAGGGCACGCAGGGCCCGACGTGGGACGGCTGCCGAACGAGGGTCGGGTGGAGGCGACGCCGTCGAGCGCATCGGAGCGACCGAGCCGCTGGGCGAGGGAGCGACGTCTAAGCGAGCGGCGTCGCCGCCACCCGGCCCACGCGGCCCACGCCGAGGCCCGCGGCGCACCGTCAGGCCACGCCCGACGTGAGATCCAGCCCGACCGCCCCGGCCATCCCCACGAACATGGTGGCGAGGTGGTCGACGACCTCGTCGCGGGTCATGGTGGCGAATCCGGTGTTCTCGTCGAGCCACTGCACGAGGGTCTCCTCGACGACGGCGATCCAACCGTGCACGGCGAGCACGAAGCGGGGCGAGCGGTCGATGCCGATGTTCTCGGCCTGGCTCACGAACTGGTCGACGATCTGCTCCCGGACGGACTTCACGGCGGTGCGGATCCTCGGCTCGGACCAGCTGACGCCCGCGAGCATCGGCAGCAGGGACTGCCGGTTCTCCATGATGTGGTCGACGTAGGTGCCCAGGGTCGACGTGAGGATCGGCATGACGTCGGTGATGTCCGCGGGATCGCGGTCCGGGGTCGCGACCTCGCCGACGATCCGCGCCTGCTCCTCCACGAGCGCGACCTGGAAGTCGAGCTTCGAGTCGAAGTAGTGGAACAGCAGGCCGGCGGAGACACCGGCCTGGCTCGCGATCTCCTCGATGGACACCTGCTCGAGCGCCTGGTGCTTCAGACTGAGCAGGCCGAGGTCGATGAACTGCTGGCGCCGGGCTTGGGGGCTGAGCCGGGTGCGCTTGCGCCCCACCGCTGCGGCAACGGACTTTCTGGTCACCTACTGAATCATACTCAATAGGTCGTTGACAGACCTCGTGCCCCGACCCTACTGTCGAGTAAGAACGCCGGCGGCGGTGCAGCGCCGCAGCCCGGCAAGGACCAGCGTGAGGGATGAACACAGGCATGAAGAGTTTCCGCGGCAAGGTCGCCGTCATCACCGGAGCAGCCTCCGGCATGGGTCGTGAGCTGGCACTCCAGCTCGCCGACGAGGGCGCGAAGCTCTCGCTGTGCGACTACGACCCCACCGGCCTCGAGCAGACCGCCGAGCTGGCCCGCGCCCGCGGCGCCGAGGTGCACACCAAGGTCGTCAACGTGGGCGAGCGCGAGCAGCTCCTCGCCTACGCCGACGACGTGGTCGAGCACTACGGCACGGTCAACCTGCTGTTCAACAACGCCGGTATCGCGCACCACGAGCCCGTCGAGACCACGTCCTTCAAGGACTACGACCGGGTCATGGACATCGACTTCTGGGGCGTGGTGAACGGCACGAAGGCCTTCCTGCCGCACCTCATCGCCTCCGGCGACGCACACATCGTCAACACCAGCTCGCTCTTCGGCCTGCTGTCCGTGGGCGGCCAGAGCGCCTACAACGCCGCCAAGTTCGGCGTGCGCGGCTTCACCGAGGCGCTCCGCATCGAGATGCTCTCGAGCGACCACAACGTCGGCGTGACCTGTGTGCACCCGGGCGGCATCAAGACCGCAATCGCGCGCAACGCGACCGTCGCCGAGGGCAGGGACCAGTCCGCCACGGCGGAGCTCTTCGACAAGTACCTCGCCCGCACCGAGGCCGACGACGCCGCACGCACGATCCTGAACGGCGTCAAGAAGAACCGCGGCCGCGTGCTCGTCGGCGCCGACGCCAAGATCATCGACGTCCTCGTGCGTCTCGGCGGCTCGGCCTACGAGCGGGTCAACGCCCTCGTCGACCAGCAGCTCAACAAGCGGCTGAAGTAGCCGCTCCTCATCCGGAACCGCCCCGCCTCGCCCGTCGAGCGCGGGGCGGTCGGCGTTCTACGGGGCTCGGTTCTTCGGGGCTCAGTTCAGCGTGTGCTCGCCGGCCCAATCGCCGGCCGCCTGCTCGGGCGTCCGCTCCCCCGACTCGACCTGTGCGACCAGCTTCGCCAAGTCCGCCGTCGTGAGCTCGCCGGCGATCGCGGAGAGTCGCTTCGTCTGCGCCACCGTCAGCCCGTCGCGCCGCACCAGCGGCACGACGGCCCGCGAGGGCACGGCACCGTCGGGATCGGCCACCTGGACGAGGTCCTTCGACGTGGGCGAGAGCGTGCCGAGCTGCGCCAGCGCGGCGCGACCCTCGCGGACGGCGCGCACGGCGGCGGCCTCGTCGGCGACGGGGACGACCGGCCCCGTCGGGCAGCCGTAGCGGGCGCGGACGTCCTGCGGCGTCCCGGCCGGGACGGCGACGGCGCCGGACAGGCCCTCGCACCCCCGCAGCGTGGCGGACGGAGCGTCCTTCGACGCGAACAGCATCGGCTGGTCGAGCGCCAGCGTCGGATCGCCCAGGCCGAGCCCCTCGGGGAGGACGGCGCTCAGCGCGACGAACTGCGCGTCCCACTGCGCCCGCGGGTTCGCGGACTCCTCTTCCTTCGCCTTCGTCGGCTGCGGTGTGCCCGGCCGGTACCGGTCCCACAGGGCGCCGGTCAGCGCGGGCGCGACGGTGATGTCGCCCCGCTCGACGGCGGCGACAGCGGCGTCCTCCCCCGGCCCGAGCCCCAACCGGGTCTCGACCGGCGTGCCCGCCATGCGCAGGGCGCCCGCGTAGATCAGGGCCTCGATCTTCGAGGCGGCGGCGCCCGACGAGCCGACCGTGACCGTGCCGGGCGCAGTGCGCGGGCCCAGGTCGGCGGCGTCGCCGGGATCCGAGCAGCCCGCCAGGACCAGCGCGGCGAGGACCGCGGCGGCGAGGCGGGGCGTGCGAGTTCTCACGCCTACTTTCTACCCGGCGCCGCCGCGGCCCGGCCGCCTGGCCCGGGTCTACTATCTCGTCCATGCCCTCCATCCCGTCCATGCCCCGGCCCGGCGCCGGGCGCCGCGAGGTCCGCGAGGCCGACGTCCCGCGCGTCCCCGTGCCCGTGGCCCGCGCCGTCGTCGACTGCGGCGTCTACGTCGACGGGGTGCGCCTCCCCGGCCGATTCGGCTACGTCGAGGCGATCGAGGAGGTCCGGCGCCGCGGCGAGGGCTACGTGTGGGTGGGCCTGCTCGACCCGGATCAGCACCAGATGGACGAGGTGGCCCGCGTCTTCGGCCTGCACCCGCTGACCGTCGAGGACACGCTGGTCACGCACACCCGGCCCAAGGTCGACCGGTTCGACGACACCCTCTTCCTCATTCTCAAGACCGTGAACTACGTGGGCCACGACCGCACGGACCCGATGGCGCGCATCGTCGAGACGGGCGAGGTGATGGTGCTCCTCGGCCCCGATCACGTGATCACCGTCCGGCACGGCGACCACGGGAGCCTGCGCCGGGTGCGCCGCAACCTCGAGGCCAACCCGGCGTTGCTGAAGCTGGGGCCGTCGGCGGTGATGCACGCCGTGGCCGACCACGTGGTGGACACCTACGTCGCGGTCTCCGACCTGCTCGAGGACGACATCGACCGGGTCGAGGAGGACGTCTTCCGCGCCGGCGCCCGGACCCAGGTCGACGAGATCTACCAGCTCAAGCGCGACATCGTGGAGCTGCGCCGCGGCATCCACCCGCTCTCCCACGCGCTGAAGCGGCTGACCTGCGACTTCAGCGACATCATCCCGCACGAGATCCAGCGCTACTTCTCCGACGTGCTCGACCATCAGGCGATGGTCGCCGACCACGTGGAGACCTACAACGACGTGCTGAGCTCGCTCATCGACGCGGCCGTCGCGAAGATCGGGATGCAGCAGAACGAGGACATGCGCAAGATGTCCGCGATCATCGGCCTGGTCGCAGTGCCCACGATGATCGCCGGTGTCTACGGCATGAACTTCGACAACATGCCCGAGCTGCACTGGCAGTACGGCTACTTCATCGTGCTCGCGATCATGCTCGTCGCCTGTCTCGGCCTGTTCGCCGTCTTCCGGAAGATCAAGTGGCTGTAGTGGCTCACGATGTCGAGTCCTGCGGCCACACGAGTGCTCTCACGCACGCGTAAGCCCGCAGAAGTCGAATTCGTGAACTAGACCGCGCGGGCGGCGGGCCGGCCGGGATCGGCGGGGTCGATGCCCGCCTCCGCCCACGCCTCGCGCAGCGCCGCGGCGCCCTTGAGCCGCACCCAGGCCGCCTCGTTCGCGGTGATGGGGTCGGCGCGCAGGAACCGCACCGGCTCCCCGTCCTCCCGGGCGAGATCGGGCACCGCCGACTCCCCCAGCAGGACCGCCGTGAACGGCGCGCCCGCCCAGAGCGGCGCGCTCAGGTCGACGAGGGCATCGGGCGCGAGCACCAGGCCCTCGACCGCCGGCGTGGCGGCGAGGATCGCCAGCGACCGGTGCACCCCGTCGAGTGCGGCGCCGGGACCGTCGTCCGCGGGACGCAGCTCCAGGATGACCTCGGCGCGCGGCCCGTCCTCGACGGTGAGCAGCGCGTTCGGGTCCGTCATCGCGTGCCGCGAGCACCCGACGCTGGCGAAGGCGACGAGCGGATCACCCACCCACCGCTGGATCGTCATCGGCTCGAGCCCGAGGAACGTGACCGACGCCGAGGCGGGCGGCGCGAAGCCGCGGCCCGCGTAGTGCTCGGCGAGGTGCGCCCGGACGGCGTCGACGACGGAAGTCACGAGAATCGATCCTACGGACCGGGCCGTCAGAAGAACTTGCCCGGTTGCCAGGGCGGGTTCTGCGCGGACACCTCGGAGATGATCTCCGGTGTCCAGACGTGCTTGCGCACCAGGCGGTACCGCTCGCAGGCGACGAAGAGGTAGACCTCGGCGTCGGTCGAGGACTCCATGATGCCCGCGGCGCGGGCCATCTCGATCACCGGCGCGAACTCCTCCTCGTACCAGCGGCCGGCGACGACCGCCCGCGAGAGGTACTCCCCCGCCTCCTGGATCAGCCGGAAACCCCACGCCTCCACCGATTCCGCGAGCACCGAGTAGTCCCAGGCGTTGGTGAACCGGATCCGCTCCCGCGCCGCGCCCTCGAGCGGCACCCGCTCGAGGAACAGCCGACGGTGGTCCTTGAGCAGCAGGTCGGAGCGGACCGCGATGCCGCCCGAGCCGATCCGCGTGACGACCTCGGTGACGTCGGCGTCGATGGTGGTGAAGCCGCGCGCGAAGGCGATCGACACGCGGTGGTGCCCGTCGACCACGAAGTACATGTCGCCGACCTTCTTCAGCTCGACGGGCGGCATCGCCTCGCCGCGCCGCTGCGCCGCCGCCAGCCGCTGCCAGCGGGCCCGCAGCGCGGGCGAGCGGGGCCGGAAGTAGCGGTCGAAGTCGCGGGTGCGGTCGACGCTGCCGACGATCTGCGCGACGGGCACCACCTGGAGCCCCAGCGGCCGCTCGGTGACGTAGCCCAGGGCCGACACGACCTCGTCGTACGGCAGCACCTCGTTGACGTCTCCCGGCTGGCCGCGGACCCACGACGCGAGGCGGGCGATGTTCGCGCGCCGCCGCGACCGCTCGAAGTCGGTCCGGGCGTCCTCGTCCGGGAAGCCGGTGTCACGCGCCACGTCGCCGCTCCCTCACGCGGTAGGCCCCGGGGCTCCCGGGGGTGATCTCGAAATAGGTGTACCCGACGGTGTTCAGCACCGGCACGCCGTCGATCTCGCGGTCCGGCCCGGGCCGCCCGAACGGGTGGATGTGCCCGTGCACGAAGACCTGCGGCCGGAGCCGCGCGACCAGCCGACCGAGCGCCGCCAGGCCGCGGTGCGGGCCGTCCTCCCCGTCCCCCACGCCCTCCGCGGGCGAGTGCGCGAGCACCACGTCGACGGTCCGCCTCCGGGCCGCGAGCCGCACCCGCCACGCCCGGCGCGCCGCCTGCGACTGCGTCCACTGGTTCGGGCCGCCCCGATACCGGACGGACCCACCGAGGCCCGCCACCGTCAGGCCGCCGACGGTGACCACCCGCCCGTCCGCGTTGACCCCGCCGCGCGGGCCGGGCGGCTCGCAGGGCAGTCCCCCGCGCAGGTAGCCGCCGCGGGTGCGGCGGTACCCGGTGTGGTCCGGGTCGTGGTTGCCCGGCACGAAGACGCAGGGCACGCCGTACCGGTCGATGAGCGACTCCAGGTATGCGCCGGGCAGATCGCCCGCCCCGAGGATGAGGTCGGGGCGCAGCGTCGACGAGGCCAGGGCCAGGCCCGGCACCTCCTCGTCGCTGACGGCGAGCACCCGCACGACGGACCTACAGGGCCAGGTTGCGCCCGGTCGCGGCGTCGAAGACGGCGATCTTGGTGGGGTCGTAGTACAGGTCCACCTCGGCGCCGCGGGCGGCGGTCGAGTCGGCGGACAGCCGCGCCACGATCTCGTCGACGCCGGCGGGCGGCGGCAGCTGCTGCCCCGCCTTGAGGTCGCCGAGGACGTCGGTGCGGGCGTCGTCGGGCGCGACGGCGAAGTGCACGAACTTGTCCGAGCCCATCGACTCGAGCACGTCGACCCGCGCGCGGAAGGTGAGGCCGCCGACGCGCTGGTTGGGGTCGAGCAGGCGGGCGTCCTCGAAGTGCTCGGGGCGGATGCCGACCACCACATCACCGGTCTTGTTGCCGGCGGCGGCTGCCTTCTCGGCCAGCTGTGGCGCGTCGAGCAGCAGGATCTCGCCGAGCGCCGTGTCGATGCCCACGGAGGTGAGGCGGCCGGGCACGAAGTTCATGGCGGGCGAGCCGATGAAGCCGGCGACGAACAGGTTGTTCGGGCGGTCGTAGAGCTCCTGCGGGGCGCCGATCTGCTGCACGTCGCCGCTCTTGAGCACGACGACGCGGTCGCCGAGGGTCATCGCCTCGGTCTGGTCGTGCGTCACGTACACCATGGTGGTGCCGAGGCGCTTCTGCAGGCGGCTGACCTCGGTGCGCATCTGCACGCGCAGCTTCGCGTCGAGGTTCGACAGCGGCTCGTCCATGAGGAAGGCCTTGGGGCTGCGGACGATCGCGCGGCCCATCGCGACGCGCTGCCGCTGCCCGCCCGAGAGCTGCGCGGGCCGCCGATCGAGGTGCTGCGTGAGGTCCAGTGTGCGGGCGGCGTCCTCGACGGCGGCGTTGATCTGGTCCTTGGGCAGCTTCGCCAGCTTGAGCGGGAAGGCGATGTTCTCGCGCACCGTCATGTGCGGGTACAGCGCGTAGGACTGGAAGACCATCGCGATGTCGCGGTCCTTCGGCGCCTTCTCGTTGACCCGCTCGCCGCCGATGCGCAGCTCTCCCTCGGAGATGTCCTCGAGGCCGGCGATCATGTTGAGGGTGGTGGACTTGCCGCAGCCCGACGGGCCCACCAGGATGACGAACTCGCCGTCGGCGATCTGCAGGTTGATGTCGCTGACGGCGGTGGAGCCGTCGGGGTAGGTCTTCTTGACGTGGTCCAGGACGATGTCGGCCATGTGATTGCTCCTCGAATACTTTCCGGCGTCAGCCCTTGACCGCGCCGGAGGTGAGTCCGGCGACGATCCGTCGTTGGAAGATCAGGACGAAGATGATGATGGGGATGGTCACGATCACGGCGGCCGCCGAGATGGAACCGGTGGGGGTCTCGAACTGCGAGCTGCCGGTGAAGTTGACGATCGCGACGGGGGCCGTGGTCGACGACTCGGTCGCGGTCAGGGTCAGCGCGAACAGCAGGTCGTTCCAGCAGAAGATGAACACCAGGATGGCCGCGGTCACCACGCCCGGCGCGGCGAGCGGCGCGATCACGCGGCGGAAGGCCTGCGCCGGGGTGGCGCCGTCCATCTTGGCGGCCTTCTCCAGCTCCCACGGGATCTCCCGGAAGAAGGCCGAGAGCGTGTACACCGTGAGCGGCAGCGCGAACGTGATGTACGGCAGGATCAGACCGGGCCAGGTGTCGAACAGCCCGACCTTGCGCTCGATGTTGAACAGCGGCGTGATGAGCGAGATCTGCGGGAACATCGCGATGAGCAGCGCCGCGCCCACGAACAGCTTCTTGCCCGGGAAGTCCAGGCGCGCCACCGCGTACGCGGCGAACATGCCGATCGTCACGGCGATCGCGGTGGAGATCAGCGCGATACCGATCGAGTTGATCAGCGGGCGCACGAAGCCGTTGCCCTCGAAGATCGCGGTGTAGTTGTCGAACGTCGCCGTCTTCGGGATGAAGCGGCCGTCGCCGACGTCCGTGGTCGGCTTCAGCGAGAGCGAGACGATCCACAGGACCGGGATCAGCGCGTAGCAGACCACCAGCAGGTCGAGCACGCTCCAACCGAGCTTCTTACCGACGGAACCCTGAGCCATGTTGTACCCCTACCGTCGATCGCCGGAGTCGGAGCCCGGCACCGATGCGCCGAACGCCTTGACGAAGATGAACGCGATGATCGCGACGCAGATGAAGATCAGCACCGAGATCGCCGACCCGACACCGAGGTTGAACGCCTTGAACAGGTTGTCGTACCCCAGGATCGAGACGGATCCGGTGCCGTTGCTGCCCTTCGTCAGGATGTAGATGTTGTCGAAGATGCGGAAGGCGTCCAGCGTGCGGAACAGCAGCGCCACCAGGATGGCCGGCTTCATCAGCGGGATCGTGATCTTCAGCAGGCGGGTCCACGGCCCGGCACCGTCGAGGGCGGCGGCCTTGAGCAGGTCGTCCGGCACCAACGCCAGGCCCGAGAGCAGGAGCAGCGCCATGAACGGGGTGGTCTTCCAGACCTCGGCCAGAATGATGATCGCCACGGACGGCCACTGCTCGGTGAGCGGCGCGCTGCCGTCGGGCAGCAGGTTCGCGAGGTAGCCGGTCTCCGGCGTCCAGGCGTAGTACCAGGAGAACGCCGCGACGACGGTGACGATGCCGTACGGGATCAGCACGACGGTGCGCACGACGCCGCGACCGACGAGGGTGCGGTGCATGACCAGCGCGATCGCGAGGCCCAGCACGAACTCGATGACCACCGAGATCACGGTGATCAGCGACGTCATTCCGAGCGCCTCCCACCAGTAGCCGTCCTGCAGCACCGTCAGGTAGTTGGACAGGCCGACGAACTCGTCCTGGCCCGGGTACGCCAGCGAGGACTTGTGCAGGCTGAGCCAGAAGGCGTAGATGATCGGGTACGCGGTGACGAGGAACATCACCAGCGCCGCGGGCGCGATCAGCAGCAGGCCCAGCTTGCGCTCGGCGCGGCGCCCGTCGCTCTCGGGGGTCGCGGCCTCGATCCGCTCGGGGGCGGGCTTGGTCGGAGTGGTCACGGGACCAGCCCCTTTCCGTCCATCGCCTTCTGCGCGGCGGCGGTCAGTTCATCGGCGAGGGTCTCCGGGTCCCAGGAGCCGGCGGGCGCCAGCTTGGCCTGGAGCAGCGTCGACATGGCCTGGTACTGCGGCGTGATCGGTCGCACCGCGGCGGTGTTCTCCTGCAGCTGGTCGCGGATCAGGGAGGCCATCGGGTAGGCCTTGCGGAACTCGGGGTCGTCGTAGAGCTTCGCGAGGATCGGCGGGGTGCCGCCCTTGACCGCGTACTTGCGCTCGGCGGCCTCGTTGGTGAGGCACGCGAGCGCCTCGAAGGCCTGCTTCTCGTACCGCGTGGTCTTGGCGACGCCGAAGTTGATGCCGCCGACGGTGGTCTTGGCGGGCTTGCCCGGAATGACCGACGGGTACGGCGCGAACTCGAACTTCTGCCGCGTCAGGTTGTTGATCTCGTTGAGCTGCGCCGAGGTGGGCGACGGCGGGTCCGTCGCGTCCTTCGGCGGGTTCAGCAGGTCCTTGTACTTCTCGAGCTCCGTGAGGAAGGGCACCTTGCCCGCGGCGCCGTTCTCCTTGATGCCCGCGAAGACGAAGGGCCAGTTGACCTCGAACAGGCCCTTGCCGGTCTCCATGTTCAGGCGCGAGGAGCCCTCGTCGAGCTGGGTGAACGACGGGTCGCGGCCCGGCGCGGTCGCGACGGCCTTGATGATCGACAGCGCCTTGACGGTGGCGGCGCGGTGCTCCGGGGTGTCGGTGAGGGTGACGGTCTTGCCGTCGTCGGCGACCATCCGGCCGCCCGCGCTCTCGAGCAGCGTGTTGAACCACACGACGATGCCCTCGTACTGCGCGGCCTGCGCCTCGATCTGCGTGGGGCCGCCGATCTCACCGGACTTGCCGGCGTACTGCACGACCTGGTCCCAGGTGAGCTTGAGCGGGCCCGGTCCGATCTTGCGGCCGAGCACCTTCTCCAGCGAGTCCTTGCGGTACCAGAGCAGCTGCGTGTTGGTCCACGCCGGCGCGGCGTACTGCGTGTCCTTCCACATCGCGGTCTTCAGCGGGCCGGCGAGCACGGTCTTCTTCGCGGCCTGCGCGAGATCGTCCGGGAAGGGCAGGATCCAGCCGGCCTCGGCGAACTCCGCGGTCCAGTTCACGTCGAGGCCGACGATGTCCATGGTCCGGTCGTTGCCGGTGGCGCGGCGCGCGAGCTGCAGCCGCTGGTCGTCGGCCTGCTTGGGCAGCGCGTGGCCGACCACGCGGTACCCGGAGGTCGAGCAGTCCTCCGCGACCTCCTTGACGGTTGTCGCGCCGTCCGCCGGGGCGTAGACGTTCAGGGTGATGCCGCCGTCCTCGGTGCCGCACCCCGCGAGCAGGGTCACGGCCATCGTCGCCGTGAGGCCCACCGCCGCGGCGCGCGTGCGCCTCCGGGTGCCGAGCCGCGTTCTCCGTCGTGTCGTCACGCCGCCTCCTATGCCGCCCTCGACCGGGTGGCGTCCGCTCGAAAGCTAGCCGACGCGGCCGGTGAGGTGAACCAC
This sequence comes from Tsukamurella sp. M9C, assembly GCF_020169415.1. Taxonomy (GTDB): domain Bacteria; phylum Actinomycetota; class Actinomycetes; order Mycobacteriales; family Mycobacteriaceae; genus Tsukamurella. The sequence goes on from NZ_JAIULG010000062.1 coordinate 14,361, forward strand.
ATTCGGCATTATCGTGCCAGACCGGATGCCAGGCCGTTCATCACCTGGCTGAACTCGGCATCGGGGTCCACGTCCAGCCCCAGCGTGCGGGCGGCACCGTCGAGCACGAACCACGTGATGTCCGTGAGCGATTCGACCACCTCCGCGCGCGTGCGGCCGCGGACGGCGGCCTCGCCCCGCACCCAGCTGGTGAGCGTGCCCTCGACCATGGTGAACACCACGAAGGGAACGCCGGCGAAGGCGGCGGGATCCAGGCCGGTGAGGGCGGCGAGGCCGCCGATCGTCTGCTCCGCCCGGGCGACCACGCGGTGCCGGAGCTCGCCGATCGCATCGGGCGCCACGGGCACACCGTCGGGGCCCTCCGCGTCGGTGGGGCCGGCGCGCAGCAGGTCGACGAGGCGCGGATTGTCCTGCATCCAGGTGGCGGCGCTGGCGATCGAGCGGCGCAGGATCTCCCGCAGCGAGCCGGCCGAGACGTCGAGATCGGCCTCGAGCTCGGCCGCGAACTGGTCGACGACGAAGCCGCGGAGCCCGCGGGCCAGATCGTCCTTGCTCTTGAACTGCCGGTACACCACGGACTTCACGAGGCCCGCGCGCTCGGCGATGCGCCGCACCGGTATCGGGGCGCCGGGCTCCGACTCCTCGACGAGCTCGGCGGCCGCGCGCAGGATGAGGTCGCGGCGCTGCGAATTGTGGGCGCGCCAGCGCAACTCGTACCCGCTCTCGGGCCCGTGCGCCGTCGCCATACCGGGCGATGTTACGCCCGCCCCGCGGCGCCCCGGGCCCACCGGGGCAGACCCGCTGGGCCGCCCCGGTGAGCCTCAGGCGGCGAGCTGCGCGGGCCGCGTGGGCTCGCCGCGGTAGCGCGCCTTGTGCCCGTCGATCTTGAGCAGCTTCCACATCAGCCTGCCGACGGGCGTCATGAGCCCCAAGTCGTCGGCGAGGGCGCGCATCTCGGCGAAGTAGTCGTTGAGCAGCGCGCGGGCCGTCGGGCCGCGCCAGAAGGCCTCGCGCTTGACCTCGCGCGGGATCTCGAACGTCTCGAAGAACTCCTTCGGCGGGGTGAAGATCTCCCCCACCAGCCAGCGCATCGCGAGCGGGAAGGCCAGCGCGCAGATCCGCTTCTGCCGCTTGGTCATGTCCCGCAGGTGGGCGTGCAGGAACTCGTGCGCGAAGGAGATGTGCCGCGCCTCCTCGGCGACGTGGATCTCCATGGTGCGCAGGACGAGCGGCGGCACCTGGCCGCCGTGCCGCATGATCGCCTTCTGGTAGTGGTCGATCGGCTCCTCGCCGCCCAGGATGCCCATGAAGAGGATCACGTGGGCGTAGCCGCCGAGCACGCCAATCATGGGTGAGGCCCGCCGGAACCACTTCCGCATGCCGGGGACGTCCACGTCGACGCGGTTGACCAGCTCCTGGAACATCTGGATGTGGTTGCACTCCTCCGTCATCTCATGGAGGGAGTACCGGAACTCCGGCGACCGGTTCGGGAGCTTCATGATGTACTGCATCATTCCGCGGATCAGGATGGATTCGAAGGCGGCGCCCACCTTGATGGTGTTGGCCATCCGCCACTTCCCGATCTCGATGCGGCGCTCCAGCGGCAGGTCGCGGTACCACTGCGTCGCGCCGAGCGAGTCGAGGGTCGGCGGCAGCACCCAGCGCGGGTCGTTGGGATCGAGCTGCAGCTCCGGCGCGTCCCAGTCGATGTCGAGGAACGGGTCGAACCGACGGTGCACCGATCCCTCCGACAAGTCCTCCAGCACGTCGCGGTAGCCCTGCTCCAGTTCGCGCCGGCTCACACGCCCCAGGATGTCCGCCATGAGAGTCCTCCTTGTGATCGCTATCACTTCGGAATTTAGCAGGACTTCGTGACCCGGTAAACAGGTCGCGGAGATTCGCGCCGTCGTCGCAGGTCAACAAGGTTCGACGGTGCGCCGCCTGCACCGCCGGTCCAATCGCAGCCGCACCCGATTCGCCCGCCAGCACAGCCTCCCGCACCCGATTCGCCCGGCGATCCGTCCTCACGCACCCAGAACGCGCGAGCGCACCCGGCGTGCAGGGTGCGCTCGCGCGTGTCGGGGTGCGACATCGCCAACCGCCACAAAGGCTCCGCTCGCCCCGCGAGACAGCGGAGCGACCGGCGATCCCTGCGGCGAGCGAAGGCCCAGCCGCCGCAGGTCAGGTCGTGAGCTCGCGCAGCGCCGCAACGTGTCGCGCGAAGGCGGATCTCCCCGTCGGCGTGAGCTCGACCCACTGTCGCCGGGAGTCCGCGGAGTCGCGGCGGAACGCGACGTAGTGCGCCTCCTCCAGCTTCGCCAGGTGCTTGCTGAGAGTCGGCGCGCTCATGTCGAGGGTCTTGGCCAAGAGGTCGAAGCGGATCTCCGCGGTCTGATCCAGCGCCGCGCAGATCATGAGCCGCTGACGAGGATGAATCAGGTCGTTGAACGCGGGCGGGCCGTAGCTCTTCGGACTCACCGCGAGCCGCGCCTCGCGGCACGTCGCTCGACCAGTTCGCCGGCCAGATTCAGGCCGGCGGCGACCACGAAGATCGCGATGTACGTCGTGACCGCCCCGCGCTCCATGAAGGCCGACAGCACCATTGCCACCACGAACGCCGACCAGAACCCGAGCGTGCTCGCACGACCGCCCGCGTGGAAGCCAGTGACACCACGGCGCCGACGCAGCGCGACGAGTCCCGCCACCGCGACGGCGAAGACGCCGATGATGGTCAGGTAGCCGAGCCAGGTGTGATCGTCGCCGTTGACGGCCGCCCAGAACACACCGAATACGATCACCCAGGCCGCCGTCATCCACCACGGCGATGCGAGCTTGCGCGCCGCGCCGGCAGCTGCGTCGACATCGTCGAGCGAGCCCGCGACGTCCTCCGAGTTCGTTTCCATACCGGAAACGATAGGTGATCGTTTCCGGTTCGGCAACAGATTCGCGCCTACTGGATGTTCAGGCGCGCCAGCATGTCGCGGGCGCGCTCGGCGACCTGGGGGTCGCACAGCACGTCGTACCGGCCGGCGACGAGCTGCATCGTCGACGAGAAGTCGCGGGTGCCGCGCGAGGCCCAGTAGGGCACCGACGCGCTGATCAGGCCGAAGACGATGCCGCCGATGATGCCGGCGATCACCGTCGACACGAGTGCGTCGCCGCCGCCCACGAACAGGCCCACGAGCAGGCCGAGGAACAGGCCCAGCCACGCGCCGGAGGCGGCGCCGGCGCTCAGTACGCGGCCCCAGGTCAGGCGGCCGGTGATCCGCTCGACCTGCATCAGGTCGACGCCCACGATGGTCACGTTCTGGACCGGGAACTCCTCGTCCGAGAGGTAGTCGACGGCGCGCTGCGCCTCGGCGTAGGTGCTGTACGAGCCGATCGGCCAGCCCTTCGGCGGCGTCGGCAGGCCCCGTCCGGCGGGCCCTCCCGGCTGGTTCGGCGACCCGGGTCCGGGTATCGGTTGCGACATTCGGCGCCCTCCCTCACATGTGATGCGTAGATCGAAACTACCCTGAAGTACATGTCGGCTGTCTCCAGAGTATTCGTCGCGCGACTGTCCGGCTTGCCCGTCGTCGGCCCGGACGGCGAATCCGTCGGCCGCGTCCGCGATGCGGTGATCGGCCTGCGCGCCGACCGCAAGGCTCCGCGTGTCCTCGGACTCGCCGTGGAGCTCGCCAACCGCCGCCGCATCTTCGTGCCGATGCTGCGCGTGACCAGCATCGAACCCGCCGCCGTCACTCTCAACACCGGCTCCGTCAGCCTGCGCCGCCTGCACATCCGCCCCGGCGAGGCCCTGGCCCTCGGCCAGCTCCTGGGCACCAAGGTCCGCATCGAGGAGCCGGGGGAGCCGTACGACGGTGCCGACGCCACCGTGGTCGACGTCGGGATCGAGCAGACCCGCACCCGCGACTGGGTGGTGCACCGCCTGGCCGTGAAGATCCGCGCGACGGGCTGGAACCGGCGCGGCGGCGTCCAGGTGGTGGACCTCCCCCACGTCTCCGGCTTCACCACGACCGCGCTCACCGGCGCCGACCACGACATCGCGGAAGCCCTGACCGTGTTCGAGGACATGCGCGCGACCGACGTCGCGCAGGCCCTGCGCGAGCTGCCGACGCAGCGCCGGCTGTCCATCGCCGCCGCCTTCGACGACGAACGGCTCGCCGACGTCCTCCAGGAGCTCGGCGACGACGACCAGGCCGAGGTGATCGCCCACCTGTCCAAGGCGCGCGCCGCCGACGTGCTCGAGGCCATGGACCCCGACGACGCCGCCGACCTCCTGGGCGAGCTGCCCGACACCCAGCGCGAGGAACTGCTCGCGGTGATGGACCCTGAGGACTCGGGCACCGTCCGCCGCCTGCTCACCTTCTCCCCCTACACCGCGGGCGGCATGATGACGCCGGAGCCGATCGTGGTCACCCCGTCGACCACGGTGGCCGAGGCCCTGGCCCGGGTCCGCAACCCCGACATCACCCCGGCGCTGGCCAGCATGATCTTCGTGGTGCGCCCGCCCACCGCGACGCCGACGGGGCGCTACCTGGGCGCGGTGCACCTGCAGCAGCTGCTGCGCGAGCCCCCGGCCGACCTGGTGGGCGGAATCGTCGACACCGACCTGCCGCGCCTCGGGCCGGACGATCCCCTGGGCGCGGTGACCCGGTACTTCGCGGCGTACAACCTGGTCACCGGGCCCGTCGTCGACACGGAGAACCACCTGTTGGGCGCGGTCTCGGTCGACGACCTGCTCGATCACCTGCTGCCGGAGGACTGGCGCGACGAGGATCTGGACGAGGGCACTGAGGAGGTCACCGGATGAAGGAACGCTCCCGCCTCGACACTCCGCGGCTGGGCCGCAGCTTCCACCTGAACCTCGGCGACGACATGATCGGCCAGGGCGCCGAGCGCGTCGCCCGCTTCCTGGGTACCGGCCGCTACCTCGCGATCCAGACCGTGATCGTGATCATCTGGATCCTGCTCAACGTCCTGTGGTTCACGTTCCACTTCGACCCGTACCCGTTCATCCTGCTCAACCTGGCCTTCTCCACGCAGGCCGCGTACGCCGCGCCGCTCATCCTGCTCGCGCAGAACCGGCAGGAGAGCCGCGACCGCGTCTCGCTCGACGAGGACCGGACGCGCGCCGCGCAGACCAAGGCCGACACCGAGTTCCTGGCCCGCGAGCTGGCCTCGGTGCGCCTGGCCGTGGGCGAGGCGGCGAGCCGCGACTACATGCGCCGCGAGCTCGACGAGGTGCACGAGAAGCTGGACGCGCTCACCGCGCTGCTGCAGTCGATGCAGCACGCGCGCAACGTCGACGAGGAGCGCGCGGATGCGCCCGACTGACCCGCGCGAGCTGCTGCATCCCGTCCTCACGCCGGAGACCTACCAGCGGCTGGGGATCGCGCCGCCGCGTCCGCCGCAGCTGTACGGCACGGGCGGGCCCGTCTCCTCGGCGGGCACGCCCTACCTGACGGGGCGCGCGGTGACGGGGACCCCGGCACCGTCGGGGCAGGCCTCGCCCGCACCGTCGGGCAGTGCGACGATCGGCCCGGGCACCGCCGGGCCGCCGTACGTGCCGGGCTCGCCGCCCTACGTCCCGGGCGCGCCCGCGGGCCCGCCGCCGGCGAAGGACCGGTCCCTGGCGATCGTGCTGGGCGCGACCGTGCTGATCATCGCGATCATCCTCGGCACCACCTGGTACATCCTGTCCAACCGCGGCGGCGCCGACGACGAGCAGCAGATCCGCGACGTCATCGCCGCCGAGACCAAGACCCTCAACGACCGCGACCTGGCGGCGCTGATCGGCGTCCGCTGCGCCGCGGACGTGGCGATGCTGCAGACGCAGTTCACCTCGCAGACCTTCGCCGCCGAGATCGACACGCTGCTCGGGCCGGACGGGCGCTGGGAGGTCGTCGTCGGGGAGGTCCGGGTCGACGGTGACGCGGGCAAGGCGGAGGCCGAGGTCACGTCGACCCCGGTGGGCTCGTCGACGGTCGTCTCCCGGTCCCTCACAGACACGACCACCCTCCGGAAGGAATCCGGAGGGTGGAAGGTGTGTATCAGTTCGTCGCGCGTGCGCTAGCGCTCAGTAGCGGTAGTGCTCGGGCTTGTACGGGCCCTCGACGTCGACGCCGATGTACTCGGCCTGCTCCTTGGTGAGCTTGGTGAGGGTGCCGCCCAGGGCCTCGACGTGGATCTTCGCGACCTTCTCGTCGAGGTGCTTGGGGAGGCGATAGACCTCGTTGTCGTACTCGTCGGGCTTGGTCCACAGCTCGATCTGCGCGATCACCTGGTTGCTGAAGCTGTTGGACATGACGAACGACGGGTGGCCGGTCGCGTTGCCCAGGTTCAGCAGTCGGCCCTCGGAGAGCACGACGATCGACTTGCCGGAATCGCCGAACGTCCACTGGTCGACCTGCGGCTTGATGTTCAGGCGCACGGCGCCCGACTTCTCGAGGCCGGCCATGTCGATCTCGTTGTCGAAGTGGCCGATGTTGCCGAGGATCGCGTGATCCTTCATCGCCTTCATGTGCTCGAGCAGGATGATGTCCTTGTTGCCCGTGGAGGTGATGACGATGTCGGCGTCGCCGATCGCGTCCTCGACGGTGACCACGTCGAAGCCGTCCATGAGCGCCTGCAGGGCGTTGATGGGATCGATCTCGGTGACCTGGACGCGCGCGCCCTGGCCCGCGAGCGACTCGGCGCAGCCCTTGCCCACGTCGCCGTAGCCGGTGATGAGGACCTTCTTGCCACCGATCAGCACGTCAGTGCCGCGGTTGATGCCGTCGATCAGCGAGTGGCGGGTGCCGTACTTGTTGTCGAACTTGCTCTTGGTGACCGAGTCGTTGACGTTGATCGCCGGGAAGGCCAGCTCGCCGGCGGCGGCGAACTGGTACAGGCGCAGCACGCCGGTGGTGGTCTCCTCGGTGACGCCCTTGACCGACTCGGCGATCTTCGACCACTTGGTGGCGTCCTTGGCCAGCGACTCGCGCAGCAGGGCCAGGAAGACCTGGTACTCGTGGCTGTCGGCGTCCTCGTCGGTGGGCGGGACGACGCCCGCGGCCTCGAACTGCGCGCCGCGCAGCACGAGCATGGTGGCGTCGCCACCGTCGTCGAGGATCATGTTGGCGGGCTCGTTCGGCCAGGTGAGCATCTGCTCGGCGGCCCACCAGTACTCCTCGAGGGTCTCGCCCTTCCAGGCGAAGACCGGCACGCCCTGCGGCGCCTCGACGGTGCCGTGCGGGCCCACGACGACGGCCGCGGCGGCCTCGTCCTGGGTGGAGAAGATGTTGCAGGAGGCCCAGCGCACCTCGGCGCCGAGGTCCACGAGGGTCTCGATGAGCACGGCGGTCTGCACCGTCATGTGCAGCGAGCCCGAGATCCGCGCGCCCTTGAGCGGCTGGACGTCGGCGTACTCGCGGCGCAGCGCCATCAGGCCCGGCATCTCATGCTCGGCCAGGCTCAGCTGCTTGCGGCCCGCCTCCGCGAGGGAGAGGTCGGCGACCTTGAAGTCGATTCCGTTCGCCGTATCGGCGGTCAGCGTAGAAGTCACGCGCTCCAGGCTATCGCTCCTGGTGCCGGACGTCGCCGTCGCCCTTCTTGCGATCGCGAAATCGGCCGATTCCCGAGTGGGAACGGATATGCCCGGCGCCACGCCGTTATCCGCCGATTCCCCGAGCGACGACTACCTGAACGTCCGCCGCCATGATTCGATCTGCTGACACAGCCCGTCGATCTGCGACAACAGGTGTTCGCGCACTGTGCCGTACGACCGCTTGTAGCCGCGCGCGACGTCCTCCACGTACGTGAGCACGTCGAGGACACTGCCATCGTCGGTGTCGATCCCCCACACCGCGATGACTTGCGTCGCGAACGGCGTCACCGAAACGGTGTCGGCGGCGTCTGCCGCCGGACCGGGCTTCTGCCACGTGGAGACACCGCATCTCGCGAAGTCCGCTGCCTGCCAGTCGTTGTGCCGGTCGCGCGCCGCCAGCGTCTCGGCCCATGCGTCACCGGCGATGATCTCCGCGCAGCTCAGGATGCGGGGGTTGCCCGGCCATCCGTCGGCGACCTCCAGGAGCTCGCGGTGCTCCCGGTGCAACGGGCGGCCCAGGTGCCCTTCGAGCGTGGCGATGTCCGACGGTGCCGCGCCGGGGTTCGGCGATCCGGGGGCGGGGTCACTACAGAGCTCGGCGAACTCGACGCGGAGGGCAGCAAGCCTTTCGACGATCTGCTGCATCGTCGGCGGGTCGAGCCGGAGGTCCCTTCCCCAGTACTTACCGTGCGGCCCGAGCTCCTCCCCGTCGAGCATCGTCGTCAGGTCCGCCAGCTCCTCGACGAGGTACTGCTCGAAGGACTCGTAGAAGTGGTCGCCGTGGGGCGTCATCATGAGCTGCCCGGCCCGGTAGCCCTGACTGTCACGGTGCAGCAGAAAAGTCTCCCAGTAGGTTCCCTCACTGTCGGCGATCCGAATCCAGTCGACGTCGGTCGACCAGTTCACGAGGACGTCGCCCTCGGCCAGCCGGATTCCCAATCCCTCCGTTTCGCTGATCGTGCCATGGCCGATCTCCGCGCACGAGAGCAGGCTGACGTCGCTGTTCCACTCGCTCCACCCGTCCGCGACGGCGAGGAACTCGCGGTACTGCGCGGGGATACGGTGCCCCAGGCGCGCCTCAGCAGCAAGCAATTGCTCCTCGGTTGCTCCGGGATTCGGCTGCGACATCTCGTACAGGTCGGGGTGGATCCGGATCAGACGCTCCCGCTGCTCCAGGAAGGCGTCGATCAGCTCCCGCCAGCGTGCTACCCCCACGTCGGTGTTCACGATTCTGAATATAACCCAGGTCTGTCCGCGGTGGACAGAATCCGAGAGCGGCGTCCAGCGCCCACTCCCCCAGCGAAACGCAGAACCGCGGCGGGAGCAGGTGCTCCGGCCGCGGTTCCGTGTGTGGGGACGCTGCGATCAGTCGGCCAGCGACTCGATGACCTCGCCGCGCTCGCGCTTGCCGAGGATGGAGTGGTTCTTCGAGTACACGAAGTAGACGACCACGCCGAGCGCCATCCAGATCAGGAACCGGACCCAGGTCTCAAGGGTCAGGTTGAACATCAGCCAGCCGCAGGCGAGGACCGAGAGGATCGGGACCAGCGGGACCAGCGGGGCGGTGAAGCCGCGCTTGAGGTCCGGACGCTGCTTGCGCAGCACGACGACGCCGATGGACACCAGGACGAAGGCGAAGAGGGTGCCGATGTTGATCAGCATGGTCAGTTCCTTGAGCGGGAAGATCCCGGCCAGGAACGCGACGACGACACCGACGCCGATCGAGATCCGCACCGGCACGCCGCGGTCGGAGGTCTTGGCCAGCTGACGCGGCAGCAGGCCGTCGCGGGCCATGGCGAAGAGCACGCGGTTCTGACCCATGAGCAGCACCATGACCACCGTGGTCAGACCCGCGAGCGCGCCGATCGAGATGATCGTCGCGGCCCAGTCCACGCCGTTGAGCGAGAAGGCGTAGGCCAGGTTCTTCTCGCCGCCGTCGCCGGCGCTGGTGGCGAGGTCCTTGTAGCTCGCCATGCCCGTGACGACCACGGTGACCGCGATGTACAGGACGGTGACGATCGCGAGCGAGCCCAGGATGCCGCGCGGCACGTCGCGCTGCGGCTTCACGGTCTCCTCGGCGGAGGTCGCCACGATGTCGAAGCCGATGAACGCGAAGAACACGATGCCCGCGCCTGCGAGCACGCCGAACCAGCCGTACGACGAGCCGCTGCCGAAGATCGCCTGGAACAGCGTGGAGTCCAGGGTGACGCCGGACTTCTCGCCGGGTACGGACTCGGGGACGAACGGCGAGTAGTTCGAGCCCTTGATGTAGAAGGCGCCGACCACGATGACCAGCAGCACCACGGCGACCTTGATCGCGGTGATGACGGCGGACACGCGCGAGGAGACCTTCGCACCGAAGGTGAGCAGCACCGTCAGGATGCCGACGATGAGCATCGCACCCCAGTCGATCGTGTGCCCTGCGACCTCGACCGCCGCCGGCCCGGTGCCGAAGACCGTGCCGAGGTAGCTCGACCAGCCGCTCGCGACCGCCGCGGCGGCGATGGAGAACTCCAGCACCAGGTCCCAGCCGATGATCCACGCGACGAACTCGCCGAAAGTGGCGTAGGAGAACGTGTACGCCGAACCCGCCACGGGCACCGTCGACGCGAACTCGGCGTAGCAGAGCGCGGCGAGGCCGCACGCGATCGCGGCGATGATGAACGACACCGACACCGCCGGGCCCGAGTAGTCACCTGCCGTCGAGGCGCCGATGGTGAAGATGCCGGCACCGACGACCACGGCGACACCGAAGATCGTGAGGTCCCATGCGGTCAGCTGCTTCTTGAGCCGGGTGCCGACCACCTCGGTGTCGGCGATCGATTGTTCCACCGATTTGGTGCGCAGCAGTGGGTTGGCCATGCGTGCTCCTGTGTCGTCTCGGGTGTGTTGAGTCGTCTCGGGTGTGTGACGACTCATCAAACACCACTGCGGCACCGCAGCGGGGCATTTCAGGCGTCTGCACCCACCTCCGCCGACACCCGACCGTCCACGACCCGGTACCGCCGGTCCGCGGCGGCGCGGAGCAGCGGATCGTGCGTGATCACGATGACGGTGCGGCGCACCGCGATCGACCGCAGCACGCCGGCCAGGCGCTCGGTGTTCGCCTCGTCCAGCCCGGTGCTCGGCTCGTCGAGGATCAGCACCGGGGTGAGCCGCCCGAAGCCGCGCGCGAGCGCGATCCGCTGCCGCTGCCCGCCCGAGAGTTCCTCCCCGCCCAGGGAGGTCAGCGTCGCGTAGCCCGCGGGCAGTCGGCGCACGAACTCGTCGGCGCCCGCGAGCTCGCCCGCGACACACGGATCGGCCCCGCTGCCGTAGGCGATGTTCGACGCCAGGGTTCCGGTGCGGATCACGGCGCGCTGCGGCACGAGGGTCACGAGCTCGCGCAGGTCCGTTCCGCCCAGGCCCGCCC
>NZ_JAIULG010000063.1 GCF_020169415.1 Tsukamurella sp. M9C
GGGGTCAGGCCCGGTCGGGGCCGCGGTTGGGAGGACCGCGCCCCGGCCGCGTGCCGTCACGACCCCACGATCCGATTCCCGGCAGGAGCCGCAGATCAATTACCGTTGCCGTATGCGCATCCCGGTCATCGCCGCCCTCGACGTGGTCTTCGTCCTGCTGTTCGTGGTGATCGGCCGGTTCAATCACGACGAGGCCTTCTCGCCTGCCGGGTTCGCCGAGACCGCGTGGCCCTTCCTGCTCGCGCTGGCGGTGGGCTGGGCGTTCACCTACGTGCTGGCCGCCCTGCGCGGTCACGAGCCCGGCCGCGCCGCCACCTTCGCCCCGGGGCGCGTCTTTCCCGCCGGCGTCATCATCTGGGTCTCGACGGTGGCCTTCGGCATGACGGCCCGCGGGCTGCTCACCTCGAAGGGCGTCGAGGTCAGCTTCGTCATCGTCGCGACGATCGCACTCGGCGTGTTCCTGCTGGGCTGGCGCGCCATCGCCAACACGGTCCTGTCCCGTCGCGCGAAGGCGACCACCGCGACCGGCGCATGAGCCGCGCGCTACTTCAGATACGCGCCCGCGACCTGCAGTGACCCGGCGCCGGAACGCTCGCCGCTGACCAGGATCGCGAAGGCCTGATCGCCGCGGTAGCCGATGAACCAGCCCGGTCCCTCGGGGCCGTTGGTGCCCACGAGCCCCTTGGCCTTGGTCGAGGCGAGGTCGCTGCCGTCGCCCGACGGGGACACGGTCGAGTCCATCTTCGCCCGCACCGCCTTGAGGATCTTCTCATCGACGTCGCCGAGCGGCGCGCTGGGCTTCGCGGTCTGCCCCTGCACCACGTACGGCGCCGTGGTTTTGCCCTTGGCGATCGCGGAGGCGAGGACGGCCATGCCGAAGGGGCTGGCCTTGACGGTGTCGGCGCCGAGCTCGGCGGCGCCCCGGCCGCCGGTGCCGGGCAGCTCCGCGGTCTTCGTCGTCACGCCCGTCATGGCGAAGTCGGTGCCCATGCCGAGCGGGGCGAGCAGCTTCGCCTGCTTGCCGGCGTCGTTCCCCGCGGCGGCGTTGACCTCGCTGTAGAGCGGCTCCAGCACGGGACCGGTGGTGGCGAGCCCGGTGAGCGCCCAATCGATGGAGATGCCGCTGGCCTGCGTGTTCTGCGCGGCGGCCAGCACGGCGCCGGTGGAGACGGACAGTACGACCATGGCGGCGGGCTGCCCCAGCTGGACCACGGCGTTCTCGACGTCGAGCTGCACCTTGGGATCCATCGCGGTCCGCAGGTCGGGCCCGGGCGGGCCCTGGAAGCCGACGATCTTGGTGGGCGGCTTCCCGTTCGTGAGCAGCTGCACCTCCCAGCCGGCGGTGGCGTCGCGGTTGGCCTGCCAGGCGCCCTTGATGCCGTCGAAGAGGGGCGAGAACAGCTGCCGGTTGGCGATGAGCAGATCGCCCGCCGTGGTGTCCTGCAGGCCCGGGACGGCCGTCAGCGCGTCGCCGAGGACCCCGTAGTCGTCGTCCCGCAGGTCCACGACGGGGACCGGTTTGCCGGGGTCCGCCTTCGCCTTCGCGGCGAGGGATTCGGGCGTGACCAGCGGCGCGACCGGGGAGACGATCTTCGCGACCCGGTTCAGGCTGTCGGTCAGGTTCTTGGTCTTGTTCGGATCGACGGTGAGCCTGTGCACGGTGCCGGCGAACATCAGTTCCGACTTGTCCGCGGCGAAGACCTTCGGCGGCTTCGCGTCGGTGCGGATCTGCCGGATCGCGGTGTCGGGCGTGAGGCCCGGCGCGAGCACCGCGGGGTCCCAGGAGATGCGCCAGCCGATCGACAGCTGCGAGGCGCTGCCCTTGGTGGTGTAGTCCCAGTCGCGGCCGTCGCCGAAGTTCCAGTGCGTCTTCACGTCGAAGGTGGCGTTGCCGCCGGAGTAGCGCTGCACGTTGGACGCCGTGACCTCGACGGACTTCGCGTTCATGTCGCGCAGCGTGCGGCCGATGACGCCGCCGGCCGCGTCGGGCGAGGAGGTGAAGGCGGCGGCCGCGACGGCCTTGCCCTCGCCCAGCGCCGAGCCGTAGCCGTCGAGCATCTTCTGCACCTCGGCGACGGCGCTGTCGCCGCACGCGGCCAGCCCGGAGCCCAGCGTGAGGAGGAGTGCGGAGACCACCGCGGCGGCGCCGTACCGTGCCCGGCCGCTGCGTCTCACGTGGTCTCCTCGCTGCTCATGGTGCGTTCGGCATCCCTGGCCGCGGAGTTTACCGGTCCTCACATGGCATCCTTGGGATATGGAACGGTTGCTGCGCTCAGAGGACCGCGCCGCGTCGTCGATGCCGGGCGTGCAGTCGCGCCACTGCTTCTCCTTCGGGGACCACTACGATCCGGACAATACGCACCACGGCGTCCTGCTCGCGTGCAACGCGGAGCAGGTCGCGGCGGGTACGGGCTTCGACACGCACCCGCACCGCGCCGTCGAGATCGTCACCTGGGTGCTGTCCGGTTCCCTCGTCCACCAGGACAGCGAGGGACACGCCGGGCTGGTCCATCCGGGCCTCGCCCAGCGGATGAGCGCGGGCACCGGCGTCCTGCACTCCGAACGCAACGATCGCCCCGACCCCGCGGGCGCCGACGTCCGGTTCGTCCAGATGTGGGTGCTGCCCGACGAGCCGGGCGGCGCACCGTCGTACGAGCAGCGGGAGGTCGACGCCGATCTCGCGGCGGGCGGCCTGGTCGCCGTCGCGTCGGGCGACCCCGCGCAGGACGCGGCGATCCGGATCGGCAACCGCGGTGCCACCCTGTTCGCGGCGCGCCTGGCGCCCGGCCGCGCCCTCGACCTGCCGGACGCGCCCTTCGGGCACCTCTACCTGGCCGACGGTGCGGTGGTCGCCGAGTCGTCCGGCGGTCCGGTCGGTCTGTCCGACGGCGACTCGCTGCGCACCGTCGCGGACGGGCGGCGCGTGACCGCCGGGCCCGACGGTGCCGAGCTCCTGTTCTGGCGCATGCGGAACCGCCTGGGCGGCTGAACGGCACGCCGGAGTCCGGCTACGGCAGGGGCCGGTCCGAGGGCACGACGAGGTAGCTCGGCTGCTTCGGGTCGATCAGCACGTGCTGCGGCCGGAACTGCGTCTCCGCGGTGACGGGCCCGACGGTCATCGACTTGATCAGGTTGAGCGCGAAGACGTCGACCCGCAGCCGGTGCCCGGGCTTGAGGACGGCGCTCACGGCGTGGGTACCGATGTCGAGCGGCACCACCTGGCCGGGCTTGACCAGCTCGCGGTCGTCGATGTTGAGCTGGTAGTACGGGGACGCGAGATCGCCGCTCGCCGTGCGGATGCTGCGGGACTCGTCGATCTGCCGCAGCGACGTGGTGAGCTGGCCGGAGCTGATCTTCTCGGACCGTCCGTCGGGACCGACGTCGGTCACGATCACGCTCCAGTACGCGTCGCGGGCGTCCTGTGTGGTGTTGAGACGCAGGTTGATCGGGCCCGAGATCACCGTCGGCTTCCCCACCGGTTTGGACGTGAAGGTGAGCGCGTTCATCTCCGCGACCCGGGTGTCCTTGGTGCAGCCGGTGAAGACGAGGAGCCCGAACATCGCCTGCCCGGTGTCGTTCGAGCACAGCGTCGAGAGGCCGGGGCCGACGGTGCGCCGCGCCGCGATCTTCGGCGGCGCGGTCTGGAGGCTGTTGTCCGACAGCGCGGTCGGCGCGGTGCCCGAGGGCAGGCTGGAGAGGTACATGCGCTGGTACTTCTGGCCGGGCTCGGGGAAGGTGTCGCCTTGCCACCAGCCGCCGCCCATGCGGTGCACGGTGACCGGTGCGTAGTTGTCGATGCCGTTGTCGGCGTCCTTGAGCCACTTGTCGAACCACGCCTTCTGCAGCACGTCGGCGCGCGTCGGCTGGTTCACCCCGCCCAGGTCGTTGGTGACGGTGGCGTGCGCCGCGTCGCCCATGATGAGCTTCTTCTTGCTCGTGGGCAGGGCGCTCAGGTCCTTGGGAAGGCGCCACTCGGTGTTGGTGAACAGGTCGTTCCAGGCGCCGAGCGCGAAGGTCGGCGTGGTGATCTTGTCCAGCGCCGTGCGGTAGGCGGCGCGCAGCGGCGAGTTCTTGTCGATGAGCTGCTTGGTAGTGGGGGTGAGCCCCTCGACCGTCGGCGAGAAGACGCCGGAGAGCAGCTCCGGGAAGAACACCGCCGGGTTCTGCAGCCGGTCCTGCAACCACTTCCAGTCGAAGGTGCCGTTGAGCAGCGAGCGCAGGTCGGGGATGAACTTGAGGATGTTGACGATGGCGAGCCAGGGACCGAGGAAGCCGACGCCGAGGCCGCCGCCGGGGGCGACGATGTCGGCGGCGATGTCGGCACCGGGGACGACGGGGAACAGGGCCTGCAGGCCGGCGGGGTTCTTCGACGCCGCCTGGAGCTGATTGATCGCGGAGTACGAGACGCCGGACATGCCGAGGCGGCCGTTCGTCCAGTTCTGCTGACGCACCCAGTCCAGCACCTCGACGGTGTCCGTCTGCTCGCGCGCACCGAAGACGTCCCAGACGCCCTGCGAGTTGCCGGTGCCGCGCACATCGACGACGACCTGCGTGTACCCGCTCTGCACCAGCGTCTGGTCGACCGTGAAGGTGTTGATCAGGCCACCGTTGAGCACGTTGCGGAGGTCGTCGACGCCGCCGATCGGCGTGCCGGAGAAGTTGAACATATTGAGCACGCCCACGAGCGTCGGGAAGAGCACGGGGACGTTGGTCATCACGGTGGCGATGGTGCTGACGAACTTGGTGTAGGGCGTGACGTTGACGATCGTCGGGGTCTTGGTCTCGATCGCCCTGCCGGACGCGTCCGCGGGCCGGAAGATGTTGGCCCGCAGGACGGTGCCGTCCGACATGCGGATCGGAACATCCCACTCCGTGGCCATCTTCGGGTACTGCGTCGGGCCGTCGTGGGAGGCGATCCACTCGGGGTTGATCATGCCCGCGACACCCGGCCCCGGCTTCCACGGCTCCGCGCCTGCCCGCGCGACGAGTCCGGGCACGGTGATCGACGTTCCGATCAGCACGAACGCCGTGAGCAGGGCGGCCAGAGTCAGCCGCAGTCGCGGACGTATCAGCCTCATCGAAGAATCCCCTTTAACTTCTCCACCCCGCCCCAGGCCAACCCTGATAGCGGTTTGCGTCACACCGCACGCTAACGGTGTGCTGCGCCATAGGGAATACTGACGAGTCACTTCTCCCACCATGTGAGATTCCTGAGGTCGGCTGGCAGGATGGACGGGTGACGACTTCTCCCGCTCTTGACCTCAGCCACGTCGACGCCGGCATCCGCGTGCAGGACGACCTGTTCGGGCACGTCAACGGCGCCTGGCTGGACACGCACGAGATCCCCGCCGACCGCTCGACCGACGGCGCCTTCTACGCCCTCCGCGACGCCGCTGAGGAGACCGTCCGCACGATCATCGAGGCCTGTGCCGCCGACGCCGGGGCGACCGGCGACGCCGCGCGGATCGGCGACGCCGCGCGGATCGGCGACCTGTACGCGAGCTTCATGGACACCGGCGCCATCGCCGCCGCGGGCCTCGCGCCCCTGGCCGACGAGCTGACGGAGGTCCGGTGGGCGCAGTCGCCGTCGGACCTGGTGACGGTCCTCGGCCGGCTGCAGCGGACGGGCGTGAGCGGGCTGCTCGGCTACTACGTGGACACCGACGCAAAGCGCTCGGACCGCTACCTGGTCAACGTGGTGCAGAGCGGGATCTCCCTGCCCGACGAGGCCTACTACCGCGAGGAGCAGTACGCGCCGATCCGGGAGAAGTTCGTGGCGCACGTCGCCGCGACCTTCCGCCTGGCCGCGGAGGTGCTCGAGGGCGTCGTGGCGCCGGGCGAGGAGGACGCGGCCGCCGCGCAGGTCCTCGAGCTGGAGACCGCGATCGCCGCCGGACACTGGGACGTGGTCGCCCGGCGCGACGCCGACAAGGGCTACAACCTGCGCACCTTCGCCGAGTTCTCCGCCGAGGCGCCGGGGCTCGCCCCCGCCGCCTGGGTCGCCGCCGTCACCGGCACGGAGGCGAGCCCGGCGTTCGCCGAGGTGAACGTGCGGCAGCCGTCGTTCGCAACGCACGCCGCCGACCTGCTCACCGACCGTCCGCTCGCGCAGTGGCGCACGTGGCTCGCCTGGCGGGTGCTGCACGCGCGCAGCCCCTTCCTCACCGATGCCCTCGTCGACGAGCACTTCGCCTTCTACGGCACGGCGCTCACCGGCACGCCGGAGATCCGGGACCGCTGGAAGCGCGGCGTCACCCTGGTCGAGCAGTACCTGGGCTTCGCGGTGGGCGAGCTGTACACCGCGCAGCACTTCCCCGCCGATTCCAAGGAGCGCATGCAGGCGCTCGTCGCCGACCTGGTGGAGGCCTACCGCCGCCGGATCACCGAGCTGCCCTGGATGACCCCCGCGACGCGCGAGCGCGCGCTGGAGAAGCTGGGCAAGTTCACCCCGAAGATCGGCTACCCGGACGTCTCCCGCGACTACTCCGCGCTGGAGATCCGCCGGGACGACCTGATCGGGAACCTGCGCCGCGGCGAGGCCTTCGAGCACGACCGCGAGTTCGCGAAGATCGGCGCGCCCGTCGACCGCGACGAGTGGTTCATGACGCCGCAGACGGTCAACGCCTACTACAACCCCGGCATGAACGAGATCGTCTTCCCGGCCGCGATCCTGCAGCCGCCGTTCTTCTCCCCCACCGCCGACGACGCCGTGAACTACGGCGGCATCGGCGCCGTGATCGGCCACGAGATCGGCCACGGCTTCGACGACCAGGGCGCGAAGTACGACGGTGACGGCAACCTCGAGGACTGGTGGACCGACGCCGACCGCGCGGAGTTCGGCAAGCGCACCACGGCGCTCATCGCGCAGTACGACGCGCTCGTCCCGCGCGAGCTGGCCGACCAGCCGGGCGGCTCCGAGCACCACGTCAACGGCGGCTTCACCGTGGGCGAGAACATCGGTGACCTCGGCGGCCTCGGGATCGCCCTGGTCGCCTACGGGATCGCCCGGGAGCGGGCGGGCGGCACCGTCGACGACGAGTCCACGCGCCTCGACGACCTGACGGGCCTGCAGCGGCTGTTCTTCAGTTGGGGCGTCGTGTGGCGCGGCAAGTCCCGGCCGGAGGAGGCGATCCGCAGGCTCGCGATCGACCCGCACTCGCCCGCCGAATTCCGTTGCAATGCCATCGTCTCGAACCTCGACGAGTTCTACGCCGCGTTCGGCGTCGATGCCGGGGATCGCCTGTTTTTGGACCCCGACCGCCGTGTCTCGATATGGTGAGAACCGATCAGTAACGACTTTCCGAACGACCCGTCCAGCAACCGGCGGATACCCATGATGTGACCCCGTGTCGAAACGGCACGGAGAACGGGTGGCCGTGCATTCACACAAACAGTCCGGTGAACAACTCCCCTCGGTCCTCGGCGTCGTCCACGAATCACCCGAAGTCCCCCTCGAGGAACTGCCTCTCGGGGAGCGGATGGGCGAGATGGCGCGGCTGCTGCGCGAGCAGTCCGGGGACTCGGAGTCGCTCCTGACGGCCGCCACCCAGTTCGCCGTCGACCAGGTGCCCGGCGCCGACTTCGCGTGCGTCACGCTGGTCGACCCCAAGGGCGGCATCTCGTATCCCGTGGTGATCGGTGCGGAGGCGCAGCGCGTCGCCGACGTTCAGCGTGATCTGGAGGAGGGCCCCAGCGTGGGCGCGACCTTCGAGTCGACCACGATCCTGCTGCTGGAGGACACCGCCGACGACGACCGCTGGCCGCGCTTCGCGGCCGCCGCGCGCGAGGCGGGCGTCGGCTCGATCCTCTCGTTCTGCCTGTACGTGCAGAACGAGGCCTACGGCACGCTGGACCTCATGGCGCGCGAACCGCACGCCTTCGACGCCGAGTCGATCTCGATCGGCTCGCTGTTCGCCGTGCACGCGGCCGTCGCCTTCTCCGCCGTGCGCGAGAAGGAGCAGATCCGCGCGGCGCTGACCACGCGCGACGTGATCGGGCAGGCCAAGGGCATGATCATGGAGCGCTACAAGCTGGACTCCGACGCCGCCTTCCGCCTCCTCGCGCGCCTGTCCCAGGACAGCAACATCCGCCTCGCCGAGGTCGCCGAGCAGGTCATCGACGCCGGGCCGGAGTAGCCCGACGGTCCGCCGACCGCTGCGGCTGCGGCTGACGCCGACTCTCCCTCACGAAACACCCGGTCCCCCAACGGACGCCACCACTCACGCACCGGCAGCCCTACGGCTCGAGCACGACCCCGTCGGCGATGAGGGGCCTGCCGTCGATGATCAGGCTGCCCGCGCCGCCGGGGGCGTCGGTGCGGAGGTCCTTGACGATGTCCCAGTGCAATGAGGAATCGTTGGTGCCGTTGCACTCCGCGTACGCCCGGCCCAACGCGATGTGCACGCTGCCGAGGATCTTCTCGTCGATGAACAGATCGCCGGTCCAGGTCTGCACCACATCGCTGGTACCGATCCCGAGCTCACCGATCCGAGCGGAGCCCCCGTCGGTGTCGATGAGGGCGCGGGCCACCTCCGCGCCCCGCGTCGCGGAGACCCCGGTGACGAGCCCGTCGGTGAACTCGAGCCGCAGGTCCTCGAAGGAGCGGCCCGCGAAGACGAAGACGCCGGGGAAGGTGATGTACCCGTTCACCCCGTCGTCGAGCGGTGCGGTCGCCACCTCGCCGTCGGGGAGGTTCGCCTCGCCGGCGAAGAGCACGCCGAGCCGGCCGGCGACGCGCATCGTGAGGTGGGTGTCGGGCGAGATCACGGTGATGGTGTCGGCGGCGCTCACGGCGTCGGCCAGCGGCTGCCAGCGCCGACGGTGCGCGTCCCAGTCGTCGAGCGCGCCCGCGAAGAACTCGTCGAGCAGCGTCGGGAGGGGCACGGCGATGCGCTCGGCCCAGTCCGCGGTGGGGATCCGCACGACGGCCCAGCGGGTGCCGCGCCAGCGCAGCGACGAGACGACGCCCTTGGCGGTGCGCTGCGCCGCGAGCTTCGCCGGCAGGTCGGGCAGCTCGGACTCGTCCTCCGGCCACAGCATCGCCCGGAAGGAGACGTGCACCGTCGACCACTCCATCGCCGCGACCTCCACCGGCGCGGGCTCCCGGAGCTCGTCGACGGTCCGTGTGGCGAGCGCGTCCGCGTCGGCGAACTCGCTGGTGTAGACCGTTTGCACCGCGGCGCCGCGGCGCGTGGCCTCGCGGATCAGGGCGTGCGCCGCGGGGGTGGCGGCGGCATCGTTGAGGAAGACGCTCACGCGGGAATCGGCGGCGATCTCCAGGCGGTGGGCGATGTGCTCGGCGAGGCGGGCCCACCGGGGGTCGTCACTGGTCATGGTTCCTCAGTTCGTTCAGGTCGCTGACGATGTCGCGCGTGGCGCGGTAGAAGGCCCGATAGGCGGCGCTCTGCCGGGCGTAGAGCGGGGCGAGATCCGTGCGGGGCGCCACGGACCGCTGCACGTCGACCCAGTCGTCGAGGCGGTCCTGGCGGGTCATCCCGACGGCACAGGCCGCGAGCATGGCGTCGCCCTGCGCGGCGCCCGATCCACCGACGACCTCCTGCGGGTAGCCGCTGATGTCGGAGATCGCCTGCAGCCAGACGGCGTTCTTGGTGCCACCGCCGACCGCGCGGATCCGGCTGGGCGCCAGGGACTCCGCCTCGTACGCGCGGAGCGCCTCGGCGGCCGACTGGGCGATGCCCTCGAGCACGGCGCGGGCCATGTCCCCGCGGTCGTGCTCGAGCGAGAGCCCGAGGAAGCCGCCGCGCGCGCCGGCGTCGAACAGGGGCGTGCGCTCGCCGCTGAGGTGGGGTAGCGCCAACAGGCCCCGCGCGCCGGGCCTCGATCGTGCTGCGAGGTCGGCGATCTCGGTGAACACCTCGTCGATGCTCTCGGTGCCGGGCGCCAGGATGTCGACGTACCACCGAGTGAAGCTGCCCGCCGTCGCCGTGCCCGCGGCGGCGATGTAGCTGTCGCGGAAAACGTACGGCGCGGGCCACAGCACGGCGGAGGAGACGGGCCGGTCCACGACCTCGATCAGGAAGTGCGAGGAGCCGTACATGAGCATCATGTCGCCGGGGCGGCGCACGCCGGCGCTCAGCGCCTCGACGGCGGCATCGGGCGCGCCCACCAGCACCGGGGTCCCGGCCCGCAGCCCGGTCGCCGCGGCCGCGGTCGGCGTGACCTCGCCGACGACGTCCGAGGACCAGCCGAGATCGGGGAGCTGATCCCGCCGGGGCGCGCCGGGCACGCCGTCGAGGTTCCAGTCGCCGGTGCGCCGGTCGTAGAGCGGGTGGTAGTAGGCGGCGGTGGCGTGGTCCGTCACCCGCTTGCCGGTGAGCCGACCCGTGACGAAGGTCTGGCAGGTCACGAAATGCGCGGCGGCCGCGAAGACCTCGGGCTCCTCGTCGTGCAGCCACGACACCTTCGGCCCCGCGGACTGCGAGGTGAGGGTGGTCCCCGACCGCGCCATGATCTCGTCCTCGCCGAGCGCGGCGACGGTGGCCGCGATCTGCGCGTCGGCTCGGGTGTCCACGCCGTACAGGATCGCGGTGCGCAGGGGGCGGCCCGA
Source organism: Tsukamurella sp. M9C (assembly GCF_020169415.1). Lineage (GTDB taxonomy): Bacteria > Actinomycetota > Actinomycetes > Mycobacteriales > Mycobacteriaceae > Tsukamurella. Next base: position 10,568 of record NZ_JAIULG010000063.1, read on the forward strand.
GGCGTCGATGGGGAGCACGCACGGGCCGATGCCGCTGCACGCCACCGCCGCCACCTCGGCGGGGTCGACGTCGCCCTCGGCGAGCAGGCGCGCCGTCACCTCGACGAAGCCGGCCCACCACACGGTCTCCGGGTCGTGCTCCACGAAGCCGGGGCGGGGCACCGTCACGCGGTGCTGCCGGCGGGCCCGTGCGACGACGGTGCCGTCGGCCCGCAGCAGCACCCCCTTCGTCTCGTAGGTGCCGATGTCGACACCGAGAACGACAGTCATGAGGTCAGTGTTTCGCGCGGATCAGAGCGTCGCGCGCAAATCGCGGACGGCGCCCATCAGCTCCTGCACACGGGCCAGGTCGGCGCGGTTCTCGAAGACCCCGCCCTCCTTGAAGGCCGTACCGACCACGGCACCGTCGGCGATGGCGAGCTGCTCGGAGGCGTTGGCGGCGCGGACGCCCGTGTTGACGAACACGGGGACGGCGCCGGCGGCGTCCTTGACGATGCGCAGCGACTGGGTGTCGGTGGGGGCGCCGGCGGTCAGGCCGGAGACGCAGAGGGCGTCGGGCTTGGTGGCGAAGACGGTGGTCTCGGCGATCGACTTGAGGCTGCGCTCGGCCATGTACGTCGCCGACTCGGGGACGATGTTGAACAGCAGCTTGACGCCCTGGCCGCCGATGCGGTGACGGTAGCGCGCCACCTCGCCGACGTTGGTGTCCCACATGCCGAAGTCGCTGGCGTAGACGCCGGTGAAGATCTCGCGCACCCACTGCGCGCCGGTGGCGACGGCGAGGTCGATCGAGGCGCGGCCGTCCCACAGCACGTTCACGCCGTGCGGCACTGACAACTGCGGCAGCAGCTCGGCGATGATGCGCGCCATGGTGATCGCGGTGATCGGCTCGGTCTTGGTGAGGTACGGGAGGCTGAACTCGTTGGAGACCATGACGCCGTCGACGCCGCCGGTCTGCAGCGCGTCGAGCTCGGCCTTCGCCCGGTCGATGATCGCGCCGATACCGGCCTTGGTGTCGTAGCCCGGGTCGCCCGGAAGGGCGGAGAGGTGAAGCATGGCGATGACCGGCTTCTTCGTGCTGAAGACGTCGTCGAGCCAGGTGGTGGTGGTCATGGGGCCGTCTCTTTCGTCGGTGAAGACACGCGCCGGGTTTCGTGCGCGCGGGTTGTGGTGTGGTGGAGCGGGATCGAGTGTCAGCGCGGGTCGGCGAACACGGTGCGCACTCCGGCCGCCTCAGCGGCGCGGATCACGTCGGAATCGGGGGCCGCGTCGGTCACCAGCAGGTCGGCCGCGGCGAGCGGCGCGACCTGCGCGAGGTGCGCGCGGCCGAGTTTGGTGCGGTCGACGACCACGATGAGGCGGTCGGCGGATTCGATGGCGGCGCGCTTCACCGCGCTCTCGTCGCGGTGGTAGTCGCTGTAGCCACGGGCGGCGTCCACGCCGGACACCCCCATCACGAAGGTGTCGCAGTTGTAGCGGCGCAGCGCGGAGACCGCGTCGTCGCCGATCAGGCTGTGTTCCCCGGGACGGACGGTGCCCCCGGTGAGCACGACCGTGGTGCCGGGCTCGTCCGCCAGTTCGACGGCGACCAGCACGCTGGGCGTGACCACCGTGAGCTCGAGCCGCCTGCCCCGGATGGCGCGCGCCACCGCGAGGGCGGTGCTGCCGCTGTCCAGGATCACGGTCTCCTTGTGGTGCAACAGGTTCGCGACCGTCGCGCCGATGTGTTCCTTGCCCACCGACTCGGCACCCATCCGGGATTCGAAGGTGGGCTCGACGAACTTGCCGGTCGCGATCGCGCCGCCCATCACCTTGCGCACCAGGCCTTCGACCTCGAGCGCGTCGACGTCGCGGCGCACCGTCATCTCGGAGACCTGGAAGCGGCCGGCGAGCGAGGCGAAGTCGACCTCGCCCTGCTCCTGCACGAGATCGCGGATCAGGCGCCGCCGTTCCGTGACGTCGAGTGCCATGGCCCGCTCCCCTCGTGCTCCCTCGGTGATGAACGATTGTGACTTTATCACAGCCACGTGGGGGTCGCCACCGCGTTCTGAGAATATTTCACCGACTTTGGTCGAAGTTCTTGCGATCCAGGTCACATCGATCTACATTTTGATGTGATTTAACAACAAGACGCTCGTCCGCATCGAACACCCGGAGGCATCATGACCCCACCACCGACACTGGAGAGCTCGGCGCCGTCCGGCTTGCTCGCCCGCATCGGTATCCCTCCGAGCATCGCGTGGGGCTTCGCCGGCGTCTTCCTGTTCATGATCGGCATCGGCCTCGAGATCAGCTGGCTCAGCCCGTACCTCACCGACCAGGGCATCAGTGTCAGCGTGGTCGCCTCGATCTTCTCGGTCTACGGCATCAGCGTCTCGATCTCGTCGTGGATCTCCGGCGTGGTCTTCGAGATCATCGGCGCCAAGCGCACGATGCTGCTGGCCTTCGTGCTGTTCGCCGCGGGCACGGCGGTGTTCGTCGGGATCGGCGTGCAGCAGCAGGCGGTCTGGGCGCTGTTCGTGGGCTACGCGATCAAGGGCTTCAGCTACCCCCTCTTCTCCTATTCCTTCCTCGTCTGGATCGCGTACCGCGCTGTCCCGGAACGCCTCAGCACCGCCTACGGATGGTTCTGGGTCGCCTTCTCCGGCGGCATGAGCGTGGTCGGCGCCTACGGCTCGGGCCTCCTCATCGACGCCGTCGGGCCGATCCCGGTGCTCTGGTCGACGGTGCTCTTCGCGGGCCTCGGGACCGCGGCGATCGTCCTGCTCAACCGCGACGACATCACGCCGAAGCCCGCACCCGCCGACGACCGCTGGCTTGAGCTCTTCTCCCTGGTGACGATCCTGCGCGACCAGCCGCGGCTGGCGCTCGTGATCGGCATCCGCATCGTGAACACGCTGCCGCTCTTCGCGATGCCCGTCTTCATGCCCCTCTACCTGGAGGACTACGGCTTCACCACGGCGGAGTGGCTCGCGGTCTGGGGCACCACCTGGCTCGCGAACATCGCCTTCAACCTCGTCTTCGGCTACCTCGGGGACCAGCTCGGCTGGAAGCGCGTCATCTCCTTCGTCGGCGGCATCGGCTGCGCCCTGTCCACGCTGGCCTTCTTCTACGCCCCGCAGGTCCTCGGCCACAACTTCACCGCCCTGATGATCGCCGGACTGTGCCTGGGCGCCTGTGTGGCGGGCTACATCCCGCTCGACGCGATCGTCGCGAACTTCGTCGAGGACAACAAGGGCGCCGCGATCTCCGTGATGAACTTCGGCGCCGGCCTGTCCACGCTCGTCGGCCCGCTCATCGTGGCGATCTTCGCCGAGCCCTTCGGCTACACGTCCGTGGCGTGGGTTCTCGCCGGCCTGTACCTCGCGGTGGGCGTGGTGATCTGGTACCTGGTGCCCCGCACCGCCGCGACGAACGACACGGACGCCGCCACGACGGCCGAGGCGACCGAGGCGTGACCTCCTCCCCCGGCACCGATCCGGCCGTCGTCGAGTGCGACGCCGGCCGGATCACCGGCCTCCGAATGGGGTCGCTCCGGCGTTTCCTCGGCGTCCCCTACGCCAGTCCGCCGGTCGGCGCGCGACGCTTCGCGCTCCCCGAGGCGGCCGCACCGTCGAACGTCGACGCCGGCGCCTTCGGCCCCACGCCCCCGGCCTCGTTCGTGCTGCCGGCCCCCTTCACGTACCCGGAGATCCTCGGGGACGACTGGCTCACGCTCAACGTCTGGACCCCGGCGGAGCCCGACGGTCCGCTGCCCGTGCTGGTCTGGTTCTACGGCGGCTCCTTCGCGATGGGCAGCACCGCGCAGGGCGTCTTCGACGGGGCCGCCTTCGCCCGCGACGGCGTGGTCTTCGTCTCCGTGAACCACCGGGTGGGCGTCGAGGGCTTCGCCCACCTCCCCGACGCCCCGGACAACCGCGGCCTGCACGACCTGGTCTGCGCGCTGGAGTGGGTGCGGCGCAACATCGCCGCGTTCGGCGGTGATCCGGCCCGGGTGACGATCGCGGGCGAGTCCGCGGGCGCGATGAGCGCCTCGGCGCTGGCCGCGTCGCCGCACGCCGGTCGCCTGTTCGCGGGCGCGATCTGCCAGTCCGGCATCGGGCTCGCGTACGACGCCGAGACCGCCGCCCGGCCCGCGCGGATCGCCGCCGAGCGGCTCGGCCTCGCCCCGACGGCCGACGACCTGCGGGCGGTCGATCCGCGGACCGTCGGGCGGGCGGTCGCGGACGTGATGGCGGGGCTGCCCCCGCACCGGCAGGCCACACTGTTCACCCTCGCGCGGGACGGCGATCTGGTGCCCGAGAGCCCCGTCGACGTCCTGTCCCGCGGCCCAGCCGCAGTGCCGATGATCATCGGGCACAACGCCGCCGAGGCCGACCTGTGGCGCACGCCCGGCGTCTTCCCGCCCGTGTGGGCCGACGGCGCGCCGGACGCGCGGTTCGCCGAAGAACTCGCCCTCCTCGGGGCGGACGAGGCCGTCGTGCGCGCCTATCGGGAACGCTTCGACGACGATGACGCCTTCGTCGAGCTCGTCTCCGACGGCCTGTTCTGCGCCCCATCGCTGCGGGCCCAGCGCGGGCAGGCCGGAAACTGCCACGCGTACCTGTTCACCTGGCCGTCGCCGCTCCTGAGCCGGACCGCGTTCCACGCCCTCGACCTCGGCTTTGCGCTGGACAACCTCGATGATCCCACGTTCGCGCGGCACGCGGGCCCGCGGCCGCCGCGGGCACTGGCCGCGGCGATGCACGGCTCCTGGGTGCGATTCCTTGGCGCGGGCTCCCCCGGTTGGGCCCCGTACTCCACGGAGCGGGACGTGGCGACCTTCGGGCCTGCGGAAAGCCGTGACCTGGGCCTTCTCGCGATGTGGGGAACACGGGCGTAGTCACGGGTTCGAACTGCGACGATTCCGACCCTGTGTTCGCATCGCAAAATACGGTCTGGTGTGATTGTCTGTCGTCGGCGAGAGACGAACACGGGTTCACCTCGATTCATCGCCGGGAACGTCTCACGAGAAGAGGGAGATCATGACCGCAAGTCCCACGAACAACCCGAACCCCCCGAGCAACCCGCTCGGCGCCGGCCAGCAGTTCGTCAACGAGGTGCGCGGGTTCGCCGCGGATGTCGCCAAGCGCACCTGGCAGACGGCCATCGCCATCGGCGCCATCGCCGCGATCCTCGGCATCGTGCTGCTCGCCTGGCCGCAGCCGACGCTGCACGTCGTGGCGATCCTGTTCGCGCTCTACCTGCTCATCACCGGCGTGCTCCAGATCGTCGCGACCTTCGGCGTGCTCTCCTCGCAGAGCTTCTGGTGGCGCCTGCTCACCTTCCTGACCGGTGCGGTCTCGATCGTGCTGGCCGTCGTCGCATTCCGCAACGTCGTCGAGTCGCTGGTGATGCTCGCCATCTGGATCGGCGTGGGCTGGATCTTCCGCGGCATCGCGGGCCTGTCGCTCTACGCCGACTTCCCGAAGGGCGCGCCCGGCAAGGTGTGGGGCATCATCCTGGCCATCATCTCCATCGCCGCCGGTGCCTTCGTCGTGATCTACCCGTACGACTCGATCCCGTCGCTGGTGCTGGCCACCGGCATCGTCCTGATCGTGCTCGGCCTGGTCGAGATCTTCCACGGCATCCAGATCCGGTCGAACATCAACCGCATCCGCCCGCAGGTCTAGTCCGCACCCGCGGAACTGCCGGCCTCACCCCGGCAGACCGAAAAGGGGCCGGCACCGTCTTCTCGACGGTGCCGGCCCCTTTCGTCGTTCAGGCCGTGCGGCGGTGAGTCCTACTCGTAGGTCTCGCCGGCCTCGGCCTTGGCGACCAGCGAGGCGGGCGGGGTGAACTGCTCGCCGTACTTGCCGGCCAGGAAGTTCGCCTGCGCGATGAACGCCTTCGGACCCGCGAGGCCCTCGGCGGGCGTGCCCGGGCGGCCCTCGTAGGTGTTGATGTACTGCAGCACGCCACCGGTCCAGGCGGGGAAGCCGATGCCGAAGATCGAGCCGATGTTGGCGTCGGCCACCGAGGTGAGCACGCCCTCGTCGAAGCAGCGGACGGTCTCGATGGACTCGATGAAGAGCATGCGCTCCTGGAGCTCGTGGAAGTCCGGCGTGACGCTGCCCGACTTGAACTGCTCCTGGAAGCCCTGCCACAGGCCGGTGCGCTTGCCGTCGGCGTAGTCGTAGAAGCCCGCGCCGTCCTTCTTGGAGGTGCGGCCGTTCTCGACCATCCAGTCGACCACGGCGAAGGCGCCGTGCTGCGGCACGTCCTTGCCCTCCGCCTTGAGGGCGGTCTCGGTCGCGAGGCGGATCTTCTGCATCAGGGTGAGCGTGAGCTCGTCCGTCAGCTGCAGCGGCGCGGCCGGGTAGCCGGCCTGCTGGCCCGCCTGCTCCAGGTACACCGGGTCGACGCCCTCGCCGATGGCCGCGAGGGCCTCGTTGATGAACGTGCCGATGACGCGGGAGGTGAAGAAGCCGCGACTGTCGTGGACGACGATCGGGGTCTTCTTGATCTGCAGGGTGTAGTCGATCACCTTCGCCAGGACGGCGTCGGAGGTCTTCTCGCCCTTGATGATCTCCACCAGCGGCATCTTGTCGACGGGGCTGAAGAAGTGGATGCCGATGAAGTCCTCGGAGCGCTTGACGCCCTCGGCGAGGATGGTGATCGGCAGGGTCGACGTGTTGGAGCCGAGGATGGCGTCGGGCTCGACGATGTCCTCGATCTCCTGGAAGACCTTGTTCTTCACCTCGACCGACTCGAACGCGGCCTCGATCACGAGGTCGACGCCCGCGAAGTCCTGCGGGTCGATGGTCGGCGTGATGCGGCCGAGCAGCTCGTCGGACTTCTCCTGCGTGGTGCGGCCCTTGGCCAGCGCCTTCGCCTCGAGCTGCTCCGAGTACGCCTTGCCCCGCTTGGCGGCGTCGAGGTCGATGTCCTTGAGGACGACCTCGATGCCGGCCTTCGCCGAGACGTACGCGATCGCCGCGCCCATCATGCCGGCGCCGATGACGCCGACCTTCTTGGCCTGGTACTTCTCGAAGCCGTCGGGGCGCGAGCCGCCGCCGTTGATGTGCTGCAGGTCGAAGAAGAACGCCTTGATCATGTTCTTCGAGACGCTGCCCGTGGCCAGCTTGGTGAAGTAGCGCGACTCGATCTCGAGGGCGGTGTCGAAGTCGACGTAGGTGCCCTCGAACGCGGCGGCCATGATGGCCTCCGGCGCCGGCATGGGCGCGCCCTTGAGCTGCTTGCGCAGGTTGGCCGGGAACGCCGGGGCGTTCGGGGCCAGGGTCTTGTCGATCGGCGAGCCGCCGGGGATGCGGTGCCCCTTGACGTCCCAGGGCTGCACGCCGCCCTCGGGGTTGGCCTTGATCCACGCCTTGGCGGCGGGGAGCAGCTCGTCGACGGTGGCGACCACGTCGTTGACCAGGCCGGTCTTCTGCGCCTTGGTCGGGTTCATCTGGGTGCCCTGGAGCAGCACGCCCATGAGCGCGCCCTGCAGGCCGAGCATCCGGACGGTGCGGGTCACGCCGCCGCCGCCGGGGAGCAGGCCGAGCGAGACCTCGGGGAGGCCGATCTTGCTGCCGCGCGCGTCCGCCGCGATGCGGTGGTTGGCGGCGAGGGCGATCTCGAGGCCGCCGCCGAGCGCGGCGCCGTTGATCGCGGCCACGACGGGCTTGGGCAGCTTCTCGATACGACGGAGATCCTTCTTGATCTCCTGGACGTTGTCGAAGACCTGCTGCGCCTCGGCCGGGGTGGCCTTGCGGATCTCGGTCAGGTTGCCGCCGGCGAAGAAGGTCTTCTTCGCGGAGGTGATGACGACACCGGTGATGGACTCGACCTCGGCCTCGAGGCGGTCGACGGTGGCGCGCATGGACGTGCCGTACAGCTCGTTCATGGTGTTCGCGGAGCTGGTCGGGTCGTCCATCGTCAGAGTGACGATGCCGTCGGCGTCCTGCTCCCAGCGGATCATGTTGTCAGACATGTTTCTTCAGTCTCCTGTTGTTCCGGCGGGCGTTAGACGCGCTCGATGATGGTGGCCGAGCCCATGCCGCCGGCGATGCAGAGCGTGATGAGGCCGTAGCGGCCCCCGGTGCGCTCCAGCTCGTCGAGCACGGTGCCCACCAGCATGGCGCCGGTGGCGCCGAGGGGGTGGCCCAGCGCGATGGCGCCGCCGTTGACGTTGACCTGCTCGCGATCGAGCTTGAAGTCCTTCATCCACTTGAGCACGACCGAGGCGAAGGCCTCGTTGAGCTCCCAGACGTCGATGTCGTCCTTGGTCAGGCCGGCCTTGGCGAGCACCTTCTCGGTGGCCGGCGTGGGGCCGGTCAGCATGATCGTCGGGTCGGCGCCCGTCGACGCGGTGGCCACGATGCGGCCGCGCGGGGTCAGGCCGGCCTTCTTGCCGCCGGCCTCGTTGCCCACCAGGACCAGCGCGGCACCGTCGACGATGCCCGAGCTGTTGCCGCCCGTGTGGACGTGGTTGATCTTCTCGACCGTGGTGTACTTCTGCAGCGCGACGGCGTCGAAGCCGCCCATCTCGCCGATCACGGTGAACGCGGGGCGCAGCTTGCCGAGGTCCGCGGCGGAGGTGCCGGGACGACGGTGCTCGTCGTTGTCGAGCACGACGAGGCCGTTCTGGTCCTTGACGGGCACGACCGACTTCGCGAAGCGGCCCTCGTCCCACGCCTTCGCGGCGAGGTCCTGCGACTGCGCGGAGTACTCGTCGACGTCGTCGCGGGAGAAGCCCTCGATGGTGGCGATCAGGTCGGCACCGATGCCCTGGGGCGCGATGTAGTTGTCGTAGCTGTACTGCGGGTCGTAGAAGAGCGCGCCGAAGTCCGAGCCCATGGGCACGCGGGACATCGACTCCACACCGCCGGCGAGGACGAGGTCGTCGCCGAGGGCCGAGCCGACCTTCTGCGCGGCCATGTTGGTGGCCTCGAGGCCCGAGGCGCAGAAGCGGTTGATCTGCACACCGGCGACGGTGTCCGGCAGGCCGGCCACGATCGAGGCGGTGCGGGCGATGTCGGCGCCCTGCTCGCCCACGGGCGAGACGACGCCGAGCACGATGTCGTCGATGGACGCGGGGTCGAGCTCCGGGTTGCGGTCCTTGATCTCATCGATCAGGCCGACCACGAGGTCGGTGGGCTTGATGGCGGTCAGCGAGCCGCCCTTGAGCTTGCCACGGGGCGTGCGGATCGCCTCGTAGATGAATGCGTCAGACACTTGGTCTTCCCGTCCTTTCGAAGAAGGTGTTCCCGGCCCTCGCGGATACCACGAAGCCCGTCACTCCTACAGGCTAACCGCGTGTAGCTTATTTGGAAAGACCGGCAGGTAGATCCTGGTTCAAAACGCCCTAGATGGGCTATTGTGACGTTAATCATGGCAACCGCATCACGTTCCGCGGGCACGCGCCTGCGCCCCGCCGAGCGGCGTCGACAGCTGGTCGACGCCGCCACCGCGCTGTTCCTCGAGCAGGGCTACGGCAAGGTCTCGGTCTCCGACATCGCGCGCGCCGCCGGCATCAGCGGCCCCAGCGTCTACCGGCACTTCCCGGACAAGGAGGCCATCCTCGCGGCGGCCATGCGCTCCGCGGTGGACGAGATGGCGGAGACCACCGCGCGGGTGCTCGCCCGGCCGGGCGCCACCTTCGAGGACCTCTCCTCCGCCGTCTTCGCCATGGCCGTCTCCCGCCCCGGCCCGCTGGCCCTGTGGCGGTGGAATCGCCGGCACCTCACGGCCGAGCAGGCGCGGGAGATGATCGCCGCCAGCGAGAGCGTGCTCGGCTCGTGGACCGAGGTGCTCCGCCGCGACCACCCCGAGCTCACCGACGACGACGCCCGCGTCCTCACCTGGGCCGTGCTCGCCGTCGGCGGCTCCGTGCCGCCCAGCCGCGGCCGCATCGGGATCCGCCGGTACCGCGCCGACCTCGAACTGATCGCCCGGCGGGTGCTGCGCGCGGCACCGTCGACCGCCCCGCAGCTGCCCGCGCCCCCACCGCACCGCGCCCCCGTGGTCCGCAGCGACGAGATCCTCGACGCCGCCTCGGAACTCTTCTTCTCCCGCGGCTACAGCGCCGTGAGCATGGACGACATCGGTGCGGCCGTGGGCATCTCGGGCCCCAGCGTCTACGGGCACTTCCCCTCGAAGGGGTCGATCCTGGTCGGCATCGTCGCCCGCGCCCGCGCCGCGCTCGAGATCGGCGTCGTCGGCGCCGCCGGGGTGTCCGACGGTGACCCCCTCGCCGAGCTGCGCGCGCTGGTGCGCTCCTACGCCGCCAACCTCGTCTCGTCGACCGACCTCGCCGTCGCCTTCACCGTCGGCCGCGAGGTGGTCATCGAGTCGGGCGGCGAGGCGCTGCTCGCCGCGCAGAAGGCCTACGTCGCGCGCTGGGTCGCTCTGCTCGCCGCCGGGTCCGACGGGGGCATCGACGCCGCCGGGGCCCGCATCGCCGTCGGCGCCGCGATGACCATCGCCAACGACTTCGCCCGCACCCGCCGCCTCCGTGGCCGCCCCCGCTTCCACGACGAGCTGGTCCACCTCGTCGACGCCGCCCTCGGCATCTGAATCCCGGCGTTCGGCCCGAGCGGCGTCGACGGGGCGTGGGGGACGTTTCCTCCCCCACCGGAAGCCGCTCCCCTCGTGGGGGACCAGCCGTCCCCCACGCGGCGTCGACGTCCCCCACGCCGCGACGCGGCGGCGGGTCCGGCCGGTGCTGCAGCCTGTGGCTTTCGTGTCATGCGTGGCACGCATGACTCCGCAGAGTGAGCAACCGCCCCGGCGGCCGGCGGCGGACCGTCGGGCTACCAGCCGTTGACGTGCAGGACCGTCTCCAGCGGGGCGCGCTTGGCGAGCTTGAAGTCGGTGCCCTTCGTGTAAGCGACGGGCAGCAGCACGCCCTGACGCACGGTGGCGGGGATGCCGAGCGCCTCGGCGACCTCGCGCTCGTACCCCAGGTGCAGCGTCGTCCACGCGGAGCCGAGGCCGCGCTCGCGGAGCGCGAGCGCCAGGCTCCACGCCGCGGGGAGCAGCGAGCCCCACAGCCCGGCCTGAGTGCCCTCCGGCAGCTCGCCGCCGGGAACGTGAATCGCGCCGATGACCAGCGCGGGGACCTGATCCATCACCTCGGCGAGGTAGGTGGCGCTGGAGGCCACCTTCTCGGCCGTCTCGAGGTCCTTCGGGGGGTTCGCCGCCCGCGCGGCGGCGCCCGCCTCGGCGTAGGCGAAGTAGGACTTGCGGTAGTACTCGGCGACGATCCTCTTGGGCTCGGGGTCGGTGAGCACGATCCAGTGCCAGCCCTGGGCGTTGCTGCCCGACGGTGCCTGCAGCGCCACCTCGAGCGCGTCCGTGATCACCTCGAGAGGCACGGGCCGCTCCAGGTCGAGGCGCTTGCGCACCGATCGCGTGGTGGTGAGCACCTCGTCGGCGGTGAGGTCCAGGTGCGGGAAGTCGAGTGCCATGCCTCGACCCTAGCCAGAGAACCTAGCGGGCGCGGGCCGAGCCGCTCCCCCGCTTCGCCCGGTCGAGCGTCGCGAGCGACTTCTTGGCCGCGGCGAGTTCGGCCTGCAGTGCCGCGACGCGATCGGCGGCGGCGTCGCGGGCGGCGGAGAGCACCTCGTCGACCGTGGCCTGCGCCTCCTTATCGGCGAGGCCGGCCAGCGCCTTGTGCAGCGCGGGCAACGAGATCTCCTGCGCGCCCGCGGGCTTCTGCGCGTTTCGCGTCACCTTGAGCGAAGCCGTGTTGTCGGCGCCGACGTACACCGTGATCGCGACCGACCGTGCGGCCCGCGCGGGCGCCGCGACGCCCGTCGGCTTCGCCGGGGCGGGCTTCGCCGGGGCAGCCTTGGCAGCCGCGGCCTTGGGTGCGCGCTTCACCGGCTTCGGTTGCTTGGTGGCGCGCAGTTCCCGTGCCTCGTAGGGCAACTGGTCGTCGACGCCGGTCGGCTTGACGGTGACCACGACGCCGTCGACCGCGACCACCCGGGCGGACGCGCCGGCGGCCAGCCCGAGGCTCGGCACGCCCTCGACGAGGTAGACCAGCGGCTTCTTGCCCTCGGCGAGCGCCGTGGCGTAGCGCCCGAGGTCCTCGGCGGTCAGGGTCTGCTCGGCCATCACTTGACTCCCTTCACCAGTGCGGGCACCACCGACTGCTCGATCGTGTCGATGGCGAGCGGCCCCCCGAACAGGAGCGCGTCCACGCCGTTCGTCTTGTCCAGGATGATGATCGGCACGCCGTAGGTCAACGACGACGGGACGCCGTCGAAGCCGCCGTTGCCGCCCGCGGCGTCGGTGCGCGCCACGACCGTCCTATCGACCTCGCTCGAGCTCACGGCCTTGTAGATGTCGCCCGACGCCAGGCTCAGCCAGGATCCGGTCCCGTCGACCGGGGTCTGCGTCGCGAAGCCGAGCTGCCCCAACAGTTGCAGCGCGTTCGCCGAGCCGCCCGCGAGCTTCGTCGTCTTACCGTCGAAGTGCACGACGTCCAGCTTCTTCCCCGCGAACTCCGGGTGCGCGGAGCGCAGCGTGGTGATTCGGCCCTCGTAGGTCTTCTTCACGGCCTCGGCACGGTCCTTCGCGCCGAGCGCCTCTGCGATGAAGGCGAGCTGCTGCTGCCAGGTCCACCCGGCCTTGCCCTCCGCGGAGACGGCGATCGCGCGGCCGCCGGCGAGCGACTTGAGGTCCTTGACCTTCTCGGACGCGTCCGGGTCGGTGTCCAGGATCAGGTCCGGCTTCGCCTTCTCGATCACCGACGTGTCCGGGTTGGTCGAGGTGCCGGCGCTCGGCACGCCCGACAGCGCGGAGACCCAGGCGGGCAGCTCCGACTTCGGGCCGTTCGCCCCGGCGACCACCTCGAATCCCAAGGCGGAGACCAGTTCCGCGTCGCCCGCGCCCAGCGCGACGATCCGCTGCGGCCGGTCGCCGAGCTCCGTCGTGCCGTTGACGTCCGTCACCGTGCGGGCGCTCCACGCGTCCAGGGCCGGCCGGCCGTCGTCGTCGCCACCGCCGCCCACGAGGACGATGCCGAGCACCGCCGCCAGCACGACGACGAGCGCGGCCGCGCCGCCGATCAGCAGCTTCTTCCGGCTCGACGACGACGTCCCGGGCCCGCCGAGCACGGGCATCGACGGCGAGCTCGGCCCCATCGGACCGCCCGGCCCCCGCGGCCCGGTGGGACCGACGGGACCGAGCAGCCCCGTCGGCGCGCCGGGCGGCAGGCCCGGCCCGCCGGGAACCGTCGACATCGGGCCCGGCTGGTTGTAACCGGTCGCGAGCGCCGGGTTCGACGGCGTCCCCTGCCAGTTCACGCCCTGCGGCGCGGTGGGCGGCGCCATGCCGGCCGCGCCCGACATGCGCCGCGAGGCGGCGGCCAGGGCGTCGGAGAAGTCGCCGGCGGCGTTGAACCGGTCCGCCGGGTTCTTCGCCATGGCGCGGCCGAGCACGTGGTCGACCTCCGGCGAGAGGTCGGGCCGCTTGAGCCGGATACTGGGCGGATTCTGGCTGATGTGCGCCAGCATCAGCTGGCCCGAGATGGTGGTGGTGAAGGGCGGCGCGCCGGTGAGCAGCACCACCGTCGCGCAGGCCAGGGAGTAGACGTCGGCACGGTGGTCGACGGGGTGCCCGAGCAGCGCCTCGGGGGCGGTGTACGCCAGGGTGCCGACGACGGTGCCCGCCTGCGTGTTCTGCCCGACCTCGGTCTGGGCGGCGCCGATCCCGAAGTCCGCGAGCTTGACCTGCTCGCCGCGGCGGCCTCGGTCGACGAGGAAGTTGGCGGGCTTGACGTCGCGGTGGAGGATGCCGTGCTGGTGCGCGTAGTCGAGCGCGTCCGCGACCTGCTCGACGACGGCGACGGTGCGGTCCAGGCTGAACGGGCCCTCCCGCTGCACGGTCGTGGCGAGGTTGCCGCCCTCGACCAGCTCCATCGCGATCCACAGGTGTCCGTCGGACTCGCCGCGGTCGTAGACGTCGACGATGTGCGGGTGCTTGAGCCCGGCGATCAGGTCGGCCTCGCGGTCGAACCGCGCGCGCACCGACGGATCGGCCGAGAGCTGGGTCTGCAGCACCTTGAGCGCGACGGACCGGGGCAGCGTGCGGTGCCGCACGCGGTACACCGTGCCCATGCCTCCGGTACCGAGGATCGACTCGATCACGTACCCCGCGATCGATTCACCGGGTTCCGACGCCACGAACACACCTCCGCTCCTGTACGTGTACAGCGGTAAGAATCTACCGCGACGGAGGTTGTCCGCTGCTTAACGCGAGGTTGGCGGCTCGTCGGAGGGGCCGCGCTCGCCCGTCTTGCCCCACCGGGGCGCGCTCGGCGGCTGCACCGGGCGGCGGCGCGGGCCGTGCTCGTCGTGGCCCTGCGAGGGCCGCACCCAGCGGTCCCCGCCCTGCTTGCGCTGGGCGCCGGTGCCCCGCTCGTAGGGCGGCGGGGGCAGCGGCCGCACCGGGCGGGGCGACCGCTGCGGCGGCACGGGCGGCGGAGGCGCCTGGTACTGCGGGACGGGCTGCGGCGGCGGAACCGGGGCGCCGCAGCCCGTCCCGCAGTACCAG
>NZ_JAIULG010000064.1 GCF_020169415.1 Tsukamurella sp. M9C
CGTCTTCGCCCCGCAGCTGCGGGTCTCGGAGAAGCCCGCGGCGGCCGTCCTCCGCGTGATCCGCCGCGGCGGCCTCGTGCTCCGCGACGAGATCGTCCGCGAGACGCAGCTGTCGGCCGCCACCGTGAACCGCCAGGTCACGGCCCTGATCGAGGCCGGTCTGGTGCGGGAGCGCGCCGACCGCGCGGCCAGCGGCGTCGTCGGGCGGCCCCGCCTGCCGCTCGAGGTCGACCCGAACGGCCCCGTCGCCCTGGGCATCCACATCGGCTTCCGCGTGAGCACGGTGACCATGCACGACGTGGCCGGCAAGGTCATCGGCGCCATCCAGATCCCCACGCCCGAGAGTGGCGAGCCCGGCGAGGTGCTGTCGGTGATCGCCACCAGCGCGCGGCGCTTCCTCGCGCGCTGGGACGGTCGTACCGTTCTGGGCGCCGGCGTCGCCATCGGTGGTCGCGTGGACGACCGTGGTGTGGTCGCCGACCACCCGCGCCTCGGCTGGAAGGACGTCGCTCTCGGCGAACGCCTTTCGGGCGCGATCGGCCTGCCCGTGACGGTGGCCCCGCACGTCGAGGCGATGGCCGCCGCCGAGCTGCACCTTTCGGAGGAGTACGAGTCGCAGGGCTCCACGCTGTACTTCTACGGTCGCGAGACCGTGGGCGTCGCGCTGGCGCTGCACGGCGCCGTCCACTCGCCGAAGTCGGGCCCGCACACCATCGGTCACCTGCCGACGCGCAACGTCGAGCTGCTCGATCCGAAGCGCACGGGCCGCCTCGAGGACGCCGTCACCGACACCGCCGTCGTGGACGCGGCCCGCGCGCAGAAGCTTTCGGTCCGGACCATCGCGGATCTGCACAAGCTGGCCGACGGCGGCAACGAGACCGCACGGGCCATCGTCGCCGAGCGCGGCCGGGTGCTGGGCGAGGCCGCCGCGCTGGTGGCCGACATCTTCAACCCGGACCGGCTGATCCTGGGCGGCCAGGCCTTCACCGACCACACAGCGATCCTCCCGCACGTCTCCGCCGCGCTGAAGGCCACCTCGGCCGAGCCCGGCCGGGCCGTCCGGGTGAGTGGCGCGGGTGGGCGCGTGCAGCAGCAGGCCGCCGGCGCCGCCGCGCTCGACGGTGTCTACACCGATCCGCTGGGCGCAGTCTCCCGCGTAGTCGCCTGATCCTTCACTTCGCGTCCTTGACCATCAGGTAGCTCGCGGCCGCCTGCTGGTGCGCCTGGGTGAGAGTGCTGACCGCGCCGGTCGCGACGTAGTATCGACCTGCCGTGAAGCTGCAGGTGTAAGCCTTTCGCGGGTCGCCGTTGGCCCGCGTGATGGAGGAGGCGCAGCGCGAATCGGGGACGCCCGCGGCGCCTCGCTCCTCGGTCGCGTTGCCAGACCCGCCGTCCTCGCCCGTCCGGTATGCGTCGGCGAGGTACCGAGCGCTCGTCGCGCTCCGAGTGCGCGTCACCGTGGAACCGGCGGCAGCGATGAGATCCACCCCGGCGCGCTCGAGGAGCGTCTTCGTGGCCAGCCAGTCGTCGGCTGCGGCGTTCGCCCAGGCCTGCGGAGCGAGGTAACCGAGGGCGAGCTGGGCGCCGTCGCCCGTCCGGACGACGTCCGGCAGGGTCAGCGACATGATGCCATCGCGGTCCGGCGGTAGCGCGAGCATCTGCTCCGTTGTCACGGTGACCGCCCGCAGCGCCGTGGTCTGCCGGTCGATCCAGGACTTCGCGAGGGATTCGGCCGTCGTGTCCGCGACATTGCCGAAACCGATCACGAGCAGGTAGTCCTGGAAGGGCATCCACCAGACCTTCGTGAGGTCGTGGTCCAGCAGGCTGGTCCCGAGGAAGGCGTCGGCGTGGTCGGCGATGGGCGCGGATTGATTGGAGCCGACGGCCTCGCGCACGGCCCGGGCCGCGGCGGTCGCGTTGTCGGCGGTCCGGTATCGGATGACGCCGGTCCTCATGCGCGCGGTGTTCGGCTGCGCGCGTTCGATGAGCGCGGTCTGACGTGCCGAGACGGCGCCGCCGACGTAACTCTCGTTCTGCGACAGTGCGCTCACCAGCGGGACTCCGAAGACCATCCCGAGTGCGACGGTCGACGGGAGGACCGGCGTCGACGCCGCTGCCGGCCAGTTGAAGGTCTTGTCGAGTTCGGGCGGAGCAATGAGGTGGCCGGACAACTCGTAGCTCGCCTGCACGCGCCGGTCGTTGGGATCGGTTCGTTCCGGCACCTGCCGTGGCGCTGTCGGGTAGCCGCCGGTGTCTAGGCGGGCGGCCGCGCTCGGGTCGGGCTGCGCGGTGCCGTCGACGACGGTGGCGCATCCGGTGACGGTCAGGACCGCGGTCAGTAGCGCGGCGAGCGGGATCCGCCGGAATCTCCTCATAGTGGACAGCTTGGCACAGCCCCGCGGCGCGGAGTCCGAGGCGACGCCGGTGCCGTCATGTCCGGAGCGCGGAGCGCCGGATATTACTGAAATTGAATTCTCGAAGTCGGTGTGAACTCTCACGAAAGACTCGCGCGAGGAGCTGGGGTGGCGCCCGGTCCGGCATCGGCGGCGGGGGCGATTCCTACTCCGACCAGGTCGCCTCTCGCAAACTCGATTCCGCTGCAACATGTTCTAGCCGATTCGCATGGAGACGCCACGACGGTGCGCGAAGACGCGGGATCGCTGCGCAGGGCATCGACCTGTGACCGTGCACAACGTGATCGACAACCGGAATTGTCGATCGCGATCCTGTGGGGCCTGACCTGGTCGTCTTGCAATCGAACAAGGGTGACTTCAAAGAAGTGCAGTTGCAATGTGGGTGGTACATTCTTTTGCGACAACGAATTCAGTCGGTACGTGTGTGCCGTCTGGCTGGGCAGGACGGGAGGGTGGCATTGAGTTCCGATAAGGACGCCGGTGCGAACCTCGGCCAGAGCGCCGGTTCGCGGGCCATCGAGGCGCGCGCAGCTATTGCGACGGCGCAGTTGCGATCGACCGTGACGTCGATCAGTTCCTCGGTGGGCTGCACGAGCTCGCACGGCGAACGGATCGTGGAGACGATCGAAGACCTCGTCGACGACGTCATGCCCGAGCTCGAGGCCGCCGAGGCCCTCACCGCGGCCGGGAAGTCGGGCCGCGGGGCCGCGAGCGGTTCCGCGTCGCGCTCGTCGCTGTGGGTCGAGACCCCGTCGACCGTGAGTGCTGCGTCGTGAGCACGTCGTTCGTCGCGGCCGCTGCGCCGCGCCCGGCATGAAGTTGAGGTGTCGAAGTGATCGATCGCCCTGATACCCCCCACGCCGACGTCCTCCTGGAAGGAATCTGGGAGGACGAGGTGACGCCCGACGATCTCGCGTCGCGCGCGTTGTCGGCCGCCCAGGCCTCGTCGTACGCGTTCCGCGTCGCCAGTGAGGGCACCACCGCCACCGCGCAGCTGGCCGAGGTCGACGTCTCCGAGTTCCTCGAGTCCGAGACCGGCAAGTGGGCGCAGAGCTTCATCGGCATCGTCCGCGTGGGCGAGTCGCTGGTCCACGTCTCGCACGCGCTCGGCGAGCTCGCCCGCAGCCTGCAGCAGGTGAACCTCGAGCAGTCGGAGATCGTGTACCAGGTCGAGGCCGAGATCGAGGCCGCGCAGCTCCAATCCGCGCAGGCCGGCATCGATCCCGCGGACCGGATCGCCGAGCTGATCGCCAGCGCCCGGGCGCGGGCGGCCGAAGTGGCCGAGAAGATGGTCACGCCGGAGACCACGGGTTCGGCGAAGAAGCCCGCCACAGGCCTGGTCAGTGGGTTCATGGCCTTCGGCCGGGTGCCCGGCGCCAGCGCCGAGGCCACGGAGCGCAACGGCCGTGTCGCCCGGAACGGTCACGCCCGCAACGGGTACGCGATCCGCAACACCCGCGCGGACCAGAACGGCCATGCCGACGCTAACGGCCACGGGGTCGCGAACGGTCACGAGGCGGTCAACGGCCTGGAGGCCGTCAACGGACACGCCGGGGCGAACGGTCAGGACTCCGTGAACGGCCATACGTCCGCCGAGCGTGAGGTTCCGGCCCCGAAGGACGCCGCGGCCGCCGCGCAGGACGCCTTCGCCGACTCCGGCGACGAGGCCACGATGGACCTCGGATTCATGTCCTTCGGCCGCACTCCTGCGAGCGCCGTTCCCCACGCCGGGGAGGCGGCCACCGCCGCGGATGGGGCGGTCGACGACGAGCCCGTCGTGGAGAACAGCGTCGAGGGCGCCGCCCCGATGTCGGAGCCTCTCGCCGAGGAGCAGGCCGACCTCGATACGCCCGTGATCTCGAACGGCTTCCTCGGCCTGGGGCGCGCACCTTCCATAGCAGTGCCCGCTGACGATGCCGCGGTTCCCGTGGTGCCGCAGCCCCTGCTCAACGGTTTCCTGGCGCTCGGGCGCACGCCCGGTGCGGGCGAGGCCGCGGTGCAGGGGCCGAGCAGCGGTCCGATCCCCGTCGCCGCGCCGACTCAGTTCCTGCCTCTCCCCACGACGCCCGCCGAGATCGTGGCCGGCGAAGCGGGCGAGGCCGAGGGCGCCGAATTCGGCGCCCCGATGACGTTGTCCGGGGCGATCGACAGCCCGTTGCCCGATCGTGAGGACACCACCCGTGCGGATGCGATGGACGACGGCTTCCTCTCGTTCGGACGCGTCCCCGGCGGCGGCTGGGGTGGCTCGGGCGTCCTGCCGACGGTGCCCACCGCGCCCGAGGCCGCTCCGGTGACGGCGAGCGGCCGCGAGCGCGTCGCGGACGAGCCCGTCGCCGACGTGGCGGACTCCGCCGACGTCGAGACCTCGCCGACCCTCGACGTCCCCGACGTCCCCGACGTCCCCGACGTCGATGACGACGCGACCGACGTCGATGACGACGCGACCGACGTCGCTGACGAGCGCGATGACGATGCCGACGATCTGGTCATCGGCGAGCTCGACGATTCCGCTGCCGACGAGTTCGACGATGCCGACGACGAGCTCCTGGAGGACGAGACGGACGCCGACGCCGACGTCGACTTCGCCGATGAGCTGGACGCCGAGGCGGACGAGCTTCTAGCGCCGGCCGAGCAGGACGAGGACGTCCTCGTCGATGTCGAGGACGACGTCGACGAGACTCCCGCCGACGAGAACTCTGCGGACGACGCGTCCTCCGAAGGGGCTTCTGCGGACGAGACCTCTTCCGACGAGGCTTCTTCCGACCAGAATCCGCCGTCCGTGGATGCGGAGGGTGCGACCGAGGAGATCGGCACCGGCGAATCCGCGGCGGACGAGCCCGCGGAGGTGGTGGAGTCGGGCGCCGAGTCCGTAGAGGTCGCGGCCGCCGACGAGCCGCTGGAAGAGGACGTCGCGACAGGTGCGTCCGCCGACGAGGCGCCGGCCGACGAGGACCTCGCAGGCGAGGTGTCGGAGGACTCCGACGAGGCGTCCGACGGCAGTGATGAGGCCGTCGCCGACGACAGCGACGACAGCGACGACACCGACGTCGCCGACGATACCGACGAGCTCGCCGACACCGACGAGTCTGACGACACCGACGAGCCGGACGACACCGACGAGCTCGCCGACACCGAACAGCCTGACGACACCGACCAGCGCGACGTCACCTACGAGGCAGTCGGCGAAGGTTCGGCGGAGGACTCCGGCGCGCCGGTCGACGGTGAAACATCTTCCGCCGCAACCGCTGAGACCGAGCTCGACGAGGTCGACGAGGCCGAGTTGGACGAGACCGACGACGTCGAGCATGACGAGACCGCACCGGCCGAGCCCGCAGCGGCGCCCGCCGAGCCGCTCCGATCACTCGCGGCGGCGGCGGCCCGGCCGGTGCAGAAGTCGGGCCCCGTCAAGTTCTCGGACCTGCTCAAGGCTGCGAACGCCGGCAAGGTCGAACCAGCCAAGATGGCGCCCGTCGCATTCGTGGCGGCGGCGGAGAACCCCGTCGTGATCCCGGAGAGCGAGCCCGACGCGGACGCGCCCGCCGCCCTCGCGGACGAGTCCGCGACGACCGCGGAGCTCACCCCTTCGGCCCCCACGGAGGAGGCGGAGCAGCCGGAGGAGCTCAAGGCGCCCGCCAAGCCCGCGCCGGTGCTCGCCACCGGACCCGCCATCCTCGGCCGCACGGAGCCGCTGGTGCTGCGGAAGAAGGTGTCGCCGGTCGTGCAACAGGTGCACGACGCGGTCGCGTCCATCCTCGGGTCGCTGCGCGGCGGCCCGCACGGTCCCGAGTCGGGATTGCACTGGGCCGCGGGCCTTCTGGTCAAGGACGCGGAGACGATCATGGCCGTCACCACGTCGGACGCCGGCTGGCTGCCGCCCGGCGTCGTGATCCCCGCCGGCGTCCGGGTGCTCTGGAACATGCCCACGGGCTACCGCTGGGCGTCGATCGACGACCCGGTGCGTCAGCTCATCGACTACGCCGAGCAGGACGGGTACACGCTCACCGCGGTCGCGACCACGCACCCGAGCCGCGCGTACGTCCCCGTCGTGGGCGAGGAGAACGTCGTCGGCGTGCTGCGGCCCGGCGCGGTGCTCCCCGGCGGTCGCAGCCGGTTCGAGGCCACGGTCTCGCCCGCGCGCCTGCAGCACATCCGCTCGCTCGACCGCGAGCAGGCCGAACGGCAGGCGCGGGCGCTGATCCGGGACCTGGAGACGCAGCCGATCGCCCCCGAGCACGCGATCGGGATCGAGGCCGCGCGCATCGACGCCCGCTGCTTCCTCGACGAGCGCGACGAGGTGCCGCCCGCGGTCCTCGAGCAACTGCACGCCGACGAGCGCGCCCTCGGCGATGCGCTGATCCTGGACCGGACGCCCGCCTCCGCCGAGGACCTCACGGCGCCCGCGCCGGACGCGGCCCGCCTGCGCGACCGGATGCTGGAACGGGCGATCCTCGTCGCCACCCTCGCCGCGGCGTACCACGACATCGAGTCGGCGGTGTACGCCTGGACCTACGCGCGGTTCCTCTCGAGCCAGGATCAGGACTCCGAGCAAGCACGATGACGACCTCCAATCCCACTGCCCAGCGGTACTTCTCGCTCGGGCTGCGATCGCTCGCGGCCCGGACCGACACCCGCGAACCGGTCCAGGCCTTCCGACTGGCCGTCGAAGCCGACCCCACGATGTGCGACGCGTGGATCGGCCTGATGGCCGTCGACCGATCGCAGCTCAGTGACCCCGCCGCGGCCCGCGGCCTGCTGAACTCGGCCCGCAACTTCGGCGTGGAACTCCGCCGCAACGGCATGGTCGTCGACCCTGCCGAAGGTGCTCTCGGACTGAAGATCCCCGTGCAGATGGGGGTCGTCGAGCTCGGCATGCCCGTCACCGACGTGATCTACGCGCGCGCGGGCGCCGCGGTGATCCTCGCCCAGGCGGGCCTGCTCACAGAGGCCGCCGACGAGCTGACGAGGCTGCAGCGCGAGGTGAGCGCGGATTCGCCCGCGCAGCGGAACTACCTGCGGTACCTGTGGATCTGCCTGCTCGGGCTCGCGCATCGCTGGCCCGAGGTGCTCTCGACGGTGGCCGACAGCCGCGAGCCCCTGTGGGTGTCCGCCGAGTCCGACGGTGCCGTCCGCTTCTGGCAGCTGGGGGTCACCGCGCTGACCGCGCGCGCCCTCGTCGGAACCGGCGACGCTCACCAGGCGCTCTCCGCGACCAAGACCGCGCTCGCCTCAGAGGATTTCAAACTGGTGCAGGCCAGCCTCCTGGTGACCCAGGCCTACGCGCTACGGGCGACGGGCGACGAGGACGGTGCCGCCAAGCTGCTGCGCGACGCCCGCGCCTGGATCTCCTCGCGCCCGGACCTCGACCACGCCGCCGCGGGCGGCTCCCTCGAGGTGGTCACCGCGCAATCGATGAACACCCGCACCGACCCGTGGGACCCGACATCGGGCACCACGGCGCAGGAGATCGAGCAGGAGAGCCTCGACCGGCAGCGCGACGTCGTGCTCGCCGACGCGTGGCGCGAGCTCGACGCCCTCGTCGGCAGCCCGGACGTGAAGTCGCAGATCCGCCGCCTCGCCTCGAAGGTCGAGATGGACCGCGAGCGCAAGGAACTCAGCGAGGAGCTCGGCGAGGAGTACAGCGAGGAGGAGATGCGCCTCTCCGCGATCATCACCGGCCCGCCCGGCACCGGCAAGACGACGGGCGTGCGGATCCTCGCGAAGCTGTACTACGGCCTGGGCGTGATCGCCAAGCCCGAGGTCTACGAGCACCAACCCAGCGACATGATGACCGGCTACGTGGGCCAGGCGGGCATCCGCACCAACAAGCTCGTCGACGAGTCGCGCGGCGGCCTGTTCTTCCTCGACGAGGCGTACGGCCTCGTCGCCGGCGACGGCGAGGACCAGGCCTCCCGGTTCGGCCGCGAGGCGCTCGAGGCGCTGCTGGCCCGGATCGAGAACGAGGGCGACAAGCCCCTGCGCGACAAGGTGGTCGTGGTGCTCGCGGGCTACGACGACGACATGAACCGCCTGCTGCAGGTGAACGCCGGACTCCCGCTGCGCTTCCCGACGCGGATCTCGTTCAGCTCGTTCACGGCGGAGGAACTGGTCGAGATCGCCGAGTCCGTCGCCGCCAAGAGCCGGGAGAACCTCGGTGTGGGCGTGCGCGGCTACCTGGAGGAGCACAACAAGCGGCTCGCCGAGGTCAGCGCCCTCGATCTCAAGGGCCGTCTGTGTTCCGGCATCGACCTGATGTCGAACGCCAGGTTCATGCGCACCGTGATCTCCTCGGCGCGGGGCTTCCGCGACTTCCGGGTCAGCGCGATCGACCGGTCGTCGCTCTCGTCCGAGGAGAAGCGGACGCTGCTGCGCACCCTCGAGTTCGAGGACGTGCGCCTGGCCTACGAGGAGACCCTGCGGGTGTCGCCGAACTTCCCGTGGCCGCAATGGCATCTCCTGGAGACGAGTTGGCACGAGGAATCGAATGGCTGAGATGACGCCGGATCCGTCGAACCCGAAATCGGGCCTGCAGGAGCGGGTCCGAGGGTTCCGCCTGACCTCGAAGTACCAGAAGTCGGGCGAGGCCTACCTGCAGCGGCGCAACGAGGAGGCGCTGGTGCGCCGCGACACGCGCTGGATCGACGACGTGAAGAAGTTCCAGGGCTCGCCGCTGTACATGGCGCTCGCCGTCGGCCTGGTCGTCGTCCTGGGCTGCGTCATCGGCGCCGTGATCTTCCCCGCCGGCAAGGTCGGCGACGGCGAAATCATCCAGGACAGCCAGACCGGTGCCCTGTACGTCAAGGTCGGCGACGCGCTCAGCCCGATCCCCAACGTGGTCTCCGGCCAGCTCATCATCGGCTCGCCCGCCAAGCCGGTGCTGGCGAAGTCCGGGGAGATCGAGAAGCTGCCGCGTGGCCCGATGGTGGGCATCCCGTACGCCCCCACCGTGATCCGCAACTCCACCAGCCGGATGTCGCAGTGGGCCGTCTGCGACAGCACGGCCACCGGCTCGGCCGTGCCGCTCGACCCGTCGACGGGGCTGCCGACGACCGCCACCTCCGCGGTGAAGGTCACGATCATCGGCGGCGCCCTCACACCCGCCGACGGCACCGACGAGCTGACCGGCGACCGCGCCCGCGTCGTCGCCTTCGACAACCAGACCTGGCTCGTCTACTCCGACGACGGGGTCGTGGCCCGCTCGCGGCTGGACCTGGGCAACTCCGCGATCCGCGAGGCGCTGGGCATCGGCATCGACCAGCGGGTCATCCCGATGTCGCCCGGCCTGTTCAACGCGCTCGCTGCGCGGGAACCGATCGACGTCCCGCAGATCACGGATCTCGGTAAGCCCGTGCGCTTCGCGAACACCGAGAAGCTGCTCGTCGGCACCACGCTGCGCGTCGCCACCGTCGACGGCGGCTGGACCTACTACGTGGTGGCCGCCGACGGCATCCAGCAGGTCAGCCAGACCGCCGCGGCGGTCCTGCAGACCGTCTCGCCCGTCAAGAGCGGCGTCGTCGAGACCGAGGCGTCGAAGGCGAACCAGTGGCCCAAGGTGGGCGGGCGGATCGCCGTCGACCACTTCCCGACGGGCAAGGTGCGGATCGAGGATGCGACGAGCGACCCCGTGACCTGCATGACCTGGTCGCACGACGGGGACGCGCCGACCGCCGAGCAGAAGGTCCTCGTCGCCGGCACGCTGCCGCTGACCGCCCAGCAGAGCGCCGCCCGGATCGCCCTGATCGGCGCACCCGGCTCGGCGGGCACCATCGCCGACGACGTGTACCTGCCGGCGAACAGCGGACGGTACGTCTACGCCACCGGCTCCGCCAAGGACTCGCGCGAGCACAGCGGCGAGTTCTGGATCGCGGACACCGGCATCCGGTACGGCATCGACGACCAGGGTTCGAACGACCCGGGCTCGTCAGCGAAGGCGCTGGGGCTGAGCAACCCGGTGCCCGCGCCGTGGACGATCATCAGCCTGTTCGCGCAGGGTCCCACGCTCTCGCAGGCCAGCGCATCCATCAAGCACGACGGTGGCGCCGACGACCCCGTCGTCGCGAAGTTCGACCCGAAGGGGAAGTAGTGAGTAGGCAGGTCTTCGAGCCCCCGCTCCACCCGAAGAAGGAGCCCCGGGTCGTCAAGAAAGAGGTGGAGGTCCGCACCCCGGACACCATCGACGAGGTCGACCCGCCCGGCAAGTGGCGCACCGTGATGATGCCGGTCATCATGGTGGTCGCCGTCCTCGGCATGCTGTTCATGATGATCCGCATGAACCGGGGCTTCAACCCGGTCATGCTGCTCATGCCGATGATGCTGCTGTTCGGCATGTTCGCGTACATGGGCGGCGGCCCCGGCGGCAGCGGCAACAAGTCGAAGGCGCAGCTGCTCCACGACCGCAAGCAGGCCAGCCGCTCGATCGGCACCTCGCGCGAGAAGGCGCTCTCCCGCGGCCGCAACTACTTCGACGCCCTCGCCCACGCTTACCCGGATCCGTCGGTGGCGGCGTCGCTCATCGGCACCGAGCGGATGTGGGAGGTGAACGGCGGCGACGCAGAGCGCAAGACCCGGTTCACGGCGGCCCGCTACGGCCGCGGACGCATCGTGCCGAAGGCGAAGCTGCTCACGCCGGAAGCGCCCGACGGCGAGTTCCTCGACCCCGTGCAGTGGACCGAGACCGTGAAGTTCCTGCACACCCACTCGACCATCGCGGACATGCCGCTCGCCTTCACCCTGCGCACCGTTCCCGTGCTGGGCGTGAGCGGCGATTCCGAGCGGTCGGCCGGCATGGTGCGCGCGATGCTGAACCACCTCGCGATCACGCACGGCCCGGACCGGTTGCGCTTCGCCGTGGTGGCGGACACCCCCGACGGCGGCCGCTGGGAGTACCTGAAATGGCTTCCGCAGGCGCAGCATCCGTCGCTGATCGACGCACTGGGCTCGCGCCGGATGATCTACGGCAACTGGACCGACTTCCTCGAGGAACTCGCCGGCGGCGACGAGCAGCCGGCGGCCGAGGCGGACCGCATCGTCGACTACTCCCGGCCCTTCACCACCGAGTCCGAGGCGACGGGGCGCACCCGGCACACCGTGGTGATCGTGGAATCCGCTGAGCGCGCACGGATGACGGACCAGGCGATCGCCTCGCTGGCCGACGTCACGTGGATCCTGATGTCGCCGCCCGATGGCGTGATCGACTCGTTCCCGCACGCCGTACTGCTCGACGTGGACCCGACGGGCATCGTGACCCGGTGGGACTCGGACCTCCCGCTGGAGGCGCCCAAGGAGATCGCGCGCGCCGACCACCTCGACGCCGTCGACGCGCACACCAACGCGCGCAAGCTCGCCCGGTGGGAGCTCGAGACCACGGCGTCGCTGCTGTCGAAGGAGCGCCAGGACACCGGCCGGGACTGGGCCAACCTGGTGCAGGTCGACGATCCCGGCGCGATCGAGGTGGTCGACTTCTGGCAGCGGATCAAGCGGTTCGACGATCCGCGCCGGCTCAACTTCCCGATCGGCTTCGGGCCGGACGGCACGCGCATCTTCCTCAACATGCGGGAGGCCAGCCAGGGCGGTACCGGCCCGCACGGCGAGATGATCGGCACGTCGGGCTCCGGCAAGTCGGAGTTCCTGCGCTGCCTGGTCCTCGACGCCTGCCTGTTCCATCCGCCGTCGATGCTCAACCTGCTGCTCGTCGACTTCAAGGGCGGCGCGACCTATCAGGGCATGGAGGACATCCCGCACGTCGCCGCGGTGGTCACCAACCTCGAGAAGTCCGAGAGCATGGTCGACCGCATGATGGAGGTCATCACCGGCGAGCTCAAGCGGCGCCAGCAGCTCTTCGACAGCGCCGCCGCGCGCTACCCGTCCTTCAACATCATCGGCCTGACCGAGTACGAGAAGGCCCGCGAGTCCGGCCACTGCCCCGACCTCGAGCCCATGCCGGCGCTGCTCGTGCTCATCGACGAGTACACCGAGCTCCTCGAGGCCAAGCCCGAATTCGTGAACATCTTCAGCCAGATCGGCCGCGTCGGCCGGTCCGTTGGCGTGCACCTGCTGCTCGCCTCGCAGAACGCGGAGATGGCGCGCTCGCGCGGCCTCGAGTCGAACATCCACTACCACATCGCTCTTCGCACCGGCACCGCCGGCGACTCGCGCGCGGTGATCGGCGTCCCCGACGCCAAGAACCTGCCCGGCAAGCCCGGCAACGGCCTCATCAAGACGCTCCACGAGGACGACCTGATCCGGTTCTACGCCGGATTCACGGGCAAGCCCTACTTCGCGCCCGAGGCGGCGCCGGAGCCCGTCGTGCGGGAGATCGTGCAGCCCACCGCCGACGACCTCTCCTCCCGCGGCTTCACCGCGCGCCGGGTGGACATCCCGGACCTGGAGGCCGAGATCGTCGAGGACGACGAGATCGTGCGCACCGAGGAGGAACTGCTCGCCGCGCCGACGGTCTTCACCGTCGTCAAGGAACTGCTCACCAAGGCCCCGGCGCGCCCCGCGTACAAGCCGTGGCTCCCCGAGCTGACCTCCACCACCCTGGACATCCTGGCACCGTCGCTCGGGGCCGAGGAGTGGGTGGCGCCTACGGTGACCACCCCCGCGACCCTGAAGACGCCCTTCGGCGTCTTCGACGACCCGGCCAAGCACCAGCAGCCGGTGTGGGAGCTGGATCTCTCGGGCGGCCAGGGCAACGTGCTCATCTACGGGGCGCCGCAGAAGGGCAAGACCACCGCCGCGATGACGCTGGTGACCTCGCTCGCCCTGACCCATTCGCCCGAGCAGGTGCAGTTCTTCGTCGTCGACTACACGGGCGGCGGCTGGATGCGGCTCGAGGACCTGCCGCACGTCTCCCGGATCGCGACGCGCTCCGAGGAGGACGCGATCAACCGGATCGTCTCCCAGATGTCCGACCTGATCGACCAGCGCGTCAAGCTCTTCCGCAAGTACCGCGTCAACTCGATGGCGGAGTACCGGCGGTTGCGCAGCGACCCCGGGGCCGAGGTGACCACCGAGGACGCGTTCGGCGACGTCTTCATCGTGATCGACGGCTTCGACGCCGCCGTCACCGAGGGCGGGGTCTTCGAGGACAAGGTGGCCGTGCTCGAGGCGCTCGCCTCGGGCGCCCTGAACTACGGCATCCACTTCGTCATCACCACCGCCCGCAACACCGTGCTCCGCGGCCTCGCGAGCCACATGCACACGATCATCGAGGGCCGCGTCTCCACCGCCAGCTACGACATGTCCGTCGTGAACTCGCAGCGGAACAAGGCGGTGCCCGACAAGGCCGGCCACGTGATCACCACCGACCGGGAGCTGCTCGCCCTCGTCGCGCTGCCCCGCGCCGACGGGGACGCCTCGCCCGAGACCCTCAGCGACGGCATCGAGGAGGTCGTGGACCGGATCCGCCGCGCCAACACCTCCGGCGCGGAGGCGCCGAAGCTGCTGGCGCTGCCCGAGGTGGTCCTGCAGAGCGACCTGTTCTCGGTCCTGCCCGCGGAGGCGAGCGCGCGCGAGCGCGTCCGGCTGCCCTTCGGCGTCCGCGAGACCGACGCCGGCCCCGCCGTCGCGGACTTCGGCCGCGAGGCGCACATGTACGTGGTCGGCGAGAGCGGCTCCGGGCGGTCCGCCTTCGTACACACGCTCATCGAGGCGATCAGCCGCCGGTACCCGACGATCGACGACGGCGCCATCGCCCTCCTCGACCCCAAGCGCGTGCACCGCGGCGCCTTCGCGCCCAACCCGAAGAACCTCGGGCTGCACGGCTCCGACCTCTACGACTTCCTGCGTCGCTGGCAGGACAAACTCGTGGACTGGATGGGCGAGGGCGAGACCGACCCCGAGAAGGTGACCTACCGCAAGGTGCCGGACGCCGCCGACAGCTCGGCGCTCGCGCGCCGAGACTGGTGGACCGGTCCCGAGGTCTTCCTGATCATCGACGACTACGACGCGGTGGTCGCGCGCGGGGACCGCACGAACCCGATCACCCAGACCGCGAAGTTGATGAACGACGGTGTCATTCGCGGCTTCCACGTGATCGTGGTGCTCAACGACGCCGAGTACCTCTACAAGGCCAGTTCGGACCCGTTGATCCAGTACCTCGACACCCACAGCTCCATGGCGCTGGCACTGTCCGCGGACAAGTTCAACGTGAACATCGCAGGTGAACGCGGGCAGCGCTTCGGCATCCCGGGCCGGGGCCGATTCCATCCCGGACGCGGGGCACCGTCGGACATCGTCCAGGTCGCCTGGAACGGCGTACGCAGGGACGAAGCGGAGGCCGATGACGAGGTTTGGGGATGAGAATTTCGGACAACCAGGGATTGACGAAATTTGACAATTCTGTTTTAGTTGCAACTTGAAAATCAAGTAAAGGGGATAGCAGGTGGGCCTGAACGTGGCGCCTATTCAACTCTTGGCGGGAACCAACGAGGTCATGGCGAATGTCGCCACCACCTCGGGCTTGATCGGTGGCGCGGCCGGCGCCATCGGGGCGATCGTGCCCGCGGGGGCCGATGACGTATCGCTGCTGGTCTCGGCCAGTTCCGCGGCGCACGCGGCGAACTTCCTGGCGACCTCGATCGTCGATCACGCGGAGGTCGCGCAGTACGCCGTGAGCCTCTCGGCTGTCGCCTCCACATACATCATGGCCGACAACGCCGTGCAGTTCTGACGAGCGTGACGTCGTGACTTTCCCAGCGCTTCCCCCCGAGGTCAACGTGGGGCGCCTCATGTCGGGAGCGGGCCCGGCGCCGGCGACCGCTGCGGCGGCGGCCTGGGCCTCGGTCGCGGCCTCCGTCAGCGCGCGGTCGGTCTTCCTGCAGTCGCTGCTGCCCCGCCTCGCGGCCTCCTGGCAGGCGCCCGAGACGGCGCTGATGACCCGCAACGTCGCGATCTACCTCGCCCACAACGAGGCGCTGCGCACGCAGGCGCTGCTCGCGTCGACCCGCCACACGAAGCAGGCGGCCGACTACTCGGCGGCCCTGGCGGGCATGGCCCAGCTGCCCGAGATCGCGCTGAACCACATCACCAACGCCGTGCTCAACGCCACCAACTTCCTTGGCGTCAACACCGGGGCGATCGCCGCGAACGAGGCGCAGTACGCCGCGATGTGGGCGCAGAACGCCGCGATGATGGCGGTGTACCTCGCGAACTCCACCGCGAACATGGCCTTCGAGCCCTTCCTCCCGCCGAAGCCCATGGCCACCTCCATCGGCGTGCCGATCCCCGCTGCCGCCGCGGGTGCGGCCTCGGTCGGCGACGCCGTGGTCACCAAGATGACGCTCGCCGCGCAGGGTGCGCAGGCCGTCGCCAGCATGCTCTGGATGCGTACAGCCGGCGGCGTCCTGACGACCACGAAGCTCGGCCAGACCCTGCTCGTCAACGCCCAGCGGGTCGAGCAGGCCGCATCGAACGGGGCGACCGCCGCCTCCCAGTCGCGCGAGAACAGCGCCGTCCGGCCCGCCGCCGGACAGCAGCTCGGCATGAGCCTGATCCAGCAGCTGGGCGGCGCCGGAGGTGCAGCGGCCGGCGCCGGAGGCGCCGCGGTCGGCATGGCCTTCTCGGGTGGTGGGCAAGCGATCCAGGCCGGCGTCAGCGCGGGAACCGCCGCCACCGGCGGCGGCGTGGTCTACCAGCCCATGAGTGCCCTGCTCTCCGGCGTCAGCCCCGAGAACCGGACCGGCTCCGTCGGCTACTTCGGGGCGCGCCCCGGTTCGCCCACCCTCGAGCGGATGTCGCGCGGCGAGCAGGCGCAGCGGTCCGCGTCCGCGCTGCGGGTCGAGCCCGGTACGAGCGCGCTGCCGCAGGTGGCTGCGCCCGCGAACTGGTCGACGGACGGCCTCACGGTCGCGCCGCCGCCCCCGCCGGTTCCGCGCGTCGCGGCCGAGCCGCTGCGCCCGATCGTCCCGACCTCGGCCAGCGCGCCGGTCGCGCGGTCGAAGGGCAAGCAGCGCGAGCGCATCGTCGTGCCCGATACGGCAGCGATGCCCATCTACCAGGACTCGGTGCCCGAGTACGAGTCCGTTCCCGTCGACGTCCCGTCGAGTGGGGAGGGGCGCTGATTCCCACCACCCGCTCGGCCCACCACGACCACCACTGAACTGGAGGAACACTGATGCCCCCGCAGATCTACGACCTGAACACCGTTTCGCACGCCGCCGGTACCGCGAAGACCCACGACGTGGCCGCGACGACCCTCGCCAACATCAAGTTCGTCCGCACCACGGCCGAGGCCTACCGCGCCGCGAACAACGGCGACACCGCCAACAAGGCCACCGTCCACATGGAGGAGCTCATCGCCGTGTGCAACGCCGAGCAGCAGAAGCTCGAGGCCGTCGCCGAGGCCCTGGGCCGCAACGGCGGACTCATCACCAGCACCGACGGTGACGCCGGCGGCCTGTTCACCGGCTACGTCGTCTAGACCGCAGATCTCACTGAAGGGGTAGCAGCATGACTTCCGCCGAGCGCATCACAGTCACTTACGCCAGCTACGACGCCACGTCGGCCGGCCTCGCCAAGGCCTCCGCCGTCGCGGACGCGAACATCGCCGAGCTGACGGCCAACAACACCGCGAACCTCAACGCCGGCAACTGGGTGGGCGTCGACCAGGAGAGCTACCAGCACGTCCACGAGATCTGCCTCAAGGCCAACGAGAACCTGGCCATGGCGATCCGTAAGACCGGTGTGAACCTGCAGACGGCCGCCACGATCCACCAGGCCGGCCAGGCGCAGGCCGCGGGTCTCTACGGAGTCTGAGAACGATGAGACGAGGCCCGGCCACCGCACCCGCGGGGCCGGGCCGCGTCGGAAGAGGAGGGGCGCATGGCCGTGCTGCGCGAGGAACCGGTGGCGAAGCTGTCCGCCTTCGCCGCCGACATCGACGAGCTGCTGCTGCTGATGCGGCTCTCGGACGTCGGCGAGCTGGCGCCCGTGGTGCTGGCCGTGCATCCCAACGTGTACCGGCCCGACGATCAGCTGGTGGTGGACCTCGCGGTCCTGCCCGGGCTGGTCGACGCCGGGCTGGTGGACGCGAACGGCACCGTCGACCAGCAGGTGGCGCAGTGGCTGCGCGCCCTGCAGGCCCCGGCCGCCGAGGTCGCGATCCGCGTCTTCGACGGTGACGCGGTGCTCCGCGGGGCGGTCGTGCGCCGCGATGACCTGGTGGCCGTCGCCTTCCGCAACGACGATCAGTTCACCGTTCAGGGCTTCCGCACCGATCGCGAGGATTTCGAATCGACCGTGGTCGAACCACTGTGGCGGGTCCTGGGTGCGCGTGATCCCGCGGACTTCGAGTCCCTCACCCTCGAGGCGGGCGAACTGGCGGAGATCGTCGCGAGCTTCGATCCGCAGGTCACCGGCCCCCGCGGCGAGCGGGAGGTCCGTAGCCGGCTGCGCGAGCACGAGCTGTCCCAGAAGACCGTCGACATCCTGGTCGACGCGGGGCGTTACACCGGTCGGCGAGCCGAAATCGTCTATCACCGTAGCGATTCCAGTGGCGTGCGGACGCACGCGACGTGGGCGGTCGGCGTGATGGACACGACCGCCGGCCGCGTCCTGTCGACCACCGACCGCGGCTCGCGAGGCGTGGTCGACGTGACCCTCAGTCCCGGTACCCGGCGGCGATTCTCCGAAGGGATCAGCGCGCTCGTCGAGCGAGGCGGTTGCCGCGGATGGTTCGATACAACAAACTGATAGCTCACCCCCACTGGTCGTCTGACCTGGGTATGTATTAGTCTGCAAAAGATTCTTCCAGCAAGAGAGGTGCAGTCCATGAGCGACGCAGCTACTAACGTTCGGGTGCCTTTCGTACCGCAAAGCAGTCACGAGACTGACCCCGCGGCGGCGATCCTGCCCTCGACCGATTCTGCCGTCCCGGTGGTCCGACCGTCCGTCCCCACGGGTGGCCCGCTGTCCGAGCCCGTGAGCGGCGAATGGGAGGAGCCGGAGCTCCCCGGTGTCGACGACCTCGACGGATCCGCCGCGGTGCCGACGGCCCCCGTCGCCCCGCCGGTGATCGTCGCCGCGGACGAGCGCCCCACCGCTGAGCAGCCCGCGATCGTCGATGACAAGGCCGACGCCGCGAAGGCGGACGCCCCCAAGGCGGGCCAGCCGAAGCTCGACGCGCCGAAGACGGACGCCCCGACCAGCGGGACGCCCAAGGCCGACGCGCCCGAGGTCGACGTCCCGAAGGCGGACGCCGCCAAGGCCGACGCGCCGAAGACGGACGCCCCGAAGACCGAGCCCGCGGCACCGTCGACCCCGCAGGCGGCCAAGCCCGTGCCCGCCCCGGCCCCCGTGCCGCAGCCGCAGCAGCCCCAGCAGCAGTGGCAGGGCGGCCAGAACGGCTTCGTCCCCGCTGCTGCGCAGGCGCAGCAGGCCCCCTTCCAGGGCATCCCGCCGACCGGCCAGTTCCAGTCGCCGCAGGCCTCCGGCCAGATCCATCGCCCCGCCTCCCCGCAGCCCTTCGGCCAGGCGCCCGCACCCGTGCAGGGTGCGCCCGCGCCGATGGTGCCGCAGCACCAGCAGGCCCCGATGCGCCCGATGGGCGAGTCGCTGTCGGCGCCGATGTCGACCGCCTCGTCGTCCTTCAACCAGCAGATCCGGTTCTCGGACGCCGCGGTGCGGGTCTCGGGCTGGCGCGCCTGGCTGCGCAAGATGGGCCTCGACGTGGGCCCCAGCGCGAACGATCAGGAGCACGCGGAGCTGGTGCACCGCATCCGCGTTCCGAAGAACAAGTTCCATGTGACCAGCGTGTTCGCCGACAACGCCGGCGGCACCCTGCTCGTGGGCGTGCTCGGCCAGGTCCTCGAGCGCACCCGCGCCGACAACGTGGTCGCGCTCGACCTCGACCCCGACGGTGGCGATCTCGACCAGGTGACCGCGTGGCACCAGGGCGGCTCGACCGCGCGCACGCTGATCCAGCAGAGCGACCTCTCGGACCGCAACCAGGTGGACAAGCACCTCGCGGTGACGCCCACCAACCTGCACGTGCTGCCCACGCCGTGGCGCTTCAACGGCCGCGACGTCACCGACTACGACGACGTGCTGGACCTGTACTCGATCTTCCGCCCGCACTACAGCCTCGCGCTGGTCGACGCCGGCCGAGGCCTGCAGACCCAGACGGGCACCGGCGTGCTGGAGATCTCCTCCGCGCTGATCCTGCCCGCCTCGGCCACCACCCGCGGCGTGCGCAAGGTGGCCGCGACCATCGACTGGCTGCGGCATCACGGCTGGCACGGCCTGCTGGCGAACACGATCGTGGTCATCAACCACACCAAGCGCCGGGGCAGCGTCTCCGTGGAGCAGTTCGACGAGCTCTTCCGCGCCGGGCAGAAGCTGCGCGTGCACGAGATCCCGTACGACCCGCACCTCGACTCGGACCAGCCGATCGACATCGATCTGCTCCGCCGACGCACCGTGCGTGCGTTCGAGGAGCTGGCGGCGGACCTGGCGGACGGCTTCAACTCCGGTTACGAGCCGCCGGCCGCCCAGAAGCTCGCCGAGCTGCAGGTGCGCACGACAGAGGGACGCTGACGCAAGATGGTCTTCCCGATCACCCCGGAGCCCGCCGGAACCGACAACGCGGGCCCCGGGCGATCCGCCGTCCCCGAACAGGTGCGCGTCCTGGTCGAGGTCGGCGAGAACTCCGTCGAGCGGAGCCTGCTGGCCCGCCGGCGGCTGTCCGTCGTGATGGACTCCGTGGTCCCCGGGCTCGAGCAGATCTTCCCGGACCACGACTTCTCGACCACCGGAGCCTGGACCTTCGCCCGGGAGGGCGGCACGCCGCTGGCCCGCGACAAGTCGCTCGCCGACGCGGGGGTGCTCGACGGTGACCGCCTGATCCTGGCCGAGACCTTTTCGACCCAGACCTTCCGGCCGCTCATCGAGAGCACCGCCGACGCGATCCAGGAGTTCTGCCGCCAGCGCTTCCGCCGGTTCGAATCGGCGACGGCGCGGGCGCTGGGACTGCTCGCGCTGGTGCTCGGCGCGACGGTCTTCGCCGCGCTCGTGCTCATCGCCTGGTTCGCGCACTCCAGCGTGCTGTGGTGGTTCCCGGTGGCGGCCCTGGCCTCGATCGCCGTGGTGCTCGCCGCGCTCTCCGCGGACCGGCAGTACGGCGCCCCGCAGGTGGCGTACGCGCTGCAGCTCGCGGCCTTCCCCGTGCTCTTCTCGGCCGGGTTCGTGCTCATCCCCCCGGACGGCGGGGTCGACGGTGCGTTCACCGCCGCGAACGTCCTCACGGGATCGATCTTCGCCCTCATCGGCGTGGTCGTGCTCGGGCGCGCGAGCGGCCTGGGCGCGACGGTGCTCGCCGCGCTGGGGCTCACCGCGGCCGCGGTCGTCGTCGCGAGCGCGCTGTTCGCGTACACCCCGCTCGGCCGGCCCGCGATCCCCGCGATCGGCGTGATCGGCGGCCTGCTGCTGGCGAACTGGGCGCAGGGCTGGGCCCTCATGCTCGCCCGCGTCCGGCCGGACCCGCTCCCGCCGCCCGGCGAGGACATCGACCGCACCGAGCTCGACGCGGCGTACCACGTCGACACCTTCGACGACGAGATGACCACCGAGCTGGCGCGCGCCGAGGAGAACACCGGCCTCGAGCGCAAGGCCCGTACCGCGGCCAAGCTGCTCACCGGCTTCTACGTCGCGATCGCCGGGATCCTCGTGGTCTCCGCGCTCACCGTGATCGTCCCGCACAGCCACTACTTCTGGGGCGAGGTGGCGATCGCCGCCCTGACCTCCGTGATCTGCGTGCTGCGCGGCCGCACCCTCGACGACCGGGTGCACGCCACGGTCTTCTTCGTGGCGGGCTTCGTCATCGCGGCGGGCCTCGCGATCGTCCTCGTCGGGGCGCTCGACTCGGACCTCGGCCGGCTCGTCGTGATCGTGCTCAGCGCCGCCGTGCTGGCGGGCTTCGGCGCGGGCGGCGTGCTGCTCGCGGACCGCGTCTCCACCGACCGCGGCGGCCACGGCCGCCCGCTCTCGGCGCGACTCCTCGGCCGCATCGAGGCCGGCGAGAAGCTGGCGATCTTCGCTGTCGTCCTGCTCGCTCTCTGGTGCACCCGCCTGTTCGCCGCGATGCGCGAACTCGACCTGTCGTTCCTGAAGTAGAGGGACCGTGCGCCGATTCCCGAAGGCGGTCGCTGCGGCGGCCGCGACCGTCACCGTCGTCGTCGCCGGGAGCTGGGCTCCGGCCGTCTCCGGCGCCGTGGTGCCGCCCGTCGCCGACATCGGCGGCGCGCCGCCCGACACCGACGGCCCGGAGCGCCCGCTGCGCAACAACAATCCGCGCTGCGTCGAGCCCGGCGTCCTGCCGAACTCCAACCTGGCCGCGGCCCCCGCGCCGGCCACCACCCTGCGGATCGACGAGGCGCACAAGTTCTCGACGGGCGCCGGCGTCACCGTCGCAGTGCTGAGCACCGGCGTCCGGCCCCAGGCCCGCCTCCGCGGCCTCGACGGCGCCGGCGACAACATGGTGGCGGGCGACCGCGGCCTGCTGGACTGCGACTCCACCGGCACGTTGGTCGCGGGCATCATCGGCGCGCAGCCCGCGGCGGGCGACGGCGTCGTGGGCGTGGCCCCGGACGCGCGGATCCTGTCGATCCGCGTCGACTCCGCCGGCTTCTCCCTGCAGAACACCCCCGCGGACGACGCGGACCCCAACCTCGGCCGCGCCGCGGTGAACGCGCGCAGCATCGCCCGCGCCATCGTGCGCGCCGCCAACCGCGGCGCCAAGGTGATCGTCGTGCCCGAGCCCGTCTGCATGGCGGCCGACAACCAGTTCCGCCAGCGCGAGATCGGCGGCGCCGTCGCCTACGCGCTCCGCGCCAAGGACGCGCTGGTCGTGGCCGGCGCGGGCGCGACGGACCGGCAGGGCGGCACCGTCGGGACCAACGACTGCAAGGCCAATCCCGACCCGGATCCCGGCCAGCCCGACGACCCGCGCGGCTGGCGGCAGGTGACCACCGTCGCGACCCCGAACTGGTTCGACGGGCAGGTCCTGTCGGTGGGCGCCACCACCGCGGAGGGCACGCCCCTGCCCGGATCGCTCAACGGTCCCTGGCTCGACGTGGCCGCGCCGGGCGCGGGCATCGTCTCGCTGAACTCGCGCGGCGGCGACGGCGTGGTCAACAGCGCCCCCGTCGAGCGCAACCTGGTGCCCTTCGCCGGGCCCGAGTTCGCGGCGGCCTACGCCGCGGGCGCGGCGGCCCTGGTCCGCGCGCGGTACCCGCAGCTCTCGGCGACCCAGGCGGCCGCGCGGCTCGTGGCCACGGCGCACGCGCCCGGCCGCGGCACGGACAACAAGGTGGGCCGCGGGCTCATCGATCCGGTGGCGGCCCTCACTGCGAAGGTTCCCGACATCGACGCGGACATCGACCCGCAGTCGGTGGAGAAGTTGCTGGTCCCGCCGCCCCCGCCCGACCCCGACACGCGGCCGCGGCGGACCGCGGCGATCGTGGCGGGCGCCGGGGCGGTGGCACTGCTGGTGATCGGCGGCGTGGTCGCGCTGACGCGCCCCGGCCGGAAGCGGAGGTCGTGATGACGGAGACCGTGACGACGGGGGCGCCGGCGGCGGCCGCCGAGGTCCCCACGCACCCCGAGGTCGCGCGGCTGCGGCGGCCCGTCGGCATCCGGATCTCGCTGCGCCGCGCGCTGGTCTGGGCCGTCCTCTCGGCGAGCCTGTTCGCGCTCGTCGGCGGCGTCTGGCCACTGTGGTCGGTGATCGCGCTCATCGTGCTGGGCGCCCTGATCGCCTTCGTCTCGGTGCACGGCACCGTGCTCAGCGAGAAGATCGGCGCCCGCGCGCGGTACCTGCGTCGTCGGCGCCGCGCGACCGGGGGCATCCCCGGCCGGGTCATCGACGTCGACGGCGTCGGCGTGCGGCAGGGCGACGGCTTCGAGCTGGTCTCGGCGATCGAGCTCACCGCCGACCCGGCGGAGACCCGGCTGCGCGAGGGCCGCGCCTTCGCTGCGGAGACGGTGCCGCTGGACCTGCTCGCGACGATGATGACGCAGTACGGCCTCGACGTGGACATCGACGTCGCCTCCGTCGGCCGCCGCGTGCCGCCCGGCCCGGCCTACCGCGCCTCCTACTCGCAGGGCGTCCGGTTCTACGCGGCGATGGCCGAGCGCTCCACCTGGCTCATCCTGCGCGTCAACACCCGCCGCAACCTGGCGGGGATCGTGCGCCGCGGACCGTCGCGCACGGCAGGCCCCAAGGCCCTCATGGCCGCGACCCGGCGGCTCGAGCAGCGGCTGCAGGAGCGCCTGATCCGCGCCCGCGTGCTGCCGGCCGCGGAGCTCGCCGGCCTGGACGCCCGCATGACCTTCGGCGCGGATCCCCTCGGCGGCACCGAGACCTGGCAGAACATCGAGCACGGCGCCGAGTTCGCCACCACCTACCTGATCGACCCGGTCCGCACCTCCACCGAGAAGCTCGACCGGTGGTGGGGCCTCGACAGCGACAGCACCTCCGTCGTGCTGCGGATGCGCAAGGCCGACGCGCAGGCGCCCGTGGAGATCAGCGGACTCGTCCGCTACGACACCGCCGTGCCGATCGTCGACAACCTTGACGACGCGCTCGTCCCGATGCCGGGCCGCCAGATGGAGCTCGCCCGCGGCACGCTGCCGGGCGGCGGGTCCAGCGTCGTCGACCTGCCCTCCGCGCCCCTGGACGGCCTCGGCGCCGTGGAGATCCCCGTCGGCCCCGCGGGTCCCGTGTGGGGCGTCTCCGGGACCGACGCGGTGGCACTGCCCCTGTTCGACGGTTCGCCCGTCCCCGAGACGCTCGTGGTGGAGTTCGCGACCGAGCTGATCCCGCTGCAACTCGTGCTGCTCCGCTCCGTCGGCGCCGGCGCGTCCGTCGCGGTGCACACCGACCGGCCGGCCCAGTGGGCCACCCTCGCCGCGACCCTGGCGGACCCGGCGCGCTTCCGGATCGCCGACGGTCCCGGGGGTCGCCCGGCCGACATCACCGTCTTCGACGGTGCCCCCGCCGACGCGGTACCCGAGCGCACCATGCTCACCCTGCGCGCGCCCGGCAGCGCCCCGCAGCGGGCGAACGCCGACCTCGTCGTCGCGCAGGTCTCGCCGTCGGTGGTGGGGGTGCGCATCGGTCGTCGCGCGCCGTTCGAGGTGGTCCTCAACCCGACCGACGAGGAGCTGCGCTACTGCGACGTGCAGGCGCAGCCCATCGCTTCCCCCGCGCTGCAGCAGCCGGCGCAGCGCCAGCCGCGCCAGGTGCCCGCGCCGCCGCGCCTGGCGCCGGGGGCGGCCGCGCCGGTGCCGCCCGTGGCGCCGCAGGCACCGGTTCCGCCGCGCGTCCCCGCGCCGCCGACCGGGCGGCATGCGCAGCCCGCGGTCCCGCCGCAGGGCGTGTCCTACCCGGCCCCCGCGGCGCAGGCCCCGGGCGCCCCGGCGCCCGGGGCCTGCGC
>NZ_JAIULG010000065.1 GCF_020169415.1 Tsukamurella sp. M9C
GCGCGGGCGGCGGCGACCTCGGGCCACAGGCCCGCGGCCTCGTCGAGGACGCGCTGCGCCTCGTCGGCGACGGTCCGCAGCTGGGTTCCGGCCGTGCCGTCGTCGAGCGCCCGGGCCTCCGCGGCCAGGCGCGCCGCCTCCGCCGGGCGGCCGCGGCGCAGGGCCGCGCGGGCGGCCTTGAGCGGCGCCTCCCATGCCCGCGGACCGCCGGCCGGAGCCGGGTTGGCCGTCGGCGGGGCGGTGCGGCCGGGTGCCGACGCGGGCGGGGCGTGCCCGATCCCGCCGCCGTACTCGGCGGCCAGCTCGGCGAGTACCCGCTCGGCGGTGGCGCGGTCGAGGCCCAGCTCGTCGCCCTCGGTGGCGAGGTACTCGTAGTCGGGGCCGATGAGCCGGTCCTCGATGAGGATCGCGGCGCGGACCTTGGGCCGCAGCGCCTCCGTGGCGTCCTCGACGACGGCGCGGGCGTAGGCGTCGGCGAGCGGGCCGCCGACGGTGAGCACCTCGCGCACGTGCACGCCCAGCTCGTCGAGCACCGCGCGGCCCCGGCCGGCGCGCATCTCGCGCGCGCGGCGGTGCAGGATGTCGGCGCGCTCGCGGATCTCCACCCCGTCGTGCGCGTCGGCGATCCCCAGTCCGAGTAGGGCGAACAGGGTGGGCACGGGCTCGCCGCAGAGCTCGCTCCACTCCGTGAGCAGGGCCCGGATCTGCGCCCGGCGCTGGGCGGTGAGACCCGCGGGCTCGGGTGCGAGTGCCGTGCCCGGCAGCACGCGGTGGCGCCGCAGCCGGGTGGCGACCTCCGCCGCGGTCAGCCCGCCGAGCGCGCCGATCTCCTCGAGGCCCGGGACCTTCTCGGCGGGCACGCCGCCGTGGCGTTCGACGAGCCGCGCGATGGCGGTGTCGAGGATCTCGTACCGGGCAGCGTCCCGCTCCTCCCGCTCGGCGCGCACCCGCGCGGCCTCGGACGCGCGGCTCGCGGCGGCCCGCAGTGGGGCGCTGCGCTGCTCGTGTTCGTCGACGAGCCGCGCGACCAGCGTGCGGTACTTCGGGTGGTCGCGCTGGCGCTGCCAGAAGCCCCAGACCTCGTCGAGGCGCGCCGCGACCTCGGCGTCGGAGAGAGCCGCGGCGTCGTCCAGGGGCAGGTCGTACAGCTCGAAGGCGTCGGCGTTCTCGGGGCCGCCGCGTCGGGCGACGTCCGCGAGCACCCGCTTGCGGTAGCCGTTGGGATCGAACGGCGGCATCGGCGTCATGGCTGGCCCCTCAGTCGCGACGCCGCGACCGCTGCACCTGGCCGAGCTCGCGCTCCACGTCGGCCTGCGAGAGCATCGCCCCGGTCTGCGCGGACAGGGTGAGCGGCAGGTCGGCGTCCACGTGGTGCGCCGTGACGTGCAGGACACCGTCGAAGCCCATCTCGAAGGTGATGCGCACCTCGCTCCCTGCGGGGTAACCGGGCGGAATGTCGCGGATCGTGCCCTCCACCAACAGCTTCGCGTCGCCGAGGCGCTGCGAGGCGACCTGGCCCTGCTGCTCGACGACGGTGACCTCGATCTGCTGCTGGTCCTCGCGCATGGTGCCGAAGGAGCGGCGCACGCGGACCGGCAGCGTCTGGTTGCGCTCCACCAGCCATGTCACGCCGAGGTCCCCGTGATCGTGCACGGCGAGCACGCCGAAGCCGCGGGAGATCACGGTGTCGACCTGGATCTCGAGCATCCGCCGCACCAGCGAGACGGGCTGCTGGAAGGAGGCCGCGACGCGGGCGATCGAGTTCTCCAGCTCGGCCGCCTGCGCGTGCAGAGGGGGAGCGCCGTCGGGCAGTAGGCCGCGGGTCACGAGATCGGCCGCGACGAGGCGCTCCATCTCCAGCTTCTCGCCGTACAGGGCGGCGCCGCGGGCCACGGCGAGGTCCGGGTCGTGGAGTTCGCCGTCGAGGCCGAGCTGCTCGCGCAGGGCGCGGGCCACGGCCGGCATCCGCGAGGAGCCGCCGACGAGCAGCAGCCGGTCGACCTTGTGCACGCCCCGCTTCTCGGCGGTCTTGAGGCAGTCCCGCGCCAGGTCGACGGTGCGCCGCAGCAGCGGGGCCGTCATCTCCTCCAGCTCCGCGCGGGTCAGCGTGACGACCGCGCGCGCACCGTCGTGCGCGATCACCACGTCGGTGCGGTCGGCGAGGGTCAGTTCGTGCTTGGCCCGTTCGGCGGCGAGGACCAGCGCCTGCGAGCCCGCGGAATCGTCGAGCGGGTCCTCCGCGTCCGGGTTGGCCTCGCAGAAACGCTGCGACAGGTGCAGCGCGAGCCGCTCGTCCCAGTCGGCGCCGCCGAGCTGGTGGTCGCCCTCCACCGCGAGCACGGAGATCCGGCGGTCGGCGAGCTCGATGACGGTGGCGTCGAAGGTGCCGCCGCCCAGGTCGTAGACCAGCACCGTCTCCCGCGGGGCGCCCTTGCCGAGGTCGAGGCCGCCGTCGAGGCGCCCGAAGCCGTACGACAAGGCGGCCGCGATGGGCTCGGAGAGCACGCCGGCCACGTCGAAGCCCGCGTAGACGCCCGCCTGGATCGTGGCGCGGCGCTCCTCGTCGCCGAAGTAGGCGGGCACGGTGATCACCACGCGCCGCACCGGCTCGCCGCCGCTGAACGCGACGTCGCCCGCCAGGCTCTTGAGGATGAGTGCGGACACCGCCGGGGCGGACCAGGTCTCGCCGTGCGCGCGGAAGCGCCACTGCGAGTCGCCCATCCGCCGCTTGACCAGGCTGCAGACGTGCTCGGGGTCGAGGCGCGCCTCGCGCCGGGCTCCCTCGCCCACGAGGTGGTCGTAGGCCGACGCGAACAGCACCACCGAGGGCACCGTCGTCTCCCCGCCCAGCCCGCGGACGATCTCCGGGCGACCATCCGCGCCGATGCGCGCGATCGCAGAATTGGTCGTGCCCAGGTCGATCCCGTAGACCCCCATGGCGGGGATGTTAGCAGCGCAGGGGGCGCGCTAGGGTTGGCGAGCATGAGCGCAGAGGACGCCCCGACGGAGCCCGGGCCCCGCGACGATCGGCTCGCCGAGCGGGTCGAGGACCTGGCCCGGATCCTCGCCCGCCAGGCCGGCACCGTCGAGCGGCTGGCGGATGCGGAGGGCGCGCGGGAGGCCCGGGACCGGGCCGGCGCCGACCTGCCGCTCGTGGTCGAGCTGTTCGCCCTCCTCGGTGAGGTGACGGCGTGCGCCGACACCGCCGAGTCCGAGCGGGAACGGGCTGCCTTCGCGGCGGTCGCGGCGCGAGTCGAGCGACTGCTCGTCGGGCGGGGCGGCACCGTCGTGACCCCCGGGGTGGGGGAGGCGTTCGACCCGGCGGTGATGGAGGCGGTCGACGTCGTCGCGACGGAGGACGAGGGCGAGGACCGGACCGTCGCCGAGGTGCTGGCGCCCGGCCTCAGCGTGCCGGCGCGCAATGTACGGCCCGCGCGGGTGGTGGTGCGAGGCTTTCGCTCAGCGTGAGTGAAAGGGAACACGGGTCGGCCGCGCGTCGTTGCACCCCGACATGTCCTCTGTGGAAACCCCGTCGCGCGTACCCGCGCTGCTGAAGAATTTCGGCTTCCAGATCATCGTCGGCCTCGTCGCCGGCGTGATGCTGGGCCTGATCGCCCGGAACATGGCGCCCGCGGCCGACGGCAACGTGAACTGGCTGGTCGGCACGCTCAAGACGATCGGTTCCAGCTACGTCAAGCTGCTCACCGTGGCCGTCGTGCCGCTGGTGTTCACGGCGGTCATCGCGTCGATCGCGAACCTGCGCAACGTGACCAACGCCGCGCGGCTGGCCGGCAAGACGCTGCTCTGGTTCGCCATCACCGCCTTCATCTCGGTGATCATCGGCATCATCCTGGGCCTGGTGCTGCAGCCCGGCGCGCACACCACGGTCACCGGTGAGGGCAAGGCGCCGTCGAGCACCGGTTCGTGGTGGGCCTTCATCACCGGCCTCGTGCCGTCGAACTTCCTCGGCCTGCAGGCCAAGGCGTCCGACGGTTCCGTCTCGCTCAGCTTCAACGTGCTGCAGGTGCTCGTGGTCGCGGCCGCTATCGGCATCGCCGCGCTCAAGGTGGGGGAGAAGGCCGAGCCCTTCATCGCCCTCAACGCCTCGCTGCTGGCGATCATCCAGAAGGTGCTGTGGTGGATCATCCGCCTCGCCCCGATCG
Source organism: Tsukamurella sp. M9C (assembly GCF_020169415.1). Taxonomy (GTDB): domain Bacteria; phylum Actinomycetota; class Actinomycetes; order Mycobacteriales; family Mycobacteriaceae; genus Tsukamurella. Next base: position 4,164 of record NZ_JAIULG010000065.1, read on the forward strand.
GCACCGCCGCCCTGATCGGCACCGCGGTCGCCACTTACGGCTGGGACGCCATCGGCTCCCTCGGCGTGTTCACGGGCGCGATCTACCTGGGCCTGCTGATCGTCGGGCTCGTGGTGTACCCGTTGATCATCCGGGCGCACGGCCTCTCGGTGAAGCAGTTCTTCAGCGGCGTCTGGCCGGCCGCGCAGCTCGGCTTCGTCTCCCGCAGCTCGATCGGCACCCTGCCCGTCACCGAGCGCGTGACGGAGCGGAACCTGGGCGTGCCGCGCGAGTACGCCTCCTTCGCGGTGCCGCTGGGCGCCACCACCAAGATGGACGGCTGCGCGGCCATCTACCCCGCGATCGCGGCGATCTTCGTGGCCCAGTTCTTCCACGTCCCGCTCGGCATCACGGACTACCTGCTCATCGTGGTCGTCTCGGTGATCGGCTCCGCCGCCACCGCGGGCACCACCGGCGCGACGGTCATGCTGACGCTGACCCTCTCGACCCTCGGGCTGCCGCTGGCCGGCGTGGGCTTGCTGCTGGCCGTCGAGCCGATCGTCGACATGGGCCGCACCGCGCTCAACGTCACCGGCCAGGCGCTGGTCCCGACCATCGTCGCCAAGCAGGAGGGCATCCTCGACGAGGACGCCTACAACGCGCCGCGCAAGGACGTCTACGCCGACGAGTCGGTCGAGGACCGGGTCCCCGCTACAGCGTGAGCACCACCCGCGTGCCCGCGGTGTCCGCCCGCCAGACCTCGGCGACGGACTCAGCGGGCACCGCGGTGACGTCCATCGCGATCCCCAGTTCGACCACCGCGGCGAGGATGTCCGGCCGCGCCGCGGCGACCTCCTGCGCGGTGAACGAGCCGAAGCCGCTGCCCAGCAGGCGGATGTCGGTCGACCGCAGGAGCGCGCCGGGCAGCGCGATCTCCGCGCCCGCCATCGTGCCGATCTGCACGAACTCCGACGGTCCGCGCTTCTCGAGCGCCGCGAGGGTCAGCTCCGCGGGGCGGCCCCACAGGTAGTCGACGACCACGTCGATCTTCTCGCGGCGCAACGCCTCCGCGATCTCCGCCTCCGGGGCGCCCAGGTCGATCGTCGCGTCCGCCCCCACCGTCGCGAGCACGTCCGTGTTGCGCCCCGCGGCGATCACGCGGGCGCCGAGGTGGCGCGCGACGGCCACCGCGGGCCGGCCGGAGCCGCCGGTGGCGCCGAGCACCAACACGGTCTGCCCGGGGCGGACGCGGGTGCGGACCGTCATCGCCATCCAGGACGACATGACGGCGTTCACGGCGGCGGCCGCCTGCAGGTCGTCGAGCGCGTCCGGCACCTCGACCAGTGCGGAGGCGGGGACCGCGACCGTCGGGGCCGCGGTGCCGGGCGCCGCGACGTAGACCCGGCGGCCGTCCTCGGTGACGCCGACGCCGTCGACGCCGATGACGAAGCCCGGCGCCGCGGGGGCGGCGTAGTGCCGGCCGTCCGCGATCCCGCGCGCGAGATTGTGCAGCGGGACGGCCCGCATCGACACCGCGACGAGGTCGGGCCCGGCGGCCTGATCGGGTGCGTCGGCCCAGACGGGCGCATCGGTGTAGGTGGCGAGTGCTGCCTTCATGCGGTCTCCTTAACGGCGTTAAATTCGACGTCACCTTAACATCGTTAAGCTGTCGGGGTGGGACTCACTCGGACGGACGTGGTGGCCGCGGCGCTGGAGGTGCTCGACGAGGTCGGCGTCGAGAGCCTGACCCTGCGCCGGATCGCCGACCGCCTCCAGGTCAAGGCGCCGGCGCTGTACTGGCACGTCGCGTCCAAGCGCGACCTGCTCGACGAGATGGCCACGGAGCTGATGCGGCGCGCCTTGCCCGCGGGGCCGCCCGCGTCCGAGTGGCGGACCGAGCTGTCCGACGGCGCCCGTCGGCTGCGCGCCGCACTCCGCGCGCACACCGACGGCGCCCGGGTCTTCAGCGGTTCGAAGTTCACCGACGTCGCCGTCGTGCGCGCGAGCGAGCGGCCCCTGCGCCTGCTTGTCGACGCCGGATTCCCGCTGCGCGACGCCGCGCTCGCCCTGTCCACCCTGCGGGACCTGGTGGTGGGATTCGTCATCGAGGAGCAGGAGGTCTTCGGGCCCGACGGTGCCCCGGTCTCGGGGTACGACCCCGTCGCCCGCGCGGCCGCGATCGGCGCGGACGAGTACCCCCTCGCGGCGCAGGCCGGGCCGACCGCCTGGGGCGCGCCCGACGAGCGCTTCGACGACGCCGTGCGTTTCCTGCTCGACGGTCTCGCCGCGCGGCTACGCGGCTGAGTCGCGCCACAGGGATCGCAGTGCGGCGTTGACCTCCGCGGGGTGCTGGGTGTGCGGGTAGTAGCCGGGCACGCGCAGGCGCCGGGCGCCGATCCGGTCGGCCACCGCGTCCGCACAGGCCAGGAGTGGCGCGCCCGCGTACCGCCGGTACTCCTCGGGAGCGTCGTCCCACGTGCCGGTGACGACCAGCGAGGGCCACGGCGCGGCGGCGAGCGGCTCCAGCGGCGGATCCGCCTCCCAGACCGGGCGTTCGCGCATCGACGTGCTCACGGCGCGCAGCCGCTGCTGCGTCGGTGCCGGCATCGTCATCCCCATGCCCTCGGTCGAGAGCCGGAGGAACTCGGCCGGATCCAGGTCGGGCGGGCCTGCCGCGGGCCCGGCGTGGACGCGGGCCAGGACGTCGCGCACCGTCGGGTGGTCGGACGCGGCCCGCAGTGCCGACGGCTGGATCAGGGCCAGCGAGCGCACGGCCTCCGGGCGCCGCGCCGCGGCGAGCATCGCCGCGAGCCCTCCGTTGGAGTGCCCGACGAGGTGCGCGCCGTCCGGGCAGGTGTCGAGGAGCGCTACGAGATCTTCGGCGTCCGTGGCGAAGTCGCTCCGATCCGTGTCGGGGGACCGGCCGTAGCCGCGGCGGTCGACCAGCAGCAGCGTCCTCTCGTCGGCGAGCGGACGCTGCGCGGCGAAGCCGTACGCGTCGTCGTCGCCCCAGGTGAAGACACCGTGCACGAAGATCGCGGGCGTCGCGGCCCGGCGGCCCGGATCCATGGGCCTCCAGGTGGTGACGTGGACCGGTGGGGACATCGCTGCTTCTCGACGGTCCGCTCAGGCGGGGGCGAACGGCAGCGGCGGGCGGCTCTCCCAGATCCGGCGCGAGCGCTCCTCCGGATACGGCGCCGTCGTCGACGGGGCGTCGAGGAGCCGAGTTGTCCGGCCGTCGGCGTCGTAGCGGGGCCAGCCCGGATCGCCGGTGGCGCAGAACCGCACCCAGGTGTGCAGCAGTTCGTCCGACACCGCGCGCGCACCGTCCGGCGCGTCCTCGCCGAGGAGGAGGACGCCGGTGGGGCAGTCGAGGGTCCCGAAGGCGAGGGGGACGTCGATGCTGTGGCAGGCGCCGTAGACCTCGGAGGCGTACTGCATCTCGAACAGGTACGAGGTGCCGCCGGCGTCGGCGTTCGCCGCGGCGAGCAGCGCCGACGGCATGCGGAACGTGGCGTCCGAGTACACGATCTCCACCATCTCGTCCGCCGTCGCGTCCGGGTACTCGGCGCGGTACTCGGCGGGGTCGCCGGGCGCGAACACCTCCACCGCCGTCGCGGCGTCCTCCTCGGTGAACGTGCCGCGGACGCCCATCATGACGCTGAACAGCCGGAACTCGTCGCGCATGTGCCCGACGAGCAGCTCGATGCCGGCGGCGTTCCCGTCGGTCAACGCCTCCCACGGGGTCTGCGGCAGCAGGTCGCCGTCGATGATCGGGCAGACGACGATCCCGAGGTGGGCGAGCCGGCCCCACCGGTCCTTGTGCGCGGGCGAGTCGGCGCAGAGCGCGGTGACCTCCTCGGCGAGGCGCTGCGGCCCGACGTTCGCGAACCCCGCCGCGGTCGGCGCGACCCCGAGGCGGTCCGCGAGCGCGTCCGTGACCTCCTTCGCCAGCGCCGGAGTGATGTTCAGGCCCGGGACCGAGTGGGCGATGGCCCGCCGGAACAGAGGTCGCGCCGCCGGGATCGTGAGCAGGGCGGCGACCGATCCCGCACCGCCCGACGTGCCGGAGATGGTGACCGCGTCGGGATCGCCGCCGAACGCGGCGACGTTCCGCTGGATCCACTCGAGCGCGGCGATCTGGTCGAGCAGGCCCCGGTTCGACGGTGCGCCGTCCAGCAACGCGAAGCCCTCGGCGCCCATGCGGCATTGGACGATCACGACCACGAGGCCCTCGGTCGCGAGGGCGGTGGGGTCGAACATGGGATCCGCCGCGGTGCCGGCCATGTAGCCGCCGCAGGAGATCCACACCAGGACCGGCAGTCCGGACCGCGCGGGGTCAGGAGTGCACACGGTGGCGGCGAGCCAGTTCGCGTCGTCCGAGGCCTCGGCCTTGGGGCCGGGGCCGGATTGCGGAGGCGGGGGCCCGAACTCGATCGCGGGGCGAACCCCGTCCCAGCGGGGGACCGGCGCCGGCGCCGCGAAGCGCAGCGCTCCGACGGGCGGCTGCGCGTACGGGATCCCGCGGAAGATCGCGGTTCCTCCGACGAGTTCGCCCTCGACGACGCCCTCCGCCGTTCTGATCCTCGGTCGCTGCTGCATGTCGGCTCCTTCGGTCTCGGCGTGTCCTGCCCTCGACGTTATCAGCCAGTTGTATTATTTCAAGTGTATTGGAATGGATGAGAGGAATCGCCGTGCCGAAGCAGGTCGATCACCAGGAGCGCCGCGAGGCGATCGCCCGTGCGCTGTGGCGGGTGGTGGACGCCTCCGGCGTCCTCCGGCTGAGCCTGCGCGAGGTGGCGAAGGAGGCCGGGATGTCGCACGGCCAGGTGCAGCACTACTTCGCCTCGCGGCAGGAGCTGCTCGGCTTCGCGATGGACTTCGCCGCGGAGCAGACCGGGGCGCGGGTGGCGGAGGGGCTGGCGGACCTCGGGGCGGACCCGCACCCGCGCGACGTGCTGCGCCTGGTGCTCGTCGAAATGCTCCCGCTGCACCCGGATTCGCGCGCGACCAGCCGGATGAACGCCGCCTACGTCCTCGAGGCGCTGCACGACGAGGATATCCGCGCCCGCACTCGCGAGGGAATGGTCCGGGGACGCGCGCAGGTCGAGCAGCTCGTCGGTGCCGCGATCGCCGACGGCCGGATCGCGGCGGACCGCGCACCGTCGACCGAGACGGACCGGCTGCTCGCGCTGACCGGCCTGGCGCCCCTGCTGGAACTGCGGGTGATCGCGCCGGCCGACGCCCTCGCCGCGATCGACCGCCATCTCGACGACCTGTTCGTGCGCTGAGCGGCGCGGTGCGACGGCGAATCTTTGCGGTGGGATTACTTGTGAGTAACCAAAGGTCGTCGATGCGCGCCGATCCCTTGGAGTTCCCTTTAGGGTTGCTCCCATGTCTGACCTGCTGGCGACCCTGAACGAGTACGTGTGGAGCCCCGCCCTGATCTATCTGTGCCTCGGGGGCGGCGTCTACTTCTCGATCCGCTCGAGGCTGGTGCAGGTGCGCCAGATCCCCGCCATGCTCGGCCAACTCATCCACGGCGAGAAATCCGCGTCGGGCGTGAGCTCGTTCCAGGCGCTCGCCATGTCCCTGGCGGGCCGCGTCGGCACCGGCAACATCGCCGGCGTCGCCACCGCGATCGCCTACGGCGGACCGGGCGCCGTGCTGTGGATGTGGGTGATGGCCTTCCTCGGGGCGTCCACCTCGTACGTCGAGTGCACGCTCGGCCAGATCTACAAGGAGCGCGACCAGCTCACCGGCGAGTACCGCGGCGGCCCCGCCTACTACTTCCGGCGCGCCTTCGCGCACGGCAAGTACGCGGTGGTCGGGAACGTCTACGGCCTGCTCTTCGCCGCGGTCACCGTGCTGGCCTGCGGCCTGCTCATGCCGATGGTGCAGGCGAACTCGATGGCCGTCGCCATGGAGAGCGCCTGGGGGATCGAGCCCTGGGTCGCCGCCCTCGGCACCGTCATCGTGCTGGCCTTCGTCATCATCGGCGGGGTCAAGCGGATCGCGACCTTCGCCTCCGTGGTCGTGCCGTTCATGGCGATCCTGTACATCGCGGCGGCCCTGATCATCATGGCCTTCAACGCCGGCGCGATCCCCGGCGTCCTCGAGCTGATCGTCCGCGAGGCCTTCGACCTGTCCGCCGGCTTCGGCGCGCTCGTCGGCACCGCCGTCATGTGGGGCGTCAAGCGCGGCGTCTACTCCAACGAGGCCGGGCAGGGCACCGGCCCGCACGCCGCCGCGGCCGCCGAGGTCAGCCACCCCGCGAAGCAGGGCCTCGCGCAGGCCTTCGCCGTCTACGTCGACACCCTGTTCGTCTGCTCCGCCACCGCGTTCATCATTCTCAGCACCGGCGCGTACCGCGTCTTCGAGGGCGACTCCGCGTCCGGTCGCGTTCTCGCCGACGGCGGCGCGCTCGTCGGCGACCCGGAGGTCGGTCCCGCGTACGCGCAGCAGGGCTTCGACACCGTCTTCAACGGCTCCGGCGCCAGCTTCATCGCGATCTCGTTGGCCTTCTTCTGCTTCACGACGATCGTCGCCTACTACTACATGGCCGAGACGAACCTGCGGTTCATCCTGGGCCGCGCGGCCACCGCGATCGTGCCCGTCCTCAGCGCCCCGCTCGGGCGCATCCTCACGATGCTGCTGCAGATGCTGATCCTGGCCTCGGTCGCTGTCGGCGCCGTATCGACCGCGAAGGACGCCTGGGCGATGGGCGACCTCGGCGTCGGACTCATGGCCTGGCTCAACATCATCGGCATCCTGGTCCTGCAGAACGCGGCCTTCAAGACCCTCCGCGACTTCGAGCGGCAGCAGAAGCTGGGGATCGACCCGCAGTTCGACCCGACACCGCTGGGCATCGTCAACGCGACCTTCTGGGAGGAGCGCGCCGCCGCGCGCCGCGCCGACCCCGTCGACGCCTAGCCGGCGCACCGTCGACCTGCGGAATCCCGGCGATTTCGCAGGTCGGCGCGGCGGGCGTACACTTGCTCTTGCACTCCGTCCCTATGGCGGGGTGACTACGCGTGTTCCCCAGGCGCCCGATGGGCGTGCCGTGCAGCGCGGTCTCCTTCTCGAAGGAGTGCAGCGCGGCGGAGCACCAGGACACCGCGCATCGCCTCTCGCCCGCTGACCAGCGGAAACGAGGGTCGTCGCGGCGTGTACAACTGCAACTACGAAAGAGGCATCATGGCTGTCGTCACCATGAAGCAGCTGCTGGACAGCGGCGCGCACTTCGGTCATCAGACCCGTCGGTGGAACCCGAAGATGAAGCGTTTCATCTTCACCGACCGCAACGGCATCTACATCATCGATCTGCAGCAGACGCTGACCTACATCGACAAGGCCTACGAGTTCGTCAAGGAGACCGTCGCCCACGGTGGCACCGTCCTCTTCGTCGGCACGAAGAAGCAGGCCCAGGAGTCGATCGCCGAAGAGGCCACCCGCGTCGGCATGCCCTACGTGAACCAGCGCTGGCTGGGCGGCATGCTCACCAACTTCCAGACGGTCCACAAGCGCCTTCAGCGGATGAAGGAGCTCGAGACCATGGAGCAGACCGGTGGCTTCGAGGGTCGCACCAAGAAGGAAATCCTCATGCTCACGCGTGAGAAGAACAAGCTCGAGCGCACCCTCGGCGGTATCCGCGATATGGCCAAGGTCCCCTCGGCCATCTGGGTCGTGGACACCAACAAGGAGCACATCGCCGTGGGCGAGGCCCGCAAGCTGGGCATCCCGGTCATCGCGATCCTCGACACCAACTGCGATCCCGACCTCGTCGACTACCCGATCCCGGGTAACGACGACGCGATCCGCTCCGCCGCGCTGCTGACCAAGGTCGTGGCTTCGGCCGTGGCCGAGGGCGTGCAGGCCCGCGCGGGTGTCGCCACCGGCGATGCCAAGCCCGAGGCCGGCGCCGGCGAGCCCCTCGCCGAGTGGGAGCAGGAGCTGCTGGAGTCCGCCACCGTCGCTGCCGAGGCCCCCGCGGCCGAGGCCGTCGCCGCTGATGCCCCCGTGGCCGAGGCCGCTGCGACCGAGGCTCCCGCCGAGACCCCCGAGGCCTGATCCGGTTTCGGACCGATTCCCTTCTACTGCAAGGAGCCGCATACATGGCGAACTACACCGCCGCTGACGTCAAGCGTCTCCGCGACCTCACCGGGTCGGGGATGATGGACTGCAAGAACGCGCTCACCGAGACCGACGGCGATTTCGACAAGGCCGTCGAGGTGCTGCGCATCAAGGGCGCGAAGGACGTCGGCAAGCGTGCCGGTCGTTCCACCGCCGAGGGCCTCGTGGCCGCCAAGGACGGCGTGCTGATCGAGCTCAACTCCGAGACGGACTTCGTCGCGAAGAACGCGGAGTTCCAGGAGCTCGCCGACGCGATCGTCGCCGCCGCTGCCGCGTCGGACGCCGCCACCGTCGAGGCCGTGCTGGAGCTGCCGCTCGACGGCGAGACCGTCGCTGCGCGCATCGAGGCCGCTTCGGCCAAGCTGGGCGAGAAGCTGGTCGTGCGGCGCATCGCGCGGTACGACGGCCCCGTCGCCGTCTACCTGCACAAGCGCAGCACCGACCTGCCGCCCGCCGTGGGCGTGCTGGTCTCGTTCTCGGGCGAGGGTGACGCCGCTGCCGAGGCCGCTCGCGGCGCCGGCATGCAGGTCGCCGCGCTCAAGGCGAAGTACGCCAGCCGGGACGAGGTTCCGGCCGACGTCATCGAGAACGAGCGTCGCATCGCCGAGGAGACCGCGCGTGCCGAGGGCAAGCCGGAGCAGGCGCTGTCGAAGATCGTCGAGGGCAAGACCGTGGCCTACTACAAGGACACCGTCCTCCCCGACCAGCCGTCGGTGACCGACAACAAGAAGTCGGTCCAGCAGGTGCTGGACGAGTCCGGCGTGAAGGTCCTCGCCTTCACCCGCTTCGAGGTCGGCCAGGAGTAACTCCTCCGTCCCCGCGCACGAGGCCCGCACCGATCCGTCGGTGCGGGCCTCGTCGTGTGTCGGCCCTGTGTGATTGAACGCTGTTCTGGAGATTCCGACCTGGGGTTTTCCTCTCCAGAACGTCGTTCAATCGGGGGGCGGGTGGGCGTGCGGATTCCTTCAAGCCCGACGGTGCCGCCGGCTGCCAGTCTTGGAGGCATGAACACGACACGTACCGACACGAACATCTGGCCCGGACTGACCTACGACGACGCGCTCGCCGCGCGGGCATGGCTGCGGGGGATCGGCTTCGACGAGGGGATCCTCGTCGAGGGCGACGGGGACGGCGAGGTCGTCCACTCCGAGATGCTCTGGCCCGACGGGGGCCGCGTCATGGTCCACTCCACCTGCAAGCAGGACACCACCTTCTCCACGCCGCGCGGCAGCGGCAGCGTCTACGTGGTCGTCACCGACCCCGACGCCGTCTACGCCCGCGCGCAGGAGCTCGGCGCCCGCCTGGTGCGGGACATGGCGGAGGAGGACTATGGGTCCAAGGGATTCTCCGTCGCCGATCCGGAGGGCAACACGTGGAGTTTCGGTACCTACGCGGGGTGACCTCGCCCGGGATCGCCCGCGCGGCCGCCTACGACATCAGCGGCGCCCTCCCCGGCACCCACCTCGCCGTCCCGTCGCCGACGCTCACGCTGATCATCGACCTCGGGCACGGCCTGGACCTGACGGGGCCGGGCCTGCCCGACCGCACTACGTTCCGGCTCTGCCTCTCCGGCATGCACCCCACGCCGTACCTGGTGCACCACGACGGTCTCCAGCGCGGCGTCCAGGTGGACGTGCGACCGAGCCTCGTCCGCGCCCTCACCGGCGCCCCCGCGGCGGAGCTCGGGGGAGAGGCCGTCGAACTCGACGACCTCTCCCCGGGCCTCGCCGCCGAGCTGTACGGCCGCGTGGCGGCGGCCCCCGCCGCCGACCGGGAGGCCGTCGCGGCCGCGGTCCTGGGGCGGTACGCGACCTCGGGCCGCGAGGTCCAGCCCGACGCCGCGGCGGCGTGGGCCCACCTCGCCGCCCGGCAGGGACGGGTCACCGTCGCCGAGCTCGTCGAGCGATCCGGCTGGTCCGCCCGGTACCTGGCGATGAAGTTCACCGCCGAGTTCGGCATGGGGATCAAACAGGCGGCCCGCCTGATGCGCTTCGACGCCGCCCGCCGCGCCCTCGAGGCGGGGGAGAGCGCCGCCGACGTGGCCTCGCGGGCCGGTTACGCCGACCAGGCCCACCTCAGCCGCGACATGCGTGCCTTCCTCGGGTACTCGCCGTCGGCGTACCTCGCGCGTCGCAGGAGCGAATTCACGCCTGTGTAGTGTCGCCGGGGTGTCCTGGATCCGGCGTGCGATCGCAATCGCCCTCGTGGCGTGCCTCGTGCTCGCCGTGGGAGCGTCGACGACCATCGGCGGCGGCAGCGGCTACGTGCACCACCAGACCAACGGCGTGAGCTACCTCCCGGACCTTCCCGGCGGGGCCCAGTACGTCTCCATGGGCGACAGTTACGCGGCGTCCGGTTCCCATGCCAAGGTGCGGCCGATGGACCTGTGCGCCCGCAACGGCGACGACCTCGGCCACGTCCTCGCGCAGCGCCTGCAGCCCTACTCCTTCACGGACCGCGCCTGCTCCGGCGCGACGCTCGACGACATCACCCAGCCCTCGCCGAAGCCGAACACCTCCCCTCAGCTGTACGGCGTCGGGCCGTTCACCCGGCTGGTCACCGTCATCATCGGCGCGAACTCCCTGGGCTTCGGCAACATCGTCGTGCACTGCCTCGGCAACCCCGACGACCGCTGCGCCGCCGCATCCACCCAGGACCTGCCGGGCTCGCAGGGTTGGAACTTCGTGCGCGCGCAGTACGCGGCCACCGTCGACGCGATCAAGAAGGCCGCCGCGCCGGACGTCCGGGTCGTCCTCGTCGGCTACCTCCCGCTGTTCCCGCTCGACGGTCCGCCCGACCTCGCCTGCTTGGACCGGGCCGGGATCCCCGCGGAGAACGTCGACCACTGGCGCACCTGGTACCGCAGCCTCGACCGGCTCATCCGCGAGGTCGCCGCGGACCGTCGGGTGATGTACGTCCAGCCCCCGATGGACCGCACGGCCTGCGACCCCGATCCCTACGTGCGCCTGGGCGGGATCAAGCTCAAGGAGCAGGAGCCGGAGGCCAACGGATTGCATCCGACGGTGGCCGGACAGCGCGCGTTGGGCAACCTGATCGAGGACCGGCTCCGAGGAACTGCGCCGCCCGCATAGGATGGTCGTCGTGACGGACACGGCCCAGGGACAGCAGACGGATCAGGACACGGAGCATCAGGTGCGGCACGGCTACAAGCGCGTGCTGCTCAAGCTGGGCGGCGAGATGTTCGGCGGCGGAGAAGTCGGGCTCGACCCCGACGTGGTGAGCACGGTGGCGCAGCAGATCGCGGAGGTCTCGCGCAGCGGCCACGAGGTCGCGGTCGTCATCGGCGGCGGCAACTTCTTCCGCGGCGCCGAACTGCAGAACCGCGGCATGGACCGCGCCCGCTCGGACTACATGGGCATGCTCGGCACGGTGATGAACTGCCTCGCCCTGCAGGACTTCCTGCAGAAGGAGGGCGTCGACACCCGCGTGCAGACCGCCATCACCATGGGGCAGGTCGCCGAGCCGTACCTGCCGCTGCGCGCCAAGCGCCACCTGGAGAAGGGCCGCGTCGTGATCTTCGGCGCCGGCATGGGCATGCCGTACTTCTCCACCGACACCACCGCCGCGCAGCGCGCGCTGGAGATCGGCGCCGAGGTCGTGCTGATGGCGAAGGCCGTCGACGGTGTGTACGACAGCGACCCGCGCACCAACCCCGACGCGAAGCTGTTCGATGAAATCACCCACCGCGCGGCGCTCGAGAAGGGCCTCAAGGTGGCCGACGCGACCGCGTTCAGCCTCTGCATGGACAACAGGATGCCGATGCTGGTGTTCAATCTCCTGGAGGAGGGGAACATCGCCCGCGCCGTCGCGGGGGACAAGATCGGCACCCTCGTCCGGCCGTGACGCCGGACCCGACCATTCATTTCGCAGCAAAGGACGTGTGACCCAAGTGATCGACGAAACGCTCTTCGACGCCGAGGAGAAGATGGAGAAGGCCGTCTCGGTGGCCCGGGAGGACTTCCAGTCGATCCGCACCGGTCGCGCGAACCCGGCGATGTTCTCCAAGGTGGTCGTGGACTACTACGGCGCCCCCACGCCGATCACCCAGATCAGCTCGATCTCCACGCCCGAGGCGCGGCTCGTGGTGATCAAGCCCTACGAGGCGAACCAGCTCGGCCCGGTGGAGACCGCGATCCGCAACTCGGACCTCGGGGTCAACCCCACCAACGACGGCCAGCTGATCCGCATCGCGATCCCGCAGCTCACCGAGGAGCGCCGCAAGGACCTCGTCAAGCAGGTCAAGAGCAAGGGCGAGGACGCGAAGGTGTCCATCCGCAACGTGCGCCGCAAGGCGAACGACCAGCTCGCCAAGATCGTCAAGGACGGCGACGCCGGCGAGGACGAGGTGGCCCGCGCCGAGAAGGAACTCGACAAGACGACGGCCAAGTACGTCGCCCAGATCGAGGATCTCGTGGCGCGCAAGGAAGCCGATCTGATGGAGGTCTAGCCGTGCCGGACACCCCCGACTCGGTCGGCTCCGACGCTCCGACCCCCGGTACGCCCGAGGCGGGCCAGGAGGCCGCGAAGCGCAAGATCAGCGCCGGACGCGACCTCCCGGCCGCCATCGGCGTGGGCGTGAGCCTGGGCGCGCTCATCGTGGCGATCCTGTACTTCGCGCCGCACCTGTGGGTGCCGCTGGTCGCCGCCGCGATGGCGGTCGCCACCTGGGAGGTGGTCAAGCGGTTCCGCGCCGCCGGCACCAACCTGGAGCTGTGGCCGATGCTCATCGGCGGCCAGGCCATCATCTGGCTGAGCTGGCCGCTGGGGACCGAGGGCGTGCTCGCCGCGTTCGTGGCGACCGTGCTGGTCGCCATCGTCTGGCGACTGCTGGGGCATCAGAGCACCGCGGAGCCGAACTCCTTCACCCGCGACATCTCGACCACCGTCTTCGTGCTCGCCTGGATCCCGCTGTTCGCGTCCTTCGGCGCGATGCTGGTGCTCCCCGAGGACCGCGGGCCGCAGCGCGTGGCCGCGCTCATCATCCTCGTGGTCTGCTCGGACGTCGGCGGCTACGCCTCGGGCGTCGTCTTCGGCAAGCACCCGATGGTGCCGGCGATCAGCCCGAAGAAGTCCTGGGAGGGCTTCGCCGGGTCGATGGTGGCCGGCGCGGTCGGCGCCGTGCTCGTGCTGAAGTTCCTGCTCGACGTGAACCCGGTGTGGGGCCTGCTGCTGGGCCCCGTCGTGGTGATCACCGCGACGCTCGGCGACCTGCTCGAATCCCAGGTCAAGCGCGACCTGGGCATCAAGGACATGGGCACCCTGCTACCCGGTCACGGCGGCATCATGGACCGCCTGGACTCGCTGCTGCCCAGCGCCGTCGTGGTGTGGGCCGCGTTGACCGCGCTGATGGGCTCCTGAGGCCGATGGTGTCCTGAGGCGGGTCAGGCGCGGCGGCGCAACGCCTCGCGCAGCGGCCGCGGCACGACCCCCTCGCGACGGCGGGCCTTGCGGCGCGTGATGATCACGCCGATCAGCGCGATCGCCCACAGCGGGTACTGCGCCATCCACGCGGCCCGGAAGCCGTCGAAGGTCAGGCCGGCGCCGGAGCCCATGATCATGCCCATCGTCTGGATCAGGACGAGGCTCGCGAGGAAGCCGCCGATGTTCACCATGCCCTGCGCCGTGCCGAGCACCCGCGTCGTGTTGAACGTGCGGGCGTAGTCGAAGCCGATCGCGGAGCTGGGGCCTCCGACGGCGATCACCAGCACGAGCAGCGAGAGCAGCCAGACCGGCGAGGGCTCGTCGCGCACGAGGACGACCGTCCACAGCGCCGCGCTCGCGAGGATGATCGTGATCACCATCCAGGAGCGGCGCACCGGGAACCGGCCGGTGAGGAAGCCGATGACGGGGCCCGAGGCCAGCGTCGCCAGCACGCCGAAACTGACGACGCCGCCCGCCGTGGCCGACGAGAGACCCTGGGCGTTCGTCAGGTAGGGGACGCCCCACATCAGCATGAACGCGGTCACCGAGAACATCGTGCCCATGTGCGTGAAGAAGCCCAGCCGGGTGCCCGGATGCATCCAGGTCGTCCGGAGGATCCCCGGGATCTCCGCGACCCTCACCGTGACGTGCGGCGCCGTCCGGCCGGGCGGGGCGTCGCGGACCGTCGAGAGCACGGCCAGCGCGGCGAACAGGCCGAGCGCCGCCGCGGAGGCGTAGGCGCTGCTCCACCCGCTGCCGTGCAGCAGGGCGAGGAAGGGCACCGCGGAGAGCACCTGGCCCAGCTGCCCCGTCATGCCCGTCAACTGGGTGACGAGCGGGATCCGGCGCACGGGGAACCACGCCGGAACGAGGCGCAGCACCGAGACGAAGGTCAGGGCGTCGCCGCTGCCCACGGCGACGCGGCCCGCGATGGCGAGGGGGAGTGACTCCGTGAGCGCCAGCGTCAGCTGGCCCAGCGCCATGAGGATCGCGCCGCTCACGATCAGGCGGCGGGAGCCGAACCGGTCCAGCAGCAGGCCCGCGGGGATCTGCATGCCCGCGTACACCACGAGCTGGAGCACCACGAAGGCGGCGAGCGTCGCCGGGGCGGCGCCGAACCGCTCACCCGCTTCGGTGCTGGAGACGCCGAAGGACGTGCGCTGCAGGATCGCGACGACGTACGCGAGCGTCGCGACCGACCAGACGACCCATGCGCGCATGGACCCATCGTTTCATCGCTGGCGCCGCCTCCGCACCGCGACCCGTCGGACCGGTGCGGGGTGGGATCAGTCGCGGAGCTTCTTCGCGGCGCGGCGCAGTTGGAGGATGCGGAGGCCGCCCGCCGATCCGACGAGGAGCGCGCCGAGGATGGCGGCGATCAGCAGGGACACGCCGAGGGGGAGGTTCGCCTCCCAGAACAGCAGCGTGATCTGCGTGTTCTGCTGGTTCTGCACGATGAACGCGAGCAGCACGAGCAGGATGACGGCGCCACCGACGAGTCCGGACCACAGCGATGCCGACCGGGTGTGCTTGACCTGTTCGTACGCATCGCGGGTGTCGCTGCGCCGCTTCGTCGCCGGTGCGGCCGCCGCCGGATCGGCGGTCGGTTCCACGGCGTCCCGCTCCGCGGGAAGGTTCCGAGCGTCGGTCGCGTCGACGTCGGGATCGGGGATCCCGATCGCCTCTTCGCTGTCTCGAACGCGGTCTTCGTCCTTGGCCATGTCGTCATCCTGCCACCTCGAGCGGGCCCTCACGCGGGGACGCGCGGTGGCTCGGATCACGCTGGTCGGCGCCGCGCCGCCGACGTGGGACAATGGGGGAGTTATGAGCACCTCCCTGCCCCTGGTATTCGACGCGCCCAAGCGCGGCAAGCCCCCGCGCCACCTGGCCGACCTCACCGACGACGAGCTGCAGCAGGCCGTCGTCGACCTTGGGCTGCCCAAGTTCCGCGCCAATCAGCTCGCCCGCCACTACTACGGCCGGCTCGAGGCCGACGCGGCCACCATGACGGACCTGCCGGCCGCGGCGCGCGGCACCGTCGGCGAGGCGCTCCTGCCCGAGCTGATGACGCCCGTGCGGCACATCGCCACCGACAGCGGCACCACCCGCAAGACGCTGTGGCGCCTGCACGACGGCACGCTGCTGGAATCCGTGCTCATGCGGTACACCGACCGCGCGACGCTGTGCATCTCCAGCCAGGCCGGCTGCGGCATGGCGTGCCCGTTCTGCGCCACCGGCCAGGGCGGCCTCGACCGCAACCTCTCGACCGCGGAGATCGTCGACCAGGTCCGCAGCGCCGCGAAGGCCATGCAGGACGGCGACGTCGCGGGCGGCCCGGGCCGGCTGTCGAACGTCGTCTTCATGGGCATGGGGGAGCCGCTCGCGAACTACAAGCGGGTCGTGCAGGCGGTGCGCCGCATCACCTCGCCCGCCCCCGAGGGGATGGGCATCTCGCAGCGGCACGTCACCGTCAGCACCGTGGGCCTCGCGCCCGCGATCCGGAAGCTGGCCGACGAGGGCCTGTCGGTGACGCTCGCCGTCTCGCTGCACACGCCCGACGACGAGCTCCGCGACACGCTGGTGCCCGTCAACAACCGGTGGAGCGTCGCCGAGGTGCTGGACGCTGCGCGGTACTACGCCGACCGGACGGGCCGGCGGGTGTCCATCGAGTACGCGCTGATCCGCGACGTGAACGACCAGCCGTGGCGCGCCGACATGCTGGGCGAGAAGCTGCGCAAGAAGCTGGGGCAGTTCGCGCACGTGAACCTGATCCCGCTGAACCCGACGCCGGGCAGCGAGTGGGACGCCTCACCGAAGGATCGGCAGGACGAGTTCGTGCGCCGCGTGATCGCGCAGGGCGTTTCGTGCACCGTGCGCGACACGCGGGGCCAGGAGATCGCGGCGGCCTGCGGTCAGCTGGCCGCCGAGGAGAAGTAGCTCAGTACTTCCACTTCTTGCGGCGGGTGGAGATCCAGTTGATGAGGATCACGCCGAGGATAGCCACGGCGAAGCCGATGAGGAAGATGTCCTCGGTCTTGCCCTGGTGGTTGCCGATGTTCATCAGCAGCAGGAGGACCGCGAACAGCACGCCGGCGATCTTCGCCGCGTTGGGGGCGTTGCCGCTCCAGCCCCAGTCGCGCGACGGCACGTCGGCCTCGTCGACCTTCGAGGTGGTCTGACGCTCCAGGTCGGTGGTTGCCACTCGCTTCTCCTTCGTCGCTTCCTCAGCTGAGCACCGGGCCGGGCCCGGGATACGGATGAATCCTATCCCGCTACGACCGTGTGTCGTACGAGGGGCGGCGATTCCTCGGTACCGTGGCGCGGGTGATCTTCCATCTGGCACTCGTGACCGACTGGGACGCCGCCCGCGCGGCCGGTGAGTACGCGGTGTCGACGCGCGGCGCGACGCTCGCCGACGTCGGCTTCGTCCACTGCTCCACCGCCGCGCAGTGGCGGGGCGTGCGGGAACGTTTCTACGCCGATCTCCCCGCATCGGACCTCGTGCTGCTGTCCATCGACCCGACGGGGCTCGACGTGCGGTACGAGCCGCCCGCGCCCGGCGTCGACGAGCTGTTCCCGCACGTCTACGGCCCGATCCCGGTGTCCGCGGTGGTCGGCGTCGAGGCCCTGTCGGCGGAGTGATGGCGGCATAGACTGAGCCGGCGAAACCTGTCAGACCGAGGATCTACCGTCATCGCCACGAGAGGAGGTGCCGACATGGCTCAGCCGACGTACTCGTTCCCCGACTACTGGGGCGAGGCCGATCTGGAGGATCTGCCGGACGACGGGCACCGCTACGAGATCGTGGACGGGAGCCTGCTCATGACGCCACCACCGTCACAGGGC
This sequence comes from Tsukamurella sp. M9C, assembly GCF_020169415.1. Taxonomy (GTDB): domain Bacteria; phylum Actinomycetota; class Actinomycetes; order Mycobacteriales; family Mycobacteriaceae; genus Tsukamurella. Next base: position 21,564 of record NZ_JAIULG010000065.1, read on the forward strand.
CACCAACGCATCGGCGGGAACCTGTTCATGGCGCTCCGACTCGCCGTGCCGGACGGTTGGCGCGTGCTCTACGAGATCGGCGTCAGGGTGCCGGGTGGGAACTTCATCCCCGACATCGTGGCTCTGAGACCCGGCGCCGCTCCGAACGTGGAGTGGAGTGAATCCGACGACGTCGCCCTCGTGGTCGAGATCGCATCGAAGTCCACGCGGGTCACGGACCGGACGCTCAAGGCGGCGAAGTTCGCGGAGGCCGGAATTCCGTCCTGCTGGCGCGTCGACGCCGACGGCACGGTCACGATCCACACCGAGCCCGTCGACGACGAGTACACGCAGGCGGCCGTGGTCCGTCCCGGAGAACGGGTGCTCATCGAGCAGCCCTTCCCGGTCGAGTTGGTGCCGGCGGACCTCGTCGACTGACGGCCGCAGCCGGTCAGGCCCCGCTGTATTCGACGACGAAAGTGCCCCAGCCGAGCGGTGCGATGCGGTGCGCGCCGCCGCCCGCGAGGGCGCCCAGCTCCTCCGCCGTCCGTAGGCCCCCGCCGTAGAGGCACAGGTTCCGCAGGTCGTCCTCGGTCTCGTGATCGTCGGTGGTGGCCGGGTCGAGCACGTTTCCGACGAAGACCACTCGATCGGCGCTGCCGCGCAGCGTGGTGACGAGCAGCTCGGCGTCGGCGTCCGGCAGCGTCTGCAGCAGGTCGATGCCCACGACGAGGTCGTAGCGCTGCGGCAGCGCGGCGAAGACGGTGCCGGGCGCCGCCGTCACCCGGTCGCGGCGCTCGGGCGCGACCACCGCGATCTCCCGCTCGACGGTGCTCGGCATGCCGATGATCGCCACGGTCACGTCGGGAAGCAGGCGCGCCAGGTTGTCGGCGTACACGCCGGCGCCGTCGCCGAAGACCGCGACCGTGCGCACGGATGCGAAGTCGACCGCCTCGGGCAGGGCGGGCGCGCGGTAGGTGGCCCAGCGACTCGCGACGGAATGCAGCTGCTCGGCGAGGTTCTCGTCCGCGGCCCGCGAGCTGCGGAGATCCCCGCCCTCGAAGGGCGCCGCGGTGCCCGTGCGGACCGCGTCGACCAGGTGCACGAAGGACATGTCCAGGCGGGTGCGCACCTGGTCGTGGTGCAGGCTGCCGGCGAGGAGCTCGTCGGGGTCGGTGAGCAACTCGCCGCGGCCCGTCAGGGCGTAGCCGTTCCCGCCGAGCGCGACGAAGCCCATCAGGGCGAGGTGCCGGAGCAGCTTCTCCGTGGCGCGGGCGTCCGTGCCGCACGCGGCCGCGATCGCCGCCGCCGTGCTCGCCCCGTCGTCGATCGCGGCGAACAGCCCCAGCGTGACCGCGGCGCGGACCGCGAAGGGCGGCAACAGCTCCGTCATCTCGTGGATCTCCGAGAGGATGTTCTCGTCCTGGCTGGTGTCCACCAGCTGGTCGTCGCCGTCGACGGTGGCGACCACGCGGTGGCGCCAGTACCCGGTGATCTCGACGCGGTCCTTGGCGAGGCCCTTGTCGTTCTTCGCCCACCGGCGCAGGGGCTTGATGCCCAGGGTCTCGCCGGCGACCCAGAGGTAGGGGCGCTCGCCGCGCCACGCGGCGTTCTGCACCGCCTCGACCATGCGGGACTCGCCGCCCGCCTCGGAGCGGTACAGCCAGACGAACTCGACGTCTCCGTCGGTGGCGAGCTCCTGGTGGTGCCCGGGCTCGGCCACCTCGATCACCGCGGTCGCCTTGAATCCCGCGGGCAGCATCTCGATGCAGCGGCCGATCGCGGGCAGCGCGGTCTCGTCGCCCGCGATCAGCAGCCAGTCGGTGTCGCGGGGGAGCGCGGCCGAGTGCTTGGGGCCGGCGATGAGCACCTTCGACCCGACCTCGACGCGGCGCGCCCAGGTGGCCGCGAGGCCTGTGCCGTGCAGCACGAAGTCGATCGTCATCTCGCGGGCCTCGGCGTCGAACTCGCGCACGGTGTACGTGCGGGCGTGCTCGAAGGAGCCGTCGGTCCAGTCGACGCGGCCCTGGTCGGTGTTCTTGGGCACCTCGAAGGGGAATTCGCCGGTCTGCAGGTCCGGCAGCAGCACCTTGACGTCGTCGTCGAAGCCGGTGCTGTGCACCGCCGGAAGGTCCACGCCGTCGCGCACGTGCGGTCCGATGGCGTCGCCGCCGACGACGATGCGCCGCATCCCCGGCGTCACGTCCGACACCCGCAGCACGTCGAACTCGCGGAGGCAGATCGGGAACACCGCGCCGTCGCGGAGTGTGCTGGCCATCGTGGACGTCCCTTTCGTCGGTTTACCGTGCAAGGCTAGCCTGCCCTGCTGAACCGGTGCCGACGGCGGACCGTCGGGCGGGGTCGTCAGTCGACGACGGTGCCGTCGGGGGCGAGGATCAGCGTGGGGGAGGCGTCGTTCGGGCCGCTGTAGGCGATGGTCACCGCGCTCGCGGCGAACTCCACCGACGTCGGCTCACGGACCGCACGCGTGATTCCCGGCGCGTCCGCGATCGCGGCGGTGATCCGATCGAGGTTCATCGCCGTGGGAGCGAAGCCCGGCGCGTCGGCGTTGCCCCGGTCGTACGGGGCGTACTTCCACACCCCGCCGGAGAGCGTCCACTTCTGGCTCCGCGACGGATCGTCCGCGCGCACCACTTCGGCGTCGGCGCTCCACTTCGTGACGGACAGCGAGATCACCGACGTCGGGGCGAGGGCCGTGACCATCGATTCGTAGGCCTTCCGCACGTTCGTCGACGCCATGGGGTTGCCCACGAGGGCCACGCCGTCGATGGGCGGCTTGTCGCGAGGCATGTCGGGGACCGACCTGCCGTTCTCGTCCTTGCAGTTCTTACCGTCACCGTCGCACATCGTGAACCCCGGCTTCGCTCCGAGGGGGCCGACGCCGGTGTCGTCGCTCTTCCCGACGTTCGCGCCGATCACGATGAGGATGATCACGACGGCCGCGGCGGCCAGCATCGACGCGACCGTGCTGGTCGTCCGGTCCGACCCGGTGCCCCCGGACGACGGTCCCGCCGGGGTGGGAGCTGCGAGT
>NZ_JAIULG010000066.1 GCF_020169415.1 Tsukamurella sp. M9C
CGACGGTCTTCGCGAAATCCTCATCCGAGGTGAACAGCTTGTCGTTGATCTCGTTCTCGACGCCGTCCTCCTCGCCGCCGACCACGCCGATCTCGATCTCGAGGATGATCTTCGCCGCCTTCGCCTTGGCGAGCAGCTCCTGGGCGATCTGCAGGTTCTCCTCCAGCGGCACCGCCGAGCCGTCCCACATGTGAGACTGGAACAACGGGTTCTGCCCCGCATCGACGCGCTCCTGCGAGATGGCGAGCAGCGGGCGCACGTAGGAATCGAGCTTGTCCTTCGGGCAGTGGTCGGTGTGCAGGGCGACGGTCACGTCGTACTGCGCCGCCACCACATGCGCGAACTCCGCCAACGCGACCGCGCCGACGACCATGTCCTTGACGCCCAGGCCGGAACCGAACTCGGCGCCGCCGGTGGAGAACTGGATGATGCCGTCGCTGCCCGCATCGGCGAAGCCCTTGATCGCCGCGTTGATCGTCTCGCTCGACGTGCAATTGATCGCCGGATAGGCGTAACCGCCCTCACGGGCGCGGTCCAGCATCTCCCGGTAGGCCTCGGGGGTGGCGATGGGCATGTCTGTCCTCCTGAGCGGTTCGGCGTTTCAGTGAAAGACTATCGCCCATGGAGCTCGCTGTTGGGCTGGTCGCCCTCGTCGCCACCGTTCTGGTGGTCAGTGCATTCTGTGACCGTCTCGGTCTCGCCGCGCCGTTGGTGCTGACGGTGGTCGGCATCGGGGTGTCGTTCATCCCCGCGGTGCCCGAGGTGCCGCTCAACCCCGACGTGGTGCTGCTGGGCCTGTTGCCGCCGCTGTTGTACGCGGCGGCGTCGAAGGCCTCCCTCGTCGACTTCAAGGAGAACATCCGGCCGATCGGGATGCTCTCGGTCGGGCTGGTGCTCTTCACGGCCGGCGCCGTCGGCGTGGTGACCTCGTACCTGCTCGACATCCCGTTCGCCGCCGGGCTCGCGCTGGGCGCCATCGTCGGGCCGCCCGACGCGGTGGCCGCGACCGCGGTGGGCCGGCGCATCGGTCTGCCCCGCCGGGTGACGACGCTGCTCGAGGGCGAGTCGCTGTTCAACGACGCCACGTCGATCGTGCTGCTGCGGACCGCGATCGCGGCGGTCGCCGGCACCATCGGCTTCTGGCAGGTGCTGGGCTCGTTCGCGCTCAGCGCGGTGGGCGGCGTGGCCGTCGGCGTCCTCGCCGCGCTCGCGATCCGGTTCGCGCTGCGCCGGCTGACGGACCCGGTGCTCACCACCGGCATCAGCCTGATCAGCCCCTGGATCGCCTACCTGCCCGCCGAGCACATCCACGCCTCGGGCGTCGTCGCGACGGTCGTCGCGGGGCTCATCGTCGCGTATCGGGCGCCCACCGACCAGACGGCCATCGGCCGGATGTCGGCGCGGATCAACTGGAGCACCATCCAGTTCCTGCTGGAGAACGCCGTCTTCCTCCTCATCGGCCTGCAGATGCGGACGATCTTCGTGGGCGCGGACAACTCGCCGATCGGGTGGCCGCTGATCATCACGACGTGCATCGCCGTGATGATCACGGTGATCCTCGCGCGGATGGTGTGGTGCGCGCCGTCGGCCCTCATCGCGATCAAGGTGGACGACGCGAACGAGCGGCTCACCGCCGGAGAGACGACGGTGCTGTCCTGGGCCGGCATGCGCGGCGTGGTCACCCTCGCGGCCGCGTTCATCCTCCCGCTGGACTTCCCCGACCGCGAGGTGCTCGTCTTCGCCGCGATGGTCGTGGTGGCCGGCAGCCTCCTGATCCAGGGTTCGACGCTGCCCGCGCTGGCCAAGCTGCTCAAGGTGCAGGGGCCGAACGCGCGCACCGACGCCCTGCAGCAGGCCGTGGTGATGCGGTCCGCCCTCAACGCGGGCCTGGCGCGGCTCGACGAGATCGCGGCGAGCCCGGAGAACACCGTGCCGGCCACCGTGCTCGACGGGGTGCGGGAACACACCATCAACCGCGAGCGCGCCTTCTGGGAACGACTCGGCCCGGACTCCGCGAACACCCCCGCCGCGCAGCTGCGCGCGGTCCGGCTGCAGATGATCGACGCCGAGCGGGCGGAGGTGCTGCGGATGCGCGACGCCGGGCAGGGCGATCACGAGGTGCTCGAGCAGGTGCTGTCCAACTTCGACGTCGAGGAGGCGATGCTGGAGGTCTCGGCGGTGCGCAGCGAGCGCATCGCGGTGGCCGAACTGCTCACGCCGCCGTGGGCGCAGGACGAATGTGACCATCTTCGCGTTTCGGACGATTTCGCCGACCCGGTGCCGCTCAGCGAGACCTGCGTCGAGTGCGTGGAATCGGGGCAGAACCCCGTCGCCCTGCGACTGTGCCTGACCTGCGGACACGTCGGCTGCTGCGACTCCTCCGAGGGCAAGCACGCGACGGTCCACCACGAGCTCACCAACCACCCCGTGATCCGGAGCTTCCAGCCCGGGGAGTCGTGGCGCTGGTGCTACATCGACGAATTGCTGAAATAGAGCCGGTATCCTGGCAGGCGTGTATGTCAACGACCTGACTCTGGCCGCCTCGACCACCATGCAGGCGTTCGCCCTCAAGGACATCACCGATCCGGTGGCCGTCCTCAACGCCTTCGGCGGCATCGCCCTGGTGGGCCTGCTGCTCGTGGTGTTCATCGAATCCGGCGTGCTGTTCCCGGTGCTCCCGGGTGACTCGCTGCTGTTCGTCGCGGGTCTGCTGACCGCGGCCGGTACCGGCGCCGCCGTCGGTGAGGCCACCTACACGGGTTCGGCGATGTCACTGCCGGTGCTGTTGATCGCGACGCCCATCGCGGCGATCCTCGGCTCCCAGGTCGGCTACTTCATCGGCCGGTTCGGCGGCGAGAAGTTCTTCACGCCCGACGCGCGCTTCCTCAAGACGAAGTACCTCGACGAGTCGCACGAGTTCTTCGAGAAGTACGGCCCCGCCACGCTGATCCTGGCCCGCTTCGTCCCGTTCGTGCGCACGTTCGCGCCGATCGCCGCCGGAGCCGCGAAGATGAGCTACAGCAAGTTCGTCATCTGGAACGCGATCGGCGCCGTGATCTGGGCCGACGGCATCATCCTGCTCGGCGTGTGGCTCGGCAAGATCTCGTGGGTCCGCGAGAACATCGACATCATCTTCCTGGCGATCGTCGCCGTCTCCGTGCTGCCGATCGTGTGGGGCGTGGTCAAGAAGTTCCTCGCGGGACGCCGCGCCGACGCGGCCGCCTAGGCCCCGTCCGTGCTCGAATTCGTCCAGACCGCCGGGCCGGTGATGATCTGGCTCGTCGTGGCCGGGTTCGTCTTCTGCGAGTGCGCCTTCATCATCGGGCTGTTCCTGCCCGGCGATTCGCTGCTGCTCACCGCCGGCCTCGCCATGGCCACCACCGGCCACTCCGCGGCGTCGGTGTGGGGGCTCGCGCTGGCGGCCTTCCTCGCGGCCATCGCCGGTAACCACGTGGGCTACGGCATCGGCGTCAAGATGGGCGACCACGTGCTGGCCAAGCAGGACGGCCGCTACCTCAACGCGCACAACCTGCACCGGGTCAAGGAGTTGATGGACAAGCACGGCTTCTTCTCCGTGCTCATCGCCCGCTGGATCCCCTGGGTCCGCACGCTGTGCCCGCTCGTCGCCGGCGCGGTCGGCATGGACAAGCGGAAGTTCACCGTCGCCTCGGTGCTGGGCTCGCTGATCTGGGCGCCGTTCCTGCTGCTGGTGGGCTACTACGCCTCGTCGGCGCTGCAGGACTACAAGTGGATCCTCGACTGGGCGCTGCGCGGCATGATCGTCATGCTCGTCGCCGGCACCATCGTCGGGATCGTCGGCTACCGGCGCGAGATGCGCAAGCCCAACGTCACCGTGGACCTCGACGACTGACATGACCGTCCTGCAGACCCGCGACCTGACGGTCGCGTACGCCGATCGCACCCTGTTCTCCGGTCTCGACCTCGTGATCGCGCCGGGCGACGTGGTGGGCCTCGTCGGCGCCAACGGCGCCGGGAAGTCGACGCTGCTCAAGCTGCTCGCCGGGGTGGGCGCGGACGGCGGCCCCGACGTGAGCGGCACCGTCGACCTCTCCCCCGCCGACGCGGAAGTCGGGTACCTGGCGCAGGAGCACGAGCGCCGGCCCGGCGAGACGGTCGCCGAGTTCGTCGCGCGGCGCACCGGCGTCGCGGCCGCGCAGGAGGCGATGGACGCGGCCGCGCTCGCTCTCGGCGACGATCCCGACACCGACCTCTACACGCCCGCCCTGGACCGGTGGCTCGCCCTCGGCGGCGCCGACCTGGAGCAACGCCTGGACGCGATCCTGTCCGACGTGGGGCTGGACGGCCCGGACTCGGAGATGACGGGGCTCTCCGGCGGGCAGGCAGCGCGCGCGGGCCTCGCGGCCGTGCTGGCCTCGCGGTACGACGTGCTGCTGCTCGACGAGCCCACCAACGACCTGGACCTCGCCGGCCTGGAGCTGCTGGAGCGCTTCGTCGCGGACGCGGCGACCGCGATCGTCGTGGTCTCGCACGACCGGGAGTTCCTTGCCCGGACGGTGACCACCGTGGTGGAGCTGGATCTCGCGCAGCAGCAGATCGGCGTCTACGGCGGCGGCTACGAGGCGTACCTCGTCGAGCGCGACGTCGCGCGGCGGCACGCGCGCGAGGAGTACGAGGAGTACTCGGGCAAGCTCTCCGACCTACAGGACCGCGCGCAGATGCAGCGGAACTGGATGGAGCACGGGGTGCGCAACGCGCGCCGGAAGATGAAGAGCGGCACGGATTCCGACAAGGCCGGCCGGAAGGCGCGGCTCGAGTCGACGGAGAAGCAGGCGTCGAAGGCGCGGCAGACCGAGCGCGCGATCGAGCGGCTCGAGGTGGTCGCCGAGCCGCGCAAGGAGTGGGAGCTGCGGATGTCGATCCTCTCGGCTCCCCGCAGCGGCACGGTCGTGGTGACCGCGTCCGGGGCGTGCGTCTCCTATCCCGGGCTGACCGTCGGGCCCGTGACGGTGTCCGTCGAGTACGGCGACCGGATCCTGCTCACCGGTCCGAACGGCGCCGGCAAGTCGACGCTGCTGGGGCTGTTGCTGGGGCGCCTCACGCCCTCCGCCGGGACGGTGACGCTCGGCTCCGGGGTCGAGGTGGGCGAGGTCGACCAGGCCCGCGGGCGCTTCCTGTCCGACGGTCCGCTGCTCGACGCCTTCTGCGCGGAGGTGCCGGAGACGCCGCCCGCCGACGTGCGGACGCTGCTCGCCAAGTTCGGGCTGCGCGGCCACCACGTGCTGAGGCCGGCCTCGTCGCTCTCCCCCGGTGAACGGACCCGCGCCGCGCTGGCGCTGCTCCAGGCCCGCGGCGTGAACCTGCTCGTCCTCGACGAGCCGACCAACCACCTCGACCTGCCCGCGATCGAGCAGCTCGAGGAGGCCGTCGAGTCCTTCGACGGCACCGTCATCCTGGTGACCCACGACCGCCGGATGCTCGACACCGTCCGCGCGACGCGCCGCTGGCGCATGGCCGACGGTGCCCTGACCGAGGACTGACGCCGGTGCGGCGCCGCTGCGCGCCCTGTTCGTCCGGCGCGCTCTCGGATTCTGTCCGTTGCGGACACGGTGTCCGCCGTGGACAGGATCCGAGAGTCGCGCCATCGCTCCCCGCGCCCGTTGTCGACCGCCCGTGTGACCTCTTGCACATCTGTATAAGTCGACTTACAGTGAGGTCAGCCCACCGAGGAGACGTCATGCAGAAGATCGACCGCAACCGCGGCCTGAACCCGGAGACCGACTTCGTCGAGATCTCGCGGAATCTCGGGACGTACGACTTCCCGTGGGACATCACCCAGGCCCTGAGCTTCGCACTCTTCCGCACCTACGCCGTGCCCAGCATCGGCCGCCTCCTCGCGGACACGGGCGAGTTCACCGAGCGGGTGCAGAAGCGCTACGACGACACGGCCCTCCTCCTCGAGGTGCCGCTGCTCAAGGGCTTCGCCAGCCCCGAGGGCAAGGCCGCCGTCCGGCGCATCAACCAGATGCACAAGATGTACGACATCTCCGACGACGACATGCGGTACGTGCTGTGCACCTTCGTCGTGGTGCCGATCCGGTGGAACGCCGACTACGGCTGGCGGAAGCTGACCGAGGCGGAGAAGCTCGCGACGGTCCGCTACTACCAGACCCTCGGCAAGCACATGGCGATCCCCGACATCCCCGCCACGTACGACGAGTTCGCCGACTACATGGACTGCTACGAGGCCGAGCACTTCGCCTTCGACGAGGGCGCCCGCCGCGTCGCCGACTCCACCCTCGAGCTGCTCAAGAGCTTCTACGTCGCGCCCGTGCGCCCCGCGATCGGCGTCTTCAGCCGCGCTCTCATGGACCCGCCGCTGCTCGCCGCCTTCCACTACGACGATCCGGGTCCCGTCGTGCGCCGGATCTCCGTCGGCGCGATGAAGCTCCGCGCCCGGCTTCTCGCGGTCCTGCCGTCCCGGCGCCGCCCCGCGCTGGTGAAGAACAACCACCGGATCCGCAGCTACCCGAAGGGCTTCCGCACCGAGGGCCTCGGCACCTTCGCGCCGGGCTGCCCCGTGCATCGGGGCGCCACATCCGACGCCCCGAGCCTGGAAGCGCACTAGCCGCGCTCAGGCCTCCCCGCCGAGCACGTGGCGGCGGATCTCCGGGATCACGACGTCCCACGTCGCGGGCGGCGGGATCTCGTGGCCGGCGCCGTGCAGCACCACGAGGCGCGCGTCCGGGATCAGCCGCGCCAGCGCCTCGCCGTGCGGCAGCGGGAACAGCGGGTCGTCGGCGCTGTGGATCACCAGCGTCGGGGCGACGATCGCCGCGGGGTCGACGGGTGGCGCCGGCTCCGCGAGGAAGTGGTTGTTCAGCGACGATTCCATGGTCCGCGTGCGGCGCACCTCCCGCGTCGCGATCGCCCGCGTCCGCTCCTCGTCGAGCCCCGCAGGGCCGGCGTAGGGCCGCTCGACGTCGACCCGGTAGTCGATGACGGCCGCCTCGTCGGACCAGTCGATCTCGGGCGGCGGCTCCGAGAACGTCGCCGCCACGGCGGGCGTCGGGCCGGGCAGCGGGTCGTGATCGCCGCCCGCGGGGCTGGACTCGATGAGCGTCAGCGACAGCACTCGCGCGGGCGCGCCGACCGCCAGCGTCTGCCCGATCCCGGCGCCCATCGACATCCCGACGACGTGCGCGGCGCCGACGCCGAGGGCATCGAGGATCCGCAGCGGGTCGGCCGCGAGGTCGCCGCCGGTGTATGTGGGCGCGCCGGGCGGCGACGTGGACGATTCGCCGCTGTCGCGGTGGTCGTAGCGGATCACCCGCAGGTCGTCGCCCGCGAGCCGGGCGCAGAACTCGGGCGTCCACCAGTCCATGGATTGCCCGCCGCCGGCGACGAGCAGCACCGTCGGACCGCCGGCGCGGCCGATGACGTCCACCGCGAGCGCGGCACCGTCGACCTCGATGACCTGCATGGCGACCTCCTGGGTCTCGGTGCCCGGCTCAGTGTCGCGCGAGCGCGGCCGCGGCCTCCATCGCCATCCAACCACCGACCTGCACGGACAGGTCGCGTTCGGGCGTCTCGCTGGAGCGCACGGTGCCGCCGGTGAAGTAGGCGGGCGCGTCGGTGCTGCCGGGGATGCGGGCGTCGCGGGTCCAGTCCGCGGAGAACAGCACGCGGCCGTCGAGCTCGCGCGTGCCGTGCCAGGCCGCCTCGGCGGAGGCGAAGACGATCTCCGACGCCAGGGTGCGCGCGTCCTCCGCGTCGGGACCGCGCAGGGCGCGGGCCGCGACCGCGAGGTACCGGATGAGGATGCCGTTGAACAGGCCGCCGTCGCCCCCGTCCCCGCCGGTGATGACGGCACCGTCGGTCATGTGCTCGGCGACCGCGGCGATGAGGCCCGCGGCGCGGACCGCGTGCGTGGGCGCCAGGTCCGAGGAGAGCTCCGCGTCCAGGCCGATGGTGACGCCCTGGTTGTAGGAGTACTTCTCCGGGTAGATCTTCCCGACGTCTGGGCTGTCGTAGTCGCCGTCGACCCCGTCGTTGATGAGGCCCGTCTCCAGGTCCAGCAGGCGCCGGTACAGCCAGTCGGAGGTCTCCTCCGCGCGCTCGAAGCGGCCCATCCGGGCGAGGAAGATGCCGGCCGGGCCGTTGGCGGGCGCGTTGAGGAACAGGCCCTTGGTGCGCCAGGTGATGCCGCCGCCGGCGTCGGGCACCCACGCGTCGTAGAGGGTGTCACGGAGCACGCGCAGCCGTCGCGCCGAGTTCAGGCCCGCGTGGCGCTGCGCCCGCTCCAGCGCGAGCCCCATCCACGCCATGTCGTCGTTGTACGAGTTGGTGACGCGGAAGAAGTTCCGCACGCGGTGGCCGCGTGCGATGCGCAGCACCAGCTTCCGGGTCGACGGTGCGCCGTCCCGGACGTAGGCGTCCACCGCCACGTCGAGCAGGTGGGCCTGCCACCAGTAGTTCCAGCTGACGAACAGCGAGTCGCGCCGGGTGGCGGGGTAGGCGGGCGTGCCGAGCAGGGTGCCGGGGATGCCCCACACCGGTTTCAGGTGCCGCTCCACGACCGCGGCCTGCGCCGCGGCCGCGCGCTGATTCCACTCGACCGAACTCATGATGACATCACATCACGGGTCACCGACGAGTGCACGTCACCGCAGGTCAGGGCAAGCCTCAGGAGGGGGTATCCCCGCCCGACATCATCTGGCCAGACCTGACCAACCCAGGTATCGTGAAAGCATGGGCAGCGCCGAGTTCAACATCTACGCCGCGAAGTCGCAGTTCTCGCGGTTGGTCGCGCGCGCCGAGCAAGGAGACCGGATGACCATCACCCGCAACGGCAAGCCGGTCGCGCGGCTCGTCCCCTACGTCGCCGACCACCCCGCGCGACGGCCCGGGGCGTGGGCCGGGCTCGAGGTCCCGGACGACTTCGACGCGCTCACCGAGCAGGACCTGCAGGACTGGTACGGCGAGTGAGACTCCTCGTCGACACCCACGTCCTGCTGTGGTGGCTCGCGGACAGCCCGAAGCTGAATCCGACGCACCGATCACTGATCCAGGACCCGGACAACGAGGCGCTCGTCTCCGCGGTCGCGGTCGCCGAGGTCGCCATCAAGGCGTCGCTCGGCAAGCTGGATGCGCCGGCGCTGACCGAGCAGTTCCTCCTCGACGAGGGCTTCGCCCCGCTGCCGCTCGACGCCCGCCACGCCGCGGCCCTCCGCGAGCTGCCCTGGCACCACCGCGACCCGTTCGACCGCATGATGGTCGCGCAATGCCTGGTCGAGCAGGTGCCGCTCCTCACCGTCGATGAACGGATCCGCGAGTACGGGATCGACACCCGCTGAGTCGGCCCGCCGCGGTCATCGGGCGGCGTCGAGGTCCGCGTGCTCGCGGACCCAGGCGTGCATCGCGATGCCGGCGGCCACGCCGACGTTGATCGACCGGGTCGAGCCGAACTGGGCGATCGACACCGTCGTACCCGCGACGTGTCGTGCACCGCCGGAGACGCCCGGCCCCTCCTGCCCGAACAGGAGCAGGCACCGTCGGGGCAGGGAGGCGCGCTCGAGCGGCACGGAGCCCGGCAGGTTGTCGACGGCGACGATCGGCAGGTCGCGCTCCGCGCACCACGCGGCCAGCGCGTCCGTGTCCTCGTGGTGGTGCAGGTGCTGGTAGCGGTCGGTGACCATGGCGCCGCGCCGGTTCCAGCGGCGGCGTCCCACGATGTGCACGGCCCGCGCGCCGAAGGCGTTCGCGGTGCGCACGACGGTGCCGATGTTGGCGTCGTGGCCCAGGTTCTCGATCGCCACCTCGAAGGGGTGCCGGCGGGCGTCCAGGTCGGCGACGATCGCCTCGCGCGTCCAGTACCGGTACGCGTCGACGACGTTGCGGCGGTCGCCCTCCGCGAGCAGGTGGGGGTCGTACCGGGGGTCGGTCGGGGCCGGGACGCCCGGATTCTCCGAAGCCCACGGACCAAGCCCGACGGTGTGCGGTCCGGGCAGGCCCGTCACCCACTCGGTCGGCCCGAGCTGCTCGTCCGGGCCGCCCTCGGCGTCGGACGGGTCGGTCACAGCCCCAGGTCGGCGAGGCCGAGCACCGAGCGGTACTCGAGGCCCTCGGCGGCGATGACGTCGGCGGCGCCGGTCGCGCGGTCCACGACGGTCGCGACGCCGATGACCTCGGCGCCGATGTCGCGCAGCGCTCGGACGGCGGTGAGCGGCGAGTTGCCGGTGGTCGTGGTGTCCTCGACGACGAGGACGCGCTTGCCGACCACGTCGGGGCCCTCGACCTGGCGCTGCATGCCGTGCGCCTTGGCGGCCTTGCGGACGACGAAGGCGTCGATCGGCCGGCCGGGGGCGTGCAGGACGGCGGTGGCGACGGGGTCGGCGCCGAGGGTGAGGCCGCCGACGGCCGTGAAGTCCCAGTCCGCGGTGAGCTCGCGCAGCAGCGCGCCGATCAGCGGGGAGGCCTCGTGGTGCAGCGTCGCACGGCGCAGGTCGACGTAGTAGTCCGCCTCGCGGCCGCTGGAGAGCGTGACCTTGCCGTGCACGACGGCCAGCTCACGGACGAGCTCGGCGAGCCGGGCCTTGGCGGCCGGGTCGAGCGGAGCGGTCACCGGCCGGACTCCTTGCCCGAGCGGACGGGCACGGGCTGGCCGGGATCGCGGGGGCCGCCCGACGTGACGACGCGGGCGTGGCCCTCCGGCGGGAGGACGCGCAGCAGGTCGCCGAAGCGGCGCACGGCCTCGAGCGCCTCGTCGAGGTCATCGGGATCGTCGGTCGCGGCCATGGACGCCACGGTCCACTCGCCCTCGTTCCACAGGGACTCGATGTAGTCGGGCACCTGCTCGGCGAACGTGATCATGCGGCGATCGGCGACGCGGCGCGCGACCTCGGCGTTGTTCGTGTACAGCACGCGCGGGCCCAGGGCTCCGAGCGGCTCCATGCCGGGCTCCCCGGGGGCGGGGCGACCCTCGGCCCGCAGGTCCAGCAGCGCGCCGGACGCGGCGCCGCGGCTGACGGCCACGATCGTCGCGGCCTCCTGCAGGTCGAAGACGTAGGCGGCGGCCCCGAAGTAGGCGCCGTGGGCCACGTCGACGATCGCCGGGTCACCGGGGACGGCCATGCCGCCGCGGTGGAATTCGTCGTGCAGCGACGGGTCGGCGGCGCTGTAGACGAACTCGCGCTGCGCGGCCCAGTCGGCGCGCTCGGAGTTCACGGCGGGCGAGTGGTTGCGCTCATACCAGATGAGCGCGGCGGCCAGCGCCGCGCAGACCACCGCGAGGATCAGGAACACTACGTACGACATCGCCACCTACAGTAGCGCGTCGACCGGGGAGTTCACCCGACAGACGGGGTACCGGCGACCGAGATCTGACCGGCGTAGATCGCGAGCGCCGACTTACCGTCCGCGCTCACCTGGATCATGACCACGTCGCCCACCTCGAGATCGGACAGCGTGCTGCCGTGTGTGGTGGTCACCTGGGTGGTGGGGCCGGTGCGCAGGACGACGGTGCCGCCGTCGGGCGCCGAACGCACGGTGATCGCGGCGTCGCCGACGGAGGTGATCGCGCCGATGACCTCGCGGCCGGGCGTGATGGCGACGGACCGCTGGTCACTGACGGAGACGCCGGCGGACTGGGCCGCGGGCAGGACGCGGCGGGCGCTGCCCAGGTCGGCGGACATGTGCAGCGCATAGGCGATGCCCGCGCCGACGACGCCGATACCCAGCAGGCACAGCACGACGGCGGGCCAGGGGCCGCGGGAGCGTGCGTCACCACCCATCGGCGACCACCTCCTCGCGTCCGTTCGTCACTTCATCGTGCGCCTCGTCGAGCGCGCCCTGCGCGAAACTATTCGTCGTGTCTGAGACGGGCCTGTGAATGTGGCGGGCCAATGTCTATGCACCCCGCTAACGTTGTCGGCGTGGGACGACTGTGGCCGCCGCGCGCCCTCACCGATGGTGAGGCGCCGGACGCGCGGTTCACTCTGGCGAACGAACGCACCTTCCTCGCGTGGATCCGCACGTCGCTGGGGCTCGTCGCCGCCGCGGTCGGCCTGGAGGCCTTCGCGCCGCACGTCGTGCCGGAGCCGGTCCGGACGCCGCTGGTCGTGGCGCTGCTCCTCGTCGCGTCCGCGCTGGCCGGGTACGCGTTCGTCCGCTGGCTGGCGGTGGAGGGCGCGATGCGCACCCGCCGCGAGCTGCGCGGCACGCCGGCGACGCTGGTCCTCGCCGCGCTGATCGTCCTCGCCGGCGCCGTCCTCGCCGTCTCGCTCCTGGTGACGTGAGGGCCCTGACGTGAGGCCGCCGAGGTGAGCGCACCGTCGACCCAGGCGGTCGAACGGACCCTGATGGCGCGCGTGCGCACCGCCGTCGCGCTGGTGCTGACCTGCGCGATCGTCGCGCGGGCGGTGCCCAGTGCGCCCGCGGCGATCGCATGCCTCGCCGTGGCCGTCGCCGCCGTCGTCACCCTGCGGACCCGGCCGCCCGTCTCGCATCTGGTGCTCGCGGGGTGTGTCGTCGCGCTCGCGGTGGTCGGGCTCCTCGCCACGACGCGCTGACGGTTCGGCAATTCCTTCGACTTCGCGCGCCGAATCGGACATCATGGCCCGCGTGAACGACATGACCGACACCGAACGCGCCGCCCGCACGGCCGCCGCCGTCGACGCCGCGATCGGCGCCGCCCGCGAGCTGGGCCTCGATGTCGCGGGCACGACGGTGCTGCACGACCTGTTCTCCGTGGTGGTGCGGCTGGAGCCGGCGCCCGTGGTGGTCCGGATCCCGACGGTGCTGCCGTCGACCGAGACCCCGCAGACGCTCGCGCGCCGGCAGGCCGACGAGCTGGCCGTGACCGCCTGGCTCGCCGCGCGCGGCGTCCCGGTGCTGGTGCCGTCGCCTCTGGTCCCCGCGCGGCCGGTGCAGCGCGACGGCTTCTCGATGACCTTCTGGGAGTACGTCGAGGAGGACGGGGCCGCCGAGCCCGACTACGCGGCCAACGCGGAGAGCACCGCGCGGCTGCACGCCGCCCTGCGCGACTACCCCGGCGAGCTGGGCTTCCTCGCCACGGCCGATCCGGACGGCGTCGCAGCCGGCCTCGATCTCCTCGCGGGGCGCCCCGACCTGCTCCCCGCGGAGGACGTTGCGCGCGCCCGCGCCGAGTGGGCTGCGCTCGAGCCGGCGGTCCGGTCCCGCGCCGTCTTCGAGGCCAGGTTCCCCGGCGTGGAGCTGCAGCCGGTGCACGGCGACTGCCCGCCGGCCAACATGTTCGCCGGCGTCGACGGCCTGCGGTACGCGGACTTCGAGCTGGTCACGCTGGGTCCCGTCGAGTGGGATCTCGCGACGCTGGGCCCCGAACTGGAGGCCGCGTACGACCGCGGCGCCGCGGCCGCCGGCATCCGCGGCCTGCGCCCCGACGTGCTGGAGTTCGTCACCGCCGTCGGCGTGCTGCGCGCGATCACCGCGCTGGCGCTGGTCCCGCAGCTGCCGGAGCTCGCGGGGTACCTGCAGCCCGTCATCGAGCAGTGGCGCGGCGCATCACGCTGACGGAAACCGCGCTCCAACTCGGCCCCTATGGAAATACTTCGCCCTGACCGAATATCAGCGCGGTTTCGGAATCATTCGGCGTCGCGGACCCGGATCCCGACGGTGCCGCCCGCGCCCCGTCGGAGCTTGGACCCGGTGACGGTGAGCCAGCCGAGGACGCCGTACTTCTTGGCGATCTTCGCCCCGGCCTCGCCGCCGTCGAAGACCTCGCCGGTACCGGCGACCTCGGGGCCGGTGGTCTTCTTGCCGCGGGCGTCGCAGGCCTGGACCAGCACCGACGGGTTGCGCCGCAGCCGCTTGACCTTCCACGAGTCGGCGACGGTCCACACCACGAGGTCGGCGCCGTCGCGGACGGCCCAGATCGGCGTGGCGACGGGGGTGCCGTCCTTGCGGAAGGTGGTCAGCAGGACGTACTTGGCATCCGCGACATCAGCGACGGTGGTCATGCGCCCAGCGTAACCGGGTAGGACGCCGGCACGCTGCGGGCGATCCAGCCCGCGATCGCGGCGCTGACCTCGGCGGGCTTCTCCTCCCCCATCCAGTGGCCGGAGTCGACGATCAGCTCCGTGAGGTCGGTGCACGCCGCGCGCATCGGCTCGGCCAACCTCGTCCCGACGGTGTCGAGGGTCGCGTCGTACCGGCCGTGCAGGAAGAGGGCGGGCTTGTCGATGCGGCCGCCGTTGAGCTCGGCCTTCGCGTATTCCGCGTCGGCGGGGGTGTTGACGTACCAGGAGTTGGGGCCGGCCATGCCGTTCCGCTCGAAGGCCGCGACGTAGACGGCGTGGTCCTCGGGCGTGAGCACCGCCGGGTCCAGCGGCAGCTGCGGAACCGGGCCGCCGCCGAACCAGCCGCCGTTGCGGGTGACCACCGCGGTCGGGGCGGGCCCGTCGAGGTGCCGCGGGTCGCCGCTGCGGAACAGCGCGGCGACGAGGCCCGGCAGGTCGCTCTCGAACTGGGCCGTCGCCTCGTCGAAGGACTTGAGGTAGTGCACCTGGTAGTCCCACTGGCCGTACGGGTACTCGTCCGCGGGGTACTTCTCGCGGTCGATGAGGTCGAAGGGCGTGGGCCCGGTCGACGGGAAGTGCGGCACGTTGAGCGAGGCCACCGCGTCGACGACCTCGGGGTGGTGGCTCGCGATGTTCCACACCACGGGCCCGCCCCAGTCGTGCCCGATCCAGATCGCGGAGTCGCGGCCGAGCGCGGCGAGCAGCTCCAGCATGTCCGCGACCACCTCCTCGCGGCGGTACGCCGACTTCTCGGAGTGCACCGTCGACGAGCCGTAGCCGCGCATGTCGGGCGCGACGCACCGGAAGCCGAGGGCGCCGAGGGCACGCAGCTGGTGCCGCCAGGTGTAGCCGAGCTCGGGCCAGCCGTGCACGAAGACGAGCAGCGGACCGTCGACGGGGCCCGAGGCGAGGTAGGCGGTGGTGTGGCGCTCGGTCGCGGCGATGTGCGGCGTCAGGGTCATGCCTCCACCCTGACACGCGGCGCGCACCCTTGCCCGCGCGCGGCCCACGGCCCAGTATCGATGCATGCCCCACGTGATCGTCCAGAACTGCTGCAACGACGCGTCGTGCGTCCCCGAGTGCCCCGTCGACTGCATCCACCCCACGCCCGACGAGCCCGACTACGCGACGGCGGAGATGCTCTACATCGACCCGGACGTGTGCATCGACTGCGGCGCCTGCATCGACGCCTGCCCCGTCTCGGCGATCACGACGGACTACGAGCTGACCGCGGAGATGGCCCCGTTCGAGACGATGAACGCGGACTACTACGAGGCCGTGGGCTCGTCCGCGGACCGCGATCACCCGTTCACCGACCCGCGGATCGGCCGCAAGCGCCCCGCCTCGGACGCCGAGACGCTGAGCGTCGCGGTCGTGGGCGCGGGCGCCGCGGGGCACTACGTGGTGAGCGAGTTGCAGCACCGCATCGACGTCCGCGCGACGATCGACGTCTACGAGCGGCTCCCCGAGACCGGCGGGCTGGTGCGCTTCGGGGTGGCCCCCGACCACGCCGACACCAAGAAGGTGCAGGAGCAGTTCGCGAGGTCGCGCAAGCAGTCGGGCGTCACGACGCACCTGGGCGTGCGGATCGGCGAGGACATCACGCACGAGGAGCTCGCGCGCCAGCATCACGCGGTGGTGTACGCGGTGGGCTCGCTGCACGGCCGCGACCTGGGCCTGCCGGGCGCGGACCTGCCCGGCGTCACCGCCGCCGCGGACTTCGTGGCCTGGTACAACGGCCACCCCGACTTCGCCGGGCTCGCCCCCGATCTCACGCACGAACGGGTCGTCGTGCTGGGCAACGGCAACGTCGCGCTCGACGTCGCGCGGATCCTCACCGCCGATCCCGAGACCTTCGTCGGCACCGACCTGACCGACGAGGCCCTCGCCGCGCTCCGGGATTCGCGGGTGCGGGAGGTCGTGATCCTCGCCCGACGGGGCCCGGGCCACGCCGCCTTCACCGCGCCGGAGCTGGTGGGGCTGGCCCGCACAGTGCCCGTGGTGGTCGAGCCCGCTGATCTGGAGGACGCCGGCGACGAGCCCGCCGACGAGCAGGCCCGCTTCTACCGGGCGCAGAAACTCTCCCTGCTGCAGGCGCTTCCGGCGACGGACTCCGCGCCGGAGGGCCGACGGGTGGTCCTTCGATTCGGCACGCCGCCCACTGGCATCACCGCCGCCGACGGCGGGCTCACCGTCGCCTTCGACGACCACGGCGCACCGTCGGAGCTGGCGTGCGGCCTGGTCCTGCCGTCGATCGGGCTGCGGGGCACGTCCGTGCCGGGCGTGCCCTACGACGAGGCCACCGGCACGATCCCGAACGCCGACGGGCGCGTCCTCGGGCCCGACGGTGCCGCCCTCCCCGGCGTGTACGTGGCCGGGTGGTGCAAGCGCGGCCCGACGGGCGTCATCGGCACGAACCGCTTCGACGCCCGCGGCACCGTCGACGCCCTGGTCGCGGATTTCCACGCCGGGGCGCTCCGCGCCGAGTAGGGAGCTACAGACCGGGGCGGCGGTCCGCGAGGCCGGCGATGATGAAGTCGACCTTGGCGTCGAGGGCTGTCCGGTCGGCCCAGGCGGGCTCGGGCCGGAAGACCGCGTCGTCCGCGGCGGACCGGCGCGCCCGTTCGTACCCGGACTCGCCGCTATCGTCCACGTCGCGCATGGCCTGGACACCGAGGTGCGAGGCGAAGACGGTGTCGCCGAGGAAGTCCAGGGCGAAGGCGGCCTGCTCGACGGTCCACCCGTCCGCGCCGAGCGCGCCGGCGTAGGCGGCGGCGACGTGCTCGATGTGGTTGAACGCGATCGGGTTCGCGAACACGGCGCGGTTCAGACCGCGGTGGTCCTCGCAGACCTTCCAGCACTCGTCAGCCCACATCCGCAGGACCGCGCGCCAATCGGATCCGGGAGCGGGGAGTGCGATGCTCGCGGCAGCCCGGTGCAGCGCTGCGGCCTCGATCTCGTCCCGCGACTTGAAGACGCGGTAGATCGCCGGGGTGACAACGCCGAGCCGGTCCGCGACCGCCGCCATCGTGAACCGGTCGACGCCCTCGGCGAACGCCGCGTCGATCACGTCGTCGGCGTCGAAGGCGGGCTTCCGCCCGACCTTCCGCGTGATCTCATCGCCCCGTGCCACACCCGGCACTCTAATTCGTCAGTCGCCATCCCTGTGCGGTCCGCAGGTGCTCCCAGTAGGTGGCGTAGGTGCCGCCGGCCGCGAGGAGCTGGTCGTGCGTGCCGATCGCCTCGACCGATCCGTCGGCGTCGAGCGCCACGATGAGGTCGGCGTGGGCGATCGTGTCCAGGCGGTGCGCGATGATCAGGACCGTGGCCTCGCGCCGCAGCTGCTCCACCGCCGCGACGATGTTGGCCTCGTTCTCCACGTCGAGCGCGGACGTGGCCTCGTCGAGCAGCACGATCGGGGCACGCTTGAGCAGCGCGCGGGCGATGGCCACCCGCTGCCGCTCCCCGCCCGACAGCGCGCGGCCGCCCTCGCCGACCGGCGCGTCCCAGCCCAGCGGCAGCCGGCGCGCGATGTCCGCGACGCCCGCGGTCTCGCCCGCCCGCCGGATCTCCTCGTCGGTCGCGTCCTCGCGCCCCACCGCGATGTTCGCGCGGAGCGTGTCGTCGAAGAGGTAGACGTCCTGGAAGACCATCGACAGCTGCCCCATGAGCTGCTCGGTCGTCTGCGCGGTGACGGGCGCCCCGCCCACGAGCACGCGGCCGGAAGTCGTGTCGTAGAAGCGGCTGACGAGTTTCGCCACCGTCGTCTTGCCGCTGCCGGAGGGCCCGACCAGCGCCACCATGCTGCCGGGCGGCACCCGCAGCGAAACGTCGCGCAGGGCGGGCGGACCGTCGGGCGTGTACCCGAAGGTGACGCCCTCCAACGCGATCGCGCCCGGCTCGGGCAGGTCCGACGGTGCGCCGGGCTCGGGCAGGGGCACGGCCGTCAGCACCTCGTCGAGCTGATCGAGCAGGGGGCGCCGCGATTCGAGCGCCATGGCGCTGCTGGTGATCTCGGACAGAGTCGAGGTGAAGCGGAGCGCGAGTCCGATGAAGGCGAGCGCGGGGATCGGCGCGAGTTCCCCGGAGACCGCGAGGGTCCCCGTGACCGTGATGAGCGCGACGATCACGCCCTGCGAGACCATCCCGCTGGTGAGCAGCCCCGCGGTCTCGAACCACAGCGCCCGTTTCTTGGCCGTGGTGGCGCCGTTCATCGCGTCGGTCAGGGGTTCGAAATCGTCACTGCGGCCGCAGGACCGCAGAGCGCCCTGGCACTGCGAGTACTCGACGATCCGATGCGCGAGCACCGTCTCCGCGGGCTCGTGGATGGATCGTCCCTTGCGCAGCAGGGCCGTCGACACCAGGGTGATCGCGACGAACGCCGGCACCGCGATGGTGAGGACGAGGCCGAGCGCGGGGTTCCACAGCCACGCCGCCACGACCACGACCGCCGCCGCGACCGAGCGCGCCACGATCGGGGAGAGCATGTGCGCCAGGATCTCTCCGGCCATCATCAGCTCGGTCGAGACCACCCGGGACAGCGCGCCGGCCCGCGGCCGGGCGAACCATCCCAGGGGCTGCTTGGACACCTGGTCGCCCACGAGGCGGTGGATGCTGGCGAGGAAGTCGAGGGCGGCGGCGTAGGAGCGGCGGCTGGAGAGGTAGTTGACGCCGAAGCTGGCGGCGGCGAGCGCGGCGAGCACCCACAGCCACCCGGCCAGCCCCATCCCCCACACGGGCCCGCCGCTCGCGAGCGCGGAGATCGCGGGGAGCAGCGCGGCCAGCGCCAGCCCCTCGATGAGACCCGCGAGCACGGCCAGCGCGACGACGAGGCCCAGCGCCTCGGGGCGCGAGAGCATGCGCCGCACCCGCGGAACGATGTCGAGCAGAGGCAGATTCGTCATCGCCGGGTTCCTTCGGTCGAGGTGGACGGGGCCGCGCCGCAGTGCCAGAGCCCGGCGTAGCGGGGCTCGGCGAGCAGGTCGTCGTGGGTACCGGTGGCGACGACCCGGCCCTCGTCCACGAGGACGATCTGGTCGACACCGCTGATGGTCTCGCGGCGGTGCCCGATCACGAGCACGGTGCGGCCCCGCACGAGCGCGGAGAGCGCCTGCTGAATCTCGGCCTGCGCCTCGGGATCGGCCAGCGCGGTCGCCTCATCGAGCACGAGCACCGGCGCGTCGACGAGGAGCGCGCGGGCGATGGCGATGCGCTGGGCCTGCCCGCCGGAGAGTCCGGTGCCGGCGCCGTAGACCGTGGCGAAGCCGTCGGGGAGCCGCTCGATCTCGTCGAGCACGCGGGCGGCGCGGGCCGCCGCCCGCACCTGCTCGTCGTCGGCGTCGGGCCGGCCGAGGGCGATGTTGTCGCGGATGCTGATCGCGAGCAGCTGCGGGTCCTGCAGCACGAAACCCACGTGCGCGTACAGGTCCGCGATCCGGTCGACCGGGACGCCGCCGATGCGGATCGCGCCGGACCGGGGATCGTCGAACCGGGCGAGCAGCGTCGCGATGGTCGACTTCCCCGATCCCGACGGGCCCACCAGCGCCGTGACGGTGCCCTGCCGCAGGGTGAAGCTCACGTCGTCGACGGCGAGCGCACCGTCGTCGCCGTACGAGTACGCGACGTTCTCGAAGACGACGTCGTGTCCCTGCGGCTCCGCGGCGTCGGCGGCGGCCGGCAGCACCGGCGTCTCGAGCACGTCCCGCAGCCGGAGCGCGGCGGCCCCGGCGAGCTGCTGCGACCACGTCGAGTGCATGAGCACCTCCAGCGCGTAGGGGATCAGGAGCGCGATGAGGGACGTGGCGAGCACGTCGGCGGCGGTCACCGCTCCCCCGTGCACCAGGACGGCGCCGCCGCCGACGTTGACGAGCAGGACCAGTGGCACCGCGAGGAACGACGATCCCACGGCGGAGATCCGGACCAGTGGCCGCACCCAGTCCGCGTAGAAGGTGTGGAACTCGTCGGCCGCCTCCTGGTAGTTGCGGTGCGCCCGGCCGACCCGGCCGAAGGCCTTGACCACGGCGATCCCGGTCACGAACTCGACGGTCCGCGCGGACACCGTCGAGAGGCGGCGGTCCATCTGCACGGTCATCTCGCCCATGCCGCGGGCCGAGACCGCCATCGCGAGGGCGTACAGCGGCAGGGTCCCGATCGACAGCAAGCCGAGGCGCCAGTCGATGACGAAGGCGTAGATCATCAGCGCGAGCGGCATGACGACGGCGTTGGTGACGTCCACCGGCTGATGCGCGATCAGCTGGTGCACCGTCCCGATGTCGTCTTGCAGGGACTTGCGCACGCGGCCCGAGTTGGTGGCGGTGAACCAGGCCAGGGGCACGCGGGCGATCCGGTCCACCATCCGCTGCCGGACGTGGTGCCCGAACCGCAGGTCGGCGACGTGGGTGACCGCGAGCGCCGCCAGGTAGATCCCGAGGCGGGCCGCGAAGGTCACGATGAGGATCTGCAGCCAGCGGTCGACCTCGGCCCGATCGACCGCGGCGCCGGTCGCCGCCGCGTCGAGGAGCAGCGCGCCGATGCGGACCAGCGCGATGTACGGCACCACGGCGAGCACCGCCGAGACCACCGCCATCACGCGGCCCAGCGCCAGCCCGCCGGCCACCGGCCGCGTCAGGTCCTTCAGCGCGGCGGCGCCCGCGCGTTGTTGCGTCTTCGCCGAGGCCGCCTCCCCCCGCGGCGGGGTTGTGGGCGACGCCCCCGGTGGGGCGTCGAGAGGGGACGTGGGCAGGTCGGTCGCCATAGCACTCCTAATTAGGTGAGCCATATCTATTTGTGAATGGCATTCACATTAGGTGGCGCGCCCCGGCTTGGCAAGACCGAATCCGCCCCGAGACAGCGAACGGTCCCGCCCTCCAGATGGAGGACGGGACCGTGTCGTGCGCGGATCGCGATCGCGTGGATCGCTCGGCGTCAGCCGACGATGAGCCGGTCGCCGTCGTCGCTGACGGTGACCTTCACCGTGTCGCCGTCGCGGACGTCGCCCGCGAGCAGCGCCTTGGCGAGCTGGTCGCCGATGGCGTGCTGCACCAGGCGGCGCAGCGGCCGGGCGCCGTAGAGCGGGTCGAAGCCGCGCTCCGCGAGCCAGCCCTTGGCCTCGTCGGAGACCTCGAGTCCCAGCCGGCGCTGCGACAGGCGCGTGCGCAGCTGGTCCAGCTGGATGTCGACGATGCCGGTCAGCTGATCCGAGTTCAGCGCGTCGAAGATCAGCACGTCGTCGAGCCGGTTGATGAACTCCGGCTTGAACTTCGCGCGCACCGCGGCCATCACCTGCTCGGGCGTACCGCCCGCGCCGAGGTTCGACGTGAGGATCAGGATCGTGTTACGGAAGTCCACCGTGCGACCCTGGCCGTCGGTGAGCCGGCCCTCGTCGAGCACCTGGAGCAGCACGTCGAAGACGTCCGGGTGCGCCTTCTCGACCTCGTCGAACAGCACCACCGTGTAGGGGCGGCGCCGCACGGCCTCGGTCAGCTGGCCGCCGGCCTCGTAGCCGACGTACCCGGGAGGCGCGCCGACGAGCCGTGCGACGGAGTGCTTCTCGCCGTACTCGGACATGTCGATGCGGACCATGGCGCGCTCGTCGTCGAAGAGGAACTCCGCGAGCCCCTTGGCCAACTCCGTCTTGCCCACGCCCGTCGGGCCGAGGAACAGGAACGAGCCGGTGGGCCGGTTCGGGTCCGCGACGCCGGCGCGAGTGCGGCGCACCGCATCCGAGACGGCGGTGACCGCGGCCTCCTGGCCGATCACGCGCTTGCCGATCTCCGACTCCATGCGCAACAGCTTCTCGGTCTCACCCTCGAGCATGCGTCCGGCGGGGATGCCGGTCCAGGCGGAGACCACGTCGGCAACGTCGTCGGGGCCAACCTCCTCCTTGAGCATGACCTCGCCGTCGGAGGCGGCGCCCGAGGAGGCGACGGCCTCGTCGAGCTGCTTCTCCAGCGCGGGGATCTGGCCGTAGCGCAGCTCCGCGGCGCGACCGAGGTCGCCGTCGCGCTCGGCGCGCTCCGACTCACCCTTCAGCGTCTCGAGCTGCTCCTTGAGCGAGCGCACCGAATCGATGGCGCCCTTCTCGTTCTGCCAGCGGGAGGTGAGCTGGGCCAGCTTCTCCTTGTGATCGGCGAGCTCGCCGCGCAGCTTCTCCAGGCGGTCCTTCGACGCGTCGTCGGACTCCTTGGACAGCGCCATCTCCTCGATCTCGAGGCGGCGGACCAGCCGCTCCTCGGCGTCGATCTCCTCGGGGCGCGAGTCGATCTCCATCCGCAGGCGCGAGGCGGCCTCGTCGACGAGGTCGATCGCCTTGTCGGGCAGGAACCGCGACGTGATGTAGCGGTCGGAGAGGGACGCGGCGGCGACCAGCGCGGAGTCGGTGATGCGCACGCCGTGGTGCACCTCGTACCGCTCCTTGAGGCCGCGCAGGATGCCGACGGTGTCCTCCACCGACGGCTCGCCGACCAGCACCTGCTGGAAGCGGCGCTCGAGCGCGGCGTCCTTCTCGATGTACTGGCGGTACTCGTCGAGCGTGGTGGCGCCGACGAGCCGCAGCTCGCCGCGGGCCAGCATCGGCTTGATCATGTTGCCCGCGTCCATGGCGGAGTCGCCGGTCGCGCCGGCGCCCACGATGGTGTGCAGCTCGTCGATGAAGGTGATGATCTGCCCGGAGCTGGCCTTGATCTCGTCGAGGACGGCCTTGAGCCGCTCCTCGAACTCGCCGCGGTACTTGGCGCCCGCGACCATCGAGCCGAGGTCCAGCGAGACCACGGTCTTGTCGCGCAGCGACTCGGGCACGTCGCCCGTCACCACGCGCTGGGCCAGGCCCTCGACGATGGCCGTCTTGCCGACGCCGGGCTCGCCGATGAGCACCGGGTTGTTCTTGGTGCGGCGCGAGAGCACCTGCACGACACGACGGATCTCGTTGTCGCGCCCGATGACCGGGTCGAGCTTGCCCTCGCGGGCCCGCGCGGTGAGGTCGGTCGAGTACTTCTCGAGCGCCTGGTACTGGCCCTCGGGGTCCTGCGACGTGACCTTCGCGCTGCCGCGGACGGCCGTGAAGGCCTCGCGGATCTCCTGCGGGGTCGCGCCGGCGGAGGTGAGGACCTGCGCGGCCTCACCGCCCGCCTCCGCGAGCCCGTAGAGCACGTGCTCGGTGGAGACGAACTGGTCGCCCATCTCGGTCGCGAGCTTCTGCGCCGCACTGACCGACGCGATCGACTCGCGGGACAGCTGCGGCGTGGTGGTGGAACCGCTGGCCTTCGGCTTGCGGTCCACGAGCTCCTGCGCGCGGTTGCGCACGGTGACGGGATCCACGCCCACCGCCTTGAGCAGCGGCGCGGCGATCCCGTCGGTCTGGTCGAGCAGCGCCACCAGCAGGTGCGCCGGAGAGATCTCCGGGTTCCCCGCGGCGGACGCCGCCTGCAGAGCCGAGGTCAGCGCGGCCTGCGTCTTGGTGGTGGGCTGGAACGAATCCACTTCTGGTGACCTCCTGGGTCGTCTCGAACACGGTCGTGCACCCTGAGCCTTCTCCACTCAAGTATGCCTTCTGTTGTTCTCAACGCGCAGAACCTTGAGTCTGTTCCGCTCAACCCGCGGATTCCGAGTGACCCATCCCACAGGTCCGACGGTCGCGTTGAAACATCACCGTGAGATTCCGGAGATCGGCAGGGTTTCGCACGCGCAACGGCGCGACGTGCGGAGATCTTTCGACTACGCCAGCGCCGCGACGCGCTCCGCGAGCTTCTGGTGTGCGGCGGCGTCGGGGTGGCCGTCGCTGCTGGTGCCGTACACCCAGCCCTCGCTGAGCGGGGAGATGACGGAGATCGACGGATCGATCGCACGGGCGGCGCCGACGATCGCGGACTCGGTGGCGCGGGCGTTCGGGCCGCTGCCGTGGACGGACGGGAAGACGGTGATCAGCGCGACCTTGGCCTTCGGCGCCTGCGAGCGCACCGTGGTGATCACCTGCCGCACCTGACTGTCGATCGCGGCCGTCGAGGCGCCCACGTCGTTGGACCCCGCCTGCACCACGACGAGCGCCGGGTCGCGCTCCGGGAGATTCGCAGCCCGGGTCAGCCCGGCGATCGCGCCGTCGTTGTAGCCGGCGCCGCTGCGGGCGCTGAGGTACACCGATCGCCCGGCGATGGCGCTGATCATGCGCGGGTAGGCGACGACGCCCTCGACCTCGTAGCCGGTCGAGATCGACGCCCCGATCACGACGATGGGCCGGGAATCCGCGGTGCGCACGACGGTGCCCGGGTCAGCGGCGACGGTGCCCGCGGACGCCCCGCCCACCGACGCGATCACCACGGCTCCGATTCCGACCATTGCACCGAAACGCGACACGCTCATGCCGACATCTTGACACAACAGGTGTCACATGCATAACTTCCGCGACTTTCTTCACACAAGTCCCGTGCGCACCGCTCCTCAGTGTCACGACCGGCGAGCCGTCCACCCGCCACCCGCC
>NZ_JAIULG010000067.1 GCF_020169415.1 Tsukamurella sp. M9C
TCCCCCGTCCCCGCCCTCGCCGGACTGACCAGGGCGGTCGCCGCCGATCCGGACATCGCCGCCTTCGCGGAGGCGGCGGGCAGGCCCGACCTCACCGTCACCGCGGTCGACGGTGCGCGTCCCTTCCTCGTCTCGGCGCTCGCCGACCGCGCGCCCGTCCTCGTCGTCACGGCCACCGGGCGCGAGGCCGACGACCTGACCTCCGAGCTGCGGGAGATGCTGGGCGACGGTGCCGTGGCCCAGTTCCCCAGCTGGGAGACGCTGCCGCACGAACGGCTCTCGCCGGGCGCCGACACCGTCGGCAAGCGGCTGCAGGTGCTGCGCCGCCTGGCCCACCCCGACGACGCGCAGTACGGCGTCCCGCTGCGGGCCGTCGTGGCGACGGTCCGCTCCCTGGTGCAGCCGATGGCGCCCGGGCTGGGCGACGCCCCGTCGATCACGCTGCGCGAGGGCGTCGAGCACGACTTCGACCAGCTCATCGAGACCCTGGTGGAGCTCGCGTACACCCGGGTCGACATGGTGGGCAAGCGCGGCGAGTTCGCCGTGCGCGGCGGCATCCTCGACGTCTTCCCCACCACCACGGATCTGCCCGTGCGCGTGGAGTTCTGGGGCGACGAGATCACCGACCTGCGCGCCTTCTCCGTCGCCGACCAGCGCTCCCAGCCCGAGGTCGAGGTGGGCACCGTGCACGTCTACCCGTGCCGCGAGCTGCTGCTCACCGCCGAGGTCCGGGAGCGCGCGGCCGCGCTCAAGGCCGATCATCAGAACGACGCCGCCCTCCTCGAGATGCTGGAGAAGCTCTCGCAGGGCATCCCGGTGGAGGGCATGGAGGCGCTGATCCCCGCGCTCATCCCGGGCGAACTGCAGCTGCTCACCGACGTGCTGCCCGCGGGCGCCCACACCCTGCTGCTGGACCCCGAGAAGATCCGCACCCGCGCAGCGGATCTCGGCCGCACCGGCCAGGAATTCCTCGAGGCGTCGTGGACCGCCGCCGCGCTCGGCTCGGCCGCGCCGCTGGACCCGTCCGGGATGAACCTGGGCGCCAGCGCCTACCGCCCCCTCGACGAGGTGCACGCCTCCGTCTCGGACGCCGGGCGTCCGTGGTGGACCGTCTCGCCGCTGGCGACGGGGCCGGACGAGGGCCCCGATCACCTCACCGTCCACGCCGAACACGCGCCCGCGCCACGGGGATCCGACGCCGAGGCGGAGAAGCTCTTCGCGACGCTGCGCGCCCACGCCGCATCCGGCGGCACCGGGGTGATCGTGGTCGCCGGCCAGGGCACCCGCGCCCGCATCCTGGAGCGGCTGCGCGACGCCGAGGTCCCCGCGACGGAGCTGGACGCGGGCGCCGCCCCGAAGCCCGGCACCGTCGGCGTGCTGCGCGGCAGCCTGCAGACGGGCCTGACGGTGCCCGCCGAGAAGCTCGTGCTGCTCGCCGAGCCCGATCTCACGGGCAACCGGGTCGCGGGCGTCGGCGACGGCAGGCGACTTCCGGCCAAGCGCCGCAACCAGGTCGACCCGCTGGCCCTGACCGCCGGCGACCTCGTGGTGCACGACGAGCACGGCATCGGCAAGTTCGTCGAGATGATCGAGCGCACCGTCGCGGGCGCCCGCCGCGAGTACCTGGTGATCGAGTACGCACCGGGCAAGCGCGGCCAGCCGGGCGACAAGCTGTTCGTCCCGATGGAGTCGCTGGACCAGCTCTCCCGCTACGTGGGCGGCGAGATGCCGGCACTGTCGAAGATGGGCGGCAGCGACTGGCAGAACACCAAACGCAAGGCGCGCAAGGCCGTCCGCGAGATCGCGGGCGAGCTGGTGCAGCTCTACGCGGCCCGCAACGCCGCGCCCGGCCACGCCTTCGCGCCGGACTCCCCGTGGCAGCGCGAGATGGAGGACGCCTTCCCGTTCACCGAGACCGTCGACCAGATGACGGTGATCGGCGACGTGAAGGGCGACATGGAGAAGCCCGTCCCGATGGACCGCGTCGTGATCGGCGACGTCGGCTACGGCAAGACCGAGATCGCCGTCCGCGCCGCCTTCAAGGCCGTCCAGGACGGCAAGCAGGTCGCGGTGCTCGTGCCGACGACGCTGCTCGCGCAACAGCATCTGAAGACCTTCGAGGAGCGGATGCAGGGCTTCCCGGTCACGGTCAAGGGCCTGTCCCGGTTCACCGACAAGCTGGAGACGCGGGCCGTGCTCGAGGGCCTCGCCGACGGCAGCGTCGACGTGGTGGTGGGCACGCACCGGCTGCTGCAGACCGGCGTGCGCTGGAAGGACCTGGGCCTCGTGATCGTCGACGAGGAGCAGCGCTTCGGCGTCGAGCACAAGGAGCACATCAAGGCGCTGCGCACCAACGTCGACGTGCTCACCATGAGCGCCACCCCGATCCCCCGCACACTGGAGATGAGCATGGCGGGCATCCGGGAGATGTCCACCATCCTCACCCCGCCCGAGGAGCGCCACCCGGTGCTCACCTACGTGGGCGCGTACGACGACAAGCAGGTGGCCGCCGCCATCCGCCGCGAGCTGCTGCGCGACGGCCAGGTCTTCTACGTGCACAACCGCGTCAGCTCGATCGACCGGGCCGCCAAGCACATCCGCGACATGGTGCCCGAGGCCCGGGTCGTGGTGGCGCACGGGCAGATGGGCGAGGAGGCCCTGGAGAGCACCGTGCAGGGCTTCTGGAACCGCGAGTTCGACGTGCTGGTGTGCACCACCATCGTCGAGACCGGCCTGGACATCTCCAACGCCAACACCCTCATCGTGGAGCGCGCCGAGAACCTCGGCCTCTCGCAGCTGCACCAGCTGCGCGGGCGCGTGGGCCGCTCCCGCGAGCGCGGCTACGCCTACTTCCTCTACCCCTCGGAGAAGCCGCTCACCGAGACCGCCTACGACCGGTTGGCGACCATCGCGCAGAACAACGACCTGGGCGCCGGCATGGCCGTGGCGATGAAGGACCTCGAGATCCGCGGCGCCGGCAACGTTCTCGGCGCGGAGCAGTCCGGCCACGTCGCCGGCGTCGGCTTCGACCTGTACGTGCGGCTCGTCGGCGAGGCGGTGGAGGCCTACCGCGCCGCCGCCGACGGCAAGCCGATCACGGTGCCCGAGGAGCAGAAGGAGGTGCGCATCGACCTGCCGGTGGACGCGCACATCCCGCCGGACTACGTGACCAGCGACCGGCTGCGCCTGGAGGCGTACCGCAAACTGGCGGCGGCGCACGACGATACGGCCGTCGCCGAGGTGCTCACCGAGCTCACCGACCGCTACGGCCCGCCGCCGGTGGAGGTGGAGCGGCTCGCCGCGATCGCCCGCCTCCGGTCCCTCGCGCGGAACGCCGGCGTCACCGAGATCACCGTGACCGGAACCAATCTGCGCATCGCGCCGATGGAACTGCTGGACTCGCAGCAGATGCGCCTCAAGCGGCTCTACCCGGGCGGCTCCTATCGCGCCGCGACCCGCACCATCACCTTCCCGCTTCCGCGGGTGGGCGGGGGCGGTGTCGGCAGCGAGCGGGTGCGCGACATCGACGTACTGCAGGCCGTCGCCGACTTCCTCGCCGCGATGGACGGCAAGGGCGCCGGCTACTGGCGGCTCGACCAGCCGCCCCGCGCCGTCGCTGCCACGGAGGCCCCGTGAGCGAGCCCCGCGGCACCGTCGTGCTGCTCGACCCCGCGCTGCCCACCCTGCTGCCCGTCGCGGCGCTCGCCCGGCTCACCGGCCCCGTGCACTACACGGAGGAGCTGCCGGTGAGGCTCGCATGGCACCTGCCCGACGGGCACCCCGTGCTCGGCGCGGAGGCCCCCGCGGGCGCGACGTTGCTGACCTCCGACGAGACGCACCCCGCCGCGACCGCGCTGCGGGCCGCGGGCGCCGACGTCATCGCCTCGCCCCGGCCCACCGGGCTGGCGGTGCTCGACACCGTCGAGCTCATCGACCGGCTGCGGCGGGAGGGCCCGTGGGAGTCCGAGCAGACGCACGCGAGCCTGCTGCGCTACCTGGTGGAGGAGACCTACGAGGTGGCCGACGCCGTGGCGGCGCTCGACGACCCGGAGGGCGGGGCCGCCGCCGCGGCCGAGCTACGCAGCGAGCTCGGCGACCTGCTTCTGCAGGTCGTCTTCCACTCGCGGATCGCCGAGGAGGGACCGCACCCGTTCGGCATCGACGACGTGGCCCGCACCCTCTCCGCCAAGGTCCGCCGGCGCACGCCCCACCTGGCCGACGGTGCCGAGGTCGACGTGGCGACGCAGGCCGAGAACTGGGAACGGCAGAAGCGGCTCGAGCGCGGCGAGCGCGCCTCCGTCCTCGACTCGATCTCGCTCGGCCAGCCCGCGTTGGCGCTGGTCGCGAAGGTCTTCGAGCGGCTGCGCACCGTCGACTTCCCCACCGAGCTGGTCCCGGACGACGTGCGCACCGTCACCGTCGACCCGACGGAACCGGACGCGGCCTTCGAGCTGGACTACCGCCGACGGGTCCTGGCGTTCATGGACCGGGTGCGCGAGGCCGAGGCCGTGATGGCCTCCGACGGGGTAGAATCGTGGGTCACCGCCTGGGGCGACGGTCACGCCGGGAACCCCGAGGCACAGCCCGGACGTTGAGATCGCGTCCCCAGTTTCCGGCGAGAGAGTTCACGGCGAGGTCATGGTCAGTTCCCGCATGCGCGCGGCGTTCGTCGTCGGCGTCGCGACGACGGTGCTCGCCGGCTGCGGCGCGATCGACCCGCGCCCCGAGATCCCGCAGGGCATCCCGCCCGGCGCGGGCGCTCCCGTGCCGCTGATCAACGTGAACGGACCGGGCCGCACCTCGGACCTGCTCCGCGACTGGGCCACGCCCATCAGCGTGGCCACCGGCATCCCGGTGATCTCGCTGGAGGCCTACGGCAACGCGGCCGAGGCGCTGCGGCAGCGCACGCCCGAGTGCGGGATCGCGTGGACCACCCTGGCCGGGATCGCCTTCATCGAGAGCAAGCACGGCACCTACCACGGCGCGACGATCGCGCCCGACGGCAAGGTCTCGCCGCCCATCCGCGGCGTGCCGCTCGACGGGACCAACGGGAACATGGAGATCCGCGCGACGGGGACCGACCCGCACCGCCCGAACGCGAAGTTCGACGCGGCCATGGGACCGTTCCAGTTCATCCCCGAGACCTGGCAGCGCTTCGGCGTGGACGCCAACGGCGACGGCAAGGCCGACCCGGACAACATCGACGACGCCGCGATGACCGCGGCGCGCTACCTCTGCGTCTCGGGCAAGGACCTGACCACCGCGAAGGGCTGGGAGAAGGCCGTGATGGTCTACAACCAGTCCCGCAAGTACGTCCTGGACGTGCGCGACGCCGCGGCCGCGTACTCGGTGAACGTGCAGCCGTAGCCGCTAGTCGGCGCCGGCGCGGCAGGCGTCGAGTTCCGACCGCAGCGACGCGCATTCGTCCTCCAGGGCCAGGATGCGCTCCACTCCCGGGAGATTGATCCCGGTGGCGACGAGTTCGGTGATCCGGCGGATCCGCGCGATGTCGTCCTCGCTGTACCGGCGGGTGCCGCCGGCGGTGCGCTGCGGCCGGATCAGGTGCCGCCGCTCGTAGAGGCGGAGCGTCTGGAGGCCGACCTGCGACAGCTCGGACGCCACCGAGATGCTGTACACGCCGAGGTCGGAGCGCACGCGATGCGACTGCGTCATCGCACTCCTCCTTCGCGCCGCTCTGCGTCCCGCACCCGCACTATGTGTCGCGCGGGAGCGAAAACCTGATGCCTTCACTGTAGATCCTGCGGGCCGGTGCTAGTGGTACCACCCGCCGTCCCCGCGGATCCGATCCACGGGGACGGTCAGGTGTGCGGGACCTCGGCCAGAGGCGGCAGATCCCCGACGGCGGCGTCGTAGGCGTCGATCAGCCACGCCGCGGAGCGGTCGGCGATCAGGACGGCCGCGCCGTCGCCCAGGGCACCGTCGAAGAAGCGGACCCGCCACGGCGCCCCGGCGTCCTCGTCGGCGAGGCCGGTGACGGCGTCCGTGTTCGTCGCGAGCAGGTAGCGCCCGAGCTCGAAGTCGACGCGCAGCGCGTACTGACCGTCGAGGTTCTCGACCCGGGCGCTCCGCTGCGTCGACACCTCCAGCGCGTGCAGCGCGTCGGTGTACCGCCCGGTGAACTCTGGCCTGCGGGGCACGGCGTCTCGATTCTCGTCGACCTACCGCGGCCGCGATCCGGGCCGGGCGGCCCACGTTACGCGACCCGCGCGCGCTTCCTCCTGTCCGCCACCGCGGCGGACGCCTCGTCCCGCAGGGCGTGGAGCCGGTCGCCCGCCGCGTCGACGAGGCCGGACGCGGCCTCCGCGGCGTCGGCCAGGACCGGTCGTGCGCGATCCACGACGTCGTCGAGGACGGGGCGCGCTCGCTCCACCGCATCGTCGACGACCGGCTTCACCTTCTCCGCCGCATCGGTGATCGCGGGCTTCGCCTTCTCGACGGCGCCGGCCACTGCCGGCTTCGCCTTGCCGATCGCGGTCGCGCCGTACTCCTGCGCCGCGTGAGCCCTGTCCCGCCAGGCGTTCCCGTCGTCGTGATGCCCGGGCGTGATGGCGGAGACGGTGTCGGAGACCCGTTCGGACGCGCGCTCGGCGGCGCGGCGGGCACGCCAGGTGACGCCGGGCTTTCCCTCGGTGTCGAAGCCGGCGATCAGCACGCCGCCGAGCAGCGACAGGTTCTTCACGAAGTGCAGCTGTTGCTCGCGCCGGGCTTCGGGGTCCGCCTCCGCCCAGAACGGGTGGTCGACGACCGTCGCGGGCACGAGGGTGCCCGCGAGGGCCAGCGAGGCGGCCCGCGGAGCCCGCCCGGTGGCGAGCAGCAGGCCGCCGCCGAGCTGGACACCCGCGTTGATCCGCACCCAACTCCGGGCGCTCGTCGGGATCGCCGTCGAATCGGGCAGGGCCTCAGTGGCCTTCTCGACCAGCGGGGCGACGGTGTCCGCCTTCCGCCCCGGGTCGCTCGTCAGGCCGGTGTACCCGGTGTAGACGAAGATCGATCCCAGTAGTGGTCGTGCGAT
This sequence comes from Tsukamurella sp. M9C, assembly GCF_020169415.1. Taxonomy (GTDB): domain Bacteria; phylum Actinomycetota; class Actinomycetes; order Mycobacteriales; family Mycobacteriaceae; genus Tsukamurella. The sequence continues at coordinate 7,034 of NZ_JAIULG010000067.1, forward strand.
CCGTCGAATCATGTCCAGCTCCCATCGTCGTCGGATATCGGGCGGATCACTTGCCCGAGAGCTTGTCCTTCACCTCGTCGACGCCCTCCTTGACCTTGTCGGCGGCGCCGGCGATCTTGTCCTTGATGGAGGCCTCGGCCTGGTCGCCACGGCCCTCCTCCTTGAGCTGCGGGTCGTCGAACGCGGTGCCGACGGTCTCCTTGGCCCGGCCCTTGATGTCCTGTGCCTTGTTCTTGGCGTCATCGGCGAAGCTCATCGTGCTCTCCTTCATGTCGGGGATTGCCTGTGCTGCTCGACGGCCGGATCAGCCGATCGGGGCGGCTGCCGTGTACAGGACGAGGGGAACCATCAGTCCCAGCGTCAGTAGCAGCAGCGCCACGATCACGACCCCACCGCGAGGGTGGACGACCAGCGGCTGAGCCGCCTCGACGGGGTGGCGCGGGACTCGTGCCGGGGTGGCTCGGAGGTCGTTCATCTCGCGCTCCCATCTGAAAATCTATGTCGTGTCGAACAGATTTCACGTTATGAGCGAAGCTCATTCCTGTCAACGGTCGCGCTAGAAAAGAAGCTCGAAACAGGAGGAAACAGGGCGCCACCTGCACGTTCCCCGCACTGTGCGGCTCGTCACATTCGCCCCGTGTGCGGCCTCGGCCCCCGCCGATCCGGCCCTTCCCGGCCGCGCCGACCGACGACGATCCGGCGGGGTAAAGGCCGCTTGGGAGAACCGGCAGCGAAGGCCCACCCGGCTGACACCGAGCACCCAGGTTCGGGGCGCACCGTCGAACCATGACCATCAGCCGAAAGACCCTCGCCGCAGCCGGATTCCTCGCGATCTCAGCCCTCGCCCTCAGTCCTGCCGTCGCCTCCGCCGACACTCCATCGATGTACGACACGTGCTCCGCCGCACAACAGGGACGGGACATCACAACCGCCGACGGCGACACCCTCCGGTGCGTGAACATCGACTCGGGCTCCGGCTACTACTGGGTGGAACCCAACTGACCTGATCGCCGCGCTCCCCTCCCCGGCGCGCGTGATCCCGCGAAGGCGCGGGCCGCTAGACCTCGAGTCCGGCGGCCCGCGCCTGCTGCTTGATGCGACTCATCTCGGAGACGTTGCCGATGATCGCGATCCAGTTGTAGACCAGCAGGGAGATCAGTCCCCACCATCCGGCGAGCAGGTTGTGGGTCTGCGCCGCTCGGTAGGCGGCCCGGATCTGCTGGTAGTCGCCGGTGGCGTAGGAGTCCTGCCACTGCGCCAGGATGAGCAGCCCTGTGTGCTTGCGGAACTTCGCCTGGAAGACGGGGCCCTGCGGGTACGGCTGCGGCGGATACCCCTGCTGGGCGTAGGGCTGCTGGGCGTAGGGCCGGCCGGCAGGCTGCTGCGCCGGGTCGTACTGGTTCGGATTCATGGGCTCATCACGCCACGGCGCACTTGCGGTCGCCTTGCGCCGGGGTTGGTGCGCGGGACATTTCGGGCGAACCGGCACCGGTGCCGGTGCCGGAACCCGTTGCGGGCCGGATAGCGTGGAGTCATGCGCATCTGGTCCGTCCACCCCCGCTACCTCGACCGGCAGGCACTCATCGCGTGCTGGCGCGAGACGCTGCTCGCGCAGGCGGTGCTCGCGGGCCGCACCAAGGGCTACACGCGACACCCGCAGCTGGAGCGCTTCCGCGCGACCCCGGATCCGCTCGCCGCGGTCGGCGCGTACCTCGCGGCCCTCGCCGACGAGGCCGACGCCCGCGGCTACAACTTCGACCGCACCCGCATCGACGAGCCGGACGCGACCGTCGCACCCATCGACGTGACCGACGGGCAGCTGGACCTGGAGTGGGCGCACCTGACGGCCAAACTGAAGACGCGGAGCCCCGAGGTGGCGGAGCGGTGGACTGCCGTCGAATCACCGGAACAGCACCGCAGCTTCCGGACGGTGCCCGGCCCCGTCGAGCCGTGGGAGCGGGCGGAACGGCCGTAGGGCCGAGGCTGCTCTCCCGCCAGGACTCGAACCTGAAATGTCTGAACCAAAATCAGAAGTGTTGCCGATTACACCACGGGAGACCGGGCCCGGGCGGGTGCCCGGAACCGTCGTCCAGCATTGTGCCACGGACGCTCCACCGCGGCGGTTCTCGTAGGATTGCGCCGACTCTCGACGCGAACGCACGACACGGACGACACCTCAGGAGAAGCGATGGCGAACGGAACAGCGGTGGTGATCCTCGCCGCGGGCGCGGGAACGCGGATGCGGTCGAAGATCCCGAAGGTGCTGCACGCGATCGCGGGCCGCACCCTGCTGGGCCACGCGCTGCACGCCGCCGCGGGCACGAAGCCGGAACACCTGGTGGTGGTGGTCGGGCACGATCGGGACCGGGTCTCCGAGGCCGCCCTCGCCACGGCCGGCGAGCTGGACCACGAGATCCTCGTCGCCGTGCAGGAGCAGCAGCGGGGCACCGGCGACGCCGTGCAGGCGGGCCTGAGCGCCCTCCCCGCGGACTTCGCCGGCACCGTCATCGTGACGGCCGCCGACGTCCCCCTCCTCGATGCCGCGACGCTGCGGGAGCTCCTCGCCACGCACACCGGCGGCCACGGCGCCGCGGTCACCGTGCTGACCACCGCCGTCGCCGACCCGTCCGGGTACGGCCGCGTGCTGCGCACGCAGGACGGGCAGGTCACGCAGATCGTCGAGCAGAAGGACGCGACGCCCGAGCAGCTCGCGATCACCGAGATCAACTCCGGCGTGTACGCCTTCGACCATGCGCAGCTCGTCGCCGCGCTGGCCCAGCTGCGGCCCGACAACTCGCAGGGCGAGCTGTACCTGACCGACGTGATCGGCATCGCCCGCGCGGCCGGCCAGCTCGTGCGCGGCGACCACGTCGACGACGAGATGCTGGTCGCGGGCTGCAACGACCGCATCCAGCTGTCCCAGCTCGGCCGCGAGCTGAACCGGCGGATCGTCGAGCGGCACCAGCTGAACGGGGTCACCGTCGTCGACCCTGCGAGCACGTACATCGACGTGGACGTCGAGATCGCGCCCGACGTCGTGATCCAGCCGGGCACGCACCTGCGCGGCGCGACCGTCGTCGCCGAGGACGCGGTGATCGGACCCGACACCACGCTGGTCGACACCGAGGTGGGCGCCGGCGCGACGGTGCTGCGCAGCGAAGTGCACCTGTCGGTGATCCGCGAGAACGCGACCGTCGGGCCGTTCAGCTACCTGCGGCCGAACACCGACCTCGGCCCGAAGGGCAAGATCGGCGCCTTCGCCGAGACCAAGAACGCGCAGATCGGAGCGGGCAGCAAGATCCCGCACCTGAGCTACATCGGCGACGCCACCATCGGCGAGGGCAGCAACATCGGCTGCGCGACGGTGACGGTGAATTACGACGGGGTGAACAAACACCGAACGGTGATCGGCGACCACGTGCGCATCGGATCCGACACGATGCTCATCGCGCCGGTGGAGGTCGGCGACGGCGCGTACAGCGGAGCGGGTACCGTGATCAAGCGCGACGTGCCGCCGGGAGCCCTGGCGGTCTCCGCCGCGGATCAGCGGAACATCGAGGAATGGGTCCTGCACCGGCGTCCGGGCACGAGCTCGGCCGAGGCGGCCCAGCAGGCTATCGCGAGGATTGACGAGCAGTGAGCAACTGGATCGATAACCAGAAGAACCTGATGCTGTTCTCGGGGCGTGCCCACCCCGAGCTGGCGCAGCAGGTCGCCGACGAGCTCGGTGTGCAGGTCACCCCGCAGACGGCTCGCGATTTCGCCAACGGCGAGATCTTCGTGCGCTTCGAGGAGTCGGTGCGCGGCAGCGACGCCTTCGTCCTGCAGAGCGCCCCGTACCCGGTCAATCAGTGGATCATGGAGACGCTGATCATGATCGACGCGCTCAAGCGCGGCTCGGCGAAGCGGATCACGGCGGTCCTGCCGTTCTACCCGTACGCCCGCCAGGACAAGAAGCATCGCGGCCGCGAGCCGATCTCGGCGCGCCTGGTCGCCGATCTGTTCAAGACCGCGGGCGCGGACCGGATCATCACGGTCGACCTGCACACCGACCAGATCCAGGGCTTCTTCGACGGGCCCGTCGACCACATGCACGCGCAGACCATGCTCGCCGAGTACGTGCGCGAGCACTACGGCACCGAGAACATGGTGGTCGTCTCCCCCGACGCCGGCCGCGTCAAGGTGGGCGAGAAGTGGGCCGACGCCCTCGACGGCGCGCCCCTGGCCTTCGTGCACAAGACCCGCGATCCCAACGTCGCGAACCAGGTCAAGAGCAACCGCGTCGTCGGTGACGTCGCCGGCCGCACCTGCGTGCTGATCGACGACATGATCGACACCGGCGGCACCATCGCGGGCGCGGTGGGCGTGCTCAAGGAGGCCGGCGCGAAGGACGTGATCATCGCGACCACGCACGGCGTCTTCTCCGAGCCGGCCACCGAGCGCCTCGCCAACTGCGGCGCACGCGAGGTGATCGCCACGAACACGCTGCCGATCCCGCCGGAGAAGCACTTCGACAACCTCACCGTGCTCCCCATCGCGCCGCTGCTCGCGCGCACCATCCGCGAGGTCTTCGAGAACGGCTCGGTGACGAGCCTGTTCAACGGCAACGCGTAGCCACGCCGTGCCGGGCGTGCGGGGCGACTTCCGGGCCGAGATCTGGCTCGCGGAATCGACCGGCGCCTGGCACTTCGTCTCGCTCCCGAACCACCTGGCCGACGAGATCGCCGACACCGTCGACGGCTCGAAGCCCGGGTTCGGGAGCGTTCGCGTCTCGGTGACCGTCGGCGCGACCACGTGGGCGACGTCGATCTTCCCCGACGCCAAGCGCGGCACCTACGTGCTCCCGGTGAAGAAGGCCGTCCGCGCCGCGGAGGGCGTGGAGGCCGGCGACACCGTCGCGGTTTCCCTCGCCGTGACGGACTAGATTGGCCGGTATGGACGCGACGATCTATCACAACCCCCGCTGCACCAAGTCCCGCCAGGCGCTGGCCCGGCTGGAGGAGGCCGGCGCGACGGTGACGGTGGTCAAGTACCTCGACCAGGTGCCGTCGAAGGCGGAGCTGACGAAGCTGATCGCCGACGCCGGGCTCACCGTCCGGCAGGCCGTGCGCACCCGCGAGGCGGAGTACAAGGACCTCGGCCTCGCCGACGCGACCGACGACGCCCTGCTCGACGCGATGATCGCGCACCCGAAGCTCATCGAGCGCCCCTTCGTGGTGACCGCCAAGGGAACGCGCATGGCGCGCCCCACCGAGGCCGTCGACGAGATCCTGTAGCGGAGGGCGATGCTCTTCCGTCAGCTCGAGTACTTCGTCGCCCTCGCGCGCGAGCAGCACTTCGCGCGCGCGGCCAGCGCCTGCTACGTGTCACAGCCGGCGCTGTCCGAAGCGATCCGCAAGCTCGAGCGCGAGCTCAAGGTGCCGCTCGTGCTCCGCGGCTCCTCCTTCGAGGGCCTCACGCCCGAGGGCGAGCGGCTGGTGCCGTGGGCGCGCCGGATCCTCGCCGACCGCGACGCCCTCGAACACGAGGTCACGGCCCTGCGCACGGGCCTCACCGGCGAGCTCAGCCTCGGCGTGATCCCCGCGGCCGCCACCTCCGCCGCGCTGCTCACCGACCCGTTCTGCGCCGCCCACCCGCTGGTCCGGGTCCGGGTGTGGGCGGGCCTGCGCTCCGCAGACGTGGTGGAGCGGATCCGCCGGTTCGAGCTGGACGCCGGCATCGTCTACCCCGGGGGCGTCGACGTCGACGGCCTGGCCGTGACGCCGCTCTACACCGACCGGCTCGCCCTCATCGCGCGCGAGGACCTCCTGCCCGACGGTGACGGGCCTTGTCCGTGGGCGGACGCCGCGCAGTTGCCGATGTGCCTGCTCCACGAGGGCATGCACGGGCGCGACCTCGTCGACGCGGCGGCGCGGGCGCACGAGGTGCGGCTCTCGCCGCGGCTCGAGGCGGACTCGGTGGCGACGCTCCTGGCCATGGTGGGCGCCGGTCGCTGGGCGTCGATCGTGCCGCGCGCGTGGATCGCGACGTACCGCGCACCGTCGGGAACGCGGACCGTCGAGCTGGAGGGCACGGAGGATCTCGCCACCTCCGTGGCCCTGGTGCGGGGCGCCGGGGAGCCGGAGTCGCCGCTGGCCCGCGCCCTCGCGGAGAGCGCGCACCGCGCCGGCTGAGTCCCTGCCTGCGGTGATCGGCGGCGCCTATCGGGCGAGCGGATCCCCGTATTGGACGCGGCGTCCGGGACGCGCGAAGGTAGTTGCAGAGGGACGAAATCAATTCTCCCCCTCAATTATTCGAGGAGTTGTCATGGCGAAGATCCTGTGTGTCCTGTACCCCGACCCGGTGACGGGCTACCCGCCCGAGTACGCCCGCGATTCCATCCCGCTGATCGAGGCCTACCCCGGCGGGCAGACCATCCCCTCCCCCGCTGCGATCGACTTCACGCCGGGCGAGCTGCTCGGCTGCGTCTCCGGCGAGCTGGGCCTGCGGAAGTACCTCGAGGCGGCCGGCCACGAGTTGATCGTGACGCCGGAGAAGGACGGCCCCGAGTTCGAGCGGCACCTGGCCGAGGCCGAGGTCGTCATCTCGCAGCCCTTCTGGCCCGCGTACCTCTCGGCGGAGCGCATCGCGAAGGCCCCGAACCTCAAGCTGGCGCTCACCGCCGGCATCGGCTCCGACCACGTCGACCTGGACGCCGCCATCAAGGCCGGCATCACCGTCGCCGAGGTCACCTACAGCAACTCGATCAGCGTCGCCGAGCACGCCGTGATGCAGATCCTCACGCTGGTCCGCAACTTCGTGCCCTCGTACAAGTGGGTCGTCGAGGGCGGCTGGAACATCGCCGACTGCGTCGAGCGCGCCTACGACCTCGAGGGCATGGACGTGGGCATCATCGCGGCCGGCCGCATCGGCCAGGCCGTGATGCGCCGCCTCGCCCCGTTCGGCGTGCGGCTGCACTACTTCGACACCCGCCGCCTGCCGCTGGAGCTCGAGCAGGAGCTGAACCTGACCTTCCACGATTCGGTGGAGTCGCTGGTGCGCTCGGTGGACGTCGTCGACATCCATGCCCCGCTGCACCCGAAGACCTATCACATGTTCGACGCCGATCTGCTGTCGACGATGCGCCGCGGCTCCTACATCGTCAACACGGCGCGCGCCGAGATCGTGGTCCGCGACGACGTCGTCGCCGCGCTCGAGTCCGGGCAGCTGGCGGGCTACGCCGGCGACGTCTGGTTCCCGCAGCCGCCGGCCGTCGACCACCCGTGGCGCACCATGCCGCACCACGCGATGACCCCGCACGTCTCCGGCACCACGCTCTCCGCGCAGGCCCGGTACGCCGCGGGCACCCGCGAGATCCTCGAGGACTTCTTCGCGGGCTCGGCCATCCGCGACGAGTACCTCATCGTCGACGGCGGCGCGCTGGCCGGCGTGGGCGCGAGCTCGTACACGTCCGACGGTTCCGCCAGCCCGGGCGCGCACGTCTGATCGCCGACGGTGCGCGGCCCCGGCCCGGGCGGCGGCTCAGCCGCGCCGCGCGGCCGGGCTGCGCACCAGGAGCGCGACGGCGACGCCCACCACCACGCCGATCACGGTGTCGACGCCGCGGTAGAGCAGCATCCGCACCGGATCGGTGGGGTCGGCCAGCTCGGTCATCAGCATGATCAGCGGGGTGAAGAAGCCGATCGCGACGGCGTAGTGCCGGGCCGTGTAGAGCTCCGTCGGGAACAGCAGCGCGATCGCCACGAGCGCCAGCGCGGTGGGCCCGGGGTCCAGCGCCAACAGCGCCGCGGCCACGGCGAGCCCCACGAAGGTCCCGATGGTGCGGTGCGTCGCACGGGTGATCACCAGCCCCGTCTCCGCGTCGGAGGGCCGGCCCGCGTCGATCACCGCGAGCGGGACGGCGGCGGCGGCCATCGCCCAATTGGCGTGGTCGACGCCGATCAGCACGCCCGCGGTGCCCGCGATGCCGACGGCGAGGGCGTAGCGCAGCGCGTGGATGCCCACCCCGGGGGCGGGGCGCCGGACGACCATCGCGATGCCGTCCCACCAGGGGCGGCCGCGGAACGGATCGGGTCGCCCGACCGCGCCGACCACGATGGCGAAGACCACCGTCGCGGCGCAGATCGCGAGCGCCTGCCAGGGCGGGGCGAGCCCCGCCGGCAGCGTCGCGGTCGCGCCCATCGCGAACAGGAAGAAGAACGGCCCGGCGGGGCGCAGCCGCACCGCATCGGACAGGACGGAGCAGACGGTGGCGAAGACGACGCCGACCGCCACGAGCACCCAGGGCGGTGCCTGATGGTGCGCCAGGGTGATCCCGAGCGCCTCACCCGCAATGAGCAGGCCGCCGGCCTGCACCTGGTGCACGATCCGCGGGCGGCCCTGCTCGCCCCGCCCGTACATGCCGGCGAAGGCGCCGAACTCGGCGTAGATCAGCAGCTCCGGACGGCCCCAGGCGATGAGCACCAGGCCCGGGACGAGGAGCGCTATCGCGACGCGGAGCGCGTGGCCGCCGTCGCGCAGGTCGGGCCGGTAGCGCTCGGGGAGGTTCATCCCCACCGGACGCCGCACGCGGGGTCAGGCGTACGCGGCGAACACCGCGGCGAGGATCGCGCACACGGCGGCGCCGCTGACCGCGCCGGCGGCGAGCAGCGCGTTGGTCGTGTAGGTGGCGTCCGAGGCGGGACGGCGCGGCGTGGAGACCACGCACGCGGCGACGACGCCCGCGAGCGCTCCGAGTGCCAGCACCACCACTACGATCCACGTCATCTTCGACTCCCTCCGGTCCTGTGAACAACACCCAATACCGTCGAAACGGAACCGACGACGGTGCACGGACCATCATCGCACGCGCGGCTTTTCGCGTCCCGCTGCGCCGATCGTTCTTCCCCACCGCACCGTCCAGACCTGAGTTAGGGTGAAAATCGTGGTCCCGAATCAAGTAGTGATCTCGCCGTTGACCCAAGCCGCGATGTTCGTCGTGGTGACGATCGAGCAGGGCCGCGAGGACCACGTCCACGACGCCCTCGACAACCTCTCCGGGCTCACCCGCTCGGTCGGCTTCCGGCACCCCGAGAAGCTTCTCTCGCTCACCACCTCGTTCGGCTCCGACGCCTGGGACCGGCTGTTCTCCGGGCCCAGGCCGCGGGGGCTGCACCCGTTCACCCCGCTCGACGGTCCGCGGCACCGCGCACCGTCGACCCCCGGCGACGTGCTGTTCCACGTCAAGGCGAGCACCCTCGACATGTGCTTCGAGCTGTCCTGGCGGATCCTCGAGGCGCTCGGCGACGCCGTGACGGTGGTCGACGAGGTGCACGGCTTCCGGTTCTTCGACGACCGCGACCTGCTCGGCTTCGTCGACGGCACCGAGAACCCCGCGGGCGCAGCGGCGGTGGCCGCCACCGCGATCGGCGACGAGGATCCCGACTTCGCCGGCGGCAGTTACGTGCACGTGCAGAAGTACCTGCACGACATGGGCGCGTGGCGCGCTCTGTCCGTCGAGGAGCAGGAGCGCGTGATCGGGCGGAGCAAGCTCGAGGACATCGAGATGTCCGACGATGTGAAGCCCACGAACGCCCACATCGCGCTCAACGTGATCGAGGACGAGAACGGTGAGCAGCTGCAGATCATGCGGCAGAACATGCCCTTCGGCGAGCTCGGCAAGGGCGAGTTCGGCACGTACTTCATCGGCTACTCCCGCGACCCCGGCGTCACGGAGCAGATGCTGCACAACATGTTCATCGGCTGTCCGGCGGGCAACACCGACCGGATCCTCGACTTCTCGACCGCGCACACGGGCTGCCTGTTCTTCACCCCGTCGGGCGACTGGCTGGACGCCCCGCCCGACCTCCCCGCCGACGACGCACCGTCGGCGGAACCGACCGCAACGACCCCGCCCGCCCGCGCCGAGGGCTCACTCGGCATCGGCGGCCTCAAGGAAGGCACGCAATGAACAACCTGCACCGTCACCTCGCACCCGTCACCCCCGAGGCCTGGGAGGAGATCGAGACCGAGGCCTCCCGCACGTTCAAGCGGAACATCGCCGGCCGCCGCGTCGTCGACGTCACCGGCCCCGACGGGCCCGAGGCGGCCGCGGTCGGCACCGGACGCCTCCTCCCGGTCGACGGCCCCGCCGAGGGCGTGCAGGCGCAGCTGCGCGAGAGCCGCCCGCTGGTGCGGCTGCGCGTCCCCTTCACCGTCTCCCGCGACGCCGTCGACTCGGTGGAACGCGGCGCGCAGGACGCGGACTGGGATCCGGTGAAGGCCGCGGCGAAGCAGCTCGCCTACGCCGAGGACCGCGCGGTCTTCGAGGGCTACGCCGCCGCATCGATCGCCGGCCTGCGCGCTTCCTCGTCGAACGCCGCCATCGCCCTGCCGAGCGACCCGATCGACGTCCCCGACGCCGTCGCGGGCGCCCTCGAGGACCTGCGGCTCGCGGGCGTCGACGGGCCGTACTCGGTCCTGCTCTCGGCCGACGTCTACACCTCGATCAGCGAGACCACCGACCACGGCTACCCGATCCGCGAGCAGCTCAAGCGGTTGGTGGACGGCGAGATCATCTGGGCGCCTGCGATCGACGGCGGCTTCGTGCTGACCACCCGCGGCGGCGACTACGAGCTGCGGCTGGGCACCGACGTGGAGATCGGCTACCTCAGCCACGACGCGACGACCGTGGAGCTGTACCTGCAGGAGACGTTCACGTTCCTGGCCTACACCGCGGAGGCTTCGGTCCCGCTGACCTCCTAGAACACCGCTCCACCCTCCCCTCCGATAACCGAAGAAAGGCATCCCCATGAGCGAACTCGACGGCGTTTTCGACGACATCTTCCAGCGGTTCTTCGGCAATTCGGTGGGCCGGCCCGCGACGGCGCGAGTGGACCTGAACCGCCTCCTCAACGAACAGGCGAAGTCCCTGCTCGCCGAGGCCCAGGTGGCGGCGTCCGACTGGGACAACCCGGAGATCACCCCCGAGCACCTGCTCTACGCGGCCGCGATGAACGAGCCCACGCGGGACGTGCTCGTCCGGCTGAAGCTGGACCCGGACAAGGTGGCCGCCGCGATGCAGGCCGCCGCGCAGGCGAGCGCGAACCCGGCCGCGATGGACGGCGCGCCGTCGCTGAGCCCCGCGTCGCGGCGCGCGCTGCGGGTGGCGCAGCAGCACGCCGCGCAGAACGGGCAGTCCTACGTCGGGCCCGAGCACATCCTGCTCGGCATCGCCGACAACCCCGACACCGTTGCCGCACAGGCGCTCTCCGGTGGCGGCATGGCCGCCGGCCAGACTCCGGGCAAGCCCGGCAAGGCGGGGAAGCCCGGCAAGGCCGGCACCGTCGGGCAGGCACCGCAGCAGGAGAGCACGACCCCGACGCTCGACGAGTACGGTCGCGACCTCACCGCCGAGGCCCGCGCGGGCAAGGTCGATCCGGTGGTCGGTCGCGCCGAGGAGATCGAGCAGACCATCGAGATCCTCTCCCGGCGCCGCAAGAACAACCCCGTCCTCATCGGCGACCCCGGCGTCGGCAAGACCGCCATCGTCGAGGGCCTGGCGCAGCGGATCGTCAACGACGACGTGCCGAAAACGCTTGCCGGGCGCCGCGTGATCGCGCTGGACGTGAGCTCCATGGTCGCGGGCAGCAAGTACCGCGGCGAGTTCGAGGAGCGCCTGACCAAGGTGCTCGACGAGGTGCGCGAGCATTCGGACGAGCTGGTGGTGTTCATCGACGAGCTGCACACGATCATCGGCGCCGGCGGTGGCGGCGAGGGCTCCATGGACGCCGGCAACATGCTCAAGCCCGCGCTGGCGCGCGGCGAGCTGCACGCGATCGGCGCCACCACGATCGACGAGTACCGCAAGTACATCGAGAAGGACGCCGCCCTCGAACGCCGCTTCCAGCCCGTGATGGTCAGCGAGCCCTCGGTGGACGACACCATCGAGATCCTGCGCGGCCTCATCGACGTCTACGAGGAGCACCACCAGGTGCGCTACGAGGACGCGGCGCTCGTCGCGGCCGCGGAGCTCTCCGACCGGTACATCACGGACCGATTCATGCCGGACAAGGCGATCGACCTCGTCGACCAGGCCGGCGCGCGGGTCCGCCTGCGCACCAAGACCCCCGACGCCGACACCCGTTCGATCGAGGACGAGCTCGGCGCGCTGCGCCGCGAGAAGGACAGCGCCGTCGAGGGCGAGGACTACAAGGCCGCCGACGAGCTCAAGGAGAAGATCTCCGACGCCGAGGAGCGCCTCGCGGCGGCGGGCGGCGGCGAGGCCGAGCCGGAGGTCACCGTCGTCGACATCGCGGAGGTCGTCTCCCGGCGCACGGGGATCCCGGTGGCGGACCTGACCTCCGAGGAGCGGGAGAAGCTGCTCCGCCTCGAGGACGACCTGCACGACCGCGTGATCGGCCAGGACGAGGCGGTGCTCGCCGTGTCCGAGGCCGTGCGCCGCGCCCGCGCCGGGCTCAAGGACCCGGGCCGGCCCATCGGCTCGTTCCTGTTCCTCGGCCCGACGGGCGTCGGCAAGACCGAGCTCGCGAAGGCGCTGGCCGCCACCGTCTTCGGCGACGAGGACCGACTGATCCGGTTCGACATGAGCGAGTTCCAGGAGAAGCACACGGTCTCGCGGCTGGTGGGTGCCCCTCCCGGCTACGTGGGCTACGAGGAGGCCGGGCAGCTCACCGACAAGGTGCGGCGCCAGCCCTACTCGGTGATCCTGTTCGACGAGGTCGAGAAGGCCCATCCGGACGTCTTCAACGTGTTGCTGCAGCTGCTCGACGACGGCCGCGTGACCGACGCGCAGGGCCGCACCGTCGACTTCAAGAACACGATCGTGATCCTGACGTCGAACATCGGCGCCGACCTGATCCTGGACGCGCCGGAGGACGACTTCGAGTCGGTCATCCCCCAGGTCAAGGACCGGCTGCGGACGCACTTCCGGCCGGAGTTCCTCAACCGCATCGACGACACGGTGATCTTCCACCGCCTGGACAAGGCGCAGCTGCGCAACATCGTCGAGCTGATCCTCGACGGTACGCGGCGCCTGCTGCGCGCCCAGGACGTGGAGCTGGACGTGACCACCAAGGCGGAGGACTGGCTCGCCGACGAGGGCTTCCAGCCCCAGTTCGGCGCGCGCCCGCTGCGCCGCACGGTGCAGAAGGAACTCGACAACCGGCTGTCGTCGATGTTGCTGCGCGGCGACGTCCGCGCCGGCGACACGGTCCGCGTGGACGCCGATGACGACGGCCTCGTGCTGTCGGTGGTGGAGAAGCACGCCGACGGTTCCGTGTCCGAGGGCTCCCTGCCCGCGGGCGACGAGCCGGACGCCCCGGAGAAGGAGAAGGTATGAGCGACAAGAACACCCGCGAAGAAGAGATCGAGCACGAGCAGAAGCGCAAGCAGGAGGAGCGCGACCGCCTCGAGCGAGAGGAACAGGAGCGACTGGAATGAGCGATTCGAACGAGACGGACCTCTCCGCCCTGGCGGAGACTCCCGCCCAGGCTGCTGCCGAGGCGCAGCAGGCGGAGCTCGACGCCCGCGAGGCGGTGGGCGCGGACCTCGATGACGACGGGGAGAACGTCCTCGCCGAGGAGGAGGGCATCTCCTAGCGGTGACCTGGTTCGGGGACTGGTGGCAGCACGAGGTGATCGGCGCCCAGAAGGGCCCGCTGCTGCTGAGCTTCGTCGCGTTCGTGGTCACCTTCGTCGCGACGCGGTCCGTCACACGGATGATCCGCGCCGGCCACGGACCCTTCCACGACGTCAGCGCGGGCGGGGTGCACCTGCACCACTCGACACCCGGCCTGCTCCTGCTGGTGGCGGGCGCGTTCACGGCGGTCGGCGCCGCCGGGCGCGCGCCGTGGGCCTACCTCGCGGCGCTGCTCGTCGGCGTGGGCGCCTCGCTCGTCCTCGACGAGTTCGCGATGATCTTCCACCTCAAGGACGTGTACTGGTCGCAGGAGGGGCAGCTGTCCGTCTCCGTGGTGACGCTGGCGGCGGCCTGCGTCGTGCTGGCCGTGGTCGGGGTCTCCCCCGCGAACGTCCCCGGACTGGGCGACACCGAGCGGTGGGTACGGGGCGGCGTCGCCACGCTGCTCGTGGCGCACCTGCTGCTCGTCGCCGTGACCGCGCTCAAGGGCAAGTACCCGACGGCCCTCGTCGGGCTGTTCGCCTGGCCGGTGGCGTGGGTCGCCGCCGCCCGGATCGCCCGCCCGACCGCGCCCTGGGCCCGGTGGTTCTACTCCCCCGCGAAGACGGACCGGGCCCGGCGGCGTGACCGGGAGTTCGCCGCGCGCTGGGGTCCCGTCCGGCAACGCTGGGACGACCTCATCGGCGGGCGGCCGTCGAGCTAGGCCGAGGGATGGTCCTCGCGATGGACGGTCGTGCGGCCGCCACCCGACTCCTTGCTCCGGCGGAGGGCACCGTCCGCCGACTCGATGACCGAGACGACGAACCGGCTCCGGTCGTCGAAGGTCCGCAACACCGCGGGCTCCGGGAGCTCCACCGAGGCGATGCCCGCGCTGAACGACATCCGCTCGCCGCCCGCCAGCACGGGCAGTCGCTCCTGCACGTCGTGCAGGACCGCCGCCACGGCGGGCGCGCTCAGAGGCGACACGACGGCGAATTCGTCCCCGCCGACTCTGGCGACCAACGACTCCCGGAGCGCCGACCGCTGCAGCGCGACCGCCACCGCCCGGAGCGCGGCATCGCCCGCCAGATGCCCGTAGGCGTCGTTGACGTGCTTGAACCGGTCGACGTCGAGCATGCACACCGAGAACCGCCCGACCGTCGACCGCATTAGCTCGTCGACCGAATCCCGGAACCCCGTCCGGTTGAGCAGTCCGGTCATCGCATCGGTCGACGAGGCCGTCAGGCTCGCCCTGATCAGTTGCTTGAGCTGCCAGGTGTACAGGTAGTTGAGGATCACGACACCGCCGATCCCGAGGATGCTGACCGCGACCTGGGCGCTCACGGCGAGCGGGGTCGCGCCGTACACCTGGATCACCCGGATCCCCAGATAGACGATGACGATGCTGGAGACGACGAGATGCAGCGCCAGGGCGCGCGTCGTCAGGAAATGCGCCGCGTACGCGCCGACGGTCGCAAACAGCACGGTTCCCGCCAGCGCCGCGGCCGGGCTCTCGTACAGGACCAGAATGCTGGAGACCACGACGTCCGCGTACAGAACGAACAGCCTGCTGATCAGCTTGCGGCGCGGGCACGGATTCCACCACAGCGACGTGATCGGAAAGCGACTGACGGCGACGGCGGCCGGGACCCCCGACACACACAGGAGGGACAGCGCGATCGTGCGGGCAGCGGAGTCCCCGGCCCCCTCGGGGGTGAAGATCATGACGGCGCCGAAGATCCCGACGCACAGGGTGAAGCCGGCGACCAAGTACCGCCAGACGACGTCGCTGACGACCGCATGACGCCTCAATCGATTGAACGCCAGGCCGAGTTCGTCGCCGTTGCGGTCGGGGTGGCTACCGGTGATCTCCATGATGGCGCCGAGACTAGCAATAGTAAATGCTTGGTAATGACACGCAAAAGTTCTCTTGACCGTTATGGGAAGATCGGTCTGAGCTGCGCGAACGCACCCCGTAGCCCTCGTCGGCGCCCGGCTCGCTGAGTCAGGACGCAGGGAGCAGGGTGTCGCGGAAGAGCTGGATGACGTCGTCGAGGGCCTGACGGGTGGGCTGGCCGGGCTCGTCGATGAGGTGCTCGGTGAGCACCGAATGCGGCGGCGTCGGCGCGTCCGGGTTCGCGTCCGCACCGTCGATCTCGACGGCGATGAAGGCGTCGCCCAGCTGCTCCCGGAGGAAGTCGAAGCGCTCGCCGGGCACCAGCTTGTCCGTCGTGAACCGCAGGCCCAGCACCTTGAGCCCCTGCTTGGCGCACCGCACCTTGACGGTCTCGAGGTCCTCCGGCGAGATGTCGATGTTCCGGCGCCGACCCGGCGTGATCCCCAGGGGCATCGATGGCTGGCTGAGCACGGGCGCGAGCAGCACGTCGTCGACCGCCATACCGAGCGCGAAACCGCCGGTGAAGCACATGCCGACCGCGCCGACGCCCTTGCCGCCGCAGCGCTCGTGTTCGTGCCGGGCGAGCGCGCGCAGCCAGGAGACGACCGGCGAGGACTTACCCACCGCGAGGATGGTGAACTCCCTGCTCACGCACAGCGGCGCGATCGAGGCGCCCGCCATCGCGGCGCCCTTGAGTCCGGTGTTCTTCGGGTTGGCGTCGAGCCCCGGGATGCCGAACAGCTGGGGCACGACCGCGGTGAAGCCCGCTGCCACCACCTTCCGGGCGAACTCCAGGACCTTCGGCGTGATCCCGGGGATCTCTGCCATGACGATCACGGCCGGACCCTCGCCCTTCCGGTACACGTCACGGGTCGCCCCGTCGGCCGTGAACGACTCCTTCGCGAAGTCGGTGAGGTTGGCGGCGGCTTCTGCTCTCAGGTCCACCGCACCATCGTGCCCGACCGTCAGAGAAGGCGCTGCGCGACGGCCTCGAGCGCGGGCCACGGATCGTCGTCGAGCGCCTGCACCGCGACGTGGTCCGCGCCCGCGTCGAGGTGCGCCCGCACACCCGCGGCGACGGCGTCCCCGTCGCCGTGCACGGCCAGCACGTCGACGAGGCGATCGCTCCCGGGCTTCTCGACGTCGGCCTCGTCGAAGCCGAGGCGCCGCAGGTTGGCCACGTAGTTCTGCAGGCCGAGATAGAACTTCACCGTCCTACGCCCCAGCTCGCGGCCGCGGGCGTCGTCCTCGTCGAGCACCACCTTCTGCTCCGGCGCGAGCAGCACCCCGTCGCCGAGGATCTCCCGCGCGCTGCGGGTGTGCTCGGGCGAGGTCAGGTACGGATGCGCGCCGGCGGTGCGGTCGGCGGCGAGGCGGAGGACCTTGGGCCCGAGGGCCGCGAGCACCGTCTGCTCCTTCGGCACGCCCTCGGCGGCGAGCACGTCCAGGTAGTCGACGAGCGCCTGGTACGGCGTGCGGTAGTCGGCGCTGGCCTCGCGATGCCCGGCGCCGATGCCGAGCACGAACCGGCCCGGGTACTTCGTCTCGATGCGATGGAAGGCGGCGGCCGCGGACCGCGCGTCGTCCTGCCAGATGTTGAGGATGCCCGTCGCGACGACCAGGTCCTCTGTCGCGTCGAGGAGCGGGTCGACCACCGCGAGGTCGCCGCCGGGCGAACCGCCGAGCCACAGCGTGCCGTAGCCCAGCTCCTCGGCCCGTGCCGCGAAGGCACCGTCGACCAGTGTCGCGCCGCGCCAGATCCCCAACCTGCCCAGAGTCGTCATGGCCGGTGCAACACCGCCAGCTGCGGGATCCATTCCCTCTCGGATCACGGCGAGTCAGATCACGGCGCGCGGCAGGGT
>NZ_JAIULG010000068.1 GCF_020169415.1 Tsukamurella sp. M9C
GTCCGATCCGACGAAGCACGGCCGGGTCGACGAGGACGGCACCGTCTACGTCGTGACCTCCGGCGGCGAGCGGGCCGTCGGCTCGTGGCAGGCCGGCGAGTCCGCGGAGGGCCTCGCGCACTTCGGCCGCAAGTACGACGAGCTCGCCACCGAGGTGGAGGTGCTCGAGGAGCGCCTGGCCAGCGGCACCGGCGACCCGAAGAAGATCCGCACCGCGGCCCAGCAGGTCGCGGACACGCTGCCCACGGCGGCGGTCGTCGGCGATCTCGACGGCCTGGCCGCCCGCGTCGGCACGCTGCTCACGGGCGCGGACACCGCGATCGTCACCGCGCAGGCGGACCGCGAGAAGAGCCGGTCCGAGGGCATCGCCCGCAAGGAGACGCTCGCCGCGGAGGCCGAGCAGATCGCGGCCGAGGCCACCCAGTGGAAGACCGCCGGCGACCGGATGCGCACCCTGCTCGACGAGTGGAAGACGATCAAGGGCGTCGACCGCAAGACCGACGACGCGCTGTGGAAGCGCTACTCCAAGGCCCGCGACGCCTTCAACAAGCGGCGCGGCGCGCACTTCGCCGAGCTCGACCGCGAGCGCGCCGGCGCGAAGGCGCGCAAGGAGGAGCTGATCGCCGAGGCGGAGAAGCTCAAGAACGACACCTCGTGGGGCGAGACCTCCGCGAAGTTCCGCGACCTGCTCGCGAAGTGGAAGGCGGCCGGCCGCGCGCCGCGCGACACCGACGACGCGCTGTGGGCCCGGTTCAAGGGCATCCAGGACGAGTTCTTCTCGGCGCGCAACGCCGCCGCCGACGAGCGGGACGCCGAGTTCTCCGAGAACGGCAAGGCCAAGCAGGCGCTGCTCGACGAGTACACCCCGCGCATCGAATCCGCCCAGAGCCTCCCCGCGCAGAAGACCGCGCTGCGCGAGCTGCAGGACAAGTGGGAGGCGATCGGCAAGGTCCCCCGCGAGCAGATGGGCTCCCTCGAGGCCGGGATCCGCGCGCTCGAGAAGAAGATCAAGGCCGCGGACGACACCCAGTGGCGCCGCACCGACCCCGAGGCCGCGGCCCGCGCCGCGCAGTTCCGGGACCGCGTCGCGCAGTTCGAGGAGCAGGCCGAGAAGGCGGAGAGCGCCGGCAAGGCCAAGGACGCCGTGCGGCTGCGCGAGCAGGCGCAGCAGTGGCGCGAGTGGGCCGACGCGGCCGAAGGCGCGATCGAAGACCGCTGAAGCCCGAACGACGACGACCGCCCGGCGAGATTCTCGCCGGGCGGTCGTCGTTTCGGCGCTGCTAGGACTGGTCGGTGGGTCGCTGCGGGCGCGGCGGCTGCTGGCCGATGCGGTTGGACCGGGCGAACTCGTCCCACTGGGAGGCGGCGTCGCGGCGCTCCTGCTCGGCGGCGAGCTGGAACGGCGTGCGGGCCCAGATGGTCTTGATCCAGACGATCGCGAGCACGATCATCGCGAGCCAGCCCAGGTAGAGCCCGATCCCGGCGCCCGTGGGCGGCTCGCCGTGCAGGCCGGTGGTCTGCCGCGACCACACCGACAGCAGGCCGAAGACGATTGCGACGCCGCAGCCGGCGCCCGCGATCACGGACAGCACCCAGCGGCGGGTCAGCAGGGCGGCGCCCGAGGCGAAGACGCCGAACAGCACCTCGAGCCAGACGAAGATCTTCGAGACGATCACCAGCGAGCTGCCCTCGATGTGCGGGTCGCCGGTGATGATCTCGATGCCCGTCACCGATCCGGTGTGCGGGAGCGCGAGCGAGCCGATCACCACGACGACGGCGATCGCGGCCACCAGGATCCGCGGGCTGACCTGGAACTCGCCGGCGAGCTTGCGCTCGACGGACTCGACCTGCGAGCGCAGGCTCTCCAGCTCTTCGGCGCTCCGGGGGTTCTCGCTGTCGGCGTTCATGGCCTCCATTGTCCACCCCGCACCGAGCGTTGTCTCCTACAGGTCGTCGTAGAGGCGATCAGCAGGTCGAGCACCCCGTCGACGCGGGTGCGGCGGCGGGCGCCGGGCGGCCGACCGGCGGCAGCCCGAGACCCACCCCGACGGGCGCCGTGACGGGGGTGATGGAGGCCTCCACGTTGTCGCCCGCGCGGGTGCGGCGATGGCTGAGCACGCCGCCGTCCGCGACGAGGTGGTGCGGCGCGGCGCCCGTGATCTCGACCTCGACGACGTCGCCGGGACGGATGCCCTCGTCGCCGGCGAAGTGCACGAGCCGGCCGTCGCGGGCGCGCCCGGACATGCGCTTGGTCTCGGCGTCCTTGCGGCCCTCGCCGAGCGCGACCAGCAGGTCGACGCGCCGGCCGACCTGCTTCCGATTCTCCTCGAGCGTGATCCGCTCCTGCAGGGCGATGAGCCGGTCGTAGCGCTCCTGGACGACCTTCTTCGGCAGCTGATCGGGCAGGTCGGCGGCCGGGGTGCCGGGGCGGATCGAGTACTGGAAAGTGAAGGCGGAGCTGAACCGGGCCTTCTCGACCACGTCGAGGGTGCCCTGGAAGTCCTCCTCGGTCTCCCCCGGGAAGCCGACGATGATGTCGGTGGTGATCGCGGCGTGCGGGATCTTTTCGCGGACGCGCTCGAGGATGCCGAGGAACTTCGTGCTGCGGTAACTGCGGCGCATCTCCTTGAGCACGCGGTCCGAGCCGGACTGCAGGGGCATGTGCAGCTGGGGGCAGATGTTCGGGGTCTCCGCCATGGCGTCGATGACGTCGTCGGTGAACTCGGCGGGATGCGGGCTGGTGAACCGCACCCGCTCGAGGCCCTCGATGCGGCCGCAGGCGCGCAGCAGGTCCGCGAACGCGCCCCGGTCGCGCGGCAGCTCCGGGTCGGCGAAGTTCACGCCGTAGGCGTTGACGTTCTGGCCGAGCAGCGTGACCTCGGAGACGCCCTGGTCGACGAGGGCCTGGACCTCGGCGAGGATGTCGCCGGGGCGGCGGTCGACCTCCTTGCCGCGCAGGCTCGGCACGATGCAGAAGGTGCAGGTGTTGTTGCAGCCGACCGAGATGGAGACCCACCCGGCGTAGGCGCTCTCGCGGCGGGCGGGCAGCGTCGACGGGAAGGCGTCCAGCGCCTCCTTGATCTCGACCTCGGCCTTCTCGTTGTGCCGGGCGCGCTCGAGCAGGGTCGGCAGGGAGCCGATGTTGTGGGTGCCGAAGACCACGTCGACCCACGGGGCCTTCTTGACGACGGTGCCGCGGTCCTTCTGGGCGAGGCAGCCGCCGACGGCGATCTGCATGCCGGGCCGCTCCCGCTTGATCGGCGCGAGGTGGCTGAGGTTGCCGTACAGCTTGTTGTCGGCGTTCTCCCGGACCGCGCAGGTGTTGAAGACCACGAGGTCCGCCTGCTCGCCGCCGTCCGCACGCACGTAGCCGGCGTCCTCGAGCAGGCCCGAGAGCCGCTCGGAATCGTGCACGTTCATCTGGCAGCCGTACGTTCTGACCTGATACGTCCGGGCGCCGGTGGTGCTGGTGGAGGCTGATTCGATCACCTCACCAGGGTATCCGGCGAGTGCAAATCGCTCGGTCCGAGCACGTCGAACGGTCACGGAGGCGCACTGTCGGAAATTCGCGGCACCAATACTGCGGACTTTACTCGGACGAAACCTGATCAATCATAGGGTCGACTCCATGACTACTCCCGCAGCTACCGGGCCCACCGGCGCGGTCCCTATGATCGAGATCGAGTCCGTCGACAAACACTTCGGCGCCCTCCACGTGCTCAAGGACATCAACCTCACCGTGCCGAAGGGGCAGGTCGTGGTGATGCTGGGCCCGTCGGGCTCGGGTAAGTCCACGCTGTGCCGCACGATCAACCGGCTCGAGCCGATCGACTCGGGCACCATTAAGATCGACGGTGCCGTCCTCCCGTCGGAGGGCAAGGGCCTCGCGAACCTGCGCGCCGAGGTCGGCATGGTCTTCCAGTCGTTCAACCTGTTCGCGCACAAGACGATCCTCGACAACGTGACGCTCGGCCCGATGAAGGTCCGCAAGCAGAACAAGGCCGACGCCGAGAAGCGCGCACTGGAGCTCCTCGACCGGGTGGGCATCGTCGCGCAGAAGGACAAGTACCCCGCGCAGCTCTCGGGCGGGCAGCAGCAGCGCGTGGCGATCGCCCGGGCGCTCGCGATGGGCCCCAAGGTGATGCTGTTCGACGAGCCGACCTCGGCGCTCGACCCGGAGATGGTCAACGAGGTGCTCGACGTGATGGTGGGCCTCGCGAAAGAGGGCATGACGATGGTGTGCGTGACCCACGAGATGGGCTTCGCGCGGAAGGCCGCCGACCGGATCCTGTTCCTCGCGGACGGCCAGATCGTCGAGGACACTGAGCCCGAGTCCTTCTTCACCGCACCGAAGTCCGACCGCGCGAAGGACTTCCTCGGCAAGATCCTGGGGCACTGATGACATCCCCGCAGAGCACCCGACCCCGTCGGTGGCGAGGCGCGATCGCCGCCGTCGCCGCCGCCCTCGTGGCGGTTCCCGTCCTGTCGGCGTGCGGCACGGACACCCCCCGCAGCCTCCTCGCCTCCATCAAGAGCGGCGACGTCGTCCTCGGCACCAAGTACGACCAGCCCGGCCTGGCGAACCGCAACCCGGACAAGTCCCACAGCGGATCCGATGTGGACGTCTCCGAGTTCGTCATCAAGCAGGTCGCCAAGAACAACGGCTGGGCCGAGCCGAAGATCACCTGGAAGGAGACCCCGTCTCCCCTGCGTGAGCGGATGATCGAGAACGGCGAGGTCGACATGATCGCCGCCACGTACTCGATCAGCGCCGCCCGCACCAAGAAGGTCGACTTCGCGGGCCCGTACCTGACGACCTATCAGGCCCTCCTGGTCAGCAAGAAGACCGCCGACCCGATCAAGAGCCTCGAAGACCTCAACTCGGGCCGCAAGCTGTGCTCGGTGTCGGGCTCGACCTCGGCGATCAACGTGAAGGCGGCCCTGCCGAACGTCCAGCTGCAGCAGTACGACGGCTACGCCTCGTGCGTCGAGGGCGTCCGGCGCGGCGTACTGGACGCGCTCACGACGGACGCGACGATCCTCGCCGGTTTCCAGGCCAAGTACCCGGGCGAGTTCGACATCGTGCCGATGACCTACCCGAAGGACGTGACCCTCACGAGCAGCACCGGTACCAAGTCCGAGAAGAAGAAGGGCGACCAGTTCTCCACCGAGCGGTACGGCATCGGCCTCCGCAAGGGTGACGGCGACGCGCTCCGCGAGGTCAACAAGGCGCTGCGCCAGATGATCCTCGGCGAGCAGGGCACCGCGACGTACGACGCGGAGGCCGTTCCGTCGGCCCCGTCCTGCGTGGTCCCCGCGGCGGTCGTCTCGAGCTTCACGGGTCTCGCCTACGCCAACCCCGACAACGCCTTGTTCCAGGCGCTCCGGAAGAACCTCGGCGAGTACGCGAACACCATGATCGACCAGGGCCGCCCCGTCGACGGCGGTAAGCCCAAGTCGGTCCTCGTCGCCGTTCCCGGCGATCAGTCGTGGCTGCTTCCCGACAAGGACGGCAACGTGAAGGTGACGGTGAACGGCCAGACGATGACGCTGCCGAAGGCCGATCCGCAGGCGCAATGCACGAAGGCAGGTGTCTGAACATGTGGGAAGACCTCGGGCCACAGCTGTGGCCGGCGTTCTGGGTGACGATCAAGCTGACCTTCTGGTCGGCGATCGGCGCCACCATCTGGGGCACGATCCTGGCGGGCATGCGGGTGTCGCCCGTCCCCGCGATGCGGGTGTTCGGCACCTGGTACGTCAACATCGTGCGGAACACGCCGCTGACGCTCATCATCCTGTTCCTCTCGCTCGGCCTGTACCAGAACATGGCGCTCGCGCTGGTGCCGAACGACTCGGACTTCACCGAGAACAACAACTTCTGGCTCGCCGTCATCGGCTTCGTCGTCTACACGGCGACGTTCGTGTGCGAGACACTGCGATCCGGCTTCAACACCGTCCCGCTGGGGCAGGCCGAGGCGGCGCGCTCGCTGGGCCTCAACTTCATCCAGGTGTTCCGGCTGATCGTGCTGCCGCAGGCCGGCCGCGCGGTGATCGCCCCGATGGGCAGCGTGCTTATCGCGCTCACGAAGAACACCACGATCGCCTCGATCATCGGTGTCGGCGAGGCCGCGCTGCTGATGAAGGAACAGCTCGAACTGCACAGTGATCAGCTGATCCTGATCTTCGTCATCTTCGCGGCGGCGTTCATGGTGATCACACTCTCCGAGGGAGCCGTCTTCGGCTACTTCGCCAAGCGACTGGCGGTGAAGCGATGAGCGCCAAGGCAACATCGACCGTTCTCTACGACGCGCCGGGCCCGAAGGCCCGCGTGCGCAACAACATCATCGCGGTGGCCTTCATCGTCGTGGTGGTGGGCCTGTTCGCCTGGGTGATCACGGCGTTCGCCGCGAACGGCCAGTTCGATCGGGAGAAGCTCGAGCCGTTCGTCGACACGAACTACTGGGGGACGTACATCCTCCCGGGCCTGTGGGGCACGTTCAAGGCCGCGCTCGCCTCGATCATCCTCGCGATGATCATGGGCGCGTTCCTCGGCATCGGCCGGCTCTCGGATCACCGGTCGGTGCGCTGGGCGACGGGCGCCATCGTCGAGTTCTTCCGCGCCATCCCGGTGCTGATCCTGATCTACTTCCTGTACATCGTCTTCGGCGTCTACAAGGTGTTCACGTCGGACTACATCGCGTTCTTCGCGGTGGTGTTCGGCCTCACCCTGTACAACGGCTCGGTGATCGCGGAGATCCTGCGGTCGGGCATCAACTCCCTGCCGAGCGGCCAGTTCGAGGCGGCCAAGGCGCTCGGGCTGCGGAAGTCGCAGACCATGCGGCTGATCCTGCTGCCGCAGGCCGTGGCGGCGATGCTGCCCGCGCTGATCTCGCAGATGGTCATCGCGCTCAAGGACAGCGCCCTCGGCTACCAGATCGGCTACATCGAAGTGGTGAAGTCCGGCATCCAGGCCGGCAACGAGTGGGGCAACGTCATCCCGTCGCTGATCATGGTGGCGATCATCATGATCCTCATCAACTTCGGACTTTCGGCACTCGCATCGAACATCGAGAAGAACCTCCGCGAGGGCCGCAAGAAGAAGATGATCGTCGACGCTCCGATAGCGCCGCTCCCCGAGCCCGGGCTCATGTCCAAGGAGGTCATGGAGACCACCCACCCGGACCCGAAGCACAAGGATCTACGGCAGGACTACGGCGACTGACCGCCGTGCCCTCCAGACCCCGCGCGAGCGCGGCCCTGGCACTGATCACAGTGCTCATGGCCGCGCTCTGCGCGTGTTCGGGGCCGTCGCCGCGGAGCCTGCTGCGGTCCATCGACGACGGTGCCGTCCTCCTCGGCGTCAAGGCCGACCAGCCCGGACTCGGGCTGCGCGGCGACGACGGGGAGTACTCGGGCTTCGACATCGACGTCGCCCGGTACGTGGTGCGGACGGTGGCCGCGGCCCGGGGGAAGGCCGAACCGAGGATCTCCTGGCGTGAGAGCCCGACCTCGCAGCGCGAGCAGCTGATCGACAACGGCGAGGTGGACGCGATCGTCGCGTCGTACTCGATCGACACCGCCCGCGTCTCCGCGGTGACCTTCGCCGGGCCGTACCTCACGACCCGGCAGGGCCTGCTGGTGCGGAGGGACGAGGCGGCCGTCGGCACCGTCTCCGATCTCGGGCGCGACCGGACGCTGTGCTCGGTGACGGGCTCGACGTCGGCGCGCACCGTGGCCGCCCTGCTCCCCGGTGTGCGGCTCCTGGAGTACGACACCTATTCGGCGTGCGCGGACGCGTTGGCGCGCCGCGCCGTCGACGCGGTGACCACCGACGAGGTGATCCTCGCCGGCTTCGCCGCGCAGCGTCCGGACGCCTTCCGCCTCGTAGACATGGTGTTGCCGAAGGACACCTGTGTCGACGGCCGGCTCCGCTCCGCAGGCGCCCCCTTCTCCGTGGAGAGGTACGGCATCGGTCTGGCCCGCGGCGACGACGCCGCCCGCGACGCCGTCAACGCCGCGCTGCGGCAGATGCTCGAATCCGGTGAGTGGGAGCGCTCGCTGCGGCGGGCCGTCGGCGACGAGGAGGCCGGTCGGACCGTCGAACGGGACGGCGGCAGCGACCGGTTGGTGCCCAGCATCGGGGACCTCGGCTTCCTCACTGCGACGAGCGCGCCGTGTGCGGCCCGCTGACCGTCACAGGTACGGGCTGGTGAGCAGTTCGATGCCGTGTCCCGCCGGATCGCGGACGTAGACGCCGCGGCCGCCGTGCCCGTGATTGATCCGGCCGGGCTCCTTCCAGAACGGGTCGGCGGCGAAATCCATTCCGCGGTCGACGAGAAGCGCGTGGGCGCGGTCGAAGTGCTCGTCGTCGACGAGGAAGGCGTAGTGCTGCGGCTGGATCTCGATCGGCGGCGCCGCGATCTGCAGCAGGACGCCGTCCTCGATCTCGAGGTTGGTGAACGGCCCCCAGGACTCGGCGGGGCGGGCCTCGAGGTAGTCGCGGTAGAACGCCGCGGATTCGTCGCTGTTCGTGGCGAAGATGATGGTGTGGTTGAAACGTGCGGGCAAAGGGGATCTCCTTCGGGGGTTCGGAATCGGGGTGCTGCGTTGATCGATTCCGAACGGCGGAGACCGCGCCGTCAACCGTCCGCCGGATCACCCGTCTGTGCGTGGCCCGAGGCCGTTCCGGCAGTCATGCCGAGCACGATACCCGGTCGCGCGCTCCCCGGATAGAGGCCGAACCTGGGGGCGCGCACAGCGAAGCCCCCGGAGTGTTCTCCGGGGGCTCCACTTCGCTGGGGATCCACTCCCCTGGTCTTTCGGCGCACGTCCGCGCAGGCGGCTCGGGCGCTGTCAGTGTGGCCGTGGCCTACTCGTGTGCGGCGTCGGCCTTCTCGCGGACCGCGTCGAGAACGACCGACAGCGCCAGCGACGGGTGGTAGCCGCGGCGGCCGAGCATGCCGACGAGGCGCTGCACCAGCTTGTCCCGATCGATCCGATCCTCCGGGACCTCGACGCGGGCGAGCTTGCGCTCCACCAGCTCCGCGGCGCGCTCCCGCTCGTCCTCGCGGCTGACGGTGTCGAGCGCGGCCGACGCCTCCTCCTCGCCGACGCCCTTCGTCCGCAGTTCCTGCGCCAGGGCGCGGCGTCCTCGGCCGGAGAACTGGTGCCGGGACTGGACCCAGCGCTGCGCGAATGCGGCGTCGTCGATGAGGCCGGCGTCGACGAACTTGTCGAGCATCCGCTCGGTGAGTTCCTCGTCGAAGCCGCGGCGCGCGAGCTTGTTCCGCAGTTCGGACCGCGAGTGATCGCGCATCGCAAGGGCGCGGTAGATCAGGTCCCGGGCCAGCGCCTCTCGCTGCGCCGGGTCCTGCTCCTTCTGCTGCGGTTCGCCGGCGGCCGGGTCATCGCCGCCCCGCGGGCGGCGCCCACGGCGCCGACCTCGCGAGACGACCTCGTCGTCGGCGTAGTCCGACATCGCGGCCTAGAAGTCGACGGGCGCGGGAGCGATCTCGTCGGCGTCGGCAGTGACATCGGCGCCCACGCCGAGCTTCTCCTTGATCCGCTTCTCGATCTCGTCGCGGACGTCCGGGTTCTCGACCAGGAACTTGCGGGCGTTCTCCTTGCCCTGGCCCAGCTGGTCACCGTCGTAGGTGTACCAGGAGCCCGACTTGCGGATGAAGCCCTCGTTGACGCCCATGTCGATGATGGAGCCCTCGCGGCTGATGCCCTGGCCGTAGATGATGTCGAACTCGGCCTGCTTGAAGGGCGGCGAGACCTTGTTCTTGACGACCTTGACGCGGGTGCGGTTGCCCACGGCGTCGGTGCCGTCCTTGAGGGTCTCGATCCGGCGCACGTCGAGTCGCACCGACGAGTAGAACTTCAGCGCCTTACCGCCCGTGGTGGTCTCGGGCGAGCCGAACATGACGCCGATCTTCTCGCGCAGCTGGTTGATGAAGATGGCGGTGGTGCCGGAGTTGTTCAGGGCGCCCGTCATCTTGCGGAGCGCCTGGCTCATGAGGCGGGCCTGCAGGCCGACGTGGCTGTCGCCCATCTCGCCCTCGATCTCGGCCTTGGGGACCAGCGCGGCCACCGAGTCGATCACGATGATGTCGAGCGCGCCGGAGCGGATCAGCATGTCCGCGATCTCGAGCGCCTGCTCACCGGTGTCCGGCTGCGAGACGAGCAGGGCATCGGTATCGACGCCGAGCTTCGCGGCGTAGTCGGGATCGAGCGCGTGCTCCGCGTCGATGAAGGCCGCGATGCCGCCGTTGGCCTGCGCCTCCGCGACCGCGTGCAGCGCCACCGTGGTCTTACCCGAGGACTCCGGGCCGTAGATCTCGATGACGCGGCCGCGCGGCAGGCCGCCGATGCCGAGCGCGACGTCCAGCGCGATGGAGCCGGTGGGGATCACCGCGATGGGCTGACGCACCTCGTCTCCGAGGCGCATGACCGAGCCCTTGCCGTAGTTCTTGTCGATCTGTGCGAGGGCCAGCTCGAGGGCCTTATCGCGATCCGGTGCCGCAGGTGCCATGGGACTCTCCGTCCTTCGGGCCGGGACTGGGAAGAGCCGCCGGCGCTGGGTTCTACTGTTGCTACGGACGCTAGAGGGACCCTCTGACAAGTTTTCGCATCCGCATCGGGCGCGCTCTCGCCGGCTCACTTTCACGTCGAACACCGTCGACTATAGGCGAACCTGCGTTCGAAGCAAGCATCGAACGCGCGACACGCCGCGCCGCGCCGATCGGGTGGCCGAGGCCCCCGATCCGATCACCTCCGAGCTGCGGTTCCGCCGCTCCGCGCGTAGCGACCGGGAGTGGTCCCGACCATCGACTTGAAGTGACGGTTGAGGTGCGACTGATCGTGGAAGCCCGCCTCCACCGAGACCTCGGCGGGTGTTCCCCCGGCGAGCAGCATCCCGCGCGCCAGCTCGACCCGCCTGCCGATGAGGTACCGGTGCGGAGGGAGCCCGAACTCGCGGGAGAACTCCCTGACCAGGTGCGTCGGGTCCACGTACAGCGTGCGCCCCGCCTCCTCGAGGGTCATCCCCTCGCGGACACGACCGTCGAGCAGGTCCCGGAAGGCGTGCGCGACCGACCGATTCCGCGGCATCTCCGGCGGCTGCGGATTCCCGTCCAGGTGCCATTGGAGGCGTTCGAGGATCAGGGCGAGCCGGCTCGCCGCTTCGAACTCCTCACCCGGAGCCGTGAGCGCACCGTTGAGGCGGTCGACGCGGCGGCGGAGCGGACCGTCGAGCAGTGTCGGCCTGCCGACCGCGCGGCCGACCCCGGTGAGCATCCGTGACTCCAGATAGATCACCCGCTTGTCGAAGCCGCCCGCCGTCAGGCTGTGCCCGTCGTGGGCGACGTGCGGCGGCAACAACGTCACCGACCGCGTCGTCGAATCGCACCGCTCCCCACCCAACTCGTACCCGATGCGGCCGCGGTCGACGGTGAGCAGCGTCCACACGTCGTGCGTGTGCATCGGGTAGGCGTGCTCCTCGAAGTGCGCCCGGAACACCTCGGCGATCCCCTCGACGTCCGGACGCCAGGCGACGGTCGACTCCGCGGACATCCATCAAGTATGTACAAGACCCGCCGCCCGGGCGGCGGCGACGCTGGAGGCATGACCGAGACGATTCGATTCGACACCAAGATCGCGGTGCTGCTCCGGGACGACCTGGCCGGGTGGCAGCGCCTCAACACCACCGCGTTCCTCGTCAGCGGGATCGCCGCCACCGTCCCCGAGGTCGTCGGCGAGCCCTACGCCGATGCCGACGGCGTCGCCTACCTGCCGATGTTCCGCCAGCCCGTCCTCGTCTTCGAGGGCGCCGGCGAGACGCTCCGCGCCGCTCACCGGCGGGCGCTGGGACGGGGCCTGACCGTCTCCGTCTTCACCCGGGAGCTCTTCTCGACCGGCAACGACCGGGACAACCGCGCCGCGGTGCAGGCGGTCGGCAGCGACGACCTCGACCTCGTCGGCATCGGTGTGCACGGCCCCAAGAACGCCGTCGACCGCATCCTCAAGGGCGCACGCATGCACCCGTGATCCAGGCCTGGAGACGACGGCGACCGCCCCTCCGGATCGGAGGGACGGTCACCGTCGAACACGGGAGAGCGGGAGCTACCAGCCCAGCGCCTCCAGCTGCGCCTGGACGGCGGCGCGGTACTTCTCCACGTTGTCGGTCTTGATCGACTCGTAGCCGCGGACCATGTCCGGCAGCTCGGCGAGGGCGACGACCTGGTCGCGCTGCTCGTCCGCGACGCGGCCGCCCTCGGCGGCGGCGATCATGAGGCCCACCAGCGCGCGGTACTCCGCGATGAGGGTGCGCTCCATGCGACGCATCTCGGTCATGCCGAAGACGTCGAGCTTGGTGCCGCGCAGGCGCTTCATCTTCGCCAGCGTCTTCATGCCCGGGTTCACCCACTCGCCCAGCGCGAGCTTGTTCTTCAGGCCCATCTCGCGCAGCGTCGGCGGGTGCAGGCGGATCGCCTTCTTGGCGTCGGCGCCGAACTCGTCGGCGACCTGTGCCGCGAAGCCGGCGTCCTGCGAGAGGCGCGCCACCTCGTACTCGTCCTTGTACGCCATCAGCTTGTGCAGGTTGTGCGCGACGGCCGCGGTCAGATCCTCCGAGTCCCACGACTTCTCGGCGCGGAAGACCCGCACCACGTCGTCGACGTAGCGCTCGGCGTAGGCCTTGTCCTGGTAGGCGACGAGCTCGTCGACCCGCAGCCCCACCTGGCGGAGCAGCTCCTCGGAGCCACCGTCGAGGGCGGAGACGAGGCCCTTGGCGAACGCGCTGACGGGGGCCGGCGCGGGCACGGGGTGCAGGGCGTCGATCGCGGCCTTGACGCCGGCCGGGTCCGAGACCGACTGGCGGCCACGACGGAAGGCCTGCAGGTTCTTCTCCACGGCCACGCCGTTGAGCTCGATGGCCCGCTCGATCGACGCCGAGCTGATCGGCAGCGCTCCGGTCTGGAACGCGGCACCGACCATGAACATGTTCGCGTACTGCTCGTCGCCGAACAGCTCCAGCGTCAGCGCACCCGGATCGAGGTAGACGGTGCGCAGCGACGCCCGGTCGATCTCCTGATGGATGGTGCCCGCGTCGGGGTAGCCGACCGAGGTGTCGATCACCATCTGCCCGGTGGGCACCTGGGTGGTCGAGACGATCGACGTGGTGCGCTCCGGCGAGGCCACCTTGAGGTTCTGCGGATCCACACCGACGAGGCTGTCGCACGAGAGGTACACGTCGCAGTCGCCGGAGGCCACCTTCGCCGCCTGGTCCACGTACGTCGCCGACACCTTGATGTCCGAGACCACGGCGCCGCCCTTCTGCGCCATGCCCGTCATGTCGACGGTGCGCGCGGAGTGGCCGTCGAGCACCGTGGCGGTCGCGAGGATCGCCGAGACGGTGACGACACCCGTGCCGCCGATGCCGGTCACACGGATGGCCATGCCGTCGGCCTCGCGGCGCGCCTTCTTCGGCTGCGGGATCGACTCGGCGGTGATCTCGGGCACCGACTTGCGCACCTTGCCCTGCGCGCCCGGCGTGACGGTCACGAACGACGGGCAATCGCCCTTGAGGCAGGAGAAGTCGAGGTTGCACGAGCTCTGGTCGATCCGCGTCTTGCGGCCGAACTCGGTCTCGACCGGGTGCACCGAGAGGCAGTTGCTCTTCTGGCCGCAGTCGCCGCAGCCCTCACAGATCCGCTCGTTGATCACGACGCGCTGGTTCGGCACCGGGTACTTGCCGCGCTTGCGCTTGCGCCGCTTCTCCGCGGCGCAGTGCTGATCGTGCACCAGGACGGTGCAGCCCGGGACCTCGGCCAGCTCGCGCTGGATGTCGAGCGTGTCGGCGCGGTCGCGGACCTCGACGCCCTTCGGCAGGCCGAGGGCCTTGGTGCGCTTGGGATCGTCGGACGTGACGACGACCTTGGTGACACGCTCGGCGAGCAGCAGCGTGCAGATCTGCGGCAGCGTCATCTCGCCGACCGGGTCCTGGCCGCCCGTCATCGCGACGGTGCCGTTGAACAGCAGCTTGTAGGTGATGCGCTCCCCCGAGGCCACGGACTGGCGCAGGGCCAGCGAGCCCGAGTGCATGAACGTGCCGTCGCCGATGTTCTGCACGAAGTGCTTCTCGGTGACGAAGGGGGCCATGCCGACCCACTGCGCGCCCTCGCCGCCCATCTGGCTGACGCCCGTCACGTCGCCCACCTGCTGCGGGTCCATGAGGAGCACCATCGCGTGGCAGCCGATGCCGGCGCCGACCAGCGTGTCGTCGGCGACCTTGGTGGAGGTGTTGTGCGGGCAGCCCGAGCAGAAATACGGGCTGCGCTGCGCCAGCGGCAGCTCGATGCGGGTGCGCACCTGCGCCTTCCGGTCCAGCCAGTCCTTGGCGGCGGGCACTTGGTGCACGCGCGCCAGGCGCGAGGCGAGGCCCCGGGAGACCGAGTCCACGTCCAGCTCGCCGAAGCGGGAGAACAGGGTGGAGCCGTCCTCGTTGGTCTTGCCGACGATGTTCGGCGCACCCGGGTGGCGGAACAGGATGTCGCGCATCATGGTCTCGAGGAAGTCGCGCTTCTCCTCGACCACGATCACCTCGTCGAGGCCGTCGATGAACTCGTGCATGATCTGCCGCTCGAACGGGTAGACCATGCCCATCTTGAGGATGCGGATGCCGAGCCGGTTGAGCTCGTCGTCCTCGATGCCGATCAGCCGCAGCGACTCGCGCACGTCGAGGTAGGTCTTGCCGGCGCAGACGATACCGATCCGGTCGTCGCTGGAGCGCACCGTCATCCGGTTGAGCCGGTTGATCCGCGCGTACTCGGTGGCGCGCGGCATGCGCACCGTCAGCTGGTTCTGCTCGAGCTCCATCAGCTTCGCGCCGAGCAGCAGGCCCGACGGGACGTGCGGGCTGGTGCCGAGATCGCCGTAGACGGGCAGGATCCGGTCCGGGTGCACGTCGGCGGTCGAGGAGCCGTCCGCGACGTGCGCGGAGATCTTCAGCGACGTCCACAGGCCGGACACGCGCGACATGATCGCCGCGTGCACGCCCAGGTCCAGGATGTCCTGGGAATCGGCCGGGTACAGGATCGGCATGTACAGGTCGGCCAGCGCCATCTCGGAGGCGCACGGCACCGTCGAGCTCTTGGCGCCCGGGTCGTCACCGACGAGGGCGACCGCGCCGCCCGCCGCGTGGGTGCCGATGATGTTGGCGTGCCGCAGCGCATCGGTCGCGCGGTCGAGGCCCGGGGCCTTGCCGTACCAGTAGCCGGTCACGCCGTCGAGGCCGCGGTCGAGGTGCCCGACCTGCGCGGCGATCTGCGAGCCCATGACCGACGTGGCGGCCAGTTCCTCGTTGAGGCCGGGGCGGTGGACGATGTCGAAGTCCTTGAGGTACTTCGTGCGCTTGGCGATCTCCAGGTCGTAGCCCGCGAGCGGCGAGCCCTCGTAGCCGGAGATGAACGAGCCCGTCTTGAGGTTCTGGCGGCGATCGAGCCGCGCCCGGTCGCGCACCATGCGGACCAGAGCCTGAATGCCCGTGAGGTAGATCGTGCCCTCTTCGCGCGTGTACCGATCGTCCAGGGAGAAGGACTCGACCGCGGCGGACTGCCCACCCCGGGGGTCGGCGTCGTGCCGGCCCGCCTGCGTGGCATCCGTGCCACCGGGAACCTTCTCGATCGGCGAATTGGCGTCAAGGGTCACTGAAACCACCGTGCTTTCTCTCAATACGCCCTGTTCCAGGGGTGGCGGAACCGGGCGTGGGCTGTGTCGGTGGTCACAGCATAACTGCTGAGACGACCTATTTCACACCCGTCTCGGGCGACTCGCCGCGCGCCGACCGGACCCGCCGCTGCGGGCCGATACCCTGATTGATCGTGAACCTCCGAATCGCCCGGATCGCCGCCGTCGTGGCCGGCCTGATCGGCCTGGTGCTCGCGATCGCGACGCCGCTGCTGCCGATCAAGCAGACCGCCGTCACGATCGACTGGCCGCAGTCCGGATCACTCGCGCCGGTCACCGCGCCGCTCACGATGTACAAGCCGCTCGAGGTGGACGCGACGATCCCCTGCGCGGTCGCGGCGGCGGCACCGTCGGACAGGCAGACGGTGCTCGCGGCCACGACGCCCCCGCCGGCCGGGGACCGGGCGCGCACGGCCGGGCTGTACGTCACCGTCGACGGCGAGGCGCTGACGGTCCGCTCGCGGGGCGCTCTGGTGCACCACGTGCCGCGCGCCGACCTGGCGCGGTGCGGCGAGCTGCGGATCGCGATCGACGCCGATCACGCCTTCGCCGCGGCCACGGGCATCTCCGGTCAGGGCGACGTCCGCGGCGATCTCCGGCCCCAGGTGGTGGGCGTCTTCTCCGACCTGCCCGCGGACCTGCAGGGCCCGACGCCGAAGATGACCATCGACGTCGACTCGCGGTACACCTCCTCCCCGTCGGTGCTCAAGGGCACCGCGATCCTCGTCGGCGTGGCCTGCGTGCTCCTCTCGCTGCTCGCGCTGGCGCTGCTCGACCGCGCCGACGGCCGGCGCCGGGGCCGGCTGCTCCCCCGCAGCTGGCTGCACGTGCGCCTCGCCGACGTCGCCGTGATCGGCAGCCTGCTGGTCTGGCACATCGTCGGGGCGCCGACCTCCGACGACGGCTACATCCTCGGGATGATCAAGGCCGCGCCGCACTCGGGCTACATGCCCGAGGTCTTCCGCTACTACGACGCGCCCTACGCGCCCTTCGGCATGCCCTTCTACGTGGTGTCGTGGATGGCGGATCTCAGCGTCTCGAGCCCGTGGCTGCGCCTGCCCGCGCTGCTGTCGGGGATCCTGGCGTGGTTCCTGCTCTCCCGCGAGGTGCTGCCGCGCCTCGGGCTGAGCAAGCGCCGCGCACCGCGGGACTACTCGCGGGCGCTGTGGGCGATGGCGGCCGTCTTCACCCTGTTCTGGCTCACCTACAACCCCGGCCTGCGCCCGGAGCCGATCGTCGCGGTCGGCACCGTCGTCACCTGGTGCCTGGTGGAACGCTCCGTCGCGACCCGCCGCCTCGCCCCCGCGGGCCTCGGCCTGGTCGTGGCCGGCCTGACCCTCTCCGCGGCCCCGACGGGCAGCTTCGCGTTCGTCGTCTTCCTCGTCGCTGCGGCTCCCCTGTGGCGGGCCGTCGTGGCGCACGTGAAGGCGAACGGCTACGCGGCGACGCTGCTGACGCTGGGCGCGGCCGGCGCGTCGGTGCTCTTCCTCGTCTTCGCCGACCACGGCCTCGTCGAGATGCTGCAGTCCACCAAGCTGCTCGGCGACGTCGGGCCGAGCGAGCCGTGGCACCGCGAGATCATCCGGTACGAGGCCCTGTTCCAGCAGAACCCCAACGGTTCCGTCGCCCGACGGTTCGCCATGCTCGCGCTGTTCCTCGGCTCCGCGATCGTCGTCGCGCTGCTGCTGTGGCGGCGACGCATCCCCGGCATCGCGACCGGACCGGCGCGCCGCGTCGTGGCCGCCATCGGCGTCTCGCTGCTGGTCATGGCCTTCAACCCCACCAAGTGGACCCATCACTTCGGCGCGTTCGCCACGCTCGGCGCGATGGTCGCGGCGATCGCCGTCGTCGCGGTCGGGCCGCGCACCATCCGGCGCCCCCAGTTCCGGCTGCTCGCCCTCGCGGCCGTCGCGGGCTGCGCGACGCTGGCCTTCGAGACGACCAACGGCTGGTTCTACCCGGGCAACTTCGGCATCCCCTGGGGCGGCGCCGAGCCGGCCGTCGCCGGGATCAAGATCGCGAACGTCTTCGGCGCGGCCACCGTCGTGCTGCTGCTCGCGGCGCTCGTCGTGCACGTCACCGGTTGGACGCCGCGCGTCCCCGAGGTCGGCGGACGCCTGCCGGGATTCGCGACGCCGATCACGCTGGTCGCGACGCTGATCATCGCGATGATCGGCGCCACCAACGTCGCGTCGATCATGATCCAGCGACCGGCCTACTCCTACGGGCAGCAGAACCTGCGCTCGCTCGCCGGCAACCCGTGCGGCATGGCCGACGAGGTGCTCGTCGAGCGCGACGCCACCGCGGGCGTGCTCGCGCCGATCGGCAACGCCCCCGATCCGCTCGTCGGGGAGCTCAACACCAACTTCACCCCGAACGGCATCGCCGGCAGCCTGTCCTCGTCGTCGCGGGGCGCCGCGGACCTCGTGCGCACCGGCGACGCCGACAACACCCCGTCGAACACGGGCGGCACCGGCGGCGGCACGCTCGACGCGCCCGGCGTCAACGGCTCCACGGCGGCGCTACCCTTCGGGCTCGACCCTGCGCGCGTGCCGGTGGTCGGCAGCCGCCAGACCGGGCCGCAGCACTCGGCCCGAGCCGTCTCCAGTTGGTACGCGCTGCCCGCCGGCGGGATCGACCGGCTGCTGACGATCAGCGTCGCCGGCCGGTTCAACCCCGGCGACCTGCAGCTCGAATTCGGCTCCGGGACCGGCACGATCACCCCGAACGGGGCCGTGACGCCGATCGACATCGGCCCGCTCCCCGCATGGCGCAACCTCCGCGTCCCCGCGGAGACGGTGCCCGCGGGCTCGACC
Organism: Tsukamurella sp. M9C; assembly: GCF_020169415.1. Classification (GTDB taxonomy): domain Bacteria; phylum Actinomycetota; class Actinomycetes; order Mycobacteriales; family Mycobacteriaceae; genus Tsukamurella. Next base: position 18,564 of record NZ_JAIULG010000068.1, read on the forward strand.
GCCGTGCGCGTGCGCGCGAGCATCACGGCACCGTCGGAGAGCACCTGGGTGGCGTACACGCCCCCGCGCGCTCCGAAGCTGGAGACGCTGCAGGAGCTGCTGGCCGACGATCCGACGCTGGTCGACTGGGGCGCCGGCATCGGCTTCCCCTGCCAGCGCCAGTGGCGCGAGAACGGCGGCGTCGCGGAGCAGCCGCGGTGGCGGATCCTGCCCGAGCGCGACCTCGCGGCCGCGGCGACCACCACGTGGCAGGGCGGCGACGCCGGCGGGCCGCTGGGCTGGGCGCTGCTGCTCGCCAAGGCGCAGACGGTGCCGACGTACCTGAACCACGACTGGGGCCGGGAGTGGGGCGCGCTGGAGCGGTACGTGCCCTACGTCGATGCGCCGGCGGCGCAGCTGGGCCGGACCGAGGTCACGCGGTCCGGGCTGTGGACGCCGGGCCCGACGCCCCAGGAGTAGCTACCAGCGGGACCGGGGGACGTCGAACTCGGAACAGAGCTCGCGCCAGACGTCCTTCGGATCCACGCCGGACTCGATGGCCTGGTCGCCGGTCGCGCCGAAGGCGCTGAGCCGGTGGTCCCGCATCAGAGTGTCGCCGCGGAGGGCGCCGAACTCGGCGTAGAGCAGTTCGCGGAAGTCAGTCAGGCGCACCGCACCAGGTTACCGATACGCCTCGCACACCAGCACGGGGTCGGCGACGCGGTGGGCGCCGTCGGCGGCGGCTCGGGCGGACCGGGAGAACGACGGGTCGTCGAGGACGCGGCGCACGCCGTCGCGGATCGCCTCAGCGGTCGCGGGCCGCACGAGGACGCCGCTCCCCTGCCGCGCGACGCGGTTGGCGAGTTCCCATTGGTCGCCGCCGCCGGGGACGACGACGACCGGCTTGCCTGCGGTGAGCGCCTTGGTGAGCATGCCGTGCCCGCTGCCGCAGACCACGGCGTCGGCCCGCGCGACCAGGTCGTCCTGGCGGCCGAAGCCGCTGGCGACCCACGGCTCGTCGAAGGCGGGCGGGTTCAGCCCGCTCACCGCGAGGCGCACGCCGGCGCCGCGGAGGCCGTCGACGGCGACCTCGGCGAGGTTCTGCTCCCCCGTCGCCGCGGTCGACGGGGCCACCATGACGAGCGGACCGGCACCGTCGGGAACGGGGCACGGATCGTCCGTGGGCTCGAGCGTGAGGGGCCCGACGAGGTGCGTCCGCGCCGGCCAGTCGGGCCGGGGCAGCTCCAGTGCGGGGATGGTGGCGACGAGCCGGCCGGCGGGCCCGCCGTCGTGGGGCGGGAGGCCGATGCCCGCGCGGGCGGCCTCGCGCTGACGGCGGCCGTTGCGCAGGTCGCGCGCGGTGAAGGCGCGGAGCACGACGTCGCGGAGCAGCTCGCGCGGCGTCTGCGCGGGGGCCAGACCGGAGCCGATGGGTGGCAGCCCCGCCGAGGGCAGGTAGAGCGGGTGCGGGCTGAGCTCCAGCCAGGGCACACCCAGCAGTTCCGCAGCCATCCCGCCGCCGGGGGTGAGGATGTCGGCGACCACGAGGTCGGCGCGGAAGGCCTCGATGCCGGGGAGGACCTGCGTCGCGATGTGGGCGGCGCGGCCGTGGATCTTGGATCCGGCGTCGCCGTCGTCGTCGCCCGGTCGGGCGGCCAGGCCCGGCAGCTCGCGGGTGTCGACGCCGTAGCGCGCGCCGACCCCGCCCCACTGCCGTCCGGTGAAGACGACGGGCTCGTGCCCGGCGCGGATCAGGCGGAGCGCAAGGGCGAGGCCGGGCAGTGCATGCCCGGCCTCGGATCCCGCGACGATCGCAATGCGCACCCGCACTCCTTCGTGAGCCGGCGGCACGCCCGGGGGGCGTGCGCGGGGCGGCTCGCTAGAACGTGGTCGGGGTCTTCTTCCCCGAGCCCAGCCACTTGACCACCGAGACGATACCGATGATCACCAGCGCGATGATGGCGAGCGGGAACAGCGACTTGATGATCGCCGAGGCCACCATCAGTACGAGCCAGATGGCGACGATGGCGCCGAGGATCTTCCAGAACATTGCGGTGCACCTTTCGGGGGATTTTCGTTGAGTCCTTCGCCTTCCATACTGCCCCCGTCGGAGCGCGGAAGTCACGCTCTGAACTGCGGTTTCAGGGAGATTTGGGGGTTAACCCCGAGAGCGGATCACCAGGTGTGGGGATCCGGCACCGGCGGCAGCGCCGCGATGCCGTAGGCCCAGGCGCGCAGCCGTTCGGCGGTCTCCTGCAGGCGGGGCGTCGCGGTGCTGAGCTCGTCGAACCGGGCGGGCGAGCCGAGGGACCGGCGCGCAGCGGCGACCGTCGTCGCGGCGGAGCGGACCATCTCGCGGTAGGCCTCGACGCCCTCGTCGAGGCTGTCGAGACCATCCTCGAAGGTCTCGCGCAGGTACGCGGCCGAGCCACCCCCGCCCGCGACGACGCGCTCGAGGTCGATGAGCTGTTCGGCGTAGGAGATGATGGCGTCGGCGGAGGTCTCGGCGTCGTCGTCGAGCTCGCTGAGGGCGTCGGGCGGCAGCGCGCCGGAGCGGGTGAGCACCGACATGAGCGCCAGGAACTCCTGCTCGGCGTCGGCGAGCGCGCGCACCGGGTCGTGGAGGGCCGACGAGCGGGCGGGGACCGCGCGGCGGGCGTAGGTGCGGGGCGGCGGCGGAGTGCGGCGCAGGCGGCGCAGCTTGCGGACGGCGTATCCCGCGGGCACGGCGATGAGCGCGGTGACGGCGGTGGCGGTGCCGCCCACGACGGGCGCGGCCGCGGCGAAGCCGCCGACGGCCACCACGGCCGAGGTGGAGGTGGTCGCGGCCCAGCTGTTCACGGTGTAGCGGGCCTGCTTGATGGAGCGCTGGTGGGCCGCCTTGGGATCCCGGCGACGGGCGGCCTTGTCGCGGGCCTCGTCGGCGGCGCGGGCCGCCGTCTCCATCGCGGTGGACGCGGCGCTGATCGCGGAGGCGGCCATCCGACCAGCAGAGGCCGCCACCGCCGAGAAGTCGGTGCGGTGGCGGCCTCGCTGGTCAGTCATCGTTCCTCGTCGGTTCTCAGGGCTTCTGGAAGTTCGGGTTCGGGGCCTGCTGCGGGGTC
>NZ_JAIULG010000069.1 GCF_020169415.1 Tsukamurella sp. M9C
AACCCGCCCACCGCGCCCGCGGCGCCGGTGATCAGCAGCCGGCCGGCGGGCTCACCGGCGAGGTCGAGCGACTGGGCGGAGGTGAGCGCCGCGAGCGGCAGCGCCGCCGCGTCGACGGTGCCGATCCCCTCCGGGACGACCGCGACGTCGGAGGCGGGCAGCGCGACGTACTCCGCGAAGGTGGCGACGGTCGGGTCGGCCACGAGGGCGGCGACGCGGGTGCCGGGCGCGAGTGCGACGCCGTCCGCCGCGGCGACGACCTCGCCCGCGAGGTCCCAGCCGAGGCCGAGCACGGCGTCGGGGCCGACCCAGCCGGCGTCGCGCGGGCCGCCGGCGGCGGTGAAGCCGTCGACCGGGTTCACCGCTGCGGCGGCGACCCGGACGAGCACCTCGCCCGCGCGGTGCGTGGGAACGGGGAGGTCGACGAGCGCGGGAGCGCCGCCGGGGACGACAGTGACTGCCTGCATGATGGGTTCCTTCCGTCGATCGCCCCGCGGTTCGGGGCGTTGCTCGATCACCATCGCAGCGCTACTCTCCAATGGGAAGTACGTACCCGAGAGTGCGTTAAGAACGCGGAGGACAACCATGCCGACCACGACGGCCGCCCAGCGACGCGAGATCGAGCGCCTGGAGTACGACGCCTTCCTCGCGCAGTGCCCCAGCCGGCAGCTGCTGGACCAGCTGTCGTCGAAGTGGGTCACCCTCCTGCTGTGCGCGTTGCACGAACGGCCGCAGCGGTATTCGGAGCTGTCCCGCGAGGTGGCGGGCGTGAGCCAGAAGATGCTCACCCAGACCCTGCGCACCCTGGAGCGCGACGGCCTCATCTCCCGCGCCGTCGAGGCGACCGTTCCGGTCACCGTGACCTACACGATCACCGAGCTGGGCGAGTCCCTCTACGTGGTGGTCCAGCACCTCAAGCGCTGGGCCGAGAGCAACATGCCCGCGGTGCATCGGGCCCGCGCCGACTACGACGCGGCGGACCGCGCCCCGACCACGCGGTAACGGCCGCAGAGGAAGGCCTTGTTGCGGGCCCACTCGATGAGCTCGAAGTCGAAGGCGCGCGGGAACAACGGGCGCCCCGACCCGACGGTGGCGGGTGCGTAGCTGATGACCACCTCGCCGAGCATTCCCGCCTCGGCGAACTGGGCGGCGAGATCGCCGCCGCCGACCACCCACACGCCCTTCTCCCCTGCGGCTTCCTCGATCGTCGCGCGCAGCTCGGCCGGGGTGCCCGCCACGAAGCGCACACCCGGGTGGATGGGCTCCAGTTCCCGGTGGGTGAAGACGAACACCGCGTAATCGCTGTAGTACCACGGTTCGTCGCCGGCCTGGACCCGATCGACCACCCACTGATAGGTGGTGTAGCCCATCACGATCGCGCCGACGCCGGTCATGTATTCCTCGATGTTCATCGGCCCGCCGTCGTCGATGGGCTGGCTGAGCAGCCAGTCCAGGCTGTCGTTCTCGTCGGCGAGGAAGCCGTCGAGGGTGGACGCGGTGTAGTACGAGTACGCGGTCATGATGCTCCTCCGGTGATGCGTCGGTGCCAGATGATGGGATCGGGATCCAGTTCAGGGGTGCCGAGGGCGACGCCGGCGTCGGCCAGCATCCAGCGCACAAGCAGCCGTCGGTGCGCCGAGAAGGTCAGCTCGTGCGCGAGGATCTGCGAGAGCAGGAAGGACTCGGGCGGATCGCACAGCGCGTCGATCACGCGATCGCCCCACGCGCCACGTTGCTCGATGTCGCGGATCAGCCCCAGCCACCGCGGCGAGATCCGCTCGTGATGCACGCGAAGAACTTCCGGGTCGGCGTCAGGATCGCGTTCGGGCTCGGGATCGCCCGCGATCGTCGCGAGCCACGGCTCGGTGCTGTGCACGAGGTGCCACATCAGTTGGGAGAGGGACTCGTCCGGTCCGTCCCAGTGGCGCGGCGACGACCCGGGCAGTCGCACCATCCGGTACTCCTCGGGCGACAGTCCCGCGACCGCGTCCAAGAGCGCACCGATATCGGCCGCGTCGTGCTGTACCTGCAGCGCCAGCACGTCCCCCGTGGACTCCTCATGCCCGTCCTCGACGTAGAGCACCGTCGGCGAGTGGAAGTGCAGGCCGTTCGGGGACGGCAGCCAGTGCCCGACCGTGGCCGGGAGCTGCGAGGGCGAATGCCCGTAGGCGCGGGCGAAGGCCCGGATGAACCCCTCGACGGACTCGTACCCAGCGGCGAAGGCGGCGTCGGTCACCGTCGACCCGCGCTGCAGTTGCCAGGCGGCGCGCTCGAGCAGCACCCGGCGGCGCAGGGCGACGGGCGATTCGCCCGCGCCGGCGCGGACCTGACGGGCGAAGTGATGCGGCGAGCTGAGCGCGCCCGCGGCCATGGCATCAAGGCTCTCGTGCGGATCGGCGAGGACGGCGTCGAGGAGTCGGCGCAGCGGATCGGCGGGTTCGGACATGGGAACCAGTATCGACCGCCCGGACCCGCCGCCGCTTGACCGTTCTTGCTCAGCTCGAGATCAGGTGAGCGAGCGGCGCTCCAGCCACGGCTTGATCCGCGCGGTCACCCACGGCAGCACCAGGAAGACCATCAGCGGGGTGTTGATCAGCGTCGCGATCAGGGTGCGGCCGACGAGGCCCCAGCCGTGCGCGGGCAGGAACGTCAGGTGCGGGAGCACCAGGAAGTTGATCAGCAGCGATAGCGGGAAGAAGCCCAGCCAGATGGCGACGGCCTGCTTCCACCGCGGCGGAACCTTCGCCACGGGGGCCGCGACGGGGCCGGCACCGTCGGACTGCGGGGAGAACCAGCCCTCGATCCCGGACAGGCGGTGCGTGGCGGTCTCGACGGCGAGGCCCTCGCACCGCTCCAGCCAGTGCTTGCGCACCCGGGAGCGCTGCCAGTCGTCCAGCTCCTCGTCCGAGGCGAAGCGGTAGATCACGAAGTAGAGCTCGGGGTCGTCCGCCGAGCGGACCCACCCGCCGCCCAGGAAGCCGCGGTAGGTACGGGCCAGGGCGATTCCCGCGTCGGTCCAGGCCAGGAATTCGTGTTCGCGGCCGGGGGCGATGCGTCGGGCGACGGAGGTCAGCGAGGCCTTGTGGGCCGCTCCTGCCTCCGACCGGGTCTCGGTATGGGGCATGCGTACCAGTGTCGGGGCCGACGGTCCGCGACACCAACCGAGGCGGTGTGATGTTCGCGACGTCCCGATCGCGCCGTCACAGGCGACGGGCCGCGCCCGGGCGGGTCAGCGCGACGCTGGGCCGGGTGCCACAATCGGAGGCGTGTCCTACCTCCTGCGTGTCCGCCTCACCGACCGTCCCGGCAGCCTGGGTTCCCTGGCCGTGGCCCTCGGCTCGGTGGGCGCCGACATCCTCTCGCTCGACGTCGTGGAGCGCGGCGAGGGCTTCGCCGTCGACGACATCGTCGTCGATCTCGGACCGCAGTCGCTGCCGGACACCCTGATCACCGCGGCGGAGGCCCTGGACGGCATCACCGTCGACTCGATCCGCCCGTACGCCGACGTCCTGGACACCCACCGCGAGCTCGAGCTCATCGATCACGTGGCCGGGGCCGGGCACGACCAGTTGCAGATGCTGGCGGATCAGGTGCCGCGCGTGCTGCGGGTGGGCTGGTGCGCGGTGCTGAGCAACACCGCGGACACGCCGTGGCCGGTCTTCGGCTCGTCGGGCCTGCCGGAGACGCCGCCCGAGCACCTCGACTTCCTGCCGCTCAGCGGGCCGGTCGAACTCGACGCCGAGGCCGACTGGGTCCCGGAGGCCTGGCAGCAGCTCGACACCAAGCTGGCCGCAGCACCGCTGGGCGCCATCGGCAAAGTGGTCCTCGTCGGCCGCCCGGGAGGCCCCGACTTCCGCCCGTCCGAGGTGGCCCGGCTGGGCTACCTCGCGGGCATCGTGGCGACGGTGCTGGTCCGCTAGGTGCCGCGATGTCGGATTCACCCAGGCCAGGGCCTTGCGTATTTGTATAGACAGCGCTATACATAGCGGGTGTGATCCGCCACACACCTCCGCTCGCCTGCTAAGGAGTCCCCGTGAGCGACCTCGGCTCCACCCTGGTCCGCGGCCTGTCCGCGCGCCACATCCGCTTCATCGCCCTCGGCTCCGCGATCGGCACGGGCCTGTTCTACGGGTCCGCGTCCGCCATCCAGTCCGCCGGGCCCGCGGTCCTCGTCGCGTACATCATCGGCGGTGCCGCGATCTACATCGTGCTGCGCGCCCTCGGCGAACTCGCCGTGCGCAACCCCGTCGCCGGCTCCTTCGGCGAGTTCGCCTCCGCGAACCTCGGCCCCCTCGCGGGCTTCATGACCGGGTGGACCTACATCTTCGAGATGATCGTCGTCGCGCTCGCCGACGTCACGGCGTTCGGCGTCTACATGGGCTTCTGGTTCCCCGACGTACCGCGCTGGATCTGGGTGCTGTCGATCATCTTCTTCATCGCCGCCGTGAACCTGGTGGGCGTCAAGACCTTCGGCGAGCTCGAGTTCTGGTTCACCCTGATCAAGATCGCCGCGATCATCGCGATGATCGCCGGCGGCATCGCCGTCCTCATCTTCGGCTTCGGCCTGCACGACACCTCGCAGGGCGTGTCCAACCTGTGGTCGAACGGCGGCTTCTTCGCCACCGGCCTCGGCGGATTCCTGGGCTGTTTCGCCATCGTCATCTTCGCCTTCGGCGGCAGCGAGATCATCGGCATCACCGCCGGCGAGGCGAAGGATCCGGAGAAGACCATCCCCCGCGCGGTCAACACGGTGCCGATCCGCATCCTGCTGTTCTACGTGCTCACCCTCGCGGTGATCATGGCGATCATCCCGTGGAACGAGATCACCAAGGACCGCAGCCCCTTCGTGCAGATCTTCGAGGCCCTGGGCGTCGGCCCCGCGGCGGCGGTCCTCAACGTCGTCGTCATCACCGCGGCGCTCTCCGCGATCAACAGCGACGTCTTCGGCGCCGGCCGCATGCTCTACGGCATGGCGCAGCGCGGGCAGGCACCGCAGGCCCTGACCAAGGTCTCGCGGAACGGCGTTCCGTACCTCACCGTGGTCATCATGGCCGGGGCGCTGCTCGTGGGCGTCGTCCTGAACTGGCTGATCCCCGAGAACGTCTTCGCGGTGATCGCCTCGATCGCCACCTTCGCCACCATCTTCGTCTGGCTGATGATCCTGGCGGCGCAGTACAAGGCGCGCCGCTCGATGACGCCCGAACAGGAAGCGGGCCTGAAGTTCCCCGTGCCGCTGTGGCCCTACGGCCAGCTGATCACGATGGCCTTCCTCGTCTTCGTCACCGTCCTGCTCGCCTTCCACGCGGACACCCGCGTGGCCCTCTACGTCGGCGCGGCCTGGCTGGTCATCCTGGCCGTCGCGTTCCGCCTCCTCCCCCGCACCCCGAAGATCGAAATGGAGAAGATCTGATGAGCACCGTCACCGTCGGCCTCGGCCCCGTCAGCCCCGAGGACGTCCTGCGGGTCGCCCGCGAGGGCGCCGCCGTGGAGCTGTCGCAGGAGTCGCTGGACGCGATGGCCGCGACCCGCGCGCACATCCGCGCGCTCGCCGACAGCCCGGAGCCCGTCTACGGCGTGTCCACCGGCTTCGGCGCACTCGCCACCCGGCACATCCCCACCGAGCTGCGCAAGCAGCTGCAGCGCAGCCTGATCCGCTCGCACGCCGCCGGCTCCGGGCCGGAGGTCGAGCGCGAGGTGATCCGCGGCCTCATGCTGCTGCGGCTCTCCACCCTCGCCACCGCCCGCACCGGCGTGCGCCCCGAGGTCGCGAAGGCCTACGCGGCGCTACTCACCGCCGGCATCACCCCCGTCGTGCACGAGTACGGCAGCCTGGGCTGTTCCGGCGATCTCGCCCCGCTGGCGCACTGCGCGCTCGCGGTGATCGGCGAGGGCACGGTCCGCACGGCCGACGGTGCGCTCGTCCCCGCCGCGGAGGCTCTGGCCGCCGCCGGGATCGAGCCCGTGGTGCTCGAGGAGAAGGAGGGCCTCGCCCTCATCAACGGCACCGACGGCATGCTCGGCATGCTCGTCATGGCCTGCCACGACCTGCGCGGCCTGCTCAAGCTCGCCGACATCACCGCGGCGATGAGCGTCGAGGGCCTCATGGGCACCAACCGCGTCTTCGCCGCCGATCTGCAGGCCCTGCGGCCGCAGCCCGGCCAGGCCGTCGCGGCCGCGAACATGACGCGCCTGCTCGACGGCTCGCCGATCGTCGCGAGCCACCGCGAAGACACCACCGTGGTGCAGGACGCCTACTCGCTGCGGTGCGCCCCCATCGTCACCGGCGCCGCCCGCGACACCGTCGCGCACGCCGAGACCGTGGCCGGCTACGAGCTGGCCGCCGCCGTGGACAACCCCGTCATCACCCTCGACGGCCGAGTGGAGTCGAACGGCAACTTCCACGGCGCACCCGTCGCGTACGTGCTCGACTTCCTCGCCATCGTCGCCGCCGACGTGGCGTCCATGAGCGAGCGACGCACGGACCGGTTCCTGGACAAGGCCCGCAACCACGGGCTGAATCCGTTCCTCGCGGACGACCCGGGCGTCGACTCCGGCCACATGATCGCCCAGTACACGCAGGCCGCGATCGTCTCCGAGCTCAAGCGCCTCGCGGCGCCGTCGTCGGTCGACTCGATCCCCTCCTCCGCGATGCAGGAGGACCACGTGTCGATGGGCTGGTCCGGGGCGCGCAAGCTCCGCCGCGCGATCGACGGCCTGACCCGCGTGTTGGCGATCGAGGCGCTGACCGCGGCCCGCGCCATCGACATGCGCGCGCCGCTGCAGCCCGCCGCCCCGACCGGCGCGGTCCGCGACCTCATCCGCAGCCGCGTCGAGGGGCCCGGTACGGACCGCTACCTCGCCCCCGAGATCGAGGCCGTCGTCGAGCTCGCCGCGTCCGGCGCGCTCGTGGCCGCGGCGGAGCAGGTCGCGGGCGAGCTGGCCTGATTCGCCGTTGCCGCGGGGCGCGTGTTTGTGCGTCCCGCGGGTGCGAACGTAGGGGCGTGGCGTTCCAGCGGGTATGTAGTCGCACGCGGAGGCAATGCACTGAGTGCATAACCGCGTTTCAGCAGGTAGATGACTATTTCACGGCGGAGAGTTATGCACGCAATGCATACCCTGTCCTCTGCTGAGGAACTTCACCTCTACTGAGGTCAGGTACTGACCGGCTCTGTTGCGAGTATGTCGACATGGATCTCCCAATCCCGTCAACTCCCTGTCACGTCGACGTCGCCGGTCGGCGAATCACCTACGACGCCAACGGGCCCGGTACACTTGTCCTCCTTCTGCACGGATTCCCGCAGACACGACTCGCCTGGCGATCCGTTGTTCCCCTCCTCAGTGACCGCTACCGGGTCGTGTGCCCGGACCTGCCCGGGTACGGCATGAGCGACCGCCTCGGCGAAGGGCCTGAGGCGTTCGACAAGGCGTGCGTGGCTTCACATCTCGTCGATTTCATGGCCGCGCTGGGCCACGATCGGTTCGCGATCGTCGGGCACGACCGCGGGGCGCTGGTCGCGTTCCGTGCGGCCCTCGACCATCCGGACGTGGTCAGTCACCTCGGCGTCCTCGACGTCATCCCCACCGCCGACAACTGGGCCGCCCTGACGGGAGTCGGGGGTGTCTTCGCATTTCACCTGTACTTACTGGCCCAGCCGTCCGATCTCCCCGAGCGGCTGATCGGCGCAGATCCCGACACCTTCTTCGGGCACTTCCTCGACGGGTGGACTGTGGTGAGCGGCGCGGTCCCCCACGACGTGCGAGAGCAGTACCTCGCAGCGTTCCGATCGCCCGCCGCTATTCGCGCCGTCTGCGATGACTACCGCGCCAGCGCATTCATCGACGGCATTCGCGACGTGGAGAATCAGGCGCGGGGCCGAACCCTCTCGATGCCGACGTTCGCGGCATGGCAGGACTCTGGCGACTACGACCTACCGTTCGATCCACACCCGATCTGGGCATCGTGGGCGCCGGACTTGAAGACCGCCGTCGCCTCGTGTGGACACTTCCTCCCCGAAGAAGCGCCGGAACTCGTGGCGTCCAATATTCGAATGCTTCTGGAGAGGTGAGGCCGCTACGCGGGCGGCGGACGAGTTCGAGGCGGGGTCATGCGCCCGGCGCATGACCCCGCTCATCAAATTGCCTCTGAGCTGCAATCTTCGAGCTATGCACGGGGCGCATAGCTATTCGGAGAACACCCGTACCCGCCCGAGTTGCAGTGCCCCGCCCTCAGCGGCGGGTGACGATGCGGTGGATGAGGCGGGCGGCGGTGCGGGCCGTGCGGTTGTCGACATCCAGCGACGGGTTGAGCTCGGCGACGTCGAGGAGGCGGAGCTTGCCGCTCGCGGCCACCACGTCGCACACCCGCGAGATCACCTCGAGCGGAACGCCCAGGCCCGCCGGCGCGGAGACGCCGGGGGCGACGGCCGCGGGCAGCACGTCGAGATCGATCGTGAGGTAGAGCGCGTCGATCCCGCCGAGGAACTCCTGCACGAAGCGCTCCACGGCGGGCATCGACAGCACGCCGCACTCGTCGTCGAGCAGGTACCGCACACCGAGGCGCTCGGCCTCGTCGAACAGCGCGCGGGTGTTGCCCGGCTGCGAGATCCCCACGACGGCGTAGTCGAGTCGTCGCCCGAGGGACGCCTCCCGCTCCGCCATCTGCCGGAACGGCGTGCCGGAGCTGGGCCGCGGCGCGACACGAAGATCGAAGTGCGCGTCCAGGTTCAGGATGCCGAGGCGCGCGCCGTCGGCGACGAGCCGCGAGTCCGCGATGCCGAGATAGCTGCCGTAGGCGACCTCGTGGCCGCCGCCGAGGACCACCGGGAGACCGCCGTCGTGGAGCACCGACGTCACCCCCGCGCCGAGCCGCGCCTGCCCCGCCTCGAGATCGTCGTCGCCGGTGACGACCACGTCGCCGAGGTCGGTGATCCCCGGATCGGCTGCGAGCGCGAGCGTTCCGAGGGCGCCGCGCAGCGCGGCCGGGCCCTCGGCGGCGCCGGGCCGGCCGAGGTTGCGCACCACGCCGGCGTCGCTCGCGAAGCCGATCAGCGAGGTCGCGCCCGGGACCGGGCCGGAGGCCATCGCCGAGTGCCAGCGCCGGTGCTCCGGGCCGGGACCGTCGTCGCGCCCCGTCCAGGCCGACGGTGCCCGGTCCGTCATCGCTCGACTCCGGCCGAGAACACCCGGGAGACCAGCGGCACGCCGGGCCGGTAGGCCAGGTGCAGGTGCGACGGGGCGTCGAGCACCGTCAGGTCGGCCCGCATGCCGACGCGCACGGCCCCGACGTCGGTGCGCCGCAACGCGGCCGCGCCACCGGCGGTGGCGGCCCACACGGCCTCGTCCGGACTCATGTGCATCTCCCGCACCGCGAGCGCGATGCAGAACGGGATGCTCGTGGTGTAGCTCGTGCCCGGGTTGCAGTCGGCCGCCAGGGCGACGGTGACGCCCGCGTCGAGCAGCGCCCGCGCGTCGGGGTACTTGTTGCGGGTGCTGAAGTCCGCGCCCGGCAACAGCGTCGCCACGGTGCTCCCGCCCGCGAGGGCCTCGACGTCGGCGTCGGTGGTGTAGGTGACGTGATCCACCGAGGCGGCGCCCAGCTCGACCGCGAGCCGCACGCCCGCGCCGTACGAGAGCTGGTTGCCGTGCACGCGCGGCACCAGTCCCGCGGCCATACCGGCCGCGAGCACCGCGCGGGACTGTTCCTCCGTGAAGGCGCCCTCCTCGCAGAAGACGTCGATCCACTTCGCCCGGGGCGCGCACGCCGGGATCATCTCATCGACGACCATCGCTACGTAATCGTCCTGCCGCCCCGCGTATTCGGGCGGCGCGACGTGCGCGGCGAGCAGCGTCACCTCGTCGGAGACGCCCGCCGCCACGTCCAGGCTCCGCGACTCGTCGCGTACCGTCTGGCCGTACCCGGTCTTGATCTCCAGCGTGGTCGTGCCCTGCGCCCGCGCCTCGGCCGCGAGCCGGGCGGCGTTGGCCGACAGCGCCTCGTCGGAGGCGGCACGGGTCGCGGCGATCGTGGTGCGGATGCCGCCGGCGCCGTACGCTGCGCCGGTCATCCGGGCCGCGAACTCCTCCGCCCGGTCGCCGCCGAAGACGGTGTGCGAGTGGCTGTCCACGAACCCCGGGAGCACCGCGCGGCCCTCGACGTCGATGCGCGTGCCCGCGGCACCGTCGGGCACGCGGGCCGACGGGCCGACCCACTGGACGGCACCGTCGCCGATGACGACGGCGGCGTCGCGGATCAGCCCGAGCCGCCCCTCCCCCGCCTCGGGGTCGTTGGTGACGAGGGAGCCGATGCCGTCGACGACGGTCCAGCCGGACGACATCAGTTCTCCTGCATGGGAATGCGGACGCCGCGCTCGCGGGCGACCTCGTTCGCGTACTCGTAGCCCGCGTCGGCGTGGCGGATCACGCCCATGCCCGGGTCGTTGGTGAGAACCCGCTCCAGCTTCTGCGCCGCGAGTGCGGTGCCGTCGGCGATGCACACCTGGCCGGCGTGGATCGAGCGGCCCATGCCGACGCCGCCGCCGTGGTGGATGGACACCCAGGACGCACCCGACGAGGTGTTGACCAGGGCGTTGAGCAGGGGCCAGTCGGCGACGGCGTCGGTGCCGTCGGCCATGGCCTCGGTCTCGCGGTACGGCGAGGCGACGGAGCCGGAGTCGAGGTGGTCGCGGCCGATGGCCAGGGGGCCGATCTCGCCCGCGGCGACCATCTCGTTGAACTTGACGCCGGCGCGGTGCCGCTCGCCGTAGCCGAGCCAGCAGATGCGGGCGGGCAGGCCCTCGAAGTGCACCTTCTCGCCGGCCATGGTGATCCACCGCTTGAGGTGCTCGTTCTCGGGGAAGAGCTCGAGGATCGCCTTGTCGGTCTTGGCGATGTCCTCCGGGTCGCCGGAGAGCGCGGCCCAGCGGAACGGGCCGAGGCCCTCCTCGAACAGCGGGCGGATGTAGGCGGGCACGAAGCCGGGGAACTCGAAGGCGCGGTCGTAGCCGCCCTTGCGGGCCTCGTCGCGGATCGAGTTGCCGTAGTCGAAGACCTCGGCGCCGGCGTCCTGGAACCCGACCATCGCCTCGACGTGCGCGGCCATCGACTTCTGCGACTCCTCGGTGAAGTACGCGGCGTCCTTCTCCGCCATCTTCTGCCAGTCCTCGACCGCGATGCCGACGGGCAGGTAGGACAGCGGGTCGTGCGCGGAGGTCTGGTCGGTGACGATGTCGATCGGCGCCTTGCGCGCGAGCAGCTCCGGGAACACCTCGGCGGCGTTGCCCACCAGGCCGATCGACAGCGGCTCGCGGGCGTCGCGCTTGGCGATCGCCAGCTCCAGCGCCTCGTCGAGGGTGGCGGCCTTGGTGTCCAGATAGCCGTGGGCGATGCGGCGGTCGATCCGCGACTCGTCGACGTCGACGCAGATCGCGACACCGTCGTTCATGGTGACCGCGAGGGGCTGCGCGCCGCCCATGCCGCCCACGCCGGCCGTGAGGGTGATGGTGCCCGCGAGGGTGCCGCCGAAGCGCTTGCGCGCGACGGCGCCGAACGTCTCGTAGGTGCCCTGCAGGATGCCCTGGCTGCCGATGTAGATCCACGAGCCGGCGGTCATCTGGCCGTACATCATCAGGCCCTCGGCCTCGAGGTGCCGGAAGTGCTCCCAGTTCGCCCAGTCGCCCACCAGGTTCGAGTTGGCGAGCAGCACGCGCGGCGCCCACTCGTTCGTGCGGAAGACGCCGACGGGCTTGCCGGACTGGACCAGCAGGGTCTCGTCGTCGGCGAGGGTCTTCAGCGTGGCCACGATGGCGTCGAAGGCCGCCCAGCTGCGGGCGGCACGGCCGGTGCCGCCGTAGACCACGAGGTCGTCCGGGCGCTCCGCCACCTCGGGGTCGAGGTTGTTCATGAGCATGCGCATCGCGCCCTCCTGCTGCCAGCCGCGGCAGGAGAGCTCGAGGCCGTGCGGGGCGCGCACGGGACGGGCGCCGGCGGAGAAGTCGTGAGTCATGGAGGCGAGTCCTCTCGAGGGGACGGAAGTGCTGTCGTGATCCATGACACACGGCATCCACCCACTGCGGCCAGGCACGGCACCGTCATGTCTCGCATCCGAGACACCATCTGCGGGGCGGCCCGCCGGGTAGTGTGCTCACCGAGGAGGTTCGACGGTGACGATTGCGGACACGGAGGTCGCTTCGCTCTATCGTGCGCAGCGGCTCCCCGGGCCGGCGTACCGCCGCCTCAAGGAGCTCGTCGTGGAGCAGATCGCCAGCGGGCACTGGACCGAGGGCCAGCAGCTGCCCGCGGAGACCCTGCTCGCCACGTCGCTCGGCCTGTCCCGGATGACGGTGAACCGCGCGCTGCGCGAGCTGACCGCGGAGGGCCTCGTCGTGCGCACCGCCGGCGTCGGGTCGTTCGTCGCGAAGCCGAAGGCGAGTTCCGCCCTGTTCGAGGTGCACTCCATCGCCGACGAGGTGGCGGCGCGCGGGCACCGGCACCGCGCCGAAGTGCGCACTCTGACAGCGGAATCCGCGGATCCGCGCACCGCTGCGGACCTCGACGTCCCCGAGGGCGCCGACGTCTTCCACTCGGTGCTGGTGCACTTCGAGGACGACCGGGCGATCCAGCTCGAGGATCGCCTCGTGGTCGCCGCGGAGGTGCCGAACTACCTGCGGCAGGACTTCACCCGCCGCACCCCGCACGACTACCTCATGGAGATCGCCCCGCTCATGCGCGGCGAGCACGTCGTGGAGGCGGTCACGCCGACCGCGGAGCAGCGTCGGCTGCTGCAGCTCGGCGAGAACGAGGCGGGCCTGATGATCCGGCGGCGCACCTGGTCCCGCGACCGCGTCGTCTCGGTCGCCCGACTCCTGCACCCCGGCACCCGGTACCGGCTCGAGGGCGTCTTCGACGCGTAGCCGCGGCTACTCCGGCGCGCGCCCGGAGATCCGGGCCGTCAGCCGGGCCGCGCCCTCCCGCAGTACCTCCCCGACGGTGCCGGGCTCGGGCAGGGCCAGGTGCCGGCGCCACGTGGTCGAGAGCGCCGCGACCGGGTGCCCGCTGTGGTCGAAGACCGCCGCGCCCACGGACCGCAGACCCGGGGAGACGTCCTCCACCTCGTCGGCCCAGCCCCGCTCGCGCGTCTCCGCGAGGAGTCGCCGCAGCTCCGCGAGCGAGCGCGGTCCGCGGCCGGTGCGGCTCACCAGCGCCGACGAGCGCGTGTACAGCGCCGCCACCTGCGCGTCGGGGAGGGCGGCCAGGATCGCGCGGCCGTTGGCGGTGAGGTGCGCCGGCAGCCGCACGCCGACGTCGGTGATGAGCGAGACCTCGGCCGCCGGGCCCGACGAGGGCCGCTCCTTGAGCAGGTACAGCGTCTCGTTGCCGTGCAGCACGCCCAGGTGCACGGCCTGCCCCAGCTGGATGGCCAGCCGGTGCAGGATCGGCTGCGCGAGGCGCTCCAGCGGGGCGTGCCGCAGGTAGGCGGAACCGATCTCGAAGGCCGTGACGCCCAGCCCGTAGCCCTGCTGCTCGGGCAGGTGCACCACGAAGCCGCGGTCCTGCAGCACCGTCAGGATGTGGTACACCGACGACCGCGGCAGGTCGAGCTCCCGCGCCAGGACGGCCGCCGACACCGGCCCCGGCTTTCCGGCCAGGAGCAGCAGGATGTCGAGGGCGCGGCCCACCGCGGGCGAGGCGCTCATGCCCCGACACTCACTCCGCCGCCGGCCCCTCGGCGACCGACTCCTCGGCCGACGGGGGCCGCACCGCGTCCGGCCCCTCCGTCAGGAGGGTGGTGAAGCCGTCCTCATCGAGGATCTGCACGCCCAGCTGCTCCGCCTTGTCGGCCTTGGAACCGGGCGCGTCGCCGATCACGACGAAGGCCGTCTTCTTCGAGACGCTTCCCGCGGCCTTGCCGCCGCGCACCAGGATCGCCTCCTTGGCCTCGTCTCGCGAGTAGTTCTGGAGCGACCCGGTGACCACGATGGACAGGCCCTCGAGGGTGCGCTGCACCGACTCGTCCCGCTCGTCCTCGAGGCGCACGCCGGCGGCGCGCCACTTCTCGACGATCTCGCGGTGCCAGTCGACGGTGAACCAGTCGATCACGGCCTCGGCGATCGTGCGCCCCACCCCGTCGACCTCGGCGAGCCGGTCGACGTCGGCCTCCGCGATCGCGTCGAGGCTGCCGAACTCCTGCGCGAGGGCACGGGCGGCCGACGGACCCACGTGCCGGATGGACAGGCCAACGAGGACGCGCCACAGCGGCTTGTTCTTGGCCACATCGAGATTGGTGAGCAGGCGCAGCGCGTTCGCCGAGAGGGTGCCGCCGTCGTTGGTGAACAGCGGGACCTGCAGCAGGCTTTCCTCGGTGAGCCCGAAGACGTCGCCCTCGTTGTGCAGCACCGGCGAGGCGGTGAGCGCGGAGGCCGCCTCGTAGCCCAGCCCCTCGATGTCGAAGCACGTGCGCCCGGCGAGGTAGAAGAGCCGTTCGCGGAGCTGGGCCGGGCAGGTCTCCGTGTTGGGGCACCGGATGTCGGCGTCGCCCTCCTTCGAGGGGGCGAGGGTAGCCCCGCACTCCGGGCAGGTGACGGGCATGACGAAGGCCCGCTCCGAGCCGTCCCGCAGGTCCACGACCGGCCCGAGGACCTCGGGGATCACGTCACCCGCCTTGCGGATGGTGACCGTGTCGCCGATCAGCACACCCTTGCGCTCCACCTCGGAGGGGTTGTGCAGCGTCGCGAACTCGACGGTCGAGCCCGCGACGGTGACCGGCGCCATGTAGGCGTACGGCGTGACCCGGCCGGTGCGGCCCACGTTGACGCGGATGTCGAGCAGCTTCGTGGTCACCTCCTCCGGCGGGTACTTGTAGGCGATGGCCCAGCGCGGCGCTCGCGAGGTGGCGCCGAGGCGGCGCTGCAGCGTGATCTCGTCGACCTTCACCACGAGGCCGTCGATCTCGTGCTCCGGGTCGTGCCGGTGCTCGCCCCAGTAGAAGACGCGCTCCACCACCGCGTCGGCACCCGATACCTGCTTCGTATGGGCCGACACGGGAAGCCCCCAGGCCGCGAGCGCGCGGTACGCGTCGTGCAGCGACGACGGCGACCACTCCCCCTGGATCCGGCCCAGCCCGTGGCAGATCATTCCGAGCCGCCGCCGGGACGTGATCTGCGGGTTCTTCTGGCGCAGCGACCCGGCGGCGGAGTTGCGGGGATTGGCGAAGGGCGGCTTGCCCTCCGCGACGAGACCGGCGTTGAGCTCCTCGAAGTCGGCGAGGCGGAAGAAGACCTCGCCGCGCACCTCGAGCACCTCGGGGATCGGGAACTCGTCCGACGGGGTGAGCACGTGCGGCACGTCCCGCAGGGTGCGCGCATTGAGCGTGACGTCCTCGCCGGTGCGGCCGTCCCCGCGGGTGGCTCCGCGGACCAGGGAGCCTTTCTCGTACACCAGGTTCAGGGCGACGCCGTCGATCTTCAGCTCGGTGAGGAAGACGACCTCGCCGCCGACGTCCTTCTGCACGCGGGCGATCCAGTCGCGCAGCTCGCCCTCGTCGAAGACGTTGTCGAGGCTCATCATCCGCTCGAGGTGGTCGACCGCGGTGAACTCCGTGGAGAAGCCGCCGCCCACCAGCTTGGTGGGTGAGTCCGCGACGGCGAGCTCCGGGAACGCCGTCTCCATCTCCTGCAGGCGGCGCAGCAGCGCGTCGAACTCCCCGTCGGACAGCACGGGCGCGTCCTGCACGTAGTACCGGAACTGGTGCCCGCGCACCTCCTCCGCGAGTTCCTGCCATGCGCGGCGGTCGTCCTCGGTCAGCTCCTTCGACATGCCCTGAAGATTAGTCGCTGGCACTGACGAGTCGTCGCGGCTCCACGCCGGTCGGCGCTCCTGTCGTCAGCCGGCCGCGGTCAATCGGCCGCGGTCAGTCGGCCGATGCGCCGACGGCGTCGGCCAGCCGGCGGAGATACTCGCCGGCGGCGGCCTCGTCGGAGTCGACCGCGGGGTACAGCACGTCGGTGACGCCGGCCTCGCCCCAGCGGGCCAGCCGGTCCCCGTCGGGACGGCCGTCGAGCGCGACGATGCGGGGCGCACCGGCGCGCCTGTGCTCCCGCCATACCTCGGCGAGCCGGCGGGCGGCGTCGGTGATCCCCCGGTCCTGCGGGGTGGTGATCCAACCGTCGGCGTTCTTCGCGATCCAGGTGAAGTTCTTGTCGGTGGCTCCCGCACCGACGAGCACGGGCACCGATCCGGCCGGCTTGGGCCACGCCCAGCTGGGACCGAAGGAGACGAACTCGCCGTCGTACTGCGCCTCCTCGTCGCGCCACAGCGCGCGCATCGCTTCGAGGTACTCGCGGAGCATGGTCCGGCGCCGACCGGCGGGCACACCGTGGTCCGCGAGCTCGTCGAGGTTCCAGCCGAAGCCGACGCCGAGCGCGACCCTCCCGCCCGAGAGGTGGTCGACGGTGGCGATCGTCTTGGCGAGCGTGATCGGATCAGCCTGCACGGGAAGGGCGACGGCCGTCGCGAGCTCGATCCGCTCGGTCACCGCGGCCGCGGCCGCCAGCGTCGTCCACGGGTCGAGGGTGCGGAGGTAGCGGTCGTCGGGAAGCTCCGCGGTGCCGGTGCCGGGGTGCGCCGCGTCGCGCCGGGTGGGGATGTGGCCGTGCTCCGGCACGAAGTAGGACGAGAAGCCGGCTGACTCGATCAGCGGCGCGAGCCGCTGGGGCGTCAGGCCCCGGTCGGAGGTGAACTGAACGATTCCCGTGCGTACGCCGTGTTCCCGCATCATCGAATTAGAACATGTTTCAATCCGAGAACGCACAGAAGTCCGATGGATTCACCACGACGACGTCCATCCTCGACAGAGTGTCAATCGGAGAAAACGTGACACCGGTCACGTTTTGCGTTAACGTCCTGTCCCGGAAGACACACGTTGTCGCCACCATTGACCTGGGTAGTTTCAAGAACAAGGAAACCCACATGATGATCGGGAAATCTTCTGCTTCGCCGGACCTGCAGCCGAACCGCGCCACTCGCCGCGCGACCCGCGCCGCCAGTCATCGGATGAATCGGCGCACCTCGGCATGGCGAACCGGCCTCGTCGCCGCGGCGGCGACCACCGCGCTCATCGGCACCGTGGGTGCGCCGATGGCGACCGCAGCGCCCGGTGCCTCGGCCGCCGCCGCGGCCGCCCAGACCGCGAGCCAGCAGGGCGACATCATCATCGGCGGCGTCAACCTCCGCGACTACGGCATCGACATCACCAAGCTGACCGGCGAGAATCCCGACCTCAGTGGGATCGACGTCCAGAAGTTGCTCACGCTCCTCGACAATTCCGCCGTCGCGACGATCGTCGCGTCGTGCCGGACGGGCGGGCTCGGCACGGGAGGCGGCGGGTCCGGCACCGACTGCGGCGGGTCCACCGGCACCGGCGCAGCGATCGTGCTCCCCGGGAGGGTGGACCTCGCCGCCGTCGCCGATCAGATCACGATCAACCTCGGCCCGGACAAGTGGATCGTCATCGCCACGATCCCCCTCGGCGAGCAGACCCCCTTCGGCATCCTGAGCGCACTGTCCGTCAAGCCGACGGGCCTGATGGCGATCGGCCTCGGGGCGATCGGCCTCAAGGACATGGATCCCACCGCGATCGGGCGGTACAAGACCCTCGCCGACGTCGCCGCGGCCGCCGCGCTGCCGTACAAGCCGGTCCAGGAGCGCTACTGCGAGAGCGGAGCCACGATCATCTGCTGGGGCGGCTGGAAGTACCGCACGGTCGACGGCAATCTCGCGACGCGCACCGAGGCACTGAGGATCGCCGGGCAGCTGTCCGGCCGCACCTACGACTACACGAAGCCGACGGTGCTCGAGTTCAGCCCCGGCCCGTCCGGCTCGTCGACGATCCTCGGCAGCGGCTACTCGTTCGCCCTCTCGCGCTACGGCGGCACCGCGATCGCGGAGACGAGGAACAAGCTCGCCCTCGCGCTCGCCGGCGCGGACGGGGCCGGCGCGACGTCGCAGGCCACCGCGAGCCTCGGCCTCGCCCTGGCGCTCAACATGAACACGAGCACGCTGGGGCTGGACTGGTTCGGCTCCCCCTTGAACTTCGACAAGATCAAGAATTCGAAGGTGCTCGACCTGCTGGCGCAGTTCAACATGCTGCCGGCGGGGGTCGACATCACATCCATCACCAGCGCGATGGAGCTCGCGCAGAACCTGAAGCTCCCGGACCTCAAGGAGGTCAGTTGCCTCGGCGGTTCCACGTCCGCGTCGGCGTCCGGCCTCGGCGAGTGCTCCAACACGCTCGGCCTGTTCGACTACTACAAGGACCTGCGGGCCCCCACCGTCGGCCAGAGCCGGCAGACGTCGTGGGGCCTCACGGATCCCACCTCCCTGTTCCTCGGCAGCGGCAACCTGCTCAGCCGGGGACTCACGCCGGGCGCCCTGCAGGTGCTGACCGCTCTCGCGGGCGGTGACCTCAGCAAGGTCCCGCCGGCGGAGCTGGCCGCACTGCTCCAGAATCCAGTGGCCAAGGAGGTCCTGGATGCGCTGTTCTCCGAGGAGAAGCGGCTCAAGCTCACCAACGACTTCGTCCGCTTCACCCAGGAGGTCACCACCACCGAGACGGGCAGCACCACGCGGTACCTGCTCACCAGCGACTACGGCCTCCGCGCGCCGATCACCGTGGACTGGCTGGGATACCGCCTCACCGTGTTCCCGGCCGCCGAGGTCAACGGCACGATGCGTCCGAACTACCTCGGCCTGCCCACCATCACCCGGATCGACGGTGCCGCGCCCAGCCTGCTCCCCAGCGTCGGACTGATCGAGCTGGCCAATCCGTTCGGCCTCGGCACCGTGCCGATCATGCCGTTCGCGCCCTTCACCGCCCTCGACAGCTGGATCAAGAGCGTGACCATCAAGGACGACGTCGAGCGGATCGGCACGCTCATCCCGCTGGCGCAGCAGGCGCTCCGCGGCGGAAAGCCGGCCGCTGAGAAGCCCTCCGCGCCCGAGGCCCCGGTCGTGGCCGCGGCGCTCGCGGCCCCGGCCGACGACGCCCAGGAGACCGTGGTGACCTCCGGCGGCGCGTCCGCGGATCCCGCCACCGCGGCGGAGTCCGGGTCGACGGGCACCCCTGCCGCCGAGGCGTCCGAGACGGTTGCTCCCGACGCCCCGTCGACCGGATCCACGGCGTCGCCGGAGCCGGAGACGGAGACGTCCCCGGAGCCCGCCGCCGAGGCGCCCGCGACGGCGGCGGCGGAAGCCACCGTCGAGCCGGAGGCGGCGGAGGCGGATACCGTCGACACCGACGCCCTGGAGACCGCCGACGCGGCCTGATCGGGACCGAACGCGCGGATGGGGCATGCCGCCGAGCGCTACGCTCGGCGGCATGCCCCATCCGATCATGTTCTCCGACGACGATCCGGCGCTCGCCCGGGTGCGGGAGATCGCGCTCGCGTTCCCGGAGGCGACCGAGAAGATCGCCCACGGGCGCCCGACCTTCCGCTGCGGCAAGATGTTCGCGGTGTACGGCGGCGGCACGAAGAAGACCGCCACGCGGCCGCACGAGCAGCGCAACACCAGCGTGCTGTTCATCGCCGATCCCGCCGAACGCACCGCGCTCGAACAGGACGAGCGCTTCTACCTGCCGGCGTACATGGCGTCCGCGGGCTGGCTCGGCCTGGACCTGACGATCGGTGTCGTCGACTGGGACGAGGTGCACGAGCTGGTGGACGCGAGCTTCCGGCAGATCGCGCCGCAGCGCGCGATCGCCGCCCTCGACAAGGGCTGACGTCGGATCAGAGCTGCGGCCCCTGCTCCCGCAGGTCGTCGACGTCCTTCATGGCCTGCCGCAGCTGCCCGAGCCAGTCCTCCGTGTGCTCGCCGACGAGCCGCACGCACCAGGCCAGCGCGTCGGCGCGCGAACGCGCCACCCCGGCGTCGACGAGCGTGTCCAGCACCAGCCGCTCGGGCTGGCGCAGGCGGGTCATCACCGGCACCGCCTGGTGGGTGTAGAGGATCGTCTCGGATCCGGTGTCCACGCCCCAGGAGACGCGCCGCTGGTACCGCTCCTGCGCCTCGTCGGCGATCCGCATCCGCTGGTCGCGCGTCTCCTCGCGGAACCGCGCGGCGCGGCCCTCCCGCTGCGCGGTGGAATCCTCACCGCCGGCCGGCAGCGCGCCGACCACGACGATCTCCTCGCGGTCGACGGTGACCGTCGGCGGACCGTCGAACCAGCCCTCCGGGAGCCGTCCGGCGAACCATTCGCCCGCATCCTTCGCGTCCGGCGCCGCTCCGCGCGGCCCTCGTCCTGCCATCATGGGAGACCTCCTCAGTCGGTCCTGATTACATGATTACATGATTACTCAGACCGAGTGCGACAGTCGAGAGGTATCGCCGAGAGCGAAACGCGCCTACCGGCGCGTGAGGGTGATCGAGGGCAGGCGCAGCTCGTCGCCCTGCAGGGTGGCGGTCTCGCTCGAACCGCCCCGATCGCGGAGCAGCACCTGGTCGCCGGTGACGGTGTACGTGCCGCCGTAGGCGTTGACCTGGCCGCGCAGGTCCTCCTCCCACGTCCCGTCGGCGGCGAGCCGGACGACCCAGTCGCCGTTCGCGTACGTGCCGGGGACGTGCGCGGGGATCGCCGCGGCCGACTGCGGGGGCGCCGAGGTGGAGGAGGACGCGGCCTCCACCCC
>NZ_JAIULG010000006.1 GCF_020169415.1 Tsukamurella sp. M9C
GCTTAGGGGTTGGGGTGGGCACGGCAGTCTCCTAGAACCGCCGGTGGCACCCCCTGCAGCCCCATCCACGGCGGGGGTCAGGCGGACCGGCGTTGGGAGCCCGCACGAGCCGATACGCGGCGGCGAGGCCGCCTCGTACGCCGCGCGTGGATCGCGGCATGTCCACATTCTGCCAGGCGTGGCCAACAGCGGCCTAGATTGCCTGCCGAGGATTGTGCGCACTTCGTGCGCGAACCGCTCCAGAAACGAAGAAAACCGCCTGTCACCAGGCGGTTTCTCGGTGGTCCTAGCTGGGATCGAACCAGCGACCTTCCCCGTGTGAAGGGGACGCTCTCCCACTGAGCCATAGGACCGAACTCGTGCGCGTCTCCGTGTTACCAGGGAGGCGAACGAGAGAGAACACTAACACGACGGGTGAGCGAAAGGGTAATCGGGTATCCCACCTGCGACTACTGTCCGAACGCGTAAGTCGACGCTGTTCCAGGGTGCGCCCCACCACGCCGACTGCGCACGAAACACAGGGTGACCAGGCGATTTGGCAGAGCGCGCGATGTTCACGTAGTGTTCTCTCTCGCACCGGAAAGGCGCTTTCGAGCGCCGGTCCGGACGAATGCGGATGTAGCGCAGTTGGTAGCGCATCACCTTGCCAAGGTGAGGGTCGCGGGTTCGAATCCCGTCATCCGCTCGAAGTGGGCTTACCGTGGCGGTGTGGCCGAGTGGTGAGGCAACGGCCTGCAAAGCCGTGCACACGGGTTCGATTCCCGTCGCCGCCTCCAACACGCTCAGCCACTCCGCAACGGAGCGGCTGAGCGCCACTTCATGTAAGCGCGATTAGCTCAGTGGGAGAGCGCTTCCCTGACACGGAAGAGGTCACTGGTTCAATCCCAGTATCGCGCACCATCAAGAAACCCCCTGTTCGCAGGGGGTTTCTTGCGTTATCCGGACCTCTCGCCACCACCTGACACCGAGTCAGCCCGTGACGGGCAGCCCGTGGCACGAGCACCGAGCAGTCGGCGCCGCTGTCGAGTCAGCAGATTCTTCGGATCCTGCAGCACCGTCCACGGGCTCGGGCTCGGGCTCGGGCTCGGGCTCGGGCTCGGGCTCGGGCTCGGGCTCGGGCTCGGGCTCGGGCTCGGGACGAGCCTGCACCGCGACAGGCTCCGCGACAGTCGACGGGGCAGGCTCTGCGGCGCTCGCGTCCGCCGGCACGGCATCCCGGGCGGCAGTCGGATCCACCCTCTTCGACGAGCTCGAGGTGCGCCACCCCGCGAGGAGGTGGGCGATGTACAACAGCACCCCGACCAGACCCGCCACCACGCCGAGGGCGCACAGCCCGATCGTCACCTCGACCGGGATCGCGTCGATGAACCCGGTGGCGACGGCGGCGGCGATCAGCGCTATGCACGCCCCGTTCCAGGGCAGGGCTCGGTCAGGGGCACGCGAGGGGACTCGAGTCGACACGGGCACTCCCACCGGTCACTCAGTGCACGACGGGCCGAGCTGCTGCAGCCCCTGGAACGACGTTCGATCTGATCGACACCATCTCCAGCCGGACATGATGCGCACCGCCATCCTAGCCGGTCAGCCCCACCATGACACCCGAGCTTGCACCCCCTGAGCGCGAACCAGCCTGCGCCGCAGCACTATCGATGGTTCCGCCACCGGACCGGGCGCAGCATACATTTGCGATCACACGATCATCGCCACGAAACGCCTTGCGCCGCAACCTCACGTGACCACCGCACGACGCGCTGCTCTACTGCGGGATGCAACCCCGCGCAACCCCGGGAAAACGGCCTGCCACCCCTCGCGCGAGTGGATATTCAGCAGCGGCGGCCCGTCAGGTCGCGAAAGAGGTTGAGGGAGAATGCAAATGCGAACACCGGACCAAAGCGACGAAACACCCCGACGCCCCCGCAATCCCCGCCGCGCGCGCACGGGCGCCGTGGCGGCACCCAAGTGGGATACGTGGGCCCGCCCCGCCGGCTTCCCGAGCATCCAGGCGGCACTGATCTGGGCGGCCCGCCAGTCGGTCGGCGGATCCGACCCGATCCGGCTCCTCGCCACCCGACTCGGGGTGCCGTACCGAGTCCTGCTGTCCGCCGACGTCGTCCAGCGGTTCCTCCATTCGAGCGCCCTCGCCGACGCCCGACGCAATCTCGGACACCCCAGGAAGTAGCCGGACCCACCCGCCTTGTTGACACTGCTTACATCGCGTCATACCCTCGCATGTAAGCACCGCACACATCAACGAGGCGAGGATCGCTCACATGACCGCAGCAACCGACGGCGTCCAGGTCGACCTGGGCGGGCGTACCGTCACCGTCCCCAAGGACGGCCTCTACGACCGGTATCGGATGGACACCCCGCTCGACGAGGTCGCCGCCGACCCGCGCGTCCCCGGCGTCGACTTCTTCCGCACGCTCCCCAAGGCGCGGGTCGACTCCCCCATCGGCGCCACCCGCACGCCGAACTTCTACTACGCGATGTCCTCCGCGCGACTCACCATGCTCGCCCCCACCCGCGCGATCCGCCGGCGCCTCCCCGAGGAACTCTCCCCGCTGGAGGTCGCACCAGGACTGGGCCTCGCCTCGGTCATGTTCTTCGGTTACGACGTCTGCGACATCGACTTCTACACCGAGGCCGCCGTCGGGGTCGCGGTCCGCCCGGCACGCCACGGCGGCCCGGGCGTCGCGGACCTCACCTCCGCGCTCGGCGGCGACCATCTGCACTCCTACGTCCTCTCGCTCCCCGTCAACACCGAGATCGCGCAGGTCCGCGGGCACGACGGCTACGGCTTCCCCAAATGGGTCACCGAGCTCGACGTCGACATCACCGCCCAGGGCACCTCGGCCCGGGTCGCCAACGCCGACGGCGGCGTCGACGTCGCCTTCGCGGCCCGCACCCCGCGACAGAAGCGGCACCCGAGCGGCGCGAAGGTCTCGACCCTCACGTCCTACACGCGGCGAGAGGGGGCCTGGTTCTCGACGCTGAACCAGACGAACCTGCTCGCGAGCGGGACCTCGCTGCTCCCGCGCGGTTTCGACCTCACGCTCGGCGAGGGCCGCATGTCCGACGACCTGCGTTCGCTCAAGCCGGTCCGCGCCATCGCGCTGGACGTGAACACTGGAGCACAGGCGGCCCTGCACATGCCCGTCCCGTTCTCCGTCCGCTGACCGTCGCACCCGATCGAAAGGCTCCCGCCATGACCTCCACCCCCACGACCATGCGCGCGATCGTCGTCGACGACGAGAAGAACCTCGTCGTCGACGAGATCCCCACCCCTGTCCCGGCCGCCGGAGAGGTCCTGGTCCGTGTCGAGGCGGCCGGGATCAACCGCGCCGACCTGATGCAGCGCCAGGGCCTCTACCCGCCGCCGCCCGGCATCACCGACGTCATGGGCATGGAGATCTCGGGCACCGTCGTCGCGCTGGGCTCGGAAGTCGGCGGCCCGGCAGTGGGCGACGAGGTGTGCGCACTGATGGCGGGCGGCGGCTACGCCGAGTACGCCGTGGTCCCGGCCGCGCAGCTGCTGCCCGTCCCCGCCGGGATCTCGCTGATCGACGCGGCCGCACTGCCGGAGGTCGCGAGCACCGTCTGGTCCACGATCGTCATGGACGCCGGCCTCAAGGAGGGCGACCTCCTGCTCGTGCACGGCGGCGGCAGCGGCATCGGGACCCACGCGATCCAGGTGGCGAAGGCGCTCGGCGCACGGGTGGCCGTCACCGTCGGGTCGGAGGGCAAGGCGCAGCGGTGCCGTGAGCTCGGCGCCGACATCGTGATCAACTACCGCGAACAGGACTTCGCGGCCGAGCTCGCCGGCCAGGTCGATGTGATCCTCGACATCATGGGCGGCAGCTACCTCCCGCGGAACATCGACGCGCTGGGCGTCGGCGGTCGCCTCGTCATCATCGGAATGCAGGGCGGGTTCACCGGGGAGGTGAACGTCGGCGCGCTCATCGGCAAGCGGGCCCGCGTCATCGGCCTCAATGTGCGGAACCGGCCCTTGACCGGGCCCGGATCGAAGGCCGAGATCGTCGCCGCGGTCGCGGCGGACGAGTGGCCGCTCGTCGAGCGCGGCCTCATCGCGCCGGTGATCTCCGCGCGCCTTCCCCTCGCCGATGCCGAGCAGGGACAGGCCCTCCTCGAGTCGAAGGACTCCGTCGGCAAGGTCCTGCTCCTTCCGCGGGAAGCCTGACGCCACCAGCCGATTCGCGCCCGGGCGCAACCTTCGTGTAACTTGTTGCTCGCCCGATGGGCACGCGGATGTAGCGCAGTGGTAGCGCATCACCTTGCCAAGGTGAGGGTCGCGGGTTCGAATCCCGTCATCCGCTCAAGAAGCCCCGGCCGCGTACGCGGCCGGGGCTTCAGCCATTTCTCCCGTACTGTGGCTGGCATGACCGCCGACCTGCTCCGGAGACTCCCCCGCTGGGGCGACCTCTCCGCGCCGTGGATCGCGGTGGTCGCGCTGTTCGTCGCCGGCGTCGCCCTGTCCGACGGTGCCGCCGCCCTCGTCGGCATCGCTCTCGCCATCGCCGTCGCCGCGCTGTGTCGTGCGGCCACGGACCGGGACGAGCACGCCCCGTCGGGCCCGAGGACCGGGCGCGAACCGGACCAACGACTCCGCGGCGCCTATCGCCGCAGCTCCATGCCCAACGGGGCCGGGCGGCCCCGTCGACCTCGAGCACCCGGCTTCGTCGCCTCCGCGGCGTAGCCCTTCCCTCCCGGCACACGCCGCACACGCAGATCCCCTTTCCCTGCGCGTCGCGGCCACTCGCGCGCGCACCTGCCTGTGAGGTGCTTCGTTCATGCTCGATGTCGTCTACTACCCGATCTCCGCCGTCCTCTGGGCCTGGCACCGCGTCTTCGGCGCGGTCCTCGGCGCCGACAACGGCGTCGCCTGGGCCCTGTCCGTGATCTTCCTGGTCTTCACCGTCCGCGCGCTGCTGCTATGGCCCGGCATCGTCTCCGCGCGGACCGGTCGCCGCCTGCAGAAGTTGCGACCGCAGCTCGATGCGCTACGGCGCAAGCACGGGAAGGACACCCGGAAGCTGGCGGTGGAGACGCAGAAGCTCCAGCGCGATCACGGGGTGCGCCCGCTGCTCGGCTGCCTGCCCGCGCTGGTGCAGATCCCCGTCTTCTTCGGCCTGTACCACGTGCTCCGCTCGTTCAACCGCACCGGAACCGGGCTCGGTCAGCTCGGTCTCACGCCCGAGCAGAACGCGAACACAGCGAACTACGTCTTCTCCGCACACGACGTCCAGTCGTTCCTCAGCGCCCGCCTGTTCGGGGCACCCATCTCGGTGTCCATGTCGAGCTCGGACACCGTGCTCGCGTCGTTCGCGCAGTTCGGCGGCGTGCCGAGCGTCTCCACGATCGCTGCCGTCGCCATCCCCCTGATGCTCATCGCGTGCCTCGCGACGCACATCAACGCACGCTTCTCGCTGAGTCACCAGATCGCCGACCCGACCAACACGCAGCAGGCCGACGTGATGCGCAAGCTCATGCTGTGGGTGATGCCGGTGGGCAGCATCGTCGCCGGGCCGGTGCTGCCGGTCGCGATCCTGTTGTACTGGGTGGCCAACAACCTGTGGACGTACGGCCAGCAGCATCTGACGCATCGCGTGTTGGAAAGGGACGAGGCGCGCGCGGCGCGCGCAGTAGCGTGAGGGCGGGGGTATCCGACCAGCGCAGGAGCGACCGTGGGCACGACGGTGACGGACGAACAGATTCAGGACCTGATGAGGACCGCGCAGCCGTTCAGCCTGCTGATCCTCCGCTGGGGTCCGCGGCGCGAGCAGGCCGGCGCCGCCGCGATCGAGCTCGAACACCAGCGGCGCATGGTGTCGCTGCGGGCCGACGGCGTGATCGCGATCCTCTGCCCGATCCTCGACGACGCCATGGCCGGTATGGCGGTCATGACCGTGTCCACCGATCGGGCCGAGGAGATCATCGCCGAGGATCCGTGCGTGCAGGCGGAGATGATGGTCAGCGAGGTGTACCCGTGCATGAGCTTCCCCGGGGACTCCCTGCCGGGTTGACGATCGCGACTCCCGGACCGGCGGGAATGGACGGAATACGGCCAGCTGTCCACCGGTCCCTGGGCACCTGCTAGCTTCCGACTGTGAGTGAACCCACGCCGGAACAGGCCCTGAACGACCGCGTGCGCGCCGCCTACCGGGCGGTCTCCGACGAGGCACGCGCCGAGAAGGTCGCCAAGCAGCACGCCCGCGGCAAGATGACCGCCCGCGAGCGGGTGGCACTGCTCGCGAACGGCGGATTCCACGAGTTCGGCGCGCTGGCCGGCCCTGGCCCCGCGCAGCAGGGCGCCGCTCCCCTCGTCGCGCCGGGCGACGGCGTCGTGACCGGCGTCGGGTACATCGACGGCCGGCCGGCGGCGATCGCGGCGTTCGACTTCACCGTGCTCGGCGGTAGCAACGGCGCCACCGGCATGGCGAAGCTCGACCGCTGCGCCGAGCGCGCGCTGCTCGACGGGATCCCGCTGATCATGCTCATGGACGGCGGCGGCCACCGGATGCAGGAGGCGCTGGACTCCCGCCTCGCCGCCCCGGGATCGCGGCTGCTGCTGCGCCTGGCCGACCTGTCCGGCCACGTGCCGCTGGTGGCAGCGATGATGGGCCCCGGATTCGGTGCGCCGGCGAACATCTCGGCGTGCTGCGACTTCGTCACGATCGTCCGGGGCATGGGCACCATCGGCATCTCCTCCGCGCCGCTCGTGCAGGCGGCGACGGGAGAGAACCTCACCAACGACGAGATCGGCGGCGCCGATCTGCAGGCCGAGCGCGGCGTCGTCGACGTGGTCACCGACACCGAACAGGAGTCGGTCGACGCGATCCGCGCCTTCCTCAGCTACCTACCCGCGTCCGCGGCCGACGAGCCACTGGTCGCGCCCGGCCCGTACGAGCCCGGCGACACGGCCGACGGACTGGACACGCTTGTCCCGTCGTCGATGCGCCAGGCCTACGACGTGGTGGACGTGATCGAGGCGATCGCCGACATCGACACCGTCTTCGAGCTCAAGCGGCTGCACGCCCCGAACATCGTGACCGCCTTCGCGCGGATCGACGGCCGCCCGGTGGGCGTGGTCGCGAACCAGCCGCGCTTCCACGCGGGCGCGCTCGACGCCAACGCCTGCGAGAAGGCGGCGCACTTCATCGCGGTGTGCGACACCTTCGGGCTGCCGCTGCTGATCCTGATCGACCTGCCCGGCTTCCTCGTCGGCGCGGGCGCCGAGGAGACGAACCTGGTGCGGCGCAGCGCGCGGCTCGGCTACGAGCTGTCCGCGGCGACGGTGCCGCGCTTCGTGATCGTGACCCGCAAGGCCTACGGCGCCGCGTACATCGCGATGGGCGGCGGGCGCAGCATCGAGGCCGATCTCTCGCTCGCGTGGCCCACCGCGGAGATCTGCGCGATCCCCATCGAGAGCGCCGTCGACCTCGCCTTCCGCTCGCAGTACGAGGCGGCGCCGGACCCGGCGAAGGCGCGCGGCGACCTCATCACCCTGTTCCAGGCGAACGTCGACCCGCTGCTCGCGGCCGACGGCTTCGGCATCGACGACGTGGTGCTCCCGTCGGCCACGCGGCCGATGCTCGCGGAGGCGCTGGGGCGGGTGCGGCGCCGGCCGCCGAGGGTGCCGCAGAAGCGGCGGTCGATCTCGCCGATCTAGTGCCCGGTCCGGCCTCGGTCAGGCCCGACGATGCCTGCGCACGGCGTCGGTGTTGGCGCAGCGCGGCGAGCAGTACGACTGCCGACCGCCACGGCTGGTGTCGGCGAACACCTTCGGGCAGCCCTCGCGGGCGCAGGCGCCCAGCCGCGCCCCCTCGGCCTCGGTGGTGAAGACGGCGAGCCCGCCCGCGGTGACCGCCTTGACCCGGCTCAGCAGGGACTCGGTCTCCGGGGTGAAGTGCAGGTGCGGCCGCCAGTCGTCGTGCGCGGTGAGGTAGATGCCCGCGGTCCCGTCCGCGAGGAGCCGGTTCACCGCGGCGCACCGGTCGTCGACGTTCGTCGTGAGGAAGGGCGGGCGCAGCAACTCGGCCCAGTCATGGAGGCCGCTCACCGCGCCGTCGTCCAGCTCGATCCGGCGGATCTCGTGGTCGCGCAGCACGGCGGCGACAGCGTCCTGGGTCCACTCGCCGTCGGCCCGAAGATTCACCAGGTCGACGGAGAGCCGTACTCCGGTCATGTTGTCGTGGTCGAACTGCACGCGTCGATCATCCCGCTCGGGCGGTGATCTCGGGCTGCGACACGGGCACCTCGGCGGTTCGGCCGACGAGTTTGATCCGCCACGCGCCGCAGGCACAGCGCTGGTACATCACGACCCCCTCGCTGGTCGGGTGGTGGGATTCGGTCTCCCAGGCGTGGATCTGCGTCTCGTTCTCGTTCATGCCGTTCAGCGTGCGACCGGCTCATTCGACGTTTCAACCATTACATCGCGGGCGTCCGCGCGACCACGTCGCTCGTACCCTAGGGGGGTATAGTAGGGTGTACTGATGCGAAAGGCGGGCGAGGCGATGAATCCCCTGGTGACGATAGGCGCATACGCGGCCGGCCTGGCCGTCGTCTTCGCCGCCGCGTTCGCCGTGGGAGCCGCCGTCGGGCCGCCGGCCGAGGGGCCCGGGCCGCACGCCGGCGCACCGTCGACGGCGGAGGGAGGCCACGGTGGCCACTGAGGCCCGGTCGTCCGAGACCGCGGTCGACCTCGCGATCGAGGGCATGACCTGCGCGTCGTGCGCGAACCGTATCGAGCGCAAGCTGAACAAGCTCGACGGGGTCACCGCCACGGTCAACTTCGCCACGGAGAAGGCGCACGTGCTCGCCCCGGCGGGCACCGATGCCGCCGTCCTCATCGACACCGTCGAGCAGGCGGGGTACGCCGCACACGTGCCCGCGCCGCCGGGCGGCGGCGCCGAGGACGAGCCCGCCGGACGCACCCATGAGCCAACCGACGCACTGCGCCGCCGCCTGCTGATCAGCGCCGCGCTCACCGTCCCCGTGATCGCCATGGCGATGATCCCCGCGCTGCAGTTCGACTACTGGCAGTGGCTCTCGCTGACATTGGCCTCGCCGGTGGTGGTGTGGGGCGCGCTCCCCTTCCACCGGGCCGCGTGGGCCAACCTCAAGCACGGCACCGCCACCATGGACACCCTCGTGTCGATCGGCGTCCTGGCCGCGTTCGGGTGGTCGGTCTACGCGCTGTTCTGGGGCGCCGCCGGCGTCACCGGCATGACGCACCCCTTCACGTTCACTATCGAGCGGATGGACGGCACCGCGAACATCTACCTGGAGGCGGCAGCCGGCGTCACCACGTTCATCCTGGCCGGACGCTACTTCGAGGCGAGGAGCAAGCGGCAGGCCGGGGCGGCGCTGCGCGCCCTGCTGGAGCTCGGCGCCAAGGACGCGACGGTGCTCCGGGACGGCGTCGAGACTCTCGTCCCCATCGGCGCGCTCGCGGTGGGCGACGAGTTCGTCGTGCGGCCGGGCGAGAAGGTCGCGACCGACGGGGTCGTCGTCGCCGGCCGGTCCGCCGTCGACGCCTCGATGCTCACGGGTGAGGCGACGCCCGTCGAGGTGCGCGCCGGCGATCCGGTGACCGGCGCGACGGTCAACGCCGGCGGCCGCCTCGTGGTGCGCGCCACCCGCGTCGGCGCCGATACCCAGCTCGCGCAGATGGGCCGCCTCGTCGAGGACGCGCAGGCGGGGAAGGCCAAGGCGCAGCGGCTCGCCGACCGGATCTCCGGTGTCTTCGTGCCGATCGTCCTCGCGATAGCCGTCGGCTCCCTGGGCTTCTGGCTCGGCACCGGGCAGCCCGCGTCGATGGCGCTCACGGCCGCCGTCTCGGTGCTCATCATCGCGTGCCCCTGCGCCCTCGGCCTGGCCACTCCGACGGCCCTGCTCGTCGGCACGGGCCGCGGCGCCCAGCTCGGCATCCTCATCAAGGGCCCCGAGGCGCTGGAGCACACCCGCGCCGTCGATACCGTCGTGCTCGACAAGACCGGGACCGTCACCACCGGCGTCATGACCCTGCAGGCCGTGCACGTCTCCCCCGGCGAGACCGACGACGACGTGCTCGCCGTCGCCGCCGCGCTCGAGGCGGCCTCCGAACACCCGATCGCCCGCGCCGTCGTCGGGGCCGCCCCCGCACCCGTCGGCGCCGTGGACGACTTCGTCGCCGTGCCCGGGCTCGGCGTGCGCGGGGTCGTCGGCGGGCGCGCCGTCACGGTCGGGCGCCCGAGCCTGCTCGACGAGGCAGCGATGCCCCTGCCCGACGACCTGCGCGCCGCGTTCGACGAGGCCCAGCTCCGGGGACAGACCCCGATCGCCGTCGGCTGGGACGGCGCCGCCCGCGGCGTGCTCGTGGTCTCCGACGAGGTCAAGGCCACCTCGCGCGAGGCGATCGCGCGGCTCCGCGGCCTGGGGCTGCGCCCGATCATGCTCACCGGCGACAACGAGCCCGCGGCGCGGTTCGTCGCGGCGCAGGTCGGGGTCGACGAGGTGATCGCCGACGTGCTGCCGGCGCAGAAGGTGGACGCGGTGCGTCGGCTCCAGGCACAGGGCCGGGCCGTGGCGATGGTCGGCGACGGCGTCAACGACGCTGCGGCCCTCGCGACCGCCGACCTGGGCATCGCCATGGGCACGGGCACCGACGCCGCGATCGAGGCGGCCGACCTCACCCTGGTCAGCGGCGACCTGAGCACCGTCGTCGACGCGATCCGGCTCTCGCGCCGCACGCTGAGCACGATCAAGGCCAACCTGTTCTGGGCCTTCGCCTACAACGTGGCGGCGCTACCCCTGGCCGCGGCCGGGTTGCTCAACCCCATGCTCGCCGGCGCCGCAATGGCCCTGTCCTCCGTCTTCGTGGTCAGCAACAGCCTGCGGCTGCGGAGTTTCCGACCCCAGAAGGGATACTGATCCCCATGACCACCGACGCCGGCCACGCGCACCACGGCTACATGTCCGACAAGGACGAGTACCTCAAGCGGCTGCGCCGCATCGAGGGACAGGCCCGGGGCCTGCAACGGATGGTCGAGGAGGAGAAGTACTGCATCGACATCCTCACGCAGGTCTCCGCCATGACCAAGGCGCTCCAGGCCGTCGGGCTCGGCCTCCTGGAGGACCACATGAGCCACTGCGTCGTCGACGCGGCCCGCTCGGGCGACGAGGCGGAGACCGCGGCCAAGCTCAAGGAGGCGACGGACGCGATCGCCCGGTTCACGCGCTGAACCACTCGCGCACGTTGCGGAGTCACAGTTCCGCCCGTCGGAATGCGCGAACCTTCTTCCCCGCAGCAAAGCGTTCCCGTACAGTGACTGTTGTCAGCGAAGTGAGACGCGTCTCACACTCCGACACCCTCACCCATGCACCCGCCCGGCCCACACATCACCGGGCGGGTGTTGGTGTGTTCGGGGCTATAGCCCGTCGCTTCGGGCTGGAGCCCGTCTGCTTGGGGCTATCGCGCGTCGGCGGAGGCGAAGCGCGACAGCGCGAGCAGGCGCGACGTCGCGCGCAGGTACTTCTTCCGGTAACCGCCGGCGAGCATCTCCGGGGTGAAGATCTCGTCGAGCTTCGCGCCCGAAACGAGCACCGGGATCCCGGCGTCGTAGAGCCGGTCCGCGAGCACCACGATGCGCAGCGCGACGGTCTGGTTGTCGGCCGGATGCACCCCGCGGATGCAGACCTTGGAGATCCCCTCCACCAGCTGCTTGTACCGCGACGGGTGCAGCTTGGACAGGTGGTCCGACAGCGCGTCGAAGTCGTCGAGCGTGGCGGTCGGATCGGCCTCGGCGACCGCGACGAGCTCCTCGTCGGTGAGCGGGTCGGGCGCGGGCGGCAGGTCGCGGTGCCGGTAGTCGGGACCGTCGACACGCACCGACTGGAACACCGAGCTGAGCTTGTTGATCTCGCGGAGGAAGTCCTGCGCGGCGAACCGGCCCTCGCCCAGCTGCCCCGGCAGGGTGTTCGACGTGGCGACGATCGACACGCCGCGCGCGGCCAGCTCGGTCAGCAGCCGCGACATCACCATCGTGTCGCCCGGATCGTCGAGCTCGAACTCGTCGATGCAGATGACGCTGTGGTTCGCCAAGTACTCGACGCACTGGTTGAAGCCGAGCGCGCCGACCAGGTGGGTGTACTCGACGAAGGTGCCGAAGGACTTCGGCGACGGGACGCTGTGGAAGATCGACGCCAGGAGGTGGGTCTTGCCGACGCCGAACCCGCCGTCGAGATAGAGGCCCACGCCGTGCGGCGGCGTGCTCTTGCGCCCGAACAGGCCCTTCTTGTTCCGCTGCTTGGAGAGCTTGACCACGTCCGCGACGAAGGCCCGGCCCGTCTGGACCGCGGCGGCCTGGGTGGGCTCGTTCGGGTCCGGGATGTAGCTGTCGAAGCTGACCTCGCTGAACATCTCCGGCGGAACGAGCTGCTCCACCATCTGCTCCGGCGTCACCGTCGGGTTGCGATCCACGAGATGCAGCGTCATGAGTCGTGATGATATCCGCTGGTCGTCGCGGTCGAAAAATCCCGCGCTACGGTCGTGACGTGATCGACTCACTGCCCGCGGACGACGCCGCCCTCGCCCTGGCCTACGCGCACCCGCTCGCGGAGGGCCGACCGTACGTGCGCGCCAACATGATCTGCTCGCTCGACGGATCGTCCACCGCGGCGGGCCGGTCGGGCGGACTGGGCGGCGACGGCGACCGTCGGGTGTTCGGGGCCCTCCGCGCCGCCGCCGACGTGGTCCTCGTGGGCGCGGCGACGGTGCGCGACGAGGACTACGGCACGCCCGCGCACCCCGCGCTGGCGGTCGTGACGCGCGGGAGCATCCCGCGCACCGACCGCCTGTACCCGGCGGGCGGCGCGGAACCGATCGTCTACTCGGGCCACGGCGGATCCGTCGACCTGCGCGCGGTGCTCGACGATCTGTACGCCCGCGGCCACCGCCGGATCCTCGCGGAAGGCGGCCCGGGCGTCCTCGGCGCGCTCCTCGCCGCGGGCCTCGTCGACGAGCTGTGCCTGACCGTCGCGCCCGTGCTCGTGGGCGGCGACGGCGCGCGGATCGTCCGCGGACCCGACCTGCCGCTCGACCACTGGCGACGCGGCCCGGTCCTCGGCGACGACGAGGGCTTCCTCTACACGCGGTGGGCGCGCTGACGGCCCGCGCCCCGTGATCTGGTTACTGTGAACGGCATGCCCTCCGCGCGCACCCGAGCCCTCGCCGCCGCCGGGATCGCCGTCGGCGCGATCGTCGCCGTGTCCGCCTGCGCCCCGGTCCCGGCGCCCACCCCGGACTACGTCACCGACTTCGGGAAGGGCGGCGGCGCACCGTCGGCCTCGGCGAACACCACGCCCCAGGGCCCGGAGTGGAAGGCCTCCGCGAAGGATCCGCTCGCCTGGCAGGACTGCACGAGCCGGCTCGCCACGCGGTACGGCACCCCGCCGGCGGCGAACGCCACCCTGGAGTGCGCGACGCTCACCGTCGGCGTCGGCCAGGCGGAGGCGCCCCTCAAGCTCTCGGTGACGCGGGCCAGCGTGCCCGGCACCCCCGACACCGCGGCCCCGCTCGTCCTGGTGGGCGGGACCGAGTTCACCGGACAGCGCGCCCTGGCGACCCTCGCCTCCGGCGACAGCCCCGTGCTGGCGAACCGCCCGGTGGTCGCCGTCGAACGCCGCGGCATCGGGACGTCGGGGGCGCTCACCTGCCGTACCGCCGGCGATCAGTCCGTGCTCCGTACCGGCGGCACCGCGGGCCAGAGCCTCGAGGCACGGGTGGCGGAGATCGGTGAGTCCGCGCAGAAGGCGTCGACGACGTGCGGCGATGCGTACGCCGACACGATCTCCGACTTCACCGCGCCCGCCGCGGCGGAGGACCTCGAGAAGCTGCGCACCGCGTGGAACGTCCCGGCGCTCGGGCTGCTCGCCGTCGGCGACGGCTCCACCACCGCCCTCGCCTACGCGGCCGAGCACCCGAAGCAGGTCGCGCGCCTGATCCTCGACTCCCCCGTCCGGTACGGCGGCACCGAGCTGCAGCGCGCCGAGGACGCCGCGCGGGGAACCTCCGCCACGGTCGACGCCTTCGCCGAGCAGTGCGGACCGGCGTGCGCCCTCGGCGCGGATCCGGCCGGCGCCGTGCGCGGGATCATCGACGACGCGGCCGCGGGCCGGTTGGGTTCCTTCACCGACTCCGACGTCCGACGGGCCGTGGTGGTCACCCTCGGGATCGGCCCGGGCGACCGCGACGCGCGCATCACCCGCCTCGCGACGGCGCTGCAAGGCGCCCGCTCCGGCGACGCCGCGCCGCTGCGGGCCCTGCTCCGCACCGCCGACGAGGCCCTCGGCACCGACGGCCAGTTCGTCGGACGGTGCTCGGACGCCGTGACCAAGGCCTCCCCCGACCAGGTCATCGCGTCCGCGCGGAAGTGGGGGCCCGAGTTCCGGCTCGGTGCCGCCACCGCGCTCGACCTCGGCACCTGCGCGGCCTGGCCGACGATGACCGCGCCGCCGAAGCTCACCGACCTCGGGGTCAAGGCGGCGGTCGCCACCTCCGCCGCCGACCCGCTCACCGCGCGCACCGCGCTCGACACCCTGACGGGCCAGCTCACCGTCGTCGGCGCGCAGCCCTCGGCCGTCACCTGGGCCGGGATCGGCGACGGTGCCGTGATCCGGTCGTCGTGCGTGCAGAAGTCGCTGATCGGGTACCTGGACCGCCTCGACGCCCCGTCGACGCGCGCTTGTCCCGCGTGATCTGCGCCCCCGCGCGCCGCGTGAGGCGGGCGGGCCTCCCGGCGGCCGCCGCGGCGTTGGGTACGGTTTAGCGGTGTCGTCAGTCGCCCTCGCCCGGATGAAGTCCGATCCCGGCCTCGTGGTCAAGGCCATCCTGTGGCCGCTCGCCCTGCTCACGCTGCTGCAGCGGCTGATCGTCCTGGTCCCGAACGGGAACAAGACCGACGATTTCACCACGGTCTACGCGGCCGCGGTGCGCTTCCTGCGCCACGAGGCGGTGTACACCGAGAACTACGACACGGTCGATCCGCACTACCTGTACCCGCCGTCGGGCACGCTGCTCATGGCGCCGTTCGGATACTTCGACCCGGAGACCGCGCGCTACATCTTCGTGGGACTGAGCGCCGTCGCGCTGCTGCTCGCCCTGTACATCCTGCTGCGGATGTTCGGCTACGGCCTGAACTCCGTGGTCGCGCCGGTGGTGCTGTTCTTCGCGGTGACCACCGAGGCCGTGACCAGCACGCTGGTCTACACGAACTTCAACTGCTTCGTCCTGCTCGCCGAGGTGGCCGCGATGGCGCTGCTGCTCAAGCGGAAGGACCTCTGGGCCGGCGTCCCGCTCGGGCTGTCCTTCGCGGTGAAGCCGCTGCTCGCCGTGATGCTCGTCCTGATCATCGTCAACCGGCAGTGGAAGACGCTGATCACGGCGATCGGCATCCCCGTCGTCCTGATGGGCGCGGGCATGGCGCTCTCCGCGGACCGCACGGAGTTCTTCCACAAGACGCTGCCGTACCTCAGCGGTGCACGCGACTACTACAACAGCTCGATCGCCGGGAACGCGCAGTACTTCGGGCTGCCCCCGTGGCTGGACTACTTCCTCCGCGCGGCCGTGGTCGTGATGGCCCTGGTCACGCTGTGGCTGCTCTGGAAGTACTACCGCAAGAGCAACGAGCTGCTGTGGCTGGCGACCTCCACCGGCACTCTGCTGACTATGTCGTGGCTCGTCGGCTCGCTGGGACAGGGCTACTACTCGATGCTGCTGTTCCCGATGCTGATGACGGTGGTCTACCGCAGCTCGGTGATGGGCAACTGGGTGTCCTGGGTCGCGGTCTACGGCTTCCTCAGTTACGACAACTGGCTCTCCGGCAAATGGCCCGCGTTCGGGCGCTCGCTGGCGTATCTCAAGTGCACCCTCGGCTGGTCGCTGCTCATCATCGTGCCGTTCTGCGTGCTGCTCTTCCGCTACCTCGACGCGAAGGCGGAGAACCGCCTCGACGAGGGCATCGACCGGCCGCTCCCGCCCGACGAGGAGCCCGGCAAGCACGAGCTGGCACCATCCGCCGCGCGCGGTTAGCGTGGAGGCATGAGTGAGGCCAGTACTCCCAAGCCCAAACTGCAGCTGAGCGATTCGGAGTGGCGGCAGCGCCTCTCGGCGCCCGAGTTCCGCGTGTTGCGGCAGGCGGGCACCGAAGCGCCGTTCACCGGCGAGTACACCGACACCAAGACGTCCGGCGTCTACCGCTGCCGCGCGTGCGGCGAGGAGCTGTTCCGCTCCGACGCGAAGTTCGAGTCGCACTGCGGCTGGCCGTCGTTCTTCTCGCCGCTCGCGGGCGACAAGATCATCGAGCGGGTGGACACCTCGCTCGGCATGCGGCGCGTCGAGGTGCTGTGCGCCAACTGCGGCAGCCACCTGGGCCACGTCTTCGAGGGCGAGGGCTACGACACCCCCACCGACCTCCGCTACTGCATCAACTCGATCTCCATGCGCCTGGAGCCGGACGAGGCGTGAGCCCCGCCCGGCCCACCGTCACGGCAGAGCGGTGAGGAGCGCGCGGACGTCCGTTCGCGGCCCGGAGAAGAACGGCGTCTCCTCGCGGGTGTGCCGGCGCGCTTCGGTGGCGCGGAGGTCGCGCATCAGGTCGACGATGCGGTGCATCTCGGGGGCCTCGAAGGCGAGCAGCCACTCGTAGTCGCCGAGGGCGAACGCGGGCACGGTGTTCGCGCGCACGTCCGGGTAGCCGCGCGCGGCGCGGCCGTGATCGGCGAGCATCTTGCGGCGCTCCTCGTCGGGCAGCAGGTACCACTCGAGGCTGCGCACGAACGGGTAGACGCAGATGTACGCGCCGGGGTCCTCCCCCGCGAGGAACGCAGGAATGTGGCTCTTGTTGAACTCCGCGGGACGATGCAGCGCGGTGTTCGACCACACCGGGGCGCTCGCGCGTCCCAGCGCGGTGCTGCGCCGGAAGTCGTTGTACGCGGCCTGCAGGTCCTCGAGCTTCTCGGCGTGCCACCAGATCATGAAGTCGGCGTCGGCGCGCATCCCGGCGATGTTGTACACGCCGCGGACCACCAGGTCGCCCTCCTGGATCTTCGCGAGGAAGGCCTCGGCCTCGGTGGCCGCCGCGGCCCGCTGCTCGTCGTCGCCCAACTCCCCCGGCGAGATCGAGAACACCGAGAACATGAGGTATCGGACGGTCGAATTGAGCTCCGCGTAATCCAGTTTGGCCATGCCGTCGATCGTAGTCCCGCGCGCGGGACCGACTCAGGACAGGTCGGCCAGCACCCGCTGGGCCGCGGCCTCCGCGCGGGCGATGCACGCGGGCACCCCGACACCGT
Source organism: Tsukamurella sp. M9C (assembly GCF_020169415.1). Taxonomy (GTDB): domain Bacteria; phylum Actinomycetota; class Actinomycetes; order Mycobacteriales; family Mycobacteriaceae; genus Tsukamurella. The sequence goes on from NZ_JAIULG010000006.1 coordinate 17,350, forward strand.
CGAAGTACGCGCCCGCGAGGGCGAGTCCCTTCGGCGTGGCCGCCTCGATCGCCGCGAGGGTATCGCGGTGGCCGGGAAGGTAGACGGGGATGCCCTCGTACCAGCGCTGCACGTGCGTGGCGGTCGGCTCTGCGGCGATCCCCAGCACGTTCGCGAGGTCGTCCCGCGCCGCGGCCACCAGTCCCGCGTCGACGTCGTCGACGATCCGGCTGACGCCGAGCCGCCCGAAGGACAGCCGCACCGTGCCGCCGGGGAGGTGATCCCACTTGCGGCCCGACAGCGTCAGCGCCTTGGCGCTGACCTGCTCGCGGCTCGCCACCAGCACGCCGGAGAGGTCCGGCAGCTCGACGTCCTCGGGCAGCCGCATCGTCACCAGCGCCGAGCTGGCCGCCGGGATGGCCCCCACGGCCGCGCCGAGCTCCGGCAGGCTCAGCCCGACGAGGCGACCCACCTGCGGCGCGGGCACCGCGAGCACGACCGCGTCGAACATCGAGCCGCGCAGGCTCCAGCCGGGCCGCACCTCGGGCACGGGCGCGCCGAGCATGATCCGGTCGCCGAGCCGCTCGGCGAGCGCATCCAGCAGCTGCTGATAACCGCCGCGGAAGGCGCCGAAGACGGGGCTGTCGTCGGGCTCGCCGAGGACGTCGCGCACGGCCTCGCCGAGCGATGCGGCGCCCTCGTCGAGGCGGGCGGCCAGCGCGGGCAGCGCGGCGCGCACCGAGACATCGTCGGCGTGGGCGGCGAAGACGCCCGCCACCATCGGGTCGACGCTGCGCTCGACGACCTCGTCGCCGAGCCGGGAGCGGACCAGCGCGCCGATCGACGCGTCGGCGCCGGGGTTCCAGCGCAACGGGATCCGCACTTCGTCGGCGTCGCCCGGGATGCCCATCACCGTGCGGCCGAAGCCTCCCCGGAGGGCACCGTCGGCGAACAGGGCCGGGCGGCGCCCGGCGGGCTCGACGAGCTGGTCGGCGAGACCGAGCTCGGTCGCGAGGTCGATCACCTCGGGGCGGCGGCGCACGAAGGCCTCGGCGCCCACGTCGAGGCGCTCCCCGCCGATGGTCTCCGAGCGCAGCTTGCCGCCCACGCGGTTGCCCGATTCGAAGACGGTGACGCGCGCGCCCGCCTCCTGCAGGCGCAGGGCCGCGACCAGTCCCGAGATGCCCGCCCCGACGACGGCGACATTGCTCATAGCGCGTGCACCAGCTCGACGACGCGGGTGAGCGCGTCGGGGTCGGTCGACGGGAGCACTCCGTGACCGAGGTTAAAGACGTGCCCGGTGGCGCCCGCAGCGAGGGCCGCGTCGGCGTCGGCGACCACGCGCCGGACCTGCGCGTCGATGGTGTCGCGGTCGGCCATCAGGGTGGCGGGGTCCAGGTTGCCCTGCAACGCCTTCCCGGGGCCGACGCGGCCGGCGGCCACGTCGAGCGGGACCCGCCAGTCGACGCCCACGACGTCGGCGCCGGCCTCGCCCATGGCGCCGAGCAGCTCGCCCGTGCCGACCCCGAAGTGGAAGGCGGGCAGCGTCGGAGCGCTCTCGCGGAGCGCCGCGAAGACGCGGGCGGAGTGCGGCTGGACGTACTGCCGGTAGTCGGCGAGTGAGAGCGCGCCGGCCCAGGAGTCGAAGAGCTGGAAGGCCTGCGCGCCGGCGTCGGCCTGGACCCGCAGGAAGGTGATCGCGATGTCGGCGAGCGCGTCGAGCAACGCGTGCCACGTCTCAGGCTGGGTGTACATCAGCGACTTGGTGCGCTCGTGGTTGCGGCTGGGCCCGCCCTCCACGAGGTACGAGGCCAGCGTGAACGGCGCGCCCGAGAAGCCGATGAGCGCGACGCCTGCGGGCAGCTCGCCGCGCAGCATCCGCACGGCCTCGGCGATCGGCTCGACCTGCGCCGCGTCGAGCTTCGGCATGGCCGCGACGGCCGCGGCGTCCCGGATCGGCTGCTCGATGACGGGGCCGATCCCGCTCACGATGTCGAGATCGATGCCGGCCGCCTTGAGCGGGACCACGATGTCGGAGAACAGGATCGCCGCATCGGTGCGGTGCCGGCGCACCGGCTGCAGCGTGATCTCGCACACCAGGTCGGGGCGGAAGCACGACTCGAGCATGCCGACCCCCTCGCGCACCTTCCGGTACTCGGGCAGCGAGCGCCCGGCCTGCCGCATGAACCACACCGGGCGGTGCTCCGGAGTGCGCCCCGCCGCCGCGTCGAGCAGCGGGTACGCCGTCGCCGCGGCCGTCGTCGATCGATCCTCGTTACTCATCGTCAACGATCATGTCATGACCTCCGCGCCCGCAGGCCGAGGCCCGCGGCGCGCCTCCGCCTGTGAGGCCTTCCGAGCGGCTACGGTCACGGTTTGTGAGCCAACCAGGAACGGGTGACGAAGCGGCGGGCGGTACGGGAACGCGCGGCGCCGAGCCGGAGTCGTTCCGCGTCGCCGTCGAGTCCCTGCACACGGCGACGATCCGCCCCGAGATCGAGATCGGCAGCATCCGGCCCCCGCAGAGACTCGCCCCGTACAGCTACGCGCTCGGCGCCGAGGTCCGCGCGCCCGAGACCGATGTGGTGCCCGAGCACTCCGACGGCGAGACCTTCGGGCGCCTGATCCTGCTCCACGACCCGCACGGCCACGAGGCGTGGAACGGCCTGATGCGGCTGGTCGCGTACGTGCAGTCCGAGGTCGACGAGTCCCTGGCGTCGGATCCGCTGCTCCCCGAGGTCGCCTGGAGCTGGCTGACCGACGCGCTCGCCGAGCGCGGCCAGGAGGTGACCGCGCTCGGCGGCACGGTCACCGCGACCGCATCCGTGCGCTACGGCGACATCGCCGGCCCCCCGCGCGCCCACCAGCTCGAGCTGCGGGCCTCGTGGACGCCGCTGGGCGACGACCTGTCGGGCCACGTCGAGGCCTTCTGCGCGGTGCTCGAGACCGCCGCCGGGCTCCCCCCGGCCGGTATCACCCGGCTCGGCTCGGCGTAGGCGCCGCCGTGGGCAAGGCCTCGTCGGAACCGGTCCCCGGGATTCCGCTCACCGAACCCGCCGAGGGCGTCCCCGAGCCCCTCACCACCGTCGAGGAGTTCGCGGCGTGCGCGGCCGCGCTGCGCCGGGGCACGGGCCCCGTCGCCGTCGACACCGAGCGCGCATCGGGCTTCACCTACTCCTCGCGCGCCTACCTGATCCAGATCAAGCGGTCCGGCTCCGGGCTGTTCCTGCTCGACCCGATCCACGAGCCCGAGGGCCTCGCGCCGGTGATCGAGGCGATGCGCGGTGTCGAGTGGGTGCTGCACGCCGCCGACCAGGACCTGCCGTGCCTGCGGGACGACGGCTTCGAGTGCGACGAGCTGTTCGACACGGAGCTCGCCGGCCGCCTGCTGGGCGCGCCGCGGGTGAACCTCGCGGCGATGACCTCCGAGTACACCGGCTACGCGCTGGCGAAGGGGCACGGCGCCGCCGACTGGAGCACCCGTCCGCTGCCGCACGACTGGCTCAACTACGCGGCGCTCGACGTCGAGGTGCTGGTCGACCTGCGCGACGAGGCCTACGAGCGGCTCGAGGACGCCGGGAAGCTGGAGTGGGCGCTCGAGGAGTTCGAGTACGAGCGCACCCGCCCGGACCCGGCGCCCAAGCCCGATCCGTGGCGCCGCCTCTCGGGCCTGAGCACGCTGCGCAACCGGCGTCAGCTGGCCCGCGCGCGGGAGCTCTGGATGGCCCGCGACGAGATGGCCGAGCAGCGCAACGTCGCTCCGGGGCGCACCCTCCCGGACGCCGCGATCGTCAACGCCGCGGGCAAGAATCCCACCACCGAGGCGGAGCTGACGGCGCTGCCGGTCTTCGGCGGACCGCGGATGCGACGGTCGGCGAAGCGTTGGCTCGCGGCGATCCACCGGGCCAACGCCCTCCCCGATGCCTCGCTCCCCCCGCTGCACGGCCCCCGCAACGGAGTGCCCGCGAACAACCGGTGGGCGAAGTCGAACCCCGAGGCCGCCGAGCGCCTCGCCAAGGTCCGCGCCGCGTTGGCCGAGATCTCCGACGAGGTGGCGGTGCCGGTGGAGAACCTGCTTCCGACCGACGCCGTCCGTCAGTTGTGCTGGGACGGCACTGCTCGCGGCTCCGACGCCGTCGAGGACGCCCTCGCCGCCTCGGGCGCGCGGAACTGGCAGCGGCGGCTGACGGTCGCCGCCGTCGCGGCCGCGCTCGCCTCCGCCTGACCGATCCGGACCCGCGTCAGCGGACCTGTTCCGGCGTTGCCTGCGCCTTCTCGGCGGGCACCGTCACGTGGGCGCACGCGGTGGCCCAGCCGGTGATCCGGAAGGCGATCTCCGACGGGGTGAGCCCCAGGTCGGTGAGGATCTCGCCGCGGGAGGCGTGATCGAGGAAGCTCTGCTCGATGCCGAGGACGCGCGTCGGCACGTCGACCTCGGCGCGCTGCAGCGCGGCGGTCACGGACGCACCGATGCCGCCCGCGACGCCGTTGTCCTCGAGCGTGACGACCAGCTGGTGCGCACGGGCCAGGTCGACGATCGACCCCGGCACCGGCAGCACCCACCGCGGATCGACGACGGTCGCCGAGATGCCCTGATCGCGCAGGCGCGTCGCCACGTCGACCGCGACGTGGGCGAAGGCACCGACCGCCACGATCAGCACGTCCGCGGCGCCGTCGCCGTCCTCGACGAGCACATCGGCACCGTCGGGCAGGCGGCGCACGGCCTCCAGGTCGGCGGGCACCGCACCCTTGCCGTAGCGGATCAGGGTCGGAGCATCGTCGACGGCGAGGGCCTCGGCGAACTCCTCGCGGAGACGGGCCGCGTCGCGGGGCACCGCGGCGCGCAGGCCCGGGACGATCGCGGCGAGCGAGAGGTCCCACATGCCGTGGTGGCTCGCGCCGTCCGGCCCGGTGACACCGGAGCGGTCCAGGACGACGGTGACGCCCTGGCCGAGCAGCGCGACGTCCATGAGCAGCTGGTCGAACGCACGGTTGAGGAACGTGGCGTACAGGGCGACCACGGGGTGCATGCCGCCCAGCGCGAGACCGGCGGCGGAGGTCAGGGCGTGCTGCTCGGCGATGCCCACGTCGTACATGCGGTCGGGGAACTTGCGGCCGAAGTCCGCGACGCCCGTCGGCTCCGCCATGGCGCCGGTGATGGCGACCACGTCGTCTCGGCGCTCGCCGTGCGCGACCAGCTCCTCCGCGAAGACCGAGGTCCAGTCGCGGGCGCCGGCGGCACCCCCGACCGGCAGGCCGGTGGCGGGGTCGATCACGCCGATACCGTGCATCTGGTCGGCCTCGTGGTTCTCGGCGTGCTCGTAGCCGTTCCCCTTGCGGGTGAGCGCGTGCACGACGACGGGGCCGCCGAAATCCTTGGCGCGGCGCAGGGCCGCCTCGAGGGCCAGCTCGTCGTGCCCGTCGATGGGGCCGACGTACTTGAGGCCCAGGTCCGCGAACAGCGCCTGCGGGCTCACCATGTCCTTGATGCCGGCCTTCATGCCGTGCAGGAACGAGTACGCGGGCTCGCCGACCACGGGCATCTTCCGCAGTCGCGCCCGCGCCTCGCCGAGCAGTCGCTCGTACTCCGGCTGCGTGCGCAGGCCCGACAGGTGCGTCGCGAGGCCGCCGATCGTGGGCGCGTAGGAGCGGCCGTTGTCGTTGACCACGATGACGACGGGGCGGTCCGACGCCGCGATGTTGTTGAGCGCCTCCCAGCACATACCGCCGGTCAGAGCGCCGTCGCCGACCACGGCCACGACGGTGCGCTGCTCGCCCTTGAGAGCGAAGGCCTTCGCCAGGCCGTCGGCGTAGCTCAGGGCCGCCGACGCGTGCGAGGACTCGACCCAGTCGTGCTCGGACTCCGCGCGACACGGGTACCCGGACAGGCCGCCGGCCTGACGCAGGGTGTCGAAACCGTCGCGCCTGCCCGTGAGGATCTTGTGCACGTACGCCTGATGGCCCGTGTCGAAGAGCACCGGGTCGGTCGGCGAATCGAACACGCGGTGGATCGCCATCGTCAGCTCGACGACGCCCAGGTTCGGGCCGAGGTGCCCACCGGTCGCCGAGACCTTCTCCACGAGGAAGTCACGGATCTCCCCGGCCAGCTCGGTGAGCTGATCCTGGTCCAGCCGACGCAGGTCGCGTGGGGACTCGATGGTGCGCAGCAGGTTCATATCCCTCGTGTCTACTCCCGTGAGAGGTGCCTTTGCCACTTTACCGGCCGCGACGGTTTTCGCGCCCCGGCACCAGCACCGCGAACGCCTCGAGGTGATGCGTTCCCGGGAAGGCGTCGTATGCGTCCAGCTCAGCGACGCGATAGCCGTTCTCGCACGCGGCGCCGACGTCGCGTGCGAACGCCGCCGGATCGCAACCGACGTGCACGATCGCCCGCGGACCGGCCGCCGCGATCGCCGTCATGACCGTTGCGCCGGCGCCTGCGCGGGGCGGGTCGAGGACCACGACGGAGGGCGACGGGAGGCCCTTGAGGCGGGACGAGACGTCGCCGCGGTGGAACGCCACGGGCTCGTCCGCGAGGGACTGCCTGCCGGCCGCGATCGCACCGCCGGAGGTCTCGACCACGTCGACCGCGAAACCCTCGTCGACCAGCGCGCCGGCGAGGACGCCCGCGCCGCCGTACAGGTCCCAGGCGCGGCCGGGCTCTCCCCCGTACCGTCCCGTGTAGGCGGCGACCCATTGGGCGTACCGGGACGCCGCATCGCGGTGCGCCTGCCAGAAGCCCCCGACGGGGATCCGCCAGGACCGCGCGCCCACCCGGTACTCGGCCAAGGGCGCGCCGGCGAGGACCTTCGCGGAGCGGCCGCGGCGCGCGGGCACCGCGGCGTGCGCGGCGCCCGCGTCGTCGAGGACGAGGGCGACCTCGGTTCCGGGCTCGGCGCGCAGCCCGGCCGCGAGGTCGGAGAGCGCGTCGGGCAGCTGCGCACACGGCGCGACGATCACCGCGGTGCTGCGGTGGGCGTGCTGCCCGAGGCGGCCGTCGGCGTCCGCGACGAGGCGGGCGCGGTGCCGCCAGCCGGTGACGAGCCCGTCGGACAGGGGCTCGACGGTCGGCTCGAGCGCATCGGGCTCGAAGCCTCCGAAGCGCACGAGGAGGTCCTGCAACACGGCCGCCGTGAGCTCGCGCTGGTAGGCCGGGGCGGCGAAAGTCAGGTCGCAGCAGCCGGCGCCGGCGGCCGCCGCGGCGCACGCCTCGGGTACGCGGTGCGGCGAGGCCTCGAGCACATCGACGGTGCTCGCGCGGGCGTAGGACTTCTTGACCTCGGTGACCCGGGCGCGCACGGACTCCCCGGGGAGCGCTCCGCGCACGAAGACGGCGCGGCCGTCGTACCGCGCGACGACGAAGCCGCCGTGCCCCGGTGCGCCGCAGGTCAGCTCGAGCAGATCCCCGATCGCGAGCCCGCTCACGCCCCGCCCGCCTTCTCGTCGTCGCCTCGAGACGCCGTGACGCCGGTGTCGGCGGCGGCCGGAGGAGCGGACTCCGGGGACGACGCCTCGACGCGGCGCACGCCCAGGAAGGTGATGAGGAGCACCGCGGCGAACATCGGCCACCCCATCGCGATGGTGGCGACGCCCAGCCAGTTGACGTCGTCCTTGAGGAACAGCAATCCCTTGATCACGAACCGGGTGAGGAACAGGAGCATCCACAGGACAGTCAGCCACGTGAACATGCGCTTCTCGGCCGGGTTCCGCCGCCAATCGGTCGCCGGCCCCTCGCCGCCACGGAAGAAATGCCACAGCACGCCGACGAGTGGTCGCCCGAGGGCGATCGAGACGGCGAAGGCGAGCGCGAACACTGCCTGGCTGACGATGCCGTAGAGGAAGTACCAGCGACCGCCGAGGAGGAGGGCGATGAGCACGCACGCCGCGACGCCGAAGAAGCCCGAGATCGCGGGTTGCACGCTGGTCCGGGTGACGAGGCGGATCACGAGGATCAGCAGCGCGGCACCGAGCGCCGCGGCGGACGCCCAGCCGAGCCCCCACAGTGCGTTGACCGGCACGAAGACGACCACGGGCAGGGTGGAGTACACCATGCCCTGCCAGCCGCCCATCTGGTCGAGCACCTGATCCTTGATCGAGGGCTCGGGGGCGTCGTCCGCCGCCGTGTCCGGCTCCTGCTCTGCACCATCTTTCACACGATCACACTACGCGGCGAGGCCGCGGCGGCCGTCCGCCGTCGGTGCCCCCGCCGCGGCGCGGCGACATCCTGGCATGCTCGGCCCATGCAGTTCCCCCCGCACACCACCGCCGTCCTGTTGCCGGGCTCGGGCTCGGACGCCGACTTCGCGCTCCGCGCGTTCGCGCCGCTCACCGCGCTGTGCGCGCGCACCATGGCGGTCGACGCGACGCCGCCGTCAGTGGTGGCCGGATACCGCGCGGCGCTGGACGCGGCCGCCGCCGACGGACCGCTGCTGGTCTGCGGGGTCTCCCTGGGCTCGGCCGTCGCCGCGGGCTGGGCGCTCGAGCACCCCGACGCCGATGCGACGCTCGTCCTCACCCTGCCGCCGTGGTGCGGCGCGGCCGGGCCGGAGGTACCCGCGGCGATGTCGGCGCGGGTGACCGCGGACGTCGTCGACGAGGTGGGCGCGGCCGAGGCGATCGCCCGGATGCGGGCGGGCAGCCCGCCGTGGCTGGCGCGGGAGCTGAGCCGCTCGTGGGCCGCGCACGGCGACTTCCTCGCGCCCGCCCTGCGGGAGGCGGCGGGGTTCGCCGCGCCGACGGAGTCCGCGCTCGGCGGACTGGTCGCGCGCACCGTCGTGGTCGGCGCGGAGGGCGACCTGATCCACCCCGTCGCCACGGCGCGCACGTGGGCGGCGGCGATCCCCAACGCCTCCGCGGTCGTGGTCGACCTCGCGGACCTCGGCCCCGACCCGGCCGTCCTGGGCCGGGCGGGGCTCGACGGCCTTACTGCTGGTTGTTGAGCCGGGTCAGCGCGGATCCCTGGGTGAGCCGGTCCTGATTGCTCTGCCGCAGGGCTGCGGGGCCCTCGGCGGCGGCGCGCTGCGCGACCTGCGCGGCGATCGCCGCAGCGGCCTGCTCCTGCTGCGCCTGCTGGGCCGCCATGGCCTCCTGCAGCTGCTGCACCAGCTCGGCGGGGAGCTCGATCTCCAGGTGGTCGCGGGCGGGGCGCGGGTCGATGCCGCGGCGGATCACCGTCTCCGCGAGCATGGCGCGCGCGAGCTGAGCGGCCTGATCGGCGTTCTCGAGCGGCGCGGCGACGACGATGCGGACCATCCACCGCGGGCCGTCGACGCCGATGAAGCGGAGCACGCCGTCGGGCTGGGTGCCGACGACCTCGCGGCCCCAGTGGCCGTCCTCGATCGCGACCTGGGCGCCGTTCTCGCGGAGTGAATCGGCCAGCTCGGTGACCACCTCGCGCCACTGCCCGCCCGACTTGGGCGCCGCGAAGACGCCCGGCGTGATCCGGCCGACGGGGGTGTCGAGGTGCACGCCGACGGGAACGCCCTCGGGGCTCATCTCGACCTGCAGCTGCGACTCCGGCGGCATGGCGAGGATGATCGAGCCGAGATCGAGCCGGCCGTCGTCGAGGCCCTCGGTGCTCTCCAGGGAGTTGAGGTCGTACGGGCCGGCGCCGGTGCCGAGCTCCTGCGCCTCGTCGTCGTCCGCGGGGACCGGCGCCGTGTGGTGCTCGGGCTGCCCGATCGTGGCGTACGGGTCGACACTCGCGGTGCTGCGCTGCTTGGACTTGCGGCGGCCGAGGGCCATGAACGGTGCTCCTTGGGTCTTCGAGGGTTCGGTGGTGACGTTAGTGGGAGGACTCGAGGCTGGCGTGGCCGCCCGACGAGCCGTAGCCGCCGGCGCCGCGGACCGTCTCGTCGAGGAACGAGACCTCCTTGAAGTCGGGCAGCTCCACGCGCTGCACGAGCAGCTGGGCGATGCGGTCGCCGCGCTTGATGTCGACGGCCGTCTCGCGGTCGGTGTTGAGCAGGCACACCTTGATCTCGCCGCGGTAGCCGGCGTCGATGGTGCCGGGCGTATTGACCACGGTGAGACCGTGTTTCGCGGCGAGACCGGATCGGGGGTGGATCAGGCCGACGGTGCCGTGCGGCAGCGCGATCGCCACGCCGGTGGCGACGAGCGTGCGGGCGCCGGGTTCGATCCGCACGTCGGTCGTCGAGTACAGGTCCACGCCCGCGTCGCCGGGATGTGCGCGCTTGGGGAGTGGGAGGCCCTCGTCGAGCCGCAGTAGGGGTATCTGGCTCACCATGGGATGCAGACTACGCTGAAGCCGTGTCGGAAGATCGAACAGTGAAGACCTCGAAGCCGGAGAACGGCTACACCGAGAGGCTGACGGTGCCGTGGTACTGGTGGCTCGCGGGAGCGGTCGTGGCGGGTCTGCTGTGTTTCGAGGTGACCCTCGCTGCGAAGTGGGGGGACTGGATGATCGGCGCGTTCGTGCTGATCGTCGCCGTGATCTCGGTGCTGCTCTGGTCGATGGGCCGCGGCAGCGTCGGCGTGCGCGGCGGTGAGCTGTGGGCGGGCAACGCCCACCTCCCGCTGGAGCTGATCTCCCGTGCCGCGGCCGTGCCGGCGGAGGCGAAGAGCGCGGCGCTCGGCCGCCAGCTCGATCCCGCGGCGTTCGTGTACCACCGCGGCTGGATCAAGACCATGATCGTCGTGGTCCTCGACGACCCCGACGATCCGACGCCGTACTGGATGGTCTCCACCCGGCATCCGGAGAAGATGCTCGCGCTCATCCCCGCCGCGACCACGCTCGGATAGCGAGCGGGCCGCCGCGGAGAAAGTAGCCGTCAGGCGCAGTCGATGCAGATCAGCTCGGTGCCGTCCGGATCGGCGAGCCGGCTGCGGTGGTACACCAGGAAGCAGCTGGTACAGGTGAACTCGTCAGCCTGCTTCGGCACCACCCGGACGCTCAGCTCCTCGCCCGACAGGTCGGCACCGGGGAGCTCGAAGGACTCGGCGGTCTCGCCTTCGTCCACGTCCACCGTGCCGGACTGGCCCTCGTTGCGACGGGCCTTCAACTCCTCGAGCGAATCCTCCGAGATCTCATCCGCCTCGGACCGCCGTGGAGCATCGTAATCAGTTGCCATGCCGTGTCATCCCCATCCTTGCTCGTACCCCTGGGCCTCAGGGTTTCCGAGACCGCCGGGCGCGTTGTTTCCCGCGCGAGCGGCCAGAGTGTAGCGCACTCGAAATCGGATGTCACGGACTTTCCGTGACGGTCCGGATTCCACCGCTCGTTGCCCCTCCAACGCACGATGGGCCCGGATGATTCCCGCGCGACTCCCGCGCCGCCTCCCCTGCCCGGGCGACGCCCTCCCGTACAGTCGGGGCCGTGGTTTCCCAGCTCACCGGCACGGGCCGGCGATTCGACCGGAACGGTGAACCGTTCCGGCGGCGCAACACGCTCCCGATCCTCATCGTGATCGCCGTCCTCGCCGTCGTGGCCATCGCGACCTGGGCCCGCGCCATGTCCTCCCAGGAGGAGACCGCAGCGCCCGTGTCCTGCCCGCCGCCGCCGGCCCCGTCGGCCTCGGCGGCGCCGACGACGGGCGCCGCGGCGCGCGCGGGGGCCACCGCGCCGGCGCCCGCGCCCGCGTCGGGGAAGTTCGACGTCGTCTCCCCCGATGACCTGGTCTCGGTCCGGCCCGCACCGCTCGCCGCGTCGACGGTGCGCGTGCTCAACGCCTCGGGCCAGGCGGGCCGCGCGGAGACCACCCTGAACAAACTCGCCGACTACGGGTTCGGCGCACCCACCACCGGCGCCTACGGCAACGACCCGGTCTACCCCGAGATGGCCTGCCAGGCGCAGCTGCGGTTCGGCGACTCGGGCCGGGCAGCGGCCGCAGCGGCCTGGATCATCGCCCCGTGCGCGGAGCTGGTGGACGACGGGCGGCGCGACAACTCGGTCGACCTGGTCCTGGGCACGTTCTTCACCGATCTCGAGCCCAGCACCGATGCGCAGGAGATCCTGCGGATCCTGCGGGCGGCTCCCGCGGGTGCGGCCGACGGCGGGGCGAACCCCGCCCTCGTCTCGGCCGTGCACAGCCAGTCCTGCAACCGCTGAGCCGCTCCGCTCACCACTGATCCGCCCCGCGGCCGGGTGCCGCCGCCTTAGAGGGCCTCGAGCCCTCCGGCCTCGCGCAGGAGTGCGATCAGCCCGTCGGCGATGCCCGGCGCGGCCGCGAGGGTCAGGGCGCCGTCATCGCTCGTGGAGTCCGCGGCGGGCACGATCACAACCGCACCGGCCTCCTGCGCGACGAGGGCGCCTGCGGCCCAGTCCCACGGGCTGAGGCCGTGCTCGAAATGCGCGTCGGCGCGGCCGGCGGCCACCATGCACAGGTCGAGGGCGGCGGAGCCGATGCGTCGCACATCGCGGACCGCGGGCAACAGCTGCGCGAGAACCCGGCCCTGCTTCTCGCGGCGCTCGCGGGAGTACCCGAAGCCGGTCGCGACCAGGGCCAGCGCGGGGTCGGTGATCGGGTTCGCCCGGAGCCCGCGGACCGTGCCGTCGGGGGCGATCTCGCGCGCACCCTCGCCCAGGGCGGCGGCGTAGACGGTGCCGTGCACCACGTCGGCGACCGCGCCCGCCACGGACACGCCGTCGACCTGGGCGCCGAGGGAGACGGCGTAGGCGGGCACCCCGTAGAGGAAGTTGACGGTGCCGTCGATGGGGTCGACGATCCAGCGGACCGCGCCGGGCTCCCCCTGCTCGCCACCGAACTCCTCGCCGAGGACGGCGTCGTCGGGCCGCAGCTCCGCGAGCCGCTCCCGCACGAAGCGCTCGGTCTCGGTATCGACGACGGTGACCGGGTCGGTGGGCGTCGACTTGGTGGTCACACCCTCCGGACGCGTCCCGTCGGCGCCATCGAATGCATTGGCGCCGAAGACCTCCGCCCGGCGGGCCGCGACGCGTTGCGCGGCCTCCGTGACGACGGCGACGGCGATCTCGGACAACTCCCACCGGTTAAGTTGCACGCCCACCACAGAACCACAATCCGCGGTACTTTGTCAGCGCCGGGGGCACCCGGGCGGAGGACTGCGGTCCGGCACCTCAAGGAATGCGGAGTAGGCAATGGCGGAGAATCTGGGGTTCGGCGTCGACATCGGCGGCAGCGGCATCAAGGGCGGCATCGTAGATATGGACACGGGCGACTTGGTCGGCGAGCGCTTCAAGGTGCCCACGCCGCAGCCGTCCACGCCGGGCGCGTGCGCCGGCGCGGTCCGCGAGGTCATCGAGCACTTCGACTGGGCCGGCCCCGTCGGGATCACCGTCCCCGCGGTCGTGACGAACGGCACGGTCCGCAGCGCGGCGAACATCGACCCGGGCTGGATCGGCGCCGACGCGAGCGAGCTCTTCACGTCCACTCTCGATCGTCCGGTCACTGTGCTCAACGACGCGGACGCGGCGGGGCTGGCGGAGGACCGGTACGGCGCCGGCCGCGACTTCGACGGGGTGATCCTGCTCCTGACCCTGGGCACCGGCATCGGCTCGGCGCTGATCTATCGCGGGACCCTGGTGCCCAACACCGAGTTCGGCCACATCGAGGTCGAGGGCAAGGAGGCCGAGCACCGGGCGGCCAGCTCGATCAAGGACCGCCGCGGATGGAGCTACGAGAAGTGGGCGGGCCAGGTCAGCCGCGTCTTCCGCGAGTACGAGAAGCTGCTCTGGCCGGACCTGATCATCGTCGGCGGAGGCATCAGCCGCAAGGCCGACAAGTGGGTCCCGCTGCTCGAGGTGAAGACTCCGGTGATCCCCGCGAAGCTGCTGAACACCGCCGGGATCGTGGGCGCGGCGATGGCGTCGCAGCGCGGCTGATCCGTCCGGTTCGGGCGCTTTGACCGCAGGTGAATGCGGGCGGAGCGACCGGATCGTTACAATGGGGTGCCGGCGTCGAAACGCCGGAACAGACGCCGGTCTCCCTCGCCTCCGGTCGCCTCAGCCACCACCGACGCCGCGCACGGCTCGGAACAGGTGTTGTTGTCGCGCCCGGGAAGCGGTTCCGGCGCATGCAGGCACAGTAGGAAAGGGCGTACGTGGCAGCGACGCAGACCAGCTCCAGCGCACCGTCGGCAGACGGCGTGGACGGTTCGGCCACCTCGGCGGAGACCCCCGCCAAGAAGACCACCGCCAAGAAGGCTCCCGCGAAGAAGGCCGCGGCCAAGAAGGCCCCGGCCAAGAAGGCGGTGGCGAAGAAGGCCCCCGCCAAGAAGGCCCCGGCCAAGAAGGCGGCCGCGGGTCCGGCGAAGCGCACGGCGAAGAAGGCCGCGGGCAAGAAGGACGCCTCGGCGGCCGGCGCCGAGGGCGGCGCCGAGGACGAGGTCGATCCGGAGCTCGACGGCGATCCCGATCCCACGGAGCTCGCGGACGAGGAGGTCGCGCTCGACGCCGACGACGCCGCGGACGACACCGCGGATGCGAAGGCGAAGAGCGCCGTCACCAAGCCCGCCCCGGCGGACGCGGAGGACGAGGAGCCGTCCGAGCAGGACAAGGCATCGGGCGACTTCGTCTGGGACGAGGAGGAGTCGGAGGCGCTGCGACAGGCCCGCAAGGACGCCGAGCTCACCGCCTCGGCCGACTCCGTGCGCGCCTACCTCAAGCAGATCGGCAAGGTCGCGCTGCTCAACGCCGAGGAGGAGGTCGAGCTCGCCAAGCGGATCGAGGCCGGCCTGTTCGCCGAGCAGCAGATCAACCGCTGGCTCGAGCGCGGCGAGAAGCCCGCGATCGGCATCCGGCGCGACATGAACTGGATCGCCCGCGACGGCAACCGCGCCAAGAACCACCTCCTCGAGGCCAACCTGCGCCTCGTGGTCTCGCTGGCCAAGCGCTACACCGGCCGCGGCATGGCGTTCCTGGACCTGATCCAGGAGGGCAACCTCGGCCTGATCCGCGCGGTCGAGAAGTTCGACTACACCAAGGGCTACAAGTTCTCCACGTACGCCACCTGGTGGATCCGGCAGGCGATCACCCGCGCGATGGCCGATCAGGCCCGCACCATCCGCATCCCGGTGCACATGGTGGAGGTCATCAACAAGCTCGGCCGCATCCAGCGCGAGCTGCTCCAGGACCTGGGCCGCGAGCCCACCCCGGAGGAGCTGGCGAAGGAGATGGACATCACGCCGGAGAAGGTGCTGGAGATCCAGCAGTACGCGCGCGAGCCGATCTCGCTGGACCAGACCATCGGCGACGAGGGCGACAGCCAGCTCGGTGACTTCATCGAGGACTCGGAGGCCGTCGTCGCGGTCGACGCGGTGTCCTTCACGCTGCTGCAGGACCAGCTCCAGTCCGTGCTGGACACCCTGTCCGAGCGCGAGGCCGGCGTGGTCCGCCTGCGGTTCGGCCTCACCGACGGTCAGCCGCGCACTTTAGACGAGATCGGTCAGGTTTACGGCGTGACGCGGGAGCGCATCCGCCAGATCGAGTCGAAGACGATGAGCAAGCTGCGGCACCCGTCGCGCTCGCAGGTCCTGCGCGACTACCTCGACTAAACGTCTCCCACCGAACGGCCCGGCGGTCTCCGCCGGGCCGTTCGGCGTTCTAGCCGAGTTCCTCGACGAACGCGAGGAGGTCGCCGGCGTAGTCCTGCGGCACCTCGAGGGCCGCGAAGTGCCCGCCGCGCGGCATCGTCGTGTACCGGACCACGTTCGCCGCGCGCTCGCACCAGCTGCGGGGCGACTGGGCCTCGCGCGGGTAGATGGCCATCGCGGTCGGCACGGTGATCCTGGTGGCCTCGCCGCCCCACCCGTCCGCGGCGTAGCTGTCCGCGGCGGTGGCGGCGGTCTGCGTGAACCAATAGATGCTGAGATTGGTGAGGAGCTCGTCGCGCCCGCCGAAGGCACCGTCGACGTCATGATCCTGGGACCCGGTGTCGATCAGCCCGATCATCCAGGCGGCGAGCCCGGCGGGACTGTCGTTGAGCGCGGGGCCGACGATCTGCGGCTTCGTGGACTGGACGGCCGCGTAGCCGCCCTGGGTGGCCCACCAGTACTGGATGAACTCGGCGTAGGCGCGCTCCTCCTCGTCCAGATCCGTCTCCGCGCCGGTCGGGTACTCCGCGTTCGTCAGGTGCAGGCCGGCGACCCGGTCCGGGTGCCGCCGCGCGAGCTGCGAGCCGACGACGGTGCCGACGTCGCCGCCCGCCACCACGAACTTCTCGTAGCCGAGTACCTCGGTCATGAGACGCTGGAACAGGTCCGCGGTCGCGGTGCTCGAGAGCGCGTGCCCGCCGGTGAACGCGAAGCCCGGCAGCGAGGGCACGACGCAGTCGAAGCCGCGGGCGGTGAGGTCGTCGAGCACGCGCCGGTACCGGAAGGGCGTATCCGGCCATCCGTGCAACAGCAGGATCGCGCCGCGGGAGTCGGCGGCGACGCGATGCAGGAAGTGGAGCGGGCGACCGTCCACCTCGGCCCGGAACTGCGGTACGGCGTTGAGCCCCGCTTCGGCGCCGCGCCAGTCGAACCCGTCGGCCCAGTACGCGACGAGATCGCGCAGGTACTCGCCGGACGTACCGCGGGCGAAGTCGGTGTTGGGGGCGACGTCCGGGAAGCGGGTCGCGCGCAGCCGTTCCTGCAGCTGGGCGATCTCCGCGTCGGGGACGTCGATGGTGAAGGCGGACACGGTCATGGCATCTCCGATCAGAGGGTGATCCGAATCACCTGGGAGTATTCGCCGCTTACGTCCGCTTCGCATCCTGAAAGGCGCCTGCCCGCGATCCGCCCGCGTGATCACCGCTCGGCGGTCTCGCCGCGGCCCGTCACCCACAGCGGTCCGGTGACCAACCAGATGACGGTGATCACGCCGAGGGTCCCGAAGACGCCCATCAGCGCCTCGCGCTGGGTGTCGTCGGCGACGGTGTAGCCCAGCCCCAGCGAGACGGCGCCGGCGATGGCGACGGCCCCGAGCCACCGGTAGAAGTCCGACCACTCCTTGCGGGTCCGCTCGGGCCCGAGCTTGGGCACCTTCCGCGGCGCGGGCCCACCGGCGAAGCGGTGGGCGAAGCGTTCGTCCGCCCAGGCGATCATGCGGTGCCCGAACATCACGGTGCATCCGAGGTAGATGCCCGCGAGCCGGTGCGCGAAGCCCACCTCGCCGCCGCGGTACAGGTCGATCGCGACGGCCGCGATCAGCACCACGTCGAGCAGCGGCACCAGCGCCAGCGCGATCATCCCCGGGCGGCGCCAGCGCAGGATGTACCGCATCGCGAGGCCACCGACCACGAGGACCCAGAAGCCGATCTCGCACGCGGCGATCGTCCACAGCACCGGATTGTTCAGCTCTCCCATGCCGCCCACTGTGCCGCGCCCGCGCGCCGTCGTCGTCCCCCCGGTGGCCCGTGGGCCCTCCCCCTTTCGGTGGACCCGCCGGCCGCGGCGATGTGCTGCAATGGGCGCATGAGGTCGGTGCTGAGCGGGTGGTCGTCGGAGTACGCCGCCGTGCCGGCCTTCGGCATCTGCCTGGTGGGCGCGGTGCTCTGGGGCGCCGGCGGGTGGTCCGTCAACTCGCGGACCGAGGACTTCTACCCGTGGCAGGTCAAGCTCGGGCTGCTGGGCGGCGCACTGGCGATCCAGCTGCTCGCCCGGCGCCGCCCGGCCGCGGCCTTCGGCCTCATGCTGGCCCTGGTCGCCTGGGACTTCACCTTCGGGCCGTCCGTGGTGCTGTGGATCGCCCTGTCGGACGTGATCTACCTCGCGGTGGCGACGGGGTCCGAACGGCTGCGGGACGTCGTCTCGGTGACGGTGCTGGTGCTCACGGTCGTGCTCGGCGTCGGCGCGACCGCCTTCGTCGGGGTGAAGGCCGGCATGTACGCCGTGCTGATCCTCATCGCCGTGATCTGGTCGCCGATCGGCTACGGCCGGGCGGTGCTCGCCTACCGCCGGCTCGCGGAGCTCGAGCGCGAGGAGGGTGAGTCCCGGCGCGCCACGGCGCTCGCGGACGAGCGGCGGCGCCTCGCACGGGAGCTGCACGACACCGTCGCCGGACACCTCTCCGCGGTCGCGATCCTCGCCGACGCCGCGCAGCGCACGCCCGAGAATCCGGCGGTGCTGCAGTCGATCCGGTCCGGCAGCCTCGCCGCGCTCGAGGAGATGCGGGCCACGATCAACCTGCTCACCTCGCCCGACGACGCCGCCGTCCGCACCACCCTCGAATCCCTCGAGCCGCTCATCGAGACGGCGGGGGCCGCGGGCGTGTCCGTCCGGCTCCGGCTGCCCGACGGTCCGCTGCCCACCGCCGTCGAGGCCACCCTCACGCGAATCCTCGGTGAGGTCATCACGAACGCCACCAAACACGCCCCCGGCGCCGCGCTGGAGGTCGACGTCGACGTCACCGAGGAGCACCTGACCATGACCGCCGCGAACGCCCTGCTACCCGGCCCGACCGGCTCCGGAGACGGCCTGCGCAACATCGCCTTCCGCGCGGAGTCCATCGGCGGGTCGGCGACCGCGGGACCCGACGACGGGGCGTGGGTGGTCCGGGCGACGATCCCGATGGAGGTGGCGCGGTGACGGCCACCGTCGTCCTGGCGGACGATCACGCGGCGATCCGGGCGGGCCTGCGCCTGCTCCTGGAATCGACCGGGGAGGTGCGGGTGATCGGCGAGGCGGCCGACGGTGCCGCCGCCCTGCGGCAGGCGCGGGCCCTCAAGCCGGACGTGGTCGTGATGGACGTCCGCATGCCGCGGGTCGACGGGCTCGCAGCGACGGCCTCCGTCGTGGCCGAGACCGACAGCGCCGTGCTGGTGCTGACGACCTTCGACCTCGACGAGTACGTCCTCGGCGCGCTGAGCGCCGGGGCGAGCGGCTTCCTGCTCAAGTCGGCGGGCGGCGACGAGCTGATCCGCGCGGTCCTGGCCGTCGCGGCCGGCGACGCCGTACTCGACCCCAAGGTCACCCGGGCGGTGATCGCGGCGATCCCCCGTCCCGGCGCCGAGCCCGCGGCCGTCGACCTCAGCGCGCTCACCGACCGCGAGCGCGACGTCCTCGCCGGGCTCGGCGAGGGCCTGTCGAACCAGCAGATCGCGCGGCGTCTCGACATCGGCGAAGCCACCGTGAAGACGCACGTCTCGCGGGTGCTGATGAAGCTCGGCGTGCAGTCACGGGTGCAGGCAGCAGTCGTCGCCGCACAATCCGGTTTGAATTAGGGCTTGACCTCAACAATGCTTCGGGTTATTTGATGGACTCGTTCCGGAAAACGACCCGAGGAGACATCATGACCGCCATCGACACCGCAGCCCCGTCGACCTTCCGCCCGACCCGCACGACCGCCGTGCTGGGCGCCGTCGGCCTGTCCCTACTCACGAACCTCGCCCTGTGGCTGATCGGCCTCGTCGCGGGCGGCGACTTCACCATGACCGACGAGGCCGGGGTCCGCGCCTCGGTCGCCCCCGGCGGCGTCGTCCTCATGACGGTGGTACCGCTGGCCGTCGGCATGACCGTGGCCGTGCTGCTCTCGAAGCTGTGGGCCCCGATCCTGCGGGTCGCCGCCGTGGTCGGCGCCGCGGCATCGCTCGGCACCATCGCGGGCACCCTGGCCGCGGACTTCGACGGACCGTCCACGGTGATGCTCTCGCTGATGCACGTGGTGATCGCCGCGGTGCTGGTCATCGCCCTGGAGGCGCTGTTCCGCCGCGTGCGCTGATCACCGCGGGACCCGCGGTCGCCGGCGCGGCCGGCGACCGCGGAGGATCCGTACCCTCACTCCCTCACCGGGTGAGGGTACGGATCCAGTTCCGGGTGGCGGCGGGGTCGATCACGTCGTCCAGCTCGAAGGTGGTGGCGGCGTGCAGCGCCCGGCCGCGTTGGTACGCGAGTGCCAGCAGCTGGTCGAAGAGCTCGGCGCGGGCGGCCTCGTCGGGCGCGGCGGCGAGTTCCTTACTGAAGCCCAGCCGCACCGCGCCCTCGAGGCCCATCCCGCCGATCTCGCCCGTGGGCCAGGCGACGGTGAACTGCGGGGCGTGGAAGCTGCCGCCGGTCATGGCCATCGCGCCGAGGCCGTAGCCCTTGCGCAGCACGATCACGCCGAGCGGCACCGTGAGCCGCGCACCGAGCACGAACAGCCGGGAGAACCGCCGGACGGTGGCGTGCTCCTCAGCCTCGGGCCCGACCATGAACCCGGGGGTGTCGCACAGCGAGATCACCGGGAGCCCGTGCGCCTGGGCCAGTTCCAGGAAGTCCGCGAGCTTGTCCGCCGCCTCGCCGTCGATCGCGCCGCCCAGATGGCGGGTGCTGTTCGCGATGAGCGCGTACGGCTTCCCCTCCACCCGGACCAGCGCGGTGATGATGCCGACGCCGTAGTCGCGGCGCAGCTCGAGCGTCGAGTCCTCGTCGACGATGGCGGCGATCGCGGCGCGGACGTCGTAGGCGCGCAGCCGGTTCTCCGGGACCACGTGGCGCGCGGCGCGCGGATCGGGCGCGGTCCAGGCGTCGACGGGCCCGGCGAAGTAGCCCAGGTATCGGCGCGCGCGATCGACCGCGTCGGCCTCGTCGTCGGCGACGACGTGCACGACGCCGTTGCGGCGCTGCACGTCGATGGGGCCGATGGCCTCGGGCGGGAACTCGCCGAGCCCACCACCCGAGATCATCGCCGGCCCGCCCATGCCGAGGTTGGCGTCCGGCGTGGCGATCACGACGTCGCAGATGCCCGCGAGCGCCGCGTTCCCGGCGAAGCAGCGGCCGGAGACGACGGCGATCAGCGGCACCCGCCCGCGCAGCGCGCCGAGCGACCGGAACGTGGGGACGTCGAGGCCCGCCACGATGTCGAGATCGGTGTCGCCGGGGCGGCCGCCGCCGCCCTCCGCGAACAGCACGATGGGCACGTTCCGGCGGTCCGCGACGTCGATGAGCCGGTCGGTCTTGGCGTGGTTGCGCCAGCCCTGCGTGCCCGCGAGCACGGTGTAGTCGTACGAGATCACCATCGCCTCGGCACCGCCGATCGTCGCGAGGCCGCCGATGAGCCCATCCGCGGCGCCGGTCGCGATGAGCTCCTCCTCGGAGCGGCGGGCCCGCTGCGCCGGCAGGAGCAGCGCGCCGTACTCGGTGAAGCTGTCCGCGTCGACGAGGTCCTCGATGTTCTCGCGCGCGGTGCGCCGGCCGATCCGCCGCCGCTTGGCCACAGCCTCCGGGCGGCCCTCGTCGAGCGTGACGCGGTGCCGCTCGCGCACCTCGTCGAGGTCCGCGCGGGGCCGGTCGAGATCGAGCGCGTCGGCCGCGTCGTCGGCGGCCGCCGCGCCGTCGGCGGGGGCGTACGTCAGGAGCGGGGTACCCGCGGTCACCGTCTCCCCCGGCCGCACCAGCACGTCGCCGACGGTGACCGACACGGGCAGCGTCTGCTCGTGCTCCATCTTCATGGCCTCGAGCACGACCAGGGCGGTACCGGGTTCGGCGGCCGATCCGGCCTCGGCGACGGCGACGACGGTGCCGGTCAGCGTCGCGGTGAGTACGTCCCCGTCGAGCTCGACTGCGGGCGTCGATGCGGGGGCGGCGGTCTCGGGCACGAGGTCACCGATCCGGCGCGCGAGGTAGCCGGTGTCGACGGGGCCCGAACGGAATTCGGGATCGGCGAGGACGGCGCGCAGCAGGGCGACGTTGGTACCGGGGCCGTCGATCACGAACTCCCCCAGCGCCGCGTCGGCCTTGGCGTAGGCGCGCGCCGGCGTGGCGGCCCGCACGATCACCTTGGCGAGCAGGGAGTCGTACCGGGCGGAGGTGGCCAGGCCCGGCCGACCGTAGCCGTCGACGCGCACGCCGGGACCGGTCGGCGGCGTGTAGCCGGCGAGGACGCCCGCCGAGGGGAGCACGGTGCCGTCGCGCTGCGGCACCTCCAGGTTCACGCGCGCCTGCACGGCGGTGCCGTGGGCGCCGGCGGGCGTTCCGCTGACGGCGCCGTCGCGGCATCCGATCGCGGG
Source organism: Tsukamurella sp. M9C (assembly GCF_020169415.1). Classification (GTDB taxonomy): domain Bacteria; phylum Actinomycetota; class Actinomycetes; order Mycobacteriales; family Mycobacteriaceae; genus Tsukamurella. The sequence continues at coordinate 39,231 of NZ_JAIULG010000006.1, forward strand.
CGGCAGGCCGAGATCGCCGAGCGGTGCGCCCTCGGCGAGGGCGAGCTGTGCGGCCACCAGGTCGACTCCGGTCACCTCCTCGGTCACGGTGTGCTCCACCTGGATCCGGGGGTTCACCTCGAGGAAGACCGCCCGGCCGTCGCGGACCAGGAACTCGACGGTCGCGAGGCCGCGGTAGCCGGCGGCGGCGCAGAGCCGGGCGGCGTGGCCGTGCAGCGCGGAGCGCAGGCCGACGTCCAGCGCCGGCGCGGGCGCGACCTCGACGAGCTTCTGGTTGCGGCGCTGCACGCTGCAGTCGCGGTCGCCGAGCGCGACGGCGGTGGTTCCGTCGCCGATGACCTGGACCTCGATGTGCCGGGCGCCGGTCTGCAGTTCCTCGGCGAAGACACGGCCGCCGCCGAAGCCGAGCTCGGCCTCGGAGACGCAGGCGCGGTAGGCGGATTCGAGGTCCTCGTCGTACCGGGGGCCGGGCAGTACGGCGCGCATGCCGCGGCCTCCGCCGCCCGCGACGGCCTTGATCATGACGCCGGCCGCGCGGCCGGCGGCGAAGGCGCGCACCGCCTCGAGGTCGGCCCCGCCGTCGGTGGCGGCGGGCACCGGGACCCCCGCGGCGACGGCGGCCGAGCGCGCCGCGGCCTTGTCGCCGAAGGTGCGGAGTACGTCGGGGTCGGGGCCCACGAAGGTCAGGCCGGCGACGGCGCAGGCCGCAGCGAAATCGGCGTTCTCCGCGAGGAAGCCGTAGCCGGGGTGCACCGCGTCGGCGCCGGTGCTCGCGGCGGCCGTGACGATCGCGTCGCGGTCCAGGTAGGCAGCGGGGCCGGAGCCCGCGAGTGCGACGGCGTCGTCGGCGGCGGCGACGTGCGGGGTGTCGGCGTCGTCCGCGGCGTAGACCGCCACGGTCGGGATGCCGAGTTCCCGTGCGGTGCGGATGATCCGCAGCGCGATCTCCCCGCGGTTGGCGATGAGCAGCTTCACTTCGACTCCCCCTGGTGGATCGCGGCCGCCACGTTCTCCGCGGCCACCGCAGGACTTCCTTCTGATGCCGCGCCTGCGATCTGCGCCGCCCTCTCGAACAGCACGCCCTTGCGCACCTTGCCCGTCGCCGTCATCGGCAGCGCGTCGACGACCACGAAATCGGGCACCTTGTAGCCCGCCATGTTCTCCCGCGCCCACGCGGTGAGCTCGGCGACGTCCACGGGCCCCGCCGAGACGACGAAGGCGAGCGGCACCTGCCCCTTGCGCGCATCGGGCCGCGGGACGACCGAGACCGAGCCGATCGACGGGTGATCCTTGAGCAGCGCCTCCACTTCCGACGGGAAGACCGACATGCCGTTGACCTTGATCATCTCCTTCGTCCGCGCGAGGTAGTGCACCGCGCCCCAGTCGTCGATCCTCCCCACGTCGCCGGTGTGCAGCCAGCCGTCGCGGATCGCCTCGGCGGTCGCGTCGGGCCGGCGGTGGTAGGCGGTGAGGATCGACTCGCTGCGTACCACGATCTCGCCGGTCTCGCCGAGCGGGACGGGCGCACCGTCGGGGTCGACGACGAGGATGTCGGTGCCGGGCACGGGAAGCCCGCAGAAGACGGGGTCGGCGGTGAGGTCCCGGTCGCCGTCCTGGAAGCCGAGCGTGAACGTGTCAGCGGTGTGCGTCTCGGTCATGCCGTAGGAGGCCTCGCGTAGGACTCCGCCGGTCAGGGCGCGCCAGCGGGCCCGCAGCTCCGGGGTCAGCTTGAGCACGAAGGAGACGGCCAGCGGGTTGACGACGGTGCGGAAGGCGGCACCGTCGAACCCGGGCAGGTCCATGAGCTCGACGTAGTTGTCCACCGTCGCAACGGTGTCCGTCACGCCGTACCGGGCGATGAGCGCGGCGGCGACGGCCGGGTCCCACCGGGTCATGAGCACGATCGTCTGGCCGTTGAGCAGCGGCTTGAGGATGCCGAAATCCTCACCGGCGATCCAGAACACGGGCAGGAAGTTCAGCCCGACGGGGGCGCTCTCCCCCACCGCGGTGCCGCCCGCCACGGTGGCGGTGGCCGCCGTGTAGGCCATGTGCCGCTGGGTGTGCTCGCAGCCCTTGGGCAGGCCGGTGGTGCCGCCGGTGTAGTTGAGCGCGGCGAGCGCATCCGGGTCGGAGTCCCGGACCGGCGCGGGCGCTGCGACGACCACACGGTGCCAGTCGCTGCGCGGGTCCGGCGCGATGTCGAAGGGCGCCGGGGCGTCCGGGAGCGGCGCGGTGTCCGCGAGGAGATCGCCCAGGGCCGTGGCGAAGACGGTGCGCACCGGAGTCTGCGCGCGCACCGTCTCCACCAGGTCCAGCAGGTCGGTCTGCGCCAGCAGCACGCCGACACCGGCGTCGTCCAGCTCGTGCTGCAGCTCGCGGCCCTTGAGCAGCGGGTTGACCGGAACCTGGACGGCGCCCAGCTTGAGGATGCCGAGCATGGCGATCGCGAACTGCGGGCAGTTGCCCAGGTAGACGCCGACCGCGTCGCCCGCGCGGACCCCCGCGTCGAGGAGCAGGCCCGCGAACCGGTCCGAGAGCTCGTCGTACTCGGCGTAGGTGACCTCGCGGCCGTAGAAGGCCATCGCGACGGTGTCGGGCCGGTGCCGCGCCCAGTACCGGAGGTGCTCCACCATTGCGGGCGTTTCCGCGGGGTACTCGACGGTGCGCGGCACCTGCGCCGGCCAGTTCCGCAGGCGCAGTGCGCGGATCTCGTCGGCGGTGGCGTCGAGTGCGGCGGCGACGGCGGTGTTCCGGTCGGTCATGGGGCTCCTTCGGTGCGTCGGCTCCGTCAGAAGCCGATCAGTCGTTCGGCCACGCGGATCTGATCCGCGATGAAGCGCTCGCGCGCGGCGGGGCTGTCGCGCGCCACGCGCTTCGCGCCGTGGTGGATGGTGTCGTTGAGGATGGTGACCAGCGTCGCGGGCGGCAGGCACAGGTCGACGGTGGAGGGATCGAGGGATTCGAGGTAGGCGGTGTAGCGCCGGTGCGTGCGCCGGGTGGTGCGGTCCCAGATCGCGGCGACATCCTCCCGGACCGGGGCCATCGCGTCGAACAGGGCGACGAGCCCGCCGTTCGCGAAGACCGCGTCGGCGTAGGCCCGCATCGTGGCCGCGATGACCTCGCGCGGCACCTCGGTCTCGATGCCGTCGAGCATCTGCGTCGCCTCCAGCTCCGCGCCGATCCGGTCCACGAGGGCGAGGAGGATCTCGTCCTTCGACCGGAAGTACGCGTAGAAGGTGGGCCGGGAGGTCTGCGCGCGGGCGGCGATGAGCTCCACCGTGGTGGCCGCATAGCCGAGGTCGTCGAAGCAGTCGGCCGCCGCCCGGAGGAGTTCCTCCCGGCGGGCGCCACCGGCGTCCTTGCGGTTCGCGCGGGCCCGCTCCTGTGATTCGCTGATCGTCACGCTCACGAGTCTGCTCGGCTCCGCTCGGACCTTCAAGGACGCCGGTGCCGGCTCACACCGACGCGGGGATCCCGGGCACCGCGTTCGGATCCTCGCGCACCGCCCGGCCGTTCGTCTCCTTGAGGAAGTAGGCGCTGGCGAGGGTCACCAGGCCCATGGCGGCGAGGTAGACCGAGACGAACGTGGAGGACTGCGTCTCGGCGATGATGGCGGTCATGATCAGCGGGGCGACGCCCGAGACGGCGACCGCTGCCAGCTGGTAGGCCAGCGAGGCACCCGAGTAGCGGATCCGGGGCTCGAAGAGCTCCGCCATGAACGCGGCGAGCGGGCCGTAGGTGAGCGCCTGCCCGAAGCTGGAGACGAACATCGCGACCAGCAGCAGCCCGATGTTCGTGGTCTCCGCGAGCCAGAAGAACGGGAACGCCCAGGCGATGAGCACGGCGCCGCCGACCAGGATCAGCGGGCGGCGACCGACGCGGTCGGACACCGCACCCGCGGCCATGATCACGAGCGGCATGACGACCGAGGTGGCGAGCACGCACGCCAGGATCGAGTTGCTGCTCATGCCCAGGCCGCCCGCGGAGGGCTTCTTGCTGCCGTAGCTCACGAAACCGGCGATGGAGACGTAGAACGCGGAGTTGGTGCCGGCCAGCAGCCCGGCGCCGAGCAGGATCTTTCCCCAGTGCCCCCGGATCGCCTCGGACAGCGGCGCCGCGGCGACCGTCTCCTTGCCCGCGTTCTTGGCCGCGACCTCGCGCTGGAGGGCGAGGAACTCCGGCGAATCCTCGATCTTCTTGTGGATGTACATGACGACCGGCACCAGGATCGCGCTGGCCCAGAAGGGCACGCGCCAGCCCCAGCTGAGGAACGCGGCGTCGTCGAGGACGCCGTTCATCAGGATCATCATCAGGTTGCCCAGCAGCAGGCCGAGCGGAACGCCCATCTGCCCGAAGGTCCCGGCGAATCCCCGCTTCTTCGGTCCTGCGGACTCGGTGAGCAGGAGCACCACACCGCCCCATTGGCCGCCGCATGCGAGGCCCTGGACGAAGCGCAGGGACACCAACAGGATCGGGGCGAGCGAGCCGATCGCGCTCGCGGTGGGCAGGCAGCCGATGAGGAAGGTGGCCGCCCCCATCGCGGTCAGACACCAGATGAGCATCGGCTTGCGGCCGATCTTGTCGCCGAAGTGCCCGGCCAGGATCCCGCCCAGCGGCCGGGCGATGAAGCCCACCGAGAACGTCGCGAAGGCCATCAGCGTGCCCATCAGCGGCGAGAGGTCCGGGAAGAAGACCTTGTCGAACACCAGGGCTGCGGCGGTGCCGTAGACGAAGAAGTCGTACCACTCGATCGAACTGCTCACCAGTCCGGCGGTGAGCAGCTTGCCGTGCGACTTCTTCTTCACCGGCGCGACGGCACCGGGCTCGCTGGTCTGTGTCATGGATGGCCCTTCGTGAGAGTTGTGATCCCCGACACAGAGAATGCTTGACGTTGACGTTCGAGTCAACCGATTCCGAGAAATTGCTAAGCGTTTGCTTACGCAGCTGGGAGACCGTTTCCAGTGCTTCGGACCCGTTCGGCACCGGCTCCGGCCCCGATCACGTACAAAGAGCACATGGCACTCCTCGAACCCGATTTCCCGTCCGCCAACGGCCGCGACACCGTCCACGCCTGGATCTACACGCCGGTCCGCGAGCCCCGCGCGATCGTGCAGGTGATCCACGGCCTCGGCGAGCACTCGCGCCGGTACCTGCGCCTGATCACGGCGCTGCTCGACGCCGGCTTCGTGGTGGCCGCCGAGGACCACGCGGGACACGGCGCGACGGCGATGGACTCGGGCGTGTGGGGCGACGCGGGCGAGGACGCGGCGCACGTCCTCGTCGCCGACGCCGCCGCGCTCCGCGCGAAGGTCCGGGAACTCCACCCGGGCCTGCCCTACGTCGCCTTCGGGCACTCGATGGGCTCGATGATCGCCCGCGGGCTCGCCACCGCGCAGCCGGACGGGATCGACGGCCTGGTGCTGTGCGGGATCGCCGCGCAGATCGCCGGGATCGACGGTGTCGTCGACCGCGCGGCGCTCGCTGCTGAGCCCGATCAGGCCGGGCCCGCGCCCGCGCACTACGTCGGAGAGCTGTTCGACGGCTTCGTCTCCCGGTTCGGCGCGGGCGCGGGCCCCACCGACTGGGTCGCGCGGGACGCGGACGTCGTGCGGGACCACGCGGTCGACCCGTTCAACAACTTCGGCGCCCCGCTGTCGGCCCGGTTCCTGCGCGGCTTCATCGAGTTGTACGACGCCGCGAACGGCGACGCCTTCTACGCCGCACTCCGTCCCGAGACCCCCGTGCTGATCCTCGCCGGCGACCAGGATCCGGTCGCCAACTACGGCGAGGGCGCGTACCACGTGGCCAACGCCCTCGTCGCGTCCGGACACCCCGACGTGCGGACGCGCGTCTACCCCGGTGTGCGGCACGAGGTGCACAACGAGCCCGAGACCCGCGACGACGTGACCGCCGAGCTCATCGCCTTCGTCGAGCGCGTGATCGCCTGACGTGACTTCCGGTGATCTCCAGCGGGTCGACCTGAACCTGCTCGTCGCGTTCGACGTCCTCATGGCCGAACGGAGCGTCACCCGCGCCGCGACTCGGATGCACCTCGGGCAACCCGCGATGAGCGCCTCGCTGGCGCGCCTACGACGACTCTTCGACGATCCGCTGCTCGTCCGCGAGGGCCGGACGCTGGTGCCGACGCCCGTCGCGGAGTCGCTCATCGCGCCCGTCCGGCAGTCCCTCGAGCTCATGGCGGGAGCGCTCCGCCAGAGCAGCGTCTTCGACCCGTCGACCGAGGAGCGGACCTTCACCATCCTCGCCACCGACTACTTCCTCGTAGTACTGCTGCGTCCGTTGCTCGCCGGCCTCCGGCGCGAGGCGCCGGGCGTGCGGATCCACGTGCGCCAGATCGGCGAGGACTACGCCGACGTGCTCCGGCGGGGCCTCTTCGACCTGTGCATCGTTCCCCGCGAGTCGCAGCGTTCCGACGTCCCGATGCACAGCGAGGACCTGTTCGGCGACCGTTTGGTCTGCGCTGTGGATTCCGAGAATCCCGAGGTGGGAGAACGGTTCTCCATGGAGCACTTCCGATCCCTGCCGTACGTCGCCTTCGCCGGCGGCGAGACCCTGCAATCGACGGCACAGGGTCGGCTGCGATCGCTGGGGATCGACCGGCCCGTGGACGTCTCGGCCCACGGCTTCGTCGCCGCGCTGCTCATGCTGCGTGACACTCCCCTGTTCACGCTCGTCCACGAGCGCCTCGGACGGAGCCTCGCCGAGCCCGCCCGCCTCAAGCTGCTCGATCCCCCCGTGGATTTCGACCCGATCACCGCGGCGATGTACTGGCTGCCCCGACAGGACGACAGCCCCGCACACCAGTGGCTGCGCCTCCGGCTCCGCGAAGCCGCAGCCGCCTTGAACACATCATTCTGATCGATACTTGACATCGATATTCATCGGTAACCCCTGTGCCTCCGGCGGCGCTAGCGTCGAGGGAGATCGACCGCGAATCCGTCGAAATCCACCGGAAAACAGGAGCTCTCATGAAGTTCGTCACCTTCCACCGCCCGGGTGACCCCCGCCCGCGCCTGGGCCTCGACAACCGCGATGAGTACAGCTACACCGACCTCACCGGCCGCTTCCCCGACGATCCGGACTTCGCATCCATGCTCGCCCTGATCGACGGCGGGCAGCCCGCCCTGGACAAGGCCTGGGCCGCCTACCTCCGCCTCGACGCCGACTCGATCGTTCAGCGGGATGTGGTGACCCTGCTCGCGCCGTTCCGGCCCCGCCGCCTGCGTGACTGCTCGCTCATCGTCGCGCACCTCCGCCCGAGCCTGGTCCGGACGGTGCAGTGGCTCGGCACGCACGGCGACGAGCGTCCGCTCCCGACCGCCATGGCTGCGACCGATCGCCTGATGTCGGCGCTCTACGACCCCGCCGCCTCGATCGGCTTCGCCGACCGCGACCCCGACACCGGCGCGGCGCCTGGTGGCGTTCTCACGTGGCCGAGCGCCAGTGAGATCCTCGACTACGAGCTCGAACTGGCCGTCGTGATCGGCAAGTCCGGCCGGGACGTCACCGCGGAGGACGCCGAAGCCCACATCTTCGGCTACACCGTCTACAACGACTGGTCCCTCCGCGACGTCCAGGCCCGCAACATCCTCGGCAGCGGCGATGTCCACGGCGACGCGAAGGACTTCCCGCACAGCAACGCGATCGGCCCCTGCGTCGTCACCAAGGACGAGGTCCCCGATCCGCGTGGTCTCGCGATGACGGTCCGCGTCAACGGACAGGTGTGGGGTCGCGGCTCGTCGTCGGAGATGGTCCACGGCTTCGACGACGCCGTGGTCGAGCTCAGCCGAGGCGCCGATGTTCGGGCCGGCGAGGTCTGGGGTACCGGAACCGTTCCCGGCGGTTCGAGTTTCGAACTCGGCCGCCGCCTGCCCCGTCCGGCCCTCGTGGAGCTGGAGGTCGAGCGCATCGGCACGCTCGCCCACTACGTCGTCCCCGAATCCTGATCTGTCCGCTACGGAGAAAGGTCCACCATGACCACCCGTCCCGCCCTCCTCGATGATCCCCGGCTCATCCGGCTCACCGACGAGGTCTTCGTCTTCGGCACCTACCCCTACAGCGGCCTCGTCGTGACAGACGAGGGATGCATCGCCGTCGACGGCCCGATGTCGCCGACCATCTGTGCGCCCTGGAAGGCATTCATCGACTCGAAAGGCCCGCTGCGGTATCAGGTGTACTGCGAGCACCACTCCGACCACACCATCTCGGCCCCCTACCTGCGACCCGAGGTCCTCGTGTCGTCCGAGACGACACGCGGGGTGATGGACACCGATGAGATGGCCCAGGAGGCCATGCGCACCTGGGGTGCCTACCCGGACGTCGACGCCGCCGTCATCGACGCGTACACGATGGCCTACCCGACGCTCACCTACCGCGGCCGGATGACGATCGAGCTGGGCGGCAAGCGGTTCGTACTGTTCGAGGCACCCGGGCACACCATGGGATCGACGGTCGTGCACGCGATCGACGATCGGGTGGCCTTCATCGCGGACCTCGGCATGACCCCGGCGATCCAGTCGGGCGACCCCGTCGCATGGCTCACCACGATCGCACTGCTCGAGACGCTGGACGTCGACTGGTACGTGCAGGGCCATATGGACCCGATGCGTCGCGAGGACCTGCACACGTGGCGAACGGCCCTCCTCGAAGCACTGGACATCGCGCGCCGACGTGATCGCGCGGGCCTCACTGCGGATGAGATCGTCCAGCAGGGCGGCGTCTTCGATATCGCAAGCATTCTCGGGGGAAGGACCTTCCTGGGGCGTGGTGACATCCCGCCCGGCCTGCTCACCTTCGGTGCGAGCACGCTGCAGACCGTCGGGGCCGAGCGGATGGCCGAGGCCGTGCACCGCCATCCCACCGATTCGCTCTCGGCCGCAGTCGGCCCCGTCAGCACGCAGGAGTGAGTTCGATGAGCCAGGACGTCTTCATCATCGGTGTCGGCATGACGCCCTTCGGTGTGCACGAGGCCGAGACCGTCCCGACGATGACGGCCCGCGCCGTACGGGAGGCCCTCGCCGATGCCGGCATCGCGCCGTCCGCGGTGGACGGCGCCTTCTTCGCCAACACCACACAGGGCCCGTTGGAGGGGCAGGCGATGATCGCCGGTCAGATCGCGCTCCGCGGAATCGGTTTCGAGCGGCTCCCGATCTTCAACGTCGAGAATGCCTGCGCCAGCGGATCATCAGCGCTGAATCTCGCGATCACCAGCGTGCGGGCCGGCGAGGCGTCCGTCGCCCTCGCGGTGGGCGCCGAGAAGATGAACACCGGCGACAAGGCGAAGACGATGGGCGTCTTCGACGGCGCCTACGACCTCTCGGACCCCGTTGCGCTGGAACGCACCCTCGCCGCGCTCGGCGGCGAGGTCGACACCAGCGGCGCCGGGCAGCGCAGCATCTTTATGGACATCTACGCCGCGATGGCGCGCAACCACATGGTGACCTTCGGCACTACGCAGGCGCAGATCGCCGCTGTCTCGTCGAAGAATCACCGACACTCGGTGGACAACCCCCTCTCGCACTACCGCAAGACGATGAGTGTCGAGGAGATCCTGGCGGCGCGGGCGCTCGCCCACCCGCTGACCGTCCCCATGTGCTCGCCGCTGACCGACGGCGCGGCTGCCGCGATCGTCTGCACCGCCGAGGTCGCCGCGCGGATCGCCGGGCGGCGGAACGTCCGGGTCCTCGCATCCGTCGCCGGGACGAGCGTCGAGCGCGAGACCGGCGACCACCTCAGGCACGTCACGCGGCTCGCGGGCGAACGTGCGTACGAGCGTGCCGGCATCGCGCCGAGCGACGTGGACGTCGCGGAGGTGCACGACGCCACGGCGTTCGGTGAGCTCGCGATCAGTGAGCACCTCGGCTTCGTCGAGCCCGGCGGAGGCGGCGCCGCCGCCGAGGCCGGGGAGACGACCATCGGCGGCCGTATCCCGATCAACACCTCCGGCGGGCTCGAGTCGAAGGGCCATCCCCTGGCCGCGACCGGGCTCGGACAGGTCTTCGAGCTCGTCACGCAGTTGCGCGGCGAGGCCGGGGCCCGGCAGGTCGACGGTGCGCGGCTCGCCCTCGCCGAGAACGGCGGAGGCTTCAGCCCGTTCGGCACCGGCGAGGAGGCCGTCGCCGTGGTCACGATCCTCGAGGCGCCCTGATGGCCGTCATCGACTTCTTCGACCGCGGCTGGGCCGGCAACACCGACGGGGACGCGTTCGTGATGGGCGAGCGGCGCTGGACCTACCAGGAGGCCGGCGAACTCACCTGCCGCATCGCCTGGGGCCTGCTCGACACCGAGGTCGCCCGGACGGGCAACACGGCGGTGCTCGCGCCGAACGACCCAGTGGCGTGGATGTGCGTGCTCGGCATCTGGCGGGCCGGGCGCACCTGGGTGCCGCTGCACCCTGGTGAGCCCGCCGCCGCCTCGGCGCAACTCATGCAGCGCTTCGACTGCGAGGCCCTGTTCTTCCACAGCTCGATGCGCGCCGAGGCGGAGGAGATCCGGTCCGCTCTCCCCCACGTGACTCTCATGGTCTGCATCGACACGGACTGCGGCGGCGCCCATGTGGCGCTGGAGCAGTGGGTATCCGCACGCGCGACGACACGGCCCGCCGTCGCGTACGACATGGACGACGTCGTGATGATCTCCCCCACCGGCGGGACCACGGGCGTGCCGAAGGGCGTGATGAACACGCACCGGACCCTGGCGAACTCCTGCGCGCACATGATGATGGCCTTCCACTACGACGCCGGCGAGCGCATCGTGAATCTGGCCGCGGCGCCGCTCACGCACTCCGCGGGGATCGTGAGCCTGCCGGCTACCGCGCGGGGCGGCACCGTCGTCCTCGTCGAGCGGCCCGACCCCCCGTCGGTGGTCGCGGCGATCGAGCGGTATCGCGTGACGGACCTGTTCCTGCCCCCGACGGTGATCTACCGGATGCTCGATTGGGTCCAGGGGCGCGACTGCGACTTCAGCTCACTGCGCTACTTCGTGCACGGGGCCGCGCCGATGTCGGTCGAGAAGCTCAGACGAGCGATACAGACCTTCGGCCCCGTCATGACGGCGGCGTACGGACAGACGGAGGCGTTCGCGGCGATCGCGTACGCCCGCCCGGACGAGGTAGCGGGGTCGGATGCGCGCCTGCGGTCCTGCGGTCGGCCGTACCCGCTGATCTCGGTCGAGATCCGCGACCGTTCCGGCGCCGCGGTGCCCCGGGGCGAGACGGGCGAGATCTGCGTCCGCGGCGATCTCGTGATGAAGGGCTACTACAAGCAGCCCGACAAGACCTCCGAGACGCTCGTCGACGGCTGGCTCCACACCGGCGACGTCGGCCACCTCGACGAGGACGGCTACCTCTACATCACCGACCGGACGAAGGACGTGATCATCTCGGGCGGCTTCAACATCTACCCGAGCGAGATCGAGCAGGTGATCTGGGGCCACCCCGCAGTCGGCGATTGCGCCGTGATCGGCGTCCCAGACCCTGACTGGGGCGAGAAGGTGATCGCCGTCGTCGAACTATCCCCCGGCGGCGCGGTGACCGAGGCGGATCTCCTCTCCCTGGTGAAGGCGTCGCTGGGGAGCGTCCGGACCCCGAAACGGGTCGACTTCGTCCCCAGCCTGCCCCGCAGCGGCACGGGCAAGGTCCTCAAACGCGCGCTGCGGGACGACTACTGGTCCGATTCGGACAGCAGGATCTAGGGACCCGGTACGACGAGATCCCGTTGTGCGTCAGCGCGAGCCCCGCAGCTCCCGCTTGAGGATCTTGCCGGTGCCGCCCTTGGGCAACTCGGCGAGCAGGTGGATCTCGCGCGGGTACTTGTACGCCGCCAGGCGCTCCCGGCTGAACGCGGTGAGGGCCGCGGCGTCGGCATTCGCGCCCGGGCGCAGGACGACGAAGGCGACGACCTCCTCCCCCAGCCTGTCGTCGGGGCGGCCCACGACGGCGGCCTCGACGACCTCGGGGTGGGCGTAGAGCACCTCCTCGACCTCGCGGGGATACACGTTGTATCCGCCGCGGATCACCAGGTCCTTGAGCCGGTCGACGATGAAGAAGTAACCGTCCTCATCGCGGTAGCCGAGGTCGCCCGTGTGCAGCCAGCCGTTGCGCAGCGCCTCCGCAGTCGCCTCGGGACGCTTGTAGTACCCCTTCATGACGTTGTGCCCGCGGACGACGATCTCGCCGATGTTGTCCTCCCCGGGCGGGAGCTCGGCACCGTCGAGGTCGACGGCCCGCATCTGGACGCCCCAGATGGGCTTGCCGATCGAGAGGACCTTGCGCTGTTCGGCGCTGATGTTGAAGGTCGCCGTCGAGGCGGTCTCCGAGAGGCCGTAGCCCTCGAGGATCGCCAGGCCCGGGAACTTCTCCTCGAAGGCGCTGATCACGCCGCCGGGGATCGACGCACCGCCGGAGACGGCGGCGCGCAGGCTGGAGACGTCGCGGCCGGCCGTGTCGACGCCGAGCAGCGCCACGTACATCGTGGGCACGCCGGAGAGCACCGTGACGCGGCGCCGCTCGATGACGTCGACCACCGCCTCCGCCTCGAACCTCGGCACCAGGGCCACCGAACCGCCGTATCGGACCGCCGCGTTGAGCACGCTGGACAGTCCGAAGACGTGGAACAGCGGCAGCGCTCCGAGCGCCACGTCGTCGTCCCGCATCCCGAACAGCTGCGGCGCGATCGTGCAGTTCATGTAGAGCTCGAAATGCGTGAGCTCAGCGCCCTTCGGCCGGCCGGTGGTGCCTGAGGTGTAGAGCAGCACGGCGGTGTCGTCGGAGCTCGTGGGGTGGATCTCCCCGGAGTCCGGCTCCCCCAACAGGTCGGCGAACGGTGTCGCGCCCGACGGGGTCGGCGCGCCGAGCGAGACCACGACCACGTCGCCGACGCCCGCCTCCGCCGCGCCCGCGAGCGCGGCCTCGGCGGAGAAGTCGGACGCCACGAGCAGCTTCGCGTCGCTGTCACCGAGGTGGTAGCCGATCTCCGGCGCGGTGAACAGCGGGTTGAGCGGCACCATCGTCAGGCCCGCCTTGAGGATGCCGAAGTAGGCGACCACGAACTCCGGCAGGTTCGGCAGTTGGACGGCGACCTTGTCGCCGGGGACGAGGCCGCGGGCCAGCAGCGAGGCGGCGAGACGCCCCGACTGCTCGTCGAGCTGGGAGTAGCTGATCTCGCGATCACCGAAGAACAGCAGGGGCGCGTCGGGCGTCGACGATGCCGACTCGCGCAGCATCGTCGCCAGGTTGAAGGACATCTACGCCTCTCCGGTCAGCACGCGGCGCGGGACGTCCACGAGCATGGTGTCGATCTGGTCCTGGCTCACGCCGCGCTCGAGGACGTACGGGAAGACGTCGTCGAAGACGTGCGTGTAGTGCCACTGGAGCATGCCCGCCTTGACGTTCGGGTCGATCCAGTCGATGTAGCAGGAGGCGTCCTGGGACAACACGATCTTCTCGGTGTAGCCGCGGCGCACCATCTCGATGAGGGTGTCGTTGCGGGCCTCGAATGTGGTCTCCAGGTTGATGCCGAACCGGTCGAACCCCAGCGTGAAGCCGGCGTCGGCGAGCGCCGACAGGTGCTCGACGTCGGTGGAGTCGCCGCTGTGCCCCAGCACGATCCGGCTCGGGTCGACGCCCTCCTCGTCGCACATCACTCGTTTCACCAGCAGACCGGTCTCCGAGCCCGGGTGCGTGTGCACGGTGATCGGCACGCCGGTGGCGGTGTGCGCCTTCGCGACCGCCCGCATCACCCGCTCGACGCCCTCGGTGAGGCCGTGGTGGTCGATCGCGCACTTGAGCATGCCGGCCTTGACCCCGGTCTCGCCGATGCCCTCCGTGATGTCGCGGACGAACATGTCCGCCATCGGATCCGGGAAGTCGATCCCCGTCATGGCGGTCAGGGCGGGACCGCGGTACATGAAGTAGCGCGGCACGTCGCGGTAGGTGTAGACACCCGTCGCCGCAACGATCCGCACGGGCGTGCGCTCGGCGATCCGCTGGATCCGTGGGATGTACCGTCCGAGACCGACCACCGTCGGGTCGACGATCGTGCGCACCCCGGCGTCGTACGCCTTCTGCAATTGTGCGACGGCGTCGTCCACCCGGGCGTCCTCGTCGCCGAAGTCGTCCGGATAGTTCTGTTGGATGTCCGGGGTGAGCACGAAGACGTGCTCGTGCATGAGCGTGACGCCGAGGTCGGCGGCGTCGACGTCACCGGTGACGGTGTGGACGGCTCCCATGGTTCCTACTTTCCGACGGTGTGTTCTTCTCAGGCGGGGAGGTCGATCAGGCCCGCGAGCGCGGCGCGGTGTCGCCCCGGAGTACCGAGGCCGATCTGGTCCGCCTTGGCGCGCTTGAGGTACAGGTGCACCGGCGCCTCCCAGGTCATGCCGATGCCGCCGTGCAGCTGCACCGCCTCCCCCGCCGCCCGGACGGCCAGGTCCGAGCAGTACGCGGCCGCGACGGCCACGGCGATCACGGCCTCCGGGTCCTCGGTCCCGAGCTCCGCCAGGGCGACCGTCGCCGACCGCGCCGCCGCGGCGGCGGATTCCGCATCGGCGTAGAGCTCCGCCAGGCGGTGCTTCACGGCCTGGAAGCCACCGACCACGCGCCCGAACTGCTTGCGCTGCTTCAGGTACTCGACGGTCGTGGCGACGCACCAGCGCGCCACCCCGGCCTGTTCGGCGGCGAGCAGCGCCGCGCCGGTGATCAGACCCGCGCGCACGGCGGCGGCACCGTCGGCCGTGAGGACCGTGCCCCGGGCGCCGTCGAAGGTCACGTCCGCCACCTGCCGCGTCATGTCGAGCGACGACACGGGTTCGATCCGCGCGTCGGCCGCCGGAACCGCCTGCAGGGCACCGTCGGAGTCGAGCACGAGCAGGATCTCGGCGCCGAGCGCGCCGGCCACCGATCGGACGGTGCCGGAGAGGGCGCCGTCGGCGACGGGGACGGCCGGGGCGTTGCCGTGCGGGTCCACCGAGAACGGCACGACCAACGCGGCCACGCGCGCGCCCTCGGCCAGCTGCCCGGCCAGGACCGGGGCGCCCGCCGCGACCGCGACCGACGCCGCGATCGCCGACGTGAGGAAATCACCCGCCGCGCAGGCGGAGCCGAGCTCCTCGGCGACCACGCCCGCGACGGCGGCGCCCGCCCCGGCGCCGCCCAGCTCCTCCGGAACGAGGAGGCCGGTGACGCCCATCTCCGCGAGCTCGGCCTGCAGGCCAGGGGCGGCGGCACCGTCGTAGGCGGCGATCAGGTCCGCCGGCGCGACCCGCCGATCGAGCAGGTCGCGGACGGCGGCGCGAAGATCGTCCTCGATGTCGCTGCTGAGCAGCTGCGGTGTGTAGCTCACTTGGGGACGTCCTTCCAGGGCAGGTCCTTGTCGACCCGGTGCTCCGGCGGCAGGCCGAGCACCCGTTCCGCCACGATGTTCTTGAGGATCTCCGACGTGCCGCCCTCGATGGAGTTTCCCTTGGCGCGCAGGTAGCGGTACCCGGCATCGCGGCCGTAGAAGTCCACCCGGTCGGGGCGGACCATGGTCCAGTCGCCGTACCGCAGGCCGTCCTCGCCGAGCAGCTCCAGCTCGAGGCCGGAGAGCTTCTGATTGAGCCGGGCGAAGGAGAGTTTCATCGCCGCGCCCTCGGGGCCGGGCTGGCCCGAGGCGAGCTTCTGGCCGAGGCGCAGCGCGGTGACCCGGGCGACCTCGCTGTCCACCCACAGGCGGAGCAGGTCGTCGTGCAGGTCGGGCGTGCGAAGCTCGGGCCGCTCGCGCCAGGTGGCGGCGACCACGCCGATCATGCCGTCCTCGCGCTGCGACGCCCGGCCGCCGATGGCGACCCGCTCGTTGTTGAGCGTGGCGTTCGCGACCTGCCAGCCCTGCCCCACCGCGCCCAGGCGGTGCGCGTCCGGGATGCGGACGCCCTCGAGGAAGACCTCGTTGAACTCCGCCTCGCCGGTGATCTGCCGCAGGGGCCGCACGTCGATGCCCGGGTCGGACATGTCGCACAGGAAGTAGGTGAGCCCCTTGTGTTTCGGCTGGTCCGGGTCGGTGCGGGCGACGAGGATCGCCCACTGCGCGTTGTGCGCGCCGGAGGTCCACACCTTCTGCCCGGTGACGATCCAGTCGTCGCCGTCGCGGACCGCACGAGTCGCGAGGCCCGCGAGGTCGGAGCCCGCGCCGGGCTCACTGAACAGCTGGCACCAGATCTCCTCGCCGGTCCACAGCGGCCGCAGGAAGCGGTCGATCTGGTCCTGCGTGCCGAAGGCCAGGATCGTCGGCGCGGCCATCCCGAGGCCGATCCCGTTGACATGACTGCGGTTGTCGGGTGCGCCGGCCGCCGCGAAGCGGGCGTCCACGGCCTGCTGCAGCGATCGCGAGAGCCCCAGGCCGCCGCGCCCCTCGGGGTAGGCGACCCACGCCAGACCCGCGTCGTACCGGGCGCGGACGAACTCGAGCGGATCCGTCGTGGCCGGCGGGTGCGCGGCGAGGAAGTCGTCGACCTTCCGGGCGAGGTCCTCCGGGCCCGGCGCCGTCACTGCGCCTTCTTGGCGGCGACGCGCTTGAGCTCCGCTCGGGCCAGCGAGTTCTTGTGCACCTCGTCGGGGCCGTCGGCGAACCGCAGGGTGCGAATGCCGGCGTAGTACTCGGCGAGCGGGAAGTCCTGCGACAGTCCACCGGCGCCGTGCGCCTGGATGGCCTTGTCGAGGATCCACTGCACCGTCTGCGGGGTGGCGATCTTGATCGCCTGGATCTCGGTGTGGGCGCCGCGGTTGCCCACGGTGTCCATCAGCCACGCGGTCTTGAGCACGAGCAGGCGCAGCTGCTCGATCCGCACGCGCGACTCGGCGATCCAGTCGCGGATCACGCCCTGCTCCGACAGCGGCTTGCCGAACGCGGTCCGGCCCGCCACGCGATCGCACATCAGCTCGACGGCCCGCTCCGCCACGCCGATCGAGCGCATGCAGTGGTGGATGCGGCCGGGCCCGAGGCGGGCCTGCGCGATGGCGAAACCGTCGCCCTCCTCGCCGATCAAGTTGGCGGCGGGGACACGGACGTCGGTGAACCGCATCTCGGCGTGGCCGCCGTGGCTGTGGTCGTCGTACCCGAAGACCTCCATGCCGCGCAGCACCTCCAGGCCCGGGGTGTCCCGCGGCACGAGGATCTGCGACTGCTGGCGGTGGCGCTCGGCGTCGGGCGCCGTCTTGCCCATGACTATGAAGATCTTGCAGTTCGGGTTCATGGCGCCCGTGATCCACCACTTGCGGCCGTTGATCACGTAGTCGTCGCCGTCGCGGACGATCGACAGGCCGATGTTGGTGGCGTCGGAGCTGGCGACGTCGGGCTCCGTCATCGCGAAGGCGGAACGGATCTCGCCGTTCAGGAGCGGGGTGAGCCACTGCTCCTTCTGCGCGGCGGTACCGAACTCGTTGAGCACCTCCATGTTCCCCGTGTCCGGGGCGGCACAGTTGAACACGGCGGGCGCGAGGTGCAGGCTGCGGCCGGAGATCTCGGCGAGGGGCGCGTACTGCAGGTTGGTCAGGCCCGCGCCGTTCTCGCCGGGAAGGAAGAAGTTCCAGAAGCCGCGGCTGCGGGCCTCGGCGCGCAGCTCGTGCAGGACCGGGGCGCTGTCCCAGGCCCAACGGTTCTCCAGCGCGCCGAGTTGCTGGTGGAAGGTCTCCTCCGCCGGGTAGACGTGGCTGTCCATGAAGTCGTTGACCTGTCCGATCAACTCCGTGGTCTTGGCGTCGTACGCGAAATCCATGTCAGTTCTCCTTCAGTGCGTCGAGTCCGGCGTCGAGCAGCGGGTTCACTGCCTCCCCGGCCTCGGCAAAGCCCTCGCCCACGGTCTGGCCGTTGACGTAGCGGTAGTGGATGCCCTCGACGATGCCTGCGAGCTTGAAGCAGGAGAGGGCGATGTAGAAGCCGAAATCCCCAAGTTCCCGGGAGGATCCGGCGGCGTAGCGGTCGATGATCTGCTGCTCGTCGAGGAAGCCGGGCGCCTCGCTCACGTCGCTGACGGTGCCGGCGGAGATCTTCGCCAGCCGCCCGTAGACCACCATGAGCGCGAGGTCGGTGAGCGAGTCGCCGATGGTCGCGAGCTCCCAGTCGACGACGGCGGCGGGCTCGTCCTGCGGCGAGACCAGCACGTTGTCGAGGCGGTAGTCGCCGTGCACGATGCCCGGCACCGCATCGGCGGGCACCCGTCCCTCGAGAGCGGTGAACAGCTCGTCGACCTTGGGCAGGTCGCGGGTGTGCGCCGCGGCGAACTGCTTGCGCCAGCGCTGTACCTGCCGGCCCAGGAAGCCCTCGGGGCGGCCGTAGTCGCCGAGCCCGACGCTCGCGGGATCGACGTGGTGCAGCTCGACGAGGGTGTCGACCAGCCGCTCGGAGATGGCGCGGGTGCGGTCGACGCCGAGCGCCTCCAGCTCCGTCGCCCGGCGGTAGGGGACGCCGTCGATCTCGCTCATCACGTAGAACGGCGCACCGAGCACTTCGGGGTCGTCGCAGTAGGCGTACATCACCGGGACCGGCACGGCGGTTCCGCCGAGCGCGGACATCATCCGGTACTCGCGGCCCATGTCGTGCGCCGACGGCAGGAGCTTGCCGACCGGCGGGCGGCGCAGGATCCAGGACGAGGCACCGTCGGAGATGCGGTACGTGAGGTTGGACTTGCCGCCCGCGATGAGGACGGCCTCGAGCTGCGATCCCGCGCCCTGCACGTGCTGCGGGAGCCACGTGCCGAGGACGTCGAGATCGAGGCCCGGGTGCTGCTCGGCCATCAGAAGACCACCACGGAGACGGTCTCGGCGACGCACGCGGGACGGTCGCCGCCCTCGCGCTCGATGGTCACGCGCGCGACGACCTGCTGGCCGCCGCCGCCCGGGGTGACCGAGACGAGCTCGACCCCGGCCCGCACGCGCGAGCCGACCGGCACCGGCGCGGGGAAGCGGACCTTGTTGCTGCCGTAGTTGACGCCCATCTTCGTGCCCTCGACGGTGTAGATCTGCCACACCAGCATCGGGATGAGGGACAGGGTCAGGTAGCCGTGGGCGATGGTCGAGCCGAACGGCCCGGCCTTCGCCTTCTCCGGGTCGACGTGGATCCACTGGTGGTCCCCGGTGGCGTCGGCGAACAGGTCGATCCGCTTCTGGTCGATCTCGACCCAGTCGCTGTAGCCGAGGTGCTCCCCCACGGCCGCCTGCAGTTCCTCGAGTCCGTTGAGTACCCGCATGTTTCTCGTCTCCTCGTCCTGTCCGGACCTAGTCCTTGGGCCCGCCGGCCACGTACAGCACCTGGCCCGAGACGAAGCCCGCGCCCTCGCTGGCGAAGAAGCTGGCGGCGTGCGCGATGTCCGCGGGCTCGCCGACGCGCTGCACCGGGATCTCCTTGGCGGAGAAGGCCTTGAAGTCCTCGAAGGGCACGCCGATGCGCTCGGCGGTGGCGGCGGTCATGTCGGTCGCGATGAAGCCGGGGGCGATCGCGTTCGCGGTCACGCCGAACTTGCCGAGCTCGATGGCGAGGGTCTTGGTGAGGCCCTGCATGCCGGCCTTCGCCGCGGAGTAGTTCGCCTGGCCGCGGTTGCCCAGCGCCGAGGTCGAGGACAGGTTGACGATGCGGCCCCAGCCCTCCTTGGTCTGGTACTTCTGCACCTCGCGCGACATCAGGAAGGCGCCGCGCAGGTGGACGGCCATGACCTGATCCCAGTCCGAGACGGACATCTTGAACAGCAGGTTGTCGCGCAGGATGCCCGCGTTGTTGATCAGGATCGTGGGGGCGCCGAGCTCGTCGGCGACGCGGGTGACCGCGGCCGTGACCTTCTCCTCGTCGGAGACGTCGACGCCGACGCCGATGGCGCGGCCGCCGGCGGCGGTGATCTGATCGGCGACCGCCCGGCAGGCGGCGTCGTCGAGGTCGAGGACGGCGACGGCGTGCCCGTCGGAGGCGAGGCGGCGGGCCACCTCGGCGCCGATGCCGCGGGCGGCTCCGGTCACGATGGCGATGCGCTGGGTCATGGGGTTCTCCTTCAGGGGTGGATGGATGTGCCGGCCAGTGCGGGAACGAGTTCCCGCAACGCCGTCCGGGTGGTGCCGGCATCGGTGTGGTGGATCGCGTGGATGCCCAGGGCGGCCGCGCCCGCGACGTTGGGAGTCGCGTCGTCGATGAAGGCGGCGCGCTCGGGCGGCACGCCGAGGCGCTCGAGGGCCAGCCGGAAGATCGCGGGATCGGGCTTGCGCAGCCCCACCTCCTCCGAGATGATCACCGGCGCGAAGAGCGCCGCGAGACGCTCCCGGGGATAGAGGTTCCCGCCGCCCCAGCTGTTGGAGACGATCGCCACCGGCACGCCCGCGGCGCGCAGGTCCTCGGCGAGCGCCCACATGGCCGGATCCTCCTGGATCCGAGCGAACATGCGGCGCAGGACGCCGTCGGGGTTCACGGGATCGCCCGAGACGGTGCGCAGCGCCGCGGCGAAGGCGGCGTCGAACTCGGGCTCGGGCAGCTCGCCGGTCTCGAGCCGGTGGATGGGGCTGCCGGCGTCGGCATCCCGGCCCAGCCAGGCCTTGAGGGTCGCCGTGAAGCTCGCCGGCTCGATCCCCTCGTCGGCGATCCACGCCTCGATGCTGTGCCGCATCGGCGCGGTGAGGACGCCGCCGTAGTCGAAGAGGACCGCGCCGATCTCGGCGGTCACTGGGCCGCCTGGTAGACCACGCGGCCCACCGTGGTGCCGTCGCCGAGGCGCTGCAGGCCGTCGGGGACGGCGTCGAAGGCGAGGCGCTCGCTCACGAGCGGGCTCACCAGGCCCTGGTCGGCGAGGGCGGTCAGCTCCGCGTGGCACTGCTGCACCGCGGCCGAGTCGTAGGCGTTGTACAGGCCCCAGTGCAGTCCGACGATCGAGTAGTTCTTGATCAGCGCGTGGTTCAGGGCGGCCTCCTGAATGGTGCCGCCGGCGAAGCCCACGACGAGGATCCGGCCCTCGAAGGCGATGCACTTGGTGGAGCGCTTGTAGGTGTCGCCGCCGACCGGGTCGTAGATCACGTCGGCGCCGCGGCCACCGGTCTCGGCCTTGACCACCTCGACGAAGTCCTGGGTGCGCCGGTCGACGACCACGTCGGCGCCCAGCTCTCGGGCGACCTCCGCCTTCTCCGCTCCGCCGACGACGCCGATGACCCTGGCGCCCGCGGCCTTGCCGAGTTGGATCGCGGCGCTGCCGACGCCGCCCGCCGCGGCGTGCACCAGGAGGGTCTCGCCCGCTTGCAGGTGCGCGCGGCGGTGCAGCCCGAACCAGCCGGTCTGGTAGCCGATGTACAGCGACGAGGCCTGCGCGTCGTCGAGTGAAGCGGGCGCCGGGAACGCCTGTGCCGCGTTCAGCACCGCGTACTCGGCGAACCCTCCGGACGGGAGCGCCGAGCCGCCGAGGACGCGCTGCCCCACGGTGAAGCCTTCGACGCCCTCGCCGACGGCGACGACCTCGCCGCACAGCTCCACGCCGGGCGTGAAGGGCAGGTCCGGCTTGACCTGGTAGAGGCCGCGGCACATGAGCACGTCGGGGAAGTTCGCCGCCGTCGCGAGCGTGCGGACGGTGAGCTGCCCGGGACCCGGATCGGGCGTCGGGGCGTCGACCTCGCGGAGCACCGCGAGCGGCTCACCCAGTTCCTGTACCTGCCAGGCCCTCATCGGCCGCTCTCCTTCGTCTCGAGTCGCTGCTGCAGTTTGTTCATGCCGTGCAGCCACTTGTCGGTCGCCGTCGCACGGACGGCGTAGTAGCCCGCCACCTCGGGGTGCGGGAGGATCAGGAACTCGTCGCCGGCGAGGGCGTCGACGGCGAGCGTCGCGACCTGCTCGGGCGTGAGGGCGGAGTCGCGGCTGAGCAGCTCCTCCAGTTCGCCGGAGCGCTCGAGCATGCCCGTCTTCACGCCCTGCGGGCAGATCGCCTGGACGACGACGCCGCGGTGGCGGTACGTCGCGGAGAGCCACTCGGCGAAGGCGACGGCGGCGTGCTTGGTCACGGAGTACGCGGGGGCGCCGAGCATGGTGAGCAGCCCCGCCGCGGACGCGGTGACCACGAACCGGCCGCCGCCACGCGCGGCCCACTCGGGCACGAGCAGCCGGGCGGCGCGCACGTGGGCCATCACGTTGACGTCCAGCGACAGCGCCCAGTCGGACTCCGGGGTCTCGAGGCCGCGCCCGCGGTCGATGCCGGCATTGGCGTACCAGGCGTCGACGGCGCCGAGCTCGCGGCGCGCGGTCTCGACGAGGGCGGCGACGCCCTCCTCGGAAGCGGCGTCGCCGGGCGCGGCGTACGCGGTGCCGCCTGCGGCGGCGATCTCGGCGACGGTCCGCGCGGCACCGTCGGCGTCGAGGTCCGCGACCACGACGCGGGCGCCGCGCGCGGCGAGTTCGCGGGCGAGCGCCGCGCCGATGCCGTTGCCGGCGCCGGTGACGACGATGCCCTTGTCCTTCGGGTCGAAGGCGGCCATCGGCTACACCCCGCCCGTGAGCAGGACGCCACCGTCGACGGTGAGCGTCTGCCCGGTCATCCAGGCGGCGTCGTCGGAGAGCAGGAAGGCGACGACCGAGCCGATGTCGTCGGGCACGCCGAGCCGCTTGAGCGGGTACGCGGCGGAGACCTGCTCCTCGCGGCCCTCGTACAGGGCGGTGGCGAAGCGGGTCTTGACGACGGCGGGCGCGACGGCGTTCACCCGGATGTCCGGGCCGAGCTCGACGGCGAGCTCCTCGGTGAGGTGGATGACCGCGGCCTTGGAGACGCCGTAGAAGGCGATGCCGGGCGCGGGGCGCAGGCCGGCGACGGAGCCGACGTTGACGATGGCGCCGCCGTGCTCCTTCTGCCAGGCCGCATAGACCTTCTTCGTCCAGGACAGCGTGGAGAGCACGTTGACCTCGAAGATCTTGCGCGCGGCGGCCGTGTCGATCTCCATGAGCGGGCCGTAGACCGGGTTGATGCCGGTGTTGTTGACGAAGAAGTCGGCGCTGCCGAAGGTGTCGATCGCGGTGGCGATCACCTGGTCCTGATGCGCCTCGTCATCCCCCGAACCGGCCACGGCCACAGCCACCTCGGGGCCGCCCAGCTCGGCGACGGCCGCGTCGAGCGCCTCCTGCTTACGTGCCGTGATGACGACCTTCGCGCCGTCGGCCACCAGCCGCTGCGCGATGGCCAGGCCGATGCCGCGGCTCGCTCCCGTGACGATCGCGGTCTTCCCGGCGAATCGGGTCATGCTCCACACACCTTCCGTTCAAACTGACTAAGCGCTCGCTTAGTTTGTAGCCTACGACACACCGCGCCGTGTGACGACCCCCTTGGGCGCACGAACCCCTGTGACGCTCCTCACAGTACGGACCGTTGCGTGCGCACACCCCCGGAAACGACGGAGCGGCCCGTACGTCGAGGACGTACGGGCCGCTCCGAGGGGCGTCAGACGCGGATCAGCTGAGCCGCTCGATGATCATCGCCATGCCCTGACCGCCGCCGACACACATGGTCTCGAGGCCGAACTGCTTGTCGTGCCACTGCAGCGAGTTGATGAGCGTGCTGGTGATGCGCGCGCCCGTCATGCCGAAGGGGTGACCCACGGCGATGGCGCCACCGTTGACGTTGACCTTGTCGGCGTCGATGCCCAGGTCGCGCACCGACGGGATCACCTGCGCCGCGAAGGCCTCGTTGACCTCCATGAGGTCGATGTCGCCGATCGACAGGCCGGCGCGCTGCAGCGCCTGCTTCGACGCCTCGACGGGGCCGAGGCCCATGATCTCGGGCGACAGGCCCGTGACGCCGGTGGAGACGATGCGCGCGAGCGGCGTCAGGCCGAGCGCCTTGGCCTTCTCGTCGGACATGATCACCACGGCGGCCGCGCCGTCGTTGAGCGGACAGCAGTTGCCGGCCGTGACGGTGCCGTCCGGACGGAAGACCGGCTTGAGCCCGGCGATGCCCTCGTAGGTGACGCCGGCGCGCGGACCATCGTCCGTGGAGACGACGGTGCCGTCGGCGAGCGTGACCGGGGTGATGTCCTTGGCCCAGAAGCCCGAAGCGACGGCGGCCTCGGCGCGGTTCTGGCTGCGCACGCCCCACTCGTCCTGGTCCTGGCGGCTGACGTTCTTGAACTGCGCGACGTTCTCGGCGGTCTGCCCCATCGCGATGTAGACGTCCGGCAGGACGCCCGCCTCACGCGGGTCGACCCAGGTCTGGCCGCCGCCGGCGAAGGTCGCGGTGCGCGCCTCGGCGTCGGCGAAGAGGGCGTTCTTGGTGTCGGGCAGGCCGTCCGCGTTGCCCTTGATGTAGCGGCTCACGGTCTCGACGCCGCCGGAGATGAAGACGTCGCCCTCCCCCGCCTTGATCGCATGGAAGGCCATGCGCGTGGTCTGCAGGCTCGAGCTGCAGTAGCGGTTGACGGTGACGCCGGGCAGGTGGTCGAGGCCGGCCTCGACGGCGACGACGCGGGCGATGTTGAACCCCGACTCGCCCGCGGGCTGACCGCAGCCGAACATCAGGTCGTCGATCTCGCGGGGGTCGAGCCCGGGCACCTTGTCCAGGGCGGCGCGCACCATCTGGACCGAGAGGTCGTCCGGACGGACGTCCTTGAGCGAGCCCTTCGCTGCACGCCCGATGGGCGACCGGGCGGTGGAGACGATGACGGCTTCGGGCATGGGATGACCTCCGAGTTGAACCATTACTAACTAAGCGCTCGCTTAGCGGTGTACCATCTACTCTGCACCACTGAGAGCCGGTCGTCAACGGACCGATCCCTGTGGTCCCGTTCACACTAGAGACACCGCGTCGACGCGCCGCATCGCGGTGCCGCCGGAGGGAAACGATGACCGAACCCGAAGCGCCGTCCCGCGCGGACGCCACCCGCGCGCGGCTGCTGTCCGCCGCCGCGGCGGCCTTCGCCGAACGCGGCTTCCACGGCACCACCACCCGCGACATCGCCTCGGCGGCCGGCATGAGCCCCGCCGCCGTGTACGTGCACTACAAGTCCAAGGAACAGCTGCTGCACCAGCTCTCGCGCGTCGGACACCAACGGATCATCGACGCGATCGACGCCGTCGACGACGCCGCGGACACCCCCGCCGAGCGGCTCGCCGCCGCGATGCGGGCGTTCGCGACGCATCACGCGTCGTCGCACACCAGCGTCCGCGTGGTCAACTACGAGCTGGACGCGCTCACCGAGGAGCACCGCGCCGAGATCGGCGGCCTCCGCCGCGAGATCACCCGTCGGCTGCGCGCGATCGTCGACGCCGGCGTCGCGGACGGCTCCTTCGACACCCCGGACCCGCGGATGGCGACCATCGCCGTCCTCTCCAGCGGCATCGACATCGGCCGCTGGTACCACGACGGCGGCGAGATCACCCCCGACCGCATCGGCGATTTCTACGCCGACCTCGCCCTGCGCACCGTCGGGGCGAGCACCACCGACATCCCGAAGTAGAGAACCCGAGGAGACCCACCATGCGTCGCACCGTCTACACCGCCGATCACGAAGCCTTCCGCGAGACCCTCCGCGCCTTCATCGAGGCGGAGGTCGTGCCGCACTACGACGAGTGGTACGCCAACGGCATCGTGCCGAAGGACTTCTACCCCAAGCTCGGCGAGCTGGGCGTCTTCGGTATCGAGGTGCCGGAGGAGTACGGCGGCGCGGGCATCGAGTCCTTCAAGTACCAGGCCGTGATCAGCGAGGAACTCGGCCGCGCCGGCGTCTCCTTCGGCGGTTCGAGCGTGCACATCGCGCTGTGCCTGCCCTACCTGACCGGCCTCGCCACCGACGAGCAGAAGCAGCGCTGGCTGCCCGGCATGGCGGCGGGCGAGCTGATGTTCGCCATCGCGATGACCGAGCCCGGCACCGGGTCCGACCTCGCGGGCATGAAGACCACCGCCAAGCTCTCCGAGGACGGCACGCACTACGTGCTCAACGGCTCGAAGACCTTCATCACCGGCGGCGTGAACGCCGACCGCGTGATCGTCTGCGCGCGCACCGCGCCGTCGACCCCCGAGGACCGCCGCCACGGCATCTCGCTGTTCGTCGTCGACACCACGCTCGAGGGCTACGCCGTGGGCCGCAAGCTCGACAAGATCGGCCTGCGCACCTCCGACACCGCCGAGCTCTCCTTCACCGACGTCAAGGTCCCCGTCGCGGACCTGCTCGGCGAGGAGAACAAGGGCTTCTCCTACCTCGGCCAGAACCTGCCGCAGGAGCGCCTGTCGATCGCCGTCGGCGCCTACTCGCAGGCCTCCGCCGCCGTGCGCTTCGCGCAGGCGTACACGCAGGACCGCAACATCTTCGGCAAGTCCGTCGCCTCGTTCCAGAACACCAAGTTCGAGCTCGCCGCGTGCAAGGCGAAGGTCGACGCCATGGAGTCCAGCGTCGACCGCGGTCTCGAGCTGCACGACGCGGGCCAGCTGACCGCCGCCGACGCCGCCTCGCTCAAGCTGTTCTGCACCGAGGCCGCCTCCGACGTGATCGACCGCTGCCTGCAGCTGCACGGCGGCTACGGCTACATCAACGAGTACCCGATCGCCCGGCTCTACGCCGACAACCGCGTCAACCGCATCTACGGCGGCACGTCCGAGGTCATGAAGACCATCATCGCCAAGGACATGGGCCTGTAGCCCTCACCCCGCGCGACGGTGCTGTACTGAGCACATGGACCTGCTGATCGGCCTGATCGCCGTCGCGCTCCTCTGGGCGGCCGTCGGGAACGTCCGGCGCGCCGGGCCCGGATCGGGGTGGATGCTCCGCTGGGCCCGGTACGCGCGGGCGTGGGTCGTGGCGAGCCCGGTCGCGGCGGTGCTGTGGCTCGTCGTGACGGTCAACGCCGTGATGCTGCTCGGCCTGCCGGACCGCCTGGCGGACCAGGTCCTGCAGGTGCACAGCACCAATCTCGACCGGTTCGGCACCCACCCACTGCAGGCGCTCATCACCTCCGCGCTGTGGATCGAGCCCGTCGACATCGTCTTCGCGACGCTGATGACGGTGCTCGTCCTCGGTCCGGCCGAGCGCTGGCTGGGGCACATCGGGATGCCCCTGATCTACTTCGCGGGCAGCGCGACCGCATCGCTGATCTCGGTGCTGTCGGCGAACCGCCTACTGGCGCACGGGATCATCACCGACGACCTCGACCTGCGCGGCATGATCGACGTCGGCGTCAGCTACGGCAGCCTGTGCGTGCTCGGACTGCTCGTCTACCGCATACCGTCGTGGCGCTGGCGGCTCGCCGCGATGCTCGCCCTGCCCGTCCTGGTGCGGCTCACGCTGCCCTTCTTCGGCATGTACTCGACGCTCGGCCACCTGCGCGCCGTGCTGCTGGGCTACCTGCTGTGGCCGGTCACCCGCATCCCCGCCGTCCGCCGCCGCGCCGCGGACTGGACCTGGCGGTTCCATCCCGCCGCACCGGGTAGCCCCGCCCAGTCCGGCGGGCCCGGCGGGCCCGGCGGGGAGACCGTCACCACACCGTGACGCGGTCCCGCGGCTCCAGCCACTCCTTGTCGCCGGGCTTGACGCCGAAGGTCTCGACGAAGGCGCTCACGTTCTTGACCACCTGATTCGCGCGGAACTCGTTCGGCGCGTGCGGGTCCGTCGCCAACGACTGGATCGCGGAGGCCTCCCGCGCCTTGTTCCGCCAGATCCGGCCCCAGCTCAGGAACAGCGGCGTGAGGTCCGGGTCGGCCCCCTCCCCCGCGCTCGGCACGGCGCTCGCGCTCGGCCCGGCCGACGGTGCCCCGCTCGCCTGCACGGCCCCCTCGGTCCCGGCGTCGCGGTTGGTGACGGCGATCCGGTAGGCGGCGATGGCGATGGACAGGCCGCCGAGGTCCGCGAGGTTCTCCCCCACCGTGAGACCGCCGTTGACCTTGTTGGTCGGCGGCAGCCCGGCGGGGACCAGCGCGTCGTACTGCGCGATGAGCGCCTTGGTGCGCTTGTCGAACTCGGCCCGGTCGGCCGGCTCCCACCAGTCCTTGAGGTTGCCGTCGCCGTCGTACTTCGCGCCCTGGTCGTCGAAGGCGTGGCCGATCTCGTGGCCGATCACGGCGCCGATTCCGCCGTAGTTGACCGCGGCCTGCGCGTCGGGCGAGAAGAAGGGCGACTGCAGGATCGCCGCCGGGAAGACGATCTCGTTCATGCCGGGGTTGTAGTAGGCGTTCACCGTCTGCGGCGTCATCAGCCACTCGCCCTTGTCCACCGGCTTGGCGAGTTTCGCCAGCTGGTAGGCGTTCTCGAACTCGCCCGAGGCGCGCACGTTGGCGACGATCGACTTCCCGTCGGTCTTGAGGTCGCCGTAGTCGCGCCACTGGTCGGGGTAGCCGATCTTAGTGCGGATCTTCTCCAGCTTGGCGGCGGCGGCCCGCCGGGTGGCGGGGGTCATCCAGTCCAGGTCCTCGAAGCTGGCGCGGTAGGCGCTGCGGAGGTTGTTCACGAGCTGCTCGGCCTGCTGCTTGGCGTCGGCCTTGAAATGCTTCGCGACGTACAGCTTCCCGAGCGCCTCCCCGAGGGCGCCCTCGACCACGGCCACGCCGCGCTTCCAGCGATCGCGCTGCTGCTCGACCCCGCTGAGGGTCTTCGAGTAGAACTCGAAGTTGGCCGTGGCGAAGGGCTCGGAGAGATACGCGGCGTAGGCCCGCACCACCTGGATCCGCGCGTGATCCTTGAGGGTGTTCAGGTCGGTGTCCGCCCACAGCTTCGCCGCGGCGGTGAGGAAGCTCGGCTGCGAGACCACGACGTTCTTGGCGTCGTCGGCCTTGATGCCCACGGCCTTCTGCCAGCGGTCCCAGTCGTAGCCGGGCGCCAGCTTCGCGAGCTCGGCCCACGGGTACGGGTTGTAGGTCGCCGTCGCGTCGCGCGAGCGCACGCGGTCCCAATGTCCCTTCGCCACCGACGATTCGAAGGCCAGCACGCGGGCCGCGACGCCCGGCGCGTCGGCCAGGCCGGCGAGCGAGGCCGTCTTCTCCAGGTACGCGCGGTACTCGTCGCGCACCTCGGCGTACTTCGGATCGCGGTAGTAGGCCTCGTCCGGCAGGCCGATACCCGACTGCAGCAGGCTGAGCACGTACTTCGACGAGTCCTTCTGATCCGTGTCGACGTAGAAACCGACCAGGCCGCTCACGCCCTGCTTCTGGTGAGTGCCGATGACGTCGAGCAGGGCCGCCTTGTCGGCCGCCGTGTCGATCGCGTCGAGATCGGGCTTGATCGGGTCCGCGCCCTCCCGGTCGACGCGGGCGGTGTCCATGAAGGAGTCGTAGACGTCGCGGATCTTCGCCTCATTGCTCCGGGTTCGCGGATCCTTGATGCCCTCGATGATGGCCTTGAGCTGGTCCAGCGCACGATCCGACAGCTCGGTGAAGGTGTTGAACGAGGCCTTGTCCGCGGGGATCCGGTAGCCGTCGGCCCAGGCGCCGTTGACGTGGCGGAACAGGTCGTCCTGCACGCGCACGCCGGGCGCCGCGCCGCTCAGGTCGGGCCCCGTCAGCGGCCGCGCCGGCTTCGCGGAGGAGGACGGCGATCCACCGCCGGGCCCCGATACGCCGCAGGCCGCGAGGACCGCGGTGCCCGCGAGCACGCCGAAGCCGGCGAGGAACCGCCGGCGGTCGAGCCCGCCCGACGGTGCGCCGAACGGGTCGCGATCGGGGCGGGGCGAGTGGGCGGACGAATGGGGGTCACCGGTCTGCATGAACCGAATCTAACCCGATCGGCCGCCGAGATGGTGCGACACGCTAACCACCCGAGTCGGGCGCCGGAGTCCGCCGCGAGGTCAGCGCGATGGCGACCACGACGAGTGCGATGCCGACGGCCTCGAGCCATCCCGGCCGCTGGCCCAGCATCACGGCGCCCACGCCGGTGGCGGTCACCGGGAGCAGCGCCAGCAGCAGCGCGAACCGCTCCCGCCCGACCCGGGTGAGCACCACCTGGTCCAGCGCGTACGGGACGACCGAGCTGAGCAGCCCGAGGCCCAGGCCGAGGACCCACACCTCCCAGCTGAGGAAGGCCTCGGGGCGGCTCACGAGGTCGGGGCCGAGGCCCGGGAGGGCGAGGACCAGCGCGCCGGCGGCCAGGCCGACGCCGAGCCCCTCGATGCCGCCGCCCGCGTCGGCGACCCGCTTTCCCAGCACGATGTACGCCGCCCACAGGGCCGCCGCCAGCAGCGCGCAGGCGATGCCGATCGCGCCGCCGGAGCCGAGACCGGCACCGTCGAGGTTGACGCCCGCGACGCACACCACGCCGACGAGGGCCGCCGCCGCGGCGACCAGATCCACCGCGCGCCGCGAGCCGGCGACCGCCACCGCGATCGGACCGAGGAACTCGATCGCGACGGCCGTGCCCAGGTCGATGTGGTCGATGGCCTCGTAGAAGGCCATGTTCATCGCGACGGTGACCGTGCCGAACAGGGCGGCGGCGCGCAGCCGCGCCGGGGTCCAGTCGGCGCGCCGCGGCCGCAGGGCGAGCAACAGGATGAGGCCGGCGCCCGCCCCGCGCAGCCACGCCACCGCGACGGGCGAGAGCTGTTCGAACAGACCGACGCCCAGGGAGGCGCCGACGTACTGGCTGATCGCCCCGATCACGAACATCGCGGGGATCATCAGCGGCGTCACGCGCCTCACCCTAGGGGACCGTGCGCCGGCCCCGCATCCGCGTTTCCCCGCCCGAAAGTTGTTCACCCTGGGAGAACATGCCGCCCACCTCCCCGGTGTGGTGGAACAAATGGGTACCCTCGGACGTATATAGAGATGTAAGAACGGTTCGTGAGGAACGGAGGAGTCATGACCAACACAGTCACTTCAGAGGCCCCTACGGGCGATGCCTTCGCTCCCCTGACGGCGTCCGACCGCTGCGATCGCTGTTCGGCGGCCGCCCAGGTCCGGGCCGTACTGCCGTCGGGCTTCGAGCTGCTCTTCTGCGGCCACCACTTCAGCGAGCACCGCGCGAAGCTGGAGGCGCAGGGCGCCAGCATCACGGGCGAGCCCGTCACGGTCTGAGTACCACCGACGCGACGGCGCCGTGCACCCGCCCTACTTCCGGGTGCACGGCGCCGTCGCCGTTTCTGCAGGTCGGTGCCCTACCGGCACCCGATCACTTCCAGGTGCGCAGCGCCGCGATCCGCTCGCGCAGCTGATCGGCCGACGCCATCGCGGTGACGGGTCCCCCCAGCCTGCTGCGCAGTTCGTTGTGCACCACGCCGTGCGGCTTGCCCGTGCGGTGGTGATGCATCGCGACCAGCGAATTCAGCTCGCGCCGTAGTGCGGAGAGCTGCGCGCCCGCGGTCGCCCGCTCCTCCACCTGCGCGGGCGCCGCGGGGCGCTCCACCTCGGCCGACCGGGTGTCCACCTGATCCTTCTGCCGCTGTTTGAGGAGCGCCCGCATCTGCTCGGCGTCCAGCAGCCCCGGTAGCCCCAGGTAGTCGGCCTCCTCCTCGCTGCCCGCGAAGGTGGCGGTGCCGTACGAGGAGCCGTCGTAGATCAGCTGGTCCAGCTCGGCGTCGGCGTGCAGGGAGACGAACGCCTTCTCCTCCTCGCCGGGCTCGTCCTTCTGCTTGTTCGCGTCGATGAGCAGCGCGTCCTCGAGTCCGTCGGACTCGCGGTGCGGCTTGCCGAGCACGTGGTCGCGCTGCTCCTCCAGCTTCGCGGCGAGATCCAGCAGGACCGGGACCGACGGGAGGAAGACGCTCGCGGTCTCGCCCGGCACGCGCAGTCGCACGAAACGGCCGATGGCCTGGGCGAAGAACAGCGGCGTCGAGGCGCTCGTCGCGTACACGCCCACGGCCAGGCGCGGGACGTCGACGCCCTCGGACACCATGCGGACGGCGACCATCCACTTGTCCGTGCCCTCGGAGAAGGCGGAGATCCGCTTCGACGCCGTCGGGTCGTCGGACAGCACGACGGTGACCTTCTCGCCGCTGATCTCCTCGAGCAGCTCGGCGTAGTCCCGGGCCGTCGTCTGATCGGTGGCGATCACCAGGCCGCCCGCGTCGGGCATCGCGCGACGCAGCTGCTCGAGCCGCGTGTTCGCGGCGTGCAGCACAGCGGGGATCCAGTCGCCGTGCGGGTCGAGCGCGGTGCGCCAGGCGCGCGCCGTCTGCTCCTTGCTCAGCGGCTCGCCCAGGCGGGCGGTGAACTCCTCGCCTGCGCTGGTGCGCCAACTCGCCTGCCCGGAGTAGGCCAGGAAGACGACGGGGCGGACGACGCCGTCCGCGAGGGCGTCCGAGTAGCCGTAGACGTGATCGGCCTTGGACCGCTGGCCGCCGCCGAACTCCGGCTCATACGTGACGAATGGGATGGGGTTGTCGTCGCTGCGGAACGGGGTACCGGTGAGCGCGAGCCGACGGGTGGCCGGCGCGAAGGCCTCGCGCACGCCTTCGCCCCAGCTCTTGGCGTCGCCGGCGTGATGGATCTCATCGAGGATGACGAGCGTCTTGTAGGCCGACGTACGCGCGTGGTGCTTGTACGGATGCATGCCCACCTGGGCGTACGTGATGACCACGCCGTCGAAGTCCGACGAGGTGCTGCCGCCCGAGTTGGTGAAGTTCGGGTCGAGGTTGATGCCGTTCCGCGAGGCCGCCTCGGCCCACTGGTACTTGAGGTGCTCGGTCGGCGCGACGACGGTGATCCGCTCGACGGTGCGGTCGGCCAGCAGCTCGGCGGCGACGCGCAGCGCGAACGTGGTCTTTCCGGCGCCGGGGGTCGCCACGGCGAGGAAGTCCTGAGGCTTCGAGGTCAGGTACTTCGTGAGCGCACGGCGCTGCCAGACACGAAGTGAAACCGCCATCGAGAAACGCACCCCTAAACCGCGAGAGAAGCCCGTCCGGCGCGAGTCCGCGGCGCGGGCGGGTCGATCGTGAACCCGGAAGCAGTCTACTCGCAACACGCGGCGATCCCGGTTACGGCGTGATCGGCCCCGGTGCGGAAGACTGAACATGATGGACGACGCACACGGCACGCCGGGAGGCCGGCAACCGGGCCCGGCGCAGGACGCCGAGCCGCGCGATCCGGGTCCGCACACCCAGGACCTGGATCGGCCCCGGCGCGCCTCGTTCCCCACGCGCGCGTGGGGCGTCGTCAAGGGCATGCCGCAGGTCCTGTGGCGCACCGTCGTGAAGTCCTGGGACGATTCGATCGTCGGGCACAGCGCGCAGGCGGCCTTCTGGACCACGCTGTCGCTGGCGCCGCTGCTGCTCGCCCTGATGGGCCTCATCGGTTACGTGGCGAACTGGTTCGGCCCCGACACCATCGGGGTGATCCACGACCGGCTCATCTCCTTCGGCCTGCGGGTCTTCACGCCCAACGTGGTGGACGAGATCATCCGGCCGATGGTCGACGGGGTGCTCCAGCAGGGCCGCGGCGACGTGGTCTCGGTGGGCTTCATCCTCGCGCTGTGGGCCGGGTCGTCGGCGCTGTCGTCGTACGTGGACTCGATCAGCATGGCGCACGATCAGCACACGGTGCGCAATCCGGTGTACCAGCGGCTGTTCGCGCTGGTGCTCTACCTCGAGTTCCTGGTGATCGCGGTGTTCACGCTGCCGCTCGTGGCGCTGGGCCCCAGCTTCATCATCAAGTACATCCCCGCGTCCTGGCACCCCGCGGTCGCCCAGCTGATCGACTTCGGTTACCTGCCCTTCGTCGTGCTCATGCTGGTCGGCGGCCTCGCGCTGCTCTACCGGCAGGCGCTGCCGCGGCCGCTCCCCTGGTACCGGCACGTGCCGGGCGCGGCGCTCGCGGCGCTGATCTTCCTCGTCGCCTCGACGGGGCTGCGCGTGTACCTGTCGTTCATCGCGTCGGGGAGCGGCATCTCCTACGGCGCGCTGGCGACGCCGATCGCCTTCCTGCTGTTCACGTTCTTCCTCGGCTTCGCGGTCATGGTCGGCGCGGAGTTCAACGCCGCGCTGCAGGACCGCTGGCCCGCGCGCGAGATCCGCACCGATCAGCTGCGGGACTGGGTCGTCGAGCAGATCAAGGAGGCGGGGATCCCCGATCCCGGCAGGGCGGCCGCCGAGGGCCTGCGCCGCGCGACCGACCCGATCCGCCGGCGCCAGCGGGCGGAGACCGACGAGCCGTCCACCGACACCGAGACGCCGGTGTCCGGCGGGTCGCCCGCCGACGCGCCGAGTGCCGCGGCGCCGCGGCGCACCGTCGAGACGGACGTCCCGGCGCGGCGCACCGTCGAGCCCGAGGCCCCGCGCGTGCCGCCCGCCCGGCCGCCGCGCGAGGTGGAGCCGCGGTGAGCGGCTACTTCTTCATGCGGTCGTAGATCTTCTTGCACTCGGGGCACACCGGCGAGCCGGGCTTGGCGGACTTGGTGACCGGGAAGGTCTCGCCGCAGAGCGCGACGACGTAGTTGCCCATCACGGCCGACTCGGCGATCTTGTTCTTCCGCACGTAATGGAAGAACTTGGGGGTGTCGTCGTCGGTGCCGGTATCGGCGTCGACGTCGACGTCCGGCTTCTCCAGGGTCTTCGTACTCATGACTTTCATTCTGCCAGCCGCAGTGGGACGATCGAAGTGTGGGAAACCAAGGTGAGAACACCTACGTCATCACCGACGCGGAGGACTCGTACGACGAGCAGCACCGGCGGCGCGTCCGCCGCTACCTGATGATCATGGCGATCCGCATTCCCGCCCTCGTCATCTCCGCGTGGATCTACTCCGCCACCGGCAACTGGATGATCGCGCTGGCCGTGCTCGGCGGCTCCATCCCCATCCCGTGGATCGCCGTGATCCGCGCCAACGACCGGCCCAAGAAGCGTAAGGGCGAGCCCGACCGCTTCACCCGCCGCAAGCTGGATCGCCTCGCCCTGCAGGGCCACCCGATCACGACCGTCTCGACGCGCGGCGACTAGGTGCTGCTCTCCCCCGGCCTGGCACCACTGTGCCGTCGGCTCGGCCCCGCGCTGGCCGCCGCCGATTTCTCGGAATCCGCCGTCGCCGACCGCCTGGGTGACGCCTACGGCTGCCTGTCGCGCGGCGAGCCCGGCCCCGTCGAAGCCGCGGCACCCGGCGACGCGCCCCTGGACGTGCTGATCCGCCTGTTCCTCGCCGCCGCGCCGGTCCCCCGCCCGCAGGTCGACGGTGCCCTGGCGCCCGTCACCGTCGACGACGCCCTGGCGGCCGGCCTGCTGGAGGCCGATCCGGAGGACCCGTCGCGGGTGCGGGCCGCGCTGAGCCTGCGGCCACTCGACCTGCCCGACGGTCCGCAATGGTTCCTCTCCGACCTCGACGGCCTCATGCGGCCGCACGCGCAGCACCGCGAGCACGTGCTCGGCGTGGGCCACGCCTCGCAGTCGCTGCTGCGGGCCACGCCGCGCGAGCCGGTGGGCACCGTCCTCGACCTCGGCACCGGCTGCGGCGTGCACGCGTGCGCCGCGACCCGGTTCGCACGCTCGGTCACCGCCACCGACGTGAGCGAGCGGGCCGCCGGCTTCGCCGCCGCGTCCGCCGCGCTGAACGGCGCGGACGTCGAGGTACTGACCGGCGACTGGTTCGCGCCCGTCGCGGGACGCCGGTTCGACCTACTGCTGGCGAACCCGCCCTTCGTCGTGGGCGAGGGCCGCGTCGACCACACCTACCGCGACTCCGGCCTCGATCTCGACGGCGCGTCCGAGTTGGTCGTGCGGGGCGCACCGGATCATCTGGCGCCGGGCGGCACCGCCGCGCTGCTCGCCTCGTGGGTGCACGGCGACGACGAGTCGTGGCAGGCCCGGGTCGCGTCCTGGCTGCCCGCGGACGGCATCGCGGCGTGGGTGCTGCAGCGCGACGTCGCCGATCCCGCGCTGTACGTGGGCACCTGGCTCCGCGACGAGGGGCTCGACCCGCGTGTCGGCGAGGGACGCGCGAAGTCCGACCGCTGGCTCGCCCACCTCGCCGACGCCGGCGTGACCGGCATCGGGTTCGGTTTCGTGCTCCTCCGGGCGATCGACGGCCCGTCGGAGGTGGTCTGCGAGGAGCTGAGCCAGCCCTTCGACGATCCCCTCGGCGACGAGGTTCCCGCGCACTTCGCGCGGATGGCGTGGCTGCGCGACGCCGACCTGGACGCCGCCCGGCCGCTACTCGGCGACGACGTCGCCCTCGAGCGCGTATCGGTGACCGGCGACGAGGGCTGGGACGAGGTGGCGGTGCGCGTGACCCGGATGTCGGGCCCGCGCTGGGTGCACGAGCTCGACGACGCCGGCGCCCGCCTGCTCGCCGGATGCCGCGGGGAACTCCCCGCCGAGGACCTCGTCATCCTGCTCGAGGCGGCGACGGGCGAGGACGACCTCGCCGATCCGGCCCGGCGGTTGCTCGCCGACCTGCACCGGCACGGATTCGTAACCTTCCTCTAAGCAACTTCTCAGAACGCCTCGCTGTTTCCGCAGGTCAGGGGATCCGGGCTCGGGAACTCTGTGCGCCCGTCGTCCGTTGAACCTGATGTACCGGCGAACAGGAGGCAGCCACATGGCACACCGCGTCAACACTGCTAGCACCGCAGCCCGCCCCGCTGATCGGGTGCGGCCCCCGCTGACCGAGGCCGATCTCGATGCACAGAGTCCCGCCGCGGATCTGGTGCGGGTGTACCTGAACGGCATCGGCCGCACCGCGCTGCTGTCCGCTGAGGACGAGGTCGATCTGGCCAAGCGCATCGAGGCGGGGCTGTACGCACAGCACCTCCTGGCCACCAAGAAGCGGATGGCCGCCTCGAAGAAGCGCGACCTGGCCTTCATCGTGCGCGACGGCCAGGCGGCCCGCCAGCACCTGCTGGAGGCCAACCTGCGCCTCGTGGTGTCGCTGGCCAAGCGCTACACCGGGCGCGGCATGCCGCTGCTGGACCTGATCCAGGAGGGCAACCTCGGCCTGATCCGCGCGATGGAGAAGTTCGACTACGCCAAGGGCTTCAAGTTCTCGACCTACGCCACCTGGTGGATCCGGCAGGCCATCACCCGCGGCATGGCGGACCAGTCCCGCACCATCCGCCTCCCCGTCCACCTCGTGGAGCAGGTGAACAAGCTGGCCCGCATCCGGCGCGAGCTGCACCAGCAGCTGGGCCGCGAGGCCACGGACGCGGAGCTCGCGGAGGAGTCGGGCATCCCGGCGGAGAAGATCGCCGATCTCATGGACCACTCCCGTGATCCGGTGAGCCTCGACATGCCCGTCGGGTCCGACGAGGAGGCGCCTCTCGGCGACTTCATCGAGGACGCGGAGGCCGCGTCGGCCGAGTCCGCCGTGATCTCGCGACTCATGCACAGCGACGTGCGCTCGGTGCTCGCCACCCTCGACGAGCGGGAGCAGCAGGTCATCCGCCTGCGCTACGGCCTCGACGACGGCCAGCCGCGCACGCTCGACCAGATCGGCAAGCTCTTCGGGCTCTCCCGCGAGCGGGTGCGCCAGATCGAGCGCGAGGTCATGAGCAAGCTCCGCAACGGCGAGCGGGCCGACCGGCTGCGCGCGTACGCGAGCTAGCCCCGAACCACCCTCGAAGGAACCGCGTCGGCTGTCACAGCCGGCGCGGTTCCGCTTGTTGGGCGAGGACGTCGCTGGCGTGGCCGATGCGGATCACCACGGACAGCACCGAGGCGCCGTCGGTCGTGGCGAGGATCGGCTGGCAGTCGATCGAGGCGATCTCGGGCACCTCGTAGGCGAGGGCCGCGATGCGGGTCACCACGTCGGTGAGCGCCGCGCGGTCCACGCCTGATTCGCCGGCGAAGCCGTCGAGCAGCGGGGCCGAACGTGTGGCCGTGACCAGATCGGCGGCCGCGGCGTTGGTGAGCGGCAGCAGCCGGTAGGCGCGGTCCCCCAACAGCTCCGGCACGGCGCCGCTGAGGCCGAAGGACAGCAGCGGACCGATCCGCGGGTCGTTCTCGTAGCCGACGGCGCAGCCGATGCCCTTGGGCGCCATCCGCTGCACGTGCAGCGTCGACTCCCCCGTCGCCTCCGCGAGCTCGGCGAAGGCGGCCGCCACGGCCTGCGGGCTCGCGAGATCGAGGCGGACCGCAGCGAGGTCGGCGCGCAGGCGCCAGCGCTCCCCCATCGCTTTGACCGCGACGGGGTACCCCAGCCTGTCCGCGGCCGCGGCCGCGTCCTCCGGCGTGGACGCGACGTCGAAAGCCACGACGCCGATCCCGTAGAGCCCCAGCAGCTCCGCGCTCTGATCGAAGCTCAGGGTGACGGCGCCGGTGTCGGAGTCGGCGCTGGGCAGCCACTCCCGGACGCGAGTCCTCGCGGTCTCGACGTCGGTGCGATCGGGCCGCGCGGTGTCGGAGACGGGGCGGGCGCGCCACTGCGCGTACCGCCAGCCGTGGGCGAGGACCCGGGCCGCACGCTCGGGCTCGGGGTACGACGGGACCGACCCCCGGACCCGGACGCCGTCCTCGTCGGTGACGGCGAGCAGTTCGGTGACGCCGTCGAAGGCGAGGAAGGTCGAGACGATCGGCTTGATCTGCTTGCGGGAGGCCTCGAGCAGGACCGCGGCGTGCGCCTCGGGTGGCGCCTCCACCGGCGGCACGAAGACGGCGATGATGGCGTGCACCGCGTCGTCGGCCAGCGCGGCGTCGATCGCGGCGCCGAACTCCTCGGGGGTCGCTGCGGCGCCGAGATCCACGGGCTGCGCGACGTCGAGCCCCGCGCGGATCCCGGTGTGCGTCGCGAGGATCCCGAGGGCCGTCGAGTTGCCGATGACGGCGACGCGGGGGCCGACGGGCAGCGGCTGGTAGCTGAAGAAGGTCGCGCAGTCGAACAGCTCCGGGATCGAATCGACCTGGACGACACCGGAGTTCTCGAACAGCGCCTCCGATCCGCGTCGGCGGCGGTCGGCGTCGATCCCGCCGCGGTGCACGGCGACGATCGGCTTCTGCCGGGACAGCCGCTGGGCGATCCTGCCGAACTTGCGCGGGTTACCGAAGCTCTCGAGGTAGAGCAGCACCACTTCGGTGGCGTCGTCGGTGTCCCAGTACTGGAGCACGTCGTTGCCCGAGACGTCGGCGCGGTTGCCGGCGGAGACGAAGGTCGTCAGGCCCACACCACGTTTCGCGGCGGTGTCGAGGATGGCGATGCCGAGGGCGCCGGACTGGCAGAAGAAGCCCACGTTGCCGCGCCCGGGGACGACGGGGGCGAGCGTCGCGTTGATCCGCACCGCGCGGTCGGTGTTGATGACGCCGAGCGCGTTGGGGCCGATCAGCCGCATCCCGTGCGAGCGCACGGCTTTGAGGAGCCGGCGCTCCGACTCCTTGCCGCGTCCACCGGCGTCGGAGAAGCCGGACGAGACGACGAGGAGCGTGCGGACCTCCTTAGCGAGGCAGTCGTCGAGCACCTGGTCCATGTTGTCGGCGGGCACGGCGACCACGGCGAGGTCCACCTGATCGGGGATGTCGCGCACCGACTCGTAGGCGCGGATGCCCGCGACCGAACGGCGTTCCGGGTGCACCGGGTACACCGGGCCGGCGAAGTCGCCCGCGATGATGTTGCGCAGCACCGCGTGGCCGACCTTGCCCGGGGTGGCCGACGCACCGATCACGGCGATCGACTCCGGCCGCAGTGCGTTGCTCACGCTGCGCGCCTCCGAGGCGAGCTCGCGGGCGTTGCGCACGGCGACCAGGGCCTCCGTGGGGTCGATGCCGAACTCCACGTGCACCACGCTGCCGTCGAAGCTGCGCCTCAGCTCGTATCCGGCGGCCTTGAAGACGTTGACCATGTACCGGTTCTCGGCGAGAACCTCCGCCTCGAAGCGGTGGAAGCCGTTCTCGGCGGCGGCGCCGGCGAGGTGCTCGAGCAGGATCGGGCCGAGACCGCGGCCCTGGTGCTCGTCGGCGACGACGAAGGCGACCTCCGCCGACGTCGGCTTGCCGGAGTCGGCGAGGCCCTCGTAGAGGCCGACGGCGATGATCTTGCCGCCGAGGATCGCCAGCAGGCAGACGCGCTGCTCGTGGTCGACGGTGGTCATCCGCGCGACGTCGCGGGGCGGCATGACCGGGTAGGGCCCGAAGTAGCGGAGGTAGCGGGTGCGCTCGGAGAGTCCGGCGTGGAAGGCGACCATGTCGTCGGCGTCGTCGGGCACGACGGGCCGCAGGTGGACGACGCCGCCGTCGGAGGCCAGCACGTCGGCGACCCAGTGGGCGGGGAACTCGTACGGTCCCGACGGTGCCTGCGGGCTCGGCGCCGGGAACGGGTCGGTGGCGGGCCCCGAGGGGTGCAGGGGGATGTCGTCAGTCACGAGGGTCCTCCGGATCCAGTCCGTGGAGAGGAAAAACCGCGGATCGGGCGCGGGCGATGAAGCG
The DNA here is from genome assembly GCF_020169415.1 of Tsukamurella sp. M9C. Classification (GTDB taxonomy): domain Bacteria; phylum Actinomycetota; class Actinomycetes; order Mycobacteriales; family Mycobacteriaceae; genus Tsukamurella. The sequence continues at coordinate 79,469 of NZ_JAIULG010000006.1, forward strand.
GTCGGCGGCGGCCTCCAGCGGGGCGGCGGTGGGGTCGTAGGAGGAGGGCTCCCAGGGGGTGAACGCGGTGCCGCCGCCCTCGCCCATCGTGTCCGGCAGGCCGCTCACGGCACCGACCTGGTCGGTGGGGAGGCTCGCGGCCAGCTCCTTCCACTCCTCGGGAATCGGTGTGGCCGGGTCGATGTCGACGCCGACGACGGCGCCGATCAGGTGGGTCCAGGCGCGGGGCACCACGTGCACGAGCTGATACCCGCCGCCGCCGATGGCGAGCCACCGGCCGTCGCACACCTCGTCGGCGAGGTCGCGCATGGCCAGGATCGCGGCGCGCTGCCCGTCGACGGTGAGCGAGAGGTCGGTCAGCGGGTCCGTCGCGTGGGAGTCGCAGCCGCACTGGCTCACGATGAGCTGGGGCCGGAACTCGCGGACGATCGACGGGACCACGGCGTGGAAGGCGCGCAGCCACAGCCCGTCGGGGCAGAACGCGGGCACCGGGATGTTGACGGCCGTGCCACGCGCCTCCGGGCCGCCGAGCTCCGTCGGGTAGCCGGTGTTGGGCCACAGGTGCTGGGGGTCCTCGTGCAGGGAGACGGTGAGCACCCGCGGGTCGTTCCAGAACTGGGCCTGCACTCCGTCGCCGTGGTGGGCGTCGACGTCGATGTAGGCGATCCGGTCGAAGCCGTTGTCGAGCAGCCAGGAGATGGCGATGGCCGCGTCGTTGTAAACGCAGAAACCCGAGGCGTGCGAGCGCATGGCGTGGTGCATCCCGCCCGCGATGTTGACGGCGCGGGTGGTGTGGCCGACGGCGATCGCCTTCGCGCCGGTGAGGGTGGAGCCGACCAGGCTCGCGGCCGCCTCGTGCATGCGCAGGAAGATCGGGTTGTCGTCGTTGCCGAGGCCGTATCCGGTGAGATCGATCCGCGAGCGGCCCGAGCCCGCGACGCGCACCGCCGCCAGGTAGTCGTCGGTATGGGCGCGGCCGAGCTCCAGCGGGTCGAAGTCCGCCGGCGCCACCACCTCGACCCCGTCGAGGACCCCGAGCATCCGCGAGAGCTCCATCGTCAGGCGCAGCCGGACCGGGTCCATCGGATGGGAGTGGGAGAACCGGTAGTCGAGAACCGAGGGGTCCCAGACCACCTGGGAGTCGGGGAACCGTGCCATGTGTCACGACCCTAGTCGTTGCACACCTGCGCCGCTTCGAAGTTAGGTAACCTTAAGTACGGGGGACGGTAGCCCGTCTCGGTTAAGCTCGACAGTGACGAGAAGGAGCTGGATACGTGAACGATCTGGTGGACACCACCGAGATGTACCTGCGGACCATCTACGAGCTCGAGGAGGAGGGCGTGGTGCCCCTCCGGGCGCGGATCGCGGAGCGTCTCGAGCAGAGTGGTCCCACCGTCTCGCAGACGGTGCAGCGCATGGAGCGCGACGGGCTGGTCCGGGTCGCCGGTGACCGGCACCTCGAGCTCAGCGAGAAGGGCCGCCAGTTGGCCATCGCCGTGATGCGCAAGCACCGGCTGGCCGAGCGGCTCCTGGTGGACGTGATCGGGCTGCAGTGGGAGAACGTGCACGCCGAGGCGTGCCGCTGGGAGCACGTGATGAGCGAGGACGTGGAGCGGCGCCTGCTGGAGGTGCTGGGCAACCCCACCACCTCCCCGTACGGCAACCCCATCCCGGGGCTCGGCGAGCTCGGGGTGGCGATCACCGGCGAGCCGGCGCGCCCCGCCCGCCTCACCGACCTGCCGCAGGGCGGTCCGACGGCGGTGGTCATCAAGCGGCTGGCCGAGCACGTCCAGGCGGACACCGACCTGATCGGCCGGTTCCGCGAGGCCGGCGTCGTCCCGGACGCGCGCGTGTCGGTCACCGTCCAGCGCGGCGCCGTGGTCATCTCGGTCGCCGGGCACGAGGACTTCGAGCTCCCCGACGAGATGGCCCACGCCGTCTTCGTCGAGGCGGTGTAGCCGATGCGCCTGGTGGTGACCGGCGGCGCCGGCTACGTGGGCAGCGTGTGCACGCAGGTGCTGCTCGAGCGCGGTCACGAGGTGACGGTTCTCGACGACCTGAGCACCGGCAACCGCGAGGCGGTGCCTGCGGGCGCGACGTTCGTGGAGGGCGACGTGGCGCAGGCCGCTCGCCCGCTGCTCGCCGACGGCGACTTCGACGGCGTCCTGCACTTCGCAGCGAAATCGCTGGTGGGCGAGTCGGTGTCGCATCCGCACAACTACTGGCAGGGCAACGTCGTCACCACGCTGACGCTGCTCGACGCGATGCTGGCGGCCGGCGTCCCGCGCCTGGTCTTCTCGTCGACCGCGGCGACCTACGGCGAGCCGGAGTCCGTCCCGATCACGGAGGACGCGCGCACCGCGCCCACCAACACCTACGGCGCGACCAAGCTCGCGATCGACGCGGCGATCTCCTCGTACGCCACCGCCTACGGCCTGGCCGCGGTCTCGCTGCGGTACTTCAACGTGGCGGGCAGCTACGGGGGCTTCGGGGAGAACCGTGAGGTCGAGACGCACCTGATCCCCCTCGTGTTGCAGACGGCCCTCGGACAGCGCGGCGACATCGCGGTCTTCGGCGCCGACTACCCCACCGACGACGGCACCGCGGTCCGGGACTACGTCCACGTCAAGGACCTGGCCGAGGCGCACCTGCTGGCCCTGGACCACGCGCGTCCGCGCACGCACGAGATCTTCAATCTCGGCTCCGGTGAGGGCTTCTCGGTGCGTCAGGTGATCGACACGTGCCGCGAGGTGACGGGGCGCGAGATCCCCGAGACCGCTGCCGAGCGCCGCGCCGGCGACCCCGCCGTGCTGGTCGCGTCGTCCCGCCGGGCGATCGAGGAGCTCGGCTGGCGGCCCGAGAAGACGGACCTGCGCGACATCGTCGCCGACGCCTGGGCGTACACCCAGGAGCTGGGCGACCGCGCGCACGCCGCCCGCCGCGCCTGACCCCGTACCTCACTCCGATCCCCCTCGCAGGTCGTCACCCGGCGAGGGGGAACCCGAGGTCCCGGGGCGGGAGGTCCACGCCGAGGCGGCGGGCCACGTCCACGCCGATCTCGGCGGTGATGCACAGCTCCCGCGGATGCATCCCCGCGGCCAGCGCGTGCGCCAGGAGGTGCGCGCCCCGGTAGCGACCGTCGGCGGTCAGCGCCGCGTCGAGGGCGATGCCGGTGAGCGGACCGTCCCCGCGCAGGTAACTCCCGGCGGCCACCAGCGTCGCCGCCGCCGCACGCGGCGTGCCCCGCAGGCGCCGCGCCAGCTCGGCGAACAGCAGCCGGGCCTCGTCCGCCATCACGGTGAGGGCCAACGCCATCGCCGCATCGCGCACCTTCACCTCGAGCAGCGCTCCCCCGAGCAGCGCGACGTCGGCGTCCGAGAGGTCCGCTGAGCGCTGCGCGGTGACGGCCCCGACGACGGCGGCCAACAGCTCGCACGGATCGCCGTCCGCCTCGTAGTCCGCGGCGTCGCGGCAGCGGTCCGCGCCGATCCCCGGGCCCTCCTCCGCGAGCTGGTCCGTCAGCTCCGTGCGGGACCGGTGGATGGTGCGCCCCTCCACGACGGCCGCGACCATGAGGGGCGACGACGCCGGATCCGGGAGAGCGCCACTCTCGCCGTGCCGGCACACCCATCGCTCACCGGCCTCCATCCGGTCGAGCAGGACCAGGTCGATGATCTCGAGGTCGGGATCGACCGCGTCCCGGGACCGGGCGGCGTCCTCGAGCAGCCGGAGCAGCGCCGGGGTGACCCGCTCGCGCGGGCGGTCGTCGACCGCGACGCAGAACAGCCGGTCCGCGCCCTGGCGCCGCAGCAACCCCACCGCCTCGGCGATGTGGGTCCGGCAGTCCTTCCGAAGACCGCCGGACGCGGTCACCTCGAGGTCGGTCCGAGCGGTGGCCCCGATCCGGCCGGTCACCTCGTCGTGCGCGAGCAGCACCACCGATCGGGTCGGATAGAAGCCCAGGAGAGCCGGGACGGCGGCGACCAGGTCGCCGAGGGAGTCGATCTTCATGGCCGGGTCCGCGTGATGTTTCGTCATGCTCGAATGCTCGTGGAGGCGACGGACGACGATCGCCGCTGCGCCCCGTCCATCCCCACTTTGGTTACGAAACGTTCTCCACGCTGGGCGTTGTCCACAGGATCGCCCGTACCGGACACCCGCGGACGGGCGCCCGACGTGCGGCACCGGCGAGCGCTACTGTGAACCGCGTGATCGGCTTACCGCGGTTCTCGGACCGCACGCGCGACTGGTTCCTCAGCGGCATGTCTGAGCGGGCCGGCACCCACGTCGGACCCCACGCGAAGGACGCGGAGCACCCGCAGCCGTGGTGGAAGGTCATGTGCCTGACCGGCGTCGACTACTTCTCGACCCTCGGCTACCAGCCCGCGATCGCGTTCATCGCGGCCGGCGTCATCTCCCCCATCGCCACCCTCGTGCTGATCGCGCTCACGCTGTTCGGCGCTCTCCCGGTCTACAAGCGGGTATCGCGGGAGAGCTTCAACGGCTCCGGCTCGCTGGCGATGTTCGAGCGGCTCCTCCCCTGGTGGGGCGGCAAGCTGTTCGTGCTGGTCCTGCTCGGATTCGCGGCCACCGACTTCATCATCACCATCACCCTGTCGTCGTCCGACGCCGCCGAGCACATCGTCGAGAACCCGCTCGTCCCCACGTTCCTCCACGGCGCAAACATCCCCATCACCCTGGGGCTGGTCCTGGCCCTGGGCGTGATCTTCCTCAAGGGCTTCCGCGAGGCGATCGGCACCGCCGTCGTCCTGGTGACGGTCTACCTGTCGCTCAACGTGGTCGTCATCGGCGTCTCGCTGTTCCACGTCGCCGAGCGGCCGCAGAAGGTGCTGGACTGGCAGGACCTGTTGTGGGCCGAGCACTCGAATCCGCTCATGGTGATCGCGGTCGCGCTCATCGTCTTCCCGAAGCTGGCGCTGGGCCTCTCCGGTTTCGAGACCGGCGTCGCGGTGATGCCGCAGATCAAGGGCGACCCGAACGATCCGCCCGAGTACCCCGCCAAGCGCATCCGGGACACCGGGCGGCTCCTGACCACGGCGGCCGTGATCATGAGCGTCCTGCTCGCCACGTCGAGCTTCGCGACCACCGTGCTGATCCCCGCGGAGGAGTTCGGCCCGAACGGCGACGCCAACGGCCGCGCGCTGGCGTGGCTCGCGCACGAGTACCTCGGGAACGGCTTCGGCACCGTCTACGACGTCTCGACGGTCGCGATCCTCTGGTTCGCCGGGGCGTCCGCCATGGCCGGCATGCTCAACCTGGTGCCCCGGTACCTGCCGCGCTACGGCATGGCCCCGCGCTGGGCCTCGGCCGTGCGGCCGCTGGTCGTGGTGCTCACCGTGATCGCCCTCGCGATCGTGCTGATCTTCGAGGCGGACGTGAACGCGCAGGGCGGCGCCTACGCGACCGGCGTCCTCGTGCTCATGACCTCGGCCGCGATCGCCGTGACCATCTCTGCGCGCCGCAAGCGCCAGACGGGGGCCACCTGGGGCTTCGGCCTGATCTCCGCGGTCTTCGTCTACACCACGATCGACAACATCATCGAGCGGCCCGACGGCGTGCGGATCGCCGCGCTGTTCATCCTGGCCATCGCCGTGGTGTCGATCGGCTCGCGCGTGCGCCGCTCGTTCGAGCTGCGCGCCTCGTCGATCACGTTCGACGAGAAGGCCCTCGAGTTCATCCGCGACGACGCCGCCGCGCAGCACGCGATCCGGATCGTCTCGCACGAGCCCGACGTGGACACCAAGAAGGAGTACCGGGACAAGGTCCGCGCGGAGCGCAAGTTCGGGCACATCCCCGGCCGCTCGCGGGTGATCCTGCTCGAGGTGTGGCCGCGCGACTCGTCGGACTTCGAGGAGGACCTGGAGGTCCGGGGCATCGAGAAGTTCGGCTACCGCCTGCTCAAGGTGCGCTCGGGCAGCATCGCCAACACGATCGCCGCGGTCCTGCTGTACATCCGCGACGAGACCGGCGTGGTGCCCGAGGTCTACTTCCAGTGGTCGGAGATGAACCCCGTGCTCAACATGGGCAAGTACCTGGTGGAGGGCTCGGGCGAGGTCGCGGCCGTGTGCCACGAGGTGCTGCGCCAGGCCGAGCACGACTCCAAGCGCCGCCCCACCGTCCACGTCTCCTGACGCCGCGCGCTCACGGCCGGTAGGCGAAGGGCAGCTCGTGGTGGGAAACGGGCAGCGTCTCGACCCGCATCCACGGGTACCGCTGTTCGACGGTGCGCGCCAGGGCCGCGCCGTCGTGGTACCGACTGCGCAGCGCGACGACGACGGTGACGCCGCCCGGGACGGCTTCCAGCGCTTCGAGCGCCGCCGCGGACGGCCTGCGCGGCGGCCAGTACGTCGGACGGGGACCATCCGCGACCGCCGCGGCGAGGCGACCCGACTCGACGGTCGGCGGCCAGTGTCCTCGTGTCTCCCAGAGTGCGAGAGCGCGTTGCCGCGTGCTCGACGGGGCCACGAGCGCCGGTAGCGCCCGGATCAGGACGCTCGGCCGCATGCGGGCGAAGACATCGGTCGGGTCGAGCAGGGTCATCGTGCGCACCCGCTCGGGACGCGCGAGAGCATGAGCGACCGCGATCTGCGCGCCGTAGGAGTGGGCGAGCACCGCGGCGGACGGCGCACCGACGCCGTCGAGGACCTCCCCGACCCACGCCGGCCAATCCGCGCGGGAGTGGAAGGCACGCCGTTCGGTCCCGCCAGCGTCGCCCGGCAGGTCGGGCGCGATCACCCGGAACCGCTGCGCGAGGTCCTCGGCCTGCGCGAACCACACCGCCGCGGTACCACCGCCGCCCGGCAGGCACAGCAGCGGCGGCGCGTCGTCGTCACCCGCGACGAGCACCCGCGTGCGGGCGAGGTCACCGTCGACGACGAGCCGCCGGACGGGGACGCCCCACTGCTCGACCACGGCGTCGTAGGCGTCTTCGAACCGGTCCACGAAGCATTCCTCTCGATCATCGAGATATTTGACCGTCAAGATACCTGATATCGTCACCGCGTGAGCGACAACGAGCACCTCGTGCACGCCCTGCGCGCGGCGGCGCTGCGGTGGGAGCGCGAGATCGCTGCCTTCGGCGCGCGGCACGCGCTCGGCGACACCGACGTACGGGCACTGATCGCGTTGCTCGACCTGGAGCGGGCGGACGCGCCCGCCACCCCCGGTGCGCTCGCGGCGGCGTTGCGGCTGAGCTCCGCGGCGTGCACCGCCCTCGTCGACCGCCTCACGGCCGCCGGCCTGGTCGAGCGCGGCCCCGACCCCGACGATCGCCGCCGGGTCCGGTTGCTCGTCACCCCGGGCGCGCGGCGCCTCGGCGAGGACTTCTTCGGCGATCTGATCGGCCCGATCCGAGTCGCGGCGGCCGCGCTCACGCCCGCAGAAGCAGAGGTCGTGAGGCGTTTCCTCGCGTCCGCCGTTACGCCGTGAGCGGAAACACGCGGCGCGCGGGAATCGACACAGTGCGCGCGAGGTTGTCCCACGTGGAAAACTGGTAGCTCTCCCGCTCGCGCGGGGAGCACTGCGGTTGGAGGTAGCCCATGGACGAGCAGTCCCACATGTACGAGCTGGAGTTCCCCGGCCCGTCGGTCTCGGACACCGACGGCAACGGCCCCGTGCTGGTGCACGCGCTCGACGGCTACGCCGACGCCGGACACGCGCTGCGGCTCCTGCGGCAGCACCTCAAGGACAACCTCACCACCGAGCTCGTCGCGTCCTTCGACGTCGACGAGCTGATCGACTACCGTTCCCGCCGCCCCTCGATGACCTTCGAGGACGGCTTCACCGGCGTCGACGAGCCCGAGCTCAACCTCTACGCGGTGCGCGATTCCGCAGGCAAGCCCTTCCTGCTGCTCGCCGGCGCGGAGCCGGACCTGCGCTGGAACGGCTTCGTCAGCGCGGTCGCCGGCCTCGCCGAGCGGTTCGGCGTGCGCACGGTCGTGGGCCTGCACGCCATCCCGATGGCGGTGCCGCACACCCGGCCCGTGCCGGTCACCGCGCACGGCAACAACCCGGACCTGCGCAGCGAGCTGCGGTCGTGGGACGGCGGCACCATGCGCCTGCCCGGCAGCGCCGCGGGCATGCTGGAGCTGCGCATGGCTGACAAGGGCTACGACACGCTCGGCCTGTCGGTGCACGTGCCCCACTACCTCGCGCAGAACGACTACCCCGAGGCCGTCCTCGGCATGCTCGGCGCGCTGGGCAGCTCCGTCGGCCTGCAGCTCCCCGAGGGCGATCTCGCGGTCGAGTCCGCCGAACTGCGCGAGCAGATCGACGCCCAGGTCTCGTCCAGCTCGGAGATCTCCTCGGTGGTCGAGGCGCTGGAGCAGCAGTACGACGAGGCCGCGCAGCAGCCCCGCGAGCTGCTCATCGCCGACGGCGAGGCCATCCCCACCGGCGACGATCTGGCCAGCGAATTCGAGGCCTTCCTCGCGGAGCAGGCCGGCGACGAGGGCGAGAACGGCACCGCGTCGTGACACAGGTGCGTCAGCGCGTCGCGCTGATCCACGGCCACCGCCGGGCCTACCGGATCGGCGGCAGCGGACCCGCTCTGCTGCTCATCCACGGGATGGCCGACAACTCGTCGACGTTCGAGCCGATCCTCGAGCGCCTCGCCGAGCGGTACACGGTGATCGTGCCCGACCTGCTCGGGCACGGACTCTCCGGCCGCCCGCGCGCCGACTACTCGCTGCCCGCGTTCACCAACGCCATGCGCGACCTGCTGCTCTACCTCGGCATCGAACGCGCGACGCTGGTCGGACACTCGCTGGGCGGCGGCATCGCCGGCCAGTTCACCTACCAGTACCCGCAGATGGTCGAGCGGCTCGTCTTCGTCAACACCGGCGGCGTCACCCGCTCCGTCTCCCCCGTGCTCAAGGCGGTCTCCCTCCCGATGTCGGAGGTCGCGATCCGCTCGCTCGCCCTTCCGGGCGTGCTGCCCGTCGCGAGCGCCGCGCTGGGTCTGCTGGGCCGGGTGCCGCTCAAGCTGTTCGTCGACAACGCCGAGTGCGCCCGCGTACTCGCGGGCCTGCCGCACGCGGGGACGCCGCGCGCCTTCGCCCGCACCCTGCGCGCCGTGGTCGACCCGTTCGGCCAGGTGGTGACGATGCTCGACCGCACGTACGTCGCCGAGTCCGTGCCCGTGCTCGTGGTGTGGGGCTCGGACGACCCGATCATCCCCGTCGAGCACGCGCACCTGTTGCACGCCTCGCTCCCGTCGTCCCGCCTTGAGGTGTTCGACGGTGCGGGCCACTTCCCGTTCCGGAGCGACCCGGAGCGCTTCCTCGCGGTGCTGACCGGGTTCATCGACGACACCGATCCCGCGCGGCTGACGACGGCCGACCTGCAGGACGCCCTGCGGCGCGACGCGGATCTCGACGCCGACCTGGACACAGGCGCCGAAACGCCCGCGTAACCGGACGGGGCGCCGCCCGTAATCCGGCCCGCCCACACTGACGAGCAGTCAGTCGTGAGGAGGCCGCGATGAGTTCCGAGGTCCTGCCCTTCCGGGCCCGTCCGTACGTGCCCGACCTGTGCTTCGCGACGATCCACGGGCACCGTCGCGCCTACCGGATCGGGGGCACCGGCCCGGCCGTGCTGCTGCTCCACGGCATCGGCGACAACTCCCTGGTCTGGGACTCCGTCCTGGCGCCGCTCACCGACCGGTTCACCGTGATCGCCCCGGACCTGTTGGGCCACGGCCTCTCCGACCGGCCGCGCGCCGACTACTCGGTCGCGGCGTTCGCGAACGGCATGCGCGACCTGCTCTGCTACCTCGGCATCGAGCGCGTCTCGGTCGTCGGGCACTCGCTGGGCGGCGGCGTCGCGGGGCAGTTCGCCTACCAGTACCCGGAGATGGTGGAGCGGATCGCCTTCGTGGCGCCGGGCGGGGTGGACCACGACGTCTCGCCGCTGCTGCGGCTCCTCTCGCTCCCCTTCGCCGAACAGCTCGTCGCGCTCACGGCCCTGCCGGGCGCGAAGCAGGTCCTCGCCACCGCGCTGCTCGCCGCGGCCGCCGTGCCCAGCCCCGTGCGCCCCGACGCGGTGCAACTGCGCCGCGCGCTCGACCGGATGCCGAACACCGCCTCCCCGCACGCCTTCGCGCGGACGCTGCGCTCCGTGGTCGACCTGCGCGGCCAGGTGGTCACCATGCTGGACCGCTGCTACCTCACGGCCGAGGTCCCCACGCTCGTGGCGTGGGGCTCCGACGATTCCATCATCCCGGCATCGCACGCCGAGGTGCTCCGGGCGGCGCTGCCGTCGGCGCGCGTGGAGGTGTTCGACGGTGTCGGCCACTTCCCGATGACGGAGGCGCCCGACCGGTTCCTGACGCTCCTCACGGACTTCCTGACGACCACCTCGCCGGCGCGGCTGGCGCGGACCCACCTGCGCGACGGGCTGCGGTCCGCCGCCGGCGTCACCGTCGCCGCGCCGGCCCAGGAGCTGGGCTGAGCGGCCACGATCGCGGCCCGTAGAGTGAGATGAGTGAACCTCACCGACCTGCTGCCGTCCGACCCGACGGCCGACGCGGTCTTCGAGGCCTTCCTGGAGTGGACCGAGGATCGCGGCATCACGCTCTACCCCGCCCAGGAGGAGGCCCTGATCGCGGCGTGCTCGGGCGCCAACGTGATCGTGGCGACGCCCACCGGCTCCGGCAAATCCCTGGTGGCGATGGGCGCCCAGTTCGCGGCGCTCGCGCAGGGCCGCCGCACCTACTACACCGCCCCGATCAAGGCCCTGGTCAGTGAGAAGTTCTTCGCGCTCTGCGAGGTCTTCGGCACGGAGAACGTGGGCATGGTGACGGGCGACGCCGCGGTGAACGCCGACGCCCCGATCGTGTGCGCCACGGCGGAGATCGTCGCGAACTTCGCGCTGCGCGAGGGCGCGGACTCGGACATCGCCCAGGTGGTGATGGACGAGTTCCACTACTACTCCGAGCCCGACCGCGGGTGGGCCTGGCAGGTGCCGCTGATCGAGCTGCCGCACGCGCAGTTCGTGCTCATGTCCGCCACGCTCGGCGACACCTCCTTCTTCGAGGAGGACCTCACCCGCCGCACGGGACGGGAGACGGTCCTCGTCGCCGGGGCGGAGCGCCCGGTGCCGCTCCACTTCGCCTACTCCACCATGGCGATCCAGGACCAGATCGTCGAGTTGGTCACCACGCACCAGGCGCCCGTGTACGTCGTCCACTTCACCCAGCAGTCCGCGGCGGAGCGCGCCCAGGCGCTCATGTCGCTCCCGCTGGCGAGCAAGGAGGAGAAGGCGGCGATCGCTGCGGCGATCGGCGACTTCCAGTTCACCACTGGCTTCGGCAAGACCCTCTCGCGCCTGATCCGCTCCGGTGTCGGCGTGCACCACGCCGGCATGCTCCCCCGCTACCGACGGCTCGTGGAGAAGCTCGCGCAGGAGGGCCTGCTCAAGGTCATCTGCGGCACCGACACGCTCGGCGTCGGCATCAACGTGCCGATCCGCACCGTCTACCTCACGGGCCTGACCAAGTTCGACGGGAACCGCACGCGCCACCTCCGGGCCCGCGAGTTCCACCAGATCGCGGGCCGCGCCGGGCGCGCGGGGTTCGACACGATGGGCACCGTCGTGGTGGCCGCGCCCGAGCACGAGATCGAGAACGCGCGCCGGGAGGCGAAGGCGGGCGGGGATCCCGCGAAGCTCAAGCGCGTCCAGCGCAAGAAACCGCCCGAGGGCTTCGTCTCCTGGGGGAAGGCCACCTTCGAGAAGCTCGTCGCGGCGGATCCGGAACCGCTGGTCTCGCGTTTCTCGGTGACCAACTCGATGCTGCTCAACGTGATCGCCCGGCCGCAGAACTGCTTCGAGTCGATGCGTCACCTCCTGGAGCAGAATCACGAGTCGCGCCGGAACCAGCTACGGCACATCAGAACCGCGATCACGCTGTTCCGCGGCCTCGAATCGGGCGGCGTCGTCGAGCGGCTCGCCGAGCCCGACGAGGACGGCCGGCACGTGCGGCTCACCGTCGACCTGCAGCCCGATTTCGCCCTGAACCAGCCTCTCGCGCCCTTCGCGCTCGCGGCGCTGGAGCTGCTCGACGCCGAGTCCCCGGAGTACGCCCTCGACGTGATCTCCGTGATCGAGTCCGTTCTCGACGACCCGCGGCCCGTGCTGCGGGCGCAGCAGAACGCAGCGCGCGGCGCCGCGGTGGCGGAGATGAAGGCGGACGGGATCGACTACGACGAGCGGATGGCGCTGCTCGAGGACGTCACGTACCCGAAGCCGCTGGAGGAGCTGCTCGTCCCCGCGTTCGCGACCTACGCCGCGGGGCACGCCTGGGTGACGCAGTTCGAGCTCTCGCCGAAGTCCGTGGTGCGGGAGATGATCGAGCGCGCGATGACCTTCAACGACCTGGTCTCGAAGTACCAGCTGGGCCGCTCGGAGGGCGCGGTCCTGCGGTACCTGTCGGACGCCTTCCGGACGCTGCGGCACACCGTTCCCGAGGCGGTGCGCACGCCGGAACTCGACGACTACATCGCCTGGCTGGGCGCGCTGGTGCGGTACGTGGACAGCTCGCTCGTCGACGAGTGGGAGGAGATGACCTCCCCGGACCCGGTGAAGGCGCACGCCTCCGCCCCGGAGATCGGGCGCTCCACGTCGCTGACCTCCGACGAGCGGGCGTTCGCAGTCATGGTGCGCAACACGATGTTCCGGCGCGTGCAGCTCGTCGCCGAGGAGGAGTACGACCTGCTCGACGCGATGGACCCCGGCGTCGACTGGTACGCGGCCTTCGACGACTACTACGAGGACTACGACGACATCGAGACCGGACCGGACGCCCGTGGCCCGCAGCTGTTCTCGCTCGATACGTCGATGCCGCGGGCCTGGAAGGTGCGGCAGACGATCGCCGATCCCGACGGCGACCACGGCTGGGCCATCACGGCCGTCGTCGACCTCCCCGCGTCCGACGAGCGCGGCGACGTCGTGCTCGTGGACGTGGAGGTCGTCTCGGGCTGACTAGCCCCGGACGACGGCGTCGAGGCCGGCGAGCGACTGGTCGAGGTACTCCGGCGGGAACGGCGGCATGGAACCGACGAAGTCCCGGAAGGACTGCGGGGTGTCGGTCCAGTCGTAGGTCAGCGTGACCTGCGTGCCGTCGTCCGACGGTGCGAGGTCGTACCGCCACCACCAACCGCCGGCCTCCCAGGCACCCTCTCGACTCGTTCCGGGCAACCACCCGATGACGCGGTCCCGCTCGAAGTCGGTGACCTTGTTCTCCATCACGTAGTCGCCGCCCGCCTGCTCGAGGTACATGTTCACGGAGAACATCTGCCCGACGTGGTCGAGCGGGGCGGGGTCCACCGCGGCGCGGACCCAATCCGTGGGCTCGATGTCCTGGTGGCGTGCGGGATCGGCGAGCGCGGCGAAGACCCGATCGGGGCTCGCGGCGATGACTCGGGTGGTGGACATCCGCTCGGACATGGTGACTCACTCTCTGCTGTGTCTCCACGGCGCGCGTCGGCCCGCACGCCATGTTCACAGCGTACACATGAAGGCCTCCGGCGGCGCCGGATCGCGGATATCCGCCGCGGGTCAGCGTGCGGGCGCGGCCTCGACGCCGCCCTCGTCCGTCCCCTGCGCCGCGGCCGACTCCACGGTGGGGGTCGACTCCACGGCGGGGGCCGACGCCGTGGGCGTCGGCTCCGACCGCGGGGTCTCCGGCGCGCTCGTGCCGGAGACCTCGACCACGGTCGGCGCATCGGTGGGCGATGCGGGAGCCGCCGGCTCGGGCGTCGCCGGGCCACTGGGCGCCGGCTCCGTCGTCGATCCCCCGGAGGCGTCGGCCGGTGCGCTCGTCGCGGAGACGGGCGTCGTCGCGGGTTCGACGGAGACCGGGCGCGCCCCGGACGAGGGGCCGGCCGCCTCGTCCGCGCCGAACGCGGACGAGGTCACCGCGGGCGCCCCCGGCTCCCGGGTGCGCGCCGCGCCGTCCGATGCGTCGCCGGGCGACGCGACCCCGGCCGTGCCGGCCGGCGCGGCGGTCACTGTCGGGCCGGCGGGCCGGAAGACGTCGGCGACGACCTTCTGCACCTGGGTGATCGCGTCCTCGACCGCGATGATCACGATGCGCACCGCGGTCTCGAGGCTGTTCTGCACGAAGTAGACGGCGCGCTCGACCGCGCTCGGGTTGAGCGCGCGCGGGTCGACGCCGGTGCGCACGATGCTGCCGTCGGCGCGGGTGATCTCGAAGTAGCCGATCACGGGCTCGTGGTCGGACACGGGATCCGCTCCCGCGACGGGGATCTGCACCCAGCGGACCTTCGCGCCGCCGGTGGTGCCCACGTAGTCGAGGGTGTCGCGGTAGCCCGTATAGCCCTGTTTGGCGACGAGGGTGTTGGTCACGGAGTCGTAGGTGAAGGGCAGGGCGCCGGGGTCGAACAGGTCGATCCCGCTCCGCGCGACGAGCTGCTGGAACTCCGTGAGTCCCTGGGCGTCCGGCCTCCCCTTCCCGGCGAAGTACTCGGTGTTGAAGTCGCCCCCGTAGATCACGGGCGCGCCGTCCGCGGCGAACGTGTCGACGAAGCGGCGCAGCTCCGCGGCCTGCTTCATGCGGATGTCGTGGGTGCGCGAAGCGCGGTCGTTGATCGTGTCGTCGGCCTGGGTGTGCATTGCGACGACCCAGAACTCCTGGCCGTCCTTCTCGATCCGGGCCATCACCGCGCCCTTGTTCGCGAACATGTCGGGGGCGAGCGGGGCGTAGTTGGTGTAGACGTACTGCTCCGACTGCGCGATGGGGTACTTGCTCACCACGGCGACGCCGCCGTTGACCGACCAGAGCGCGTCGCTGCAGGCACCGAACACCCCGGCGCAGCTCTCGCCGAGGCGCGGCGTCTGATAGGTGTAGCCCTGCTCCCGCAGGCCGTCGAGGATCGCGCGGCCGGCGGTGCCGTTCACCTCGCTGAGCAGCAGCACGTCGGCGCCGCTCGCGGCGAGCTGGTCGACGGACGCCCGCACCCGGGCGTCGGAATCGGCCTGGGTCCCGGAGACCGCGTTGAGGATGTTCGGCAGCTGGTACATGTTCCAGGCCTGCACCTTGACCTCGACGGGTGCCGCCGGCGCGGGTGCCTGCGCGGGCGCGGGCCGCACCACGGGCGGCACCGCCGTGGTCGCCGCCGCGGCGGGAGCCGCCGTCATCGCGCTGATCCCCGCGAACGCCATCACCGCGACCGCCGTCGCCCCGAGCCCGCCTCGCCGTGCCATCGTCCCCGCCTTCGTCCTTGCGATACCAAGGAGAGATTAAACCGGACGTCGCGCCGATCCGGTGGGCGATCTCGTGCGGCGGCGCGAGCGGCAGCGGGCTACTTCCGGCGGGGCCGGTTGCGGGCCGCGCGCGCCTCGATGACCCGCTGCTCCTCGGCGCGCACCGCTTCGAGGCCGGCGCGCTCGTCGATCAACCACTGCGGCGGATCCGCGAGGAGGGCTGTGATCTCCTCGGTGGTCAGCGCCTCGCCCACGCCGGCGCGCTGCAGGCCCGAGATCGACACGCCCAAGCGGGCGGCGACGAGGTTCTTCGGGTGCGGCCCGTTCTTCCGCAGATCCTGCAACCACTGCGGCGGCTCGGCCTGCAGCGCGGCCAGCTCGTCGCGGGTGATCGCCTTCTCCTGGAACTCCGCCGGCGTGGCGGGCAGGTACACGTCCAGCTTCTTCGCCGCGGTCGCGGGTTTCATGGACTGCGTGTTCGGCCTGCTCATGCGGACCAGCCTATCGGTAATCTCATGCCGTGACCTCATCGCTTCCGCCGGGCCTGCGGCTCGGCTACGTCCCCGGCGCCACGCCCGCCAAATGGGCCCGCATCTGGGGCGAGCGGCATCCGGACGTCCGACTGGACCTCGTCCCCCTCCCGGCGGCGGACGCGCCGGACGCGGTCCGGGACGGCACCGTCGACCTGGCGCTCCTGCGCCTGCCCGCGGAGACGAGCGGGCTCGCGACGATCGCGCTGTACGAGGAGCAGGTGGTCGCGGTGGTGCCGAAGGAGCACCACGCCGCGGCCGCCGACGAGCTCGCCGCGGCCGATCTCGACGGGGAGCCGACCCTTCTCCCCCACGACGAGGCCCTGCACTGGGACGGCGCCCCGGGCGCGCCGGTCGAGCACCGACCGGAGACCACCGAGGCCGCGATCGAACTCGTCGCCGCGGGCCTGGGCGTGCTCCTCGTGCCGCAGTCGCTCGCGCGGCTGCACCACCGCAAGGACCTCACGTACCGGCCGGTCATCGACGCACCGCCCTCCCCCGTCGTGCTCGCGGTCCTCGCGGGCGAGCAACCGGAGGCCGTCGCGGAATTCATCGGCGTGGTGCGCGGCCGGAAGGCGGGCTCGTCCCGGGGCCGCGCCGAGCCCGCACCCAAGCGCACCGCGCGGGAGAAGACGCTCGCGAAGCAGGCCGCCCGCGCCGCGGCGGGCAAGAAGGCCGCGACCCCGAAGGCCAAGCCCGGCAAGCGCCCCCGCCGCTGAGCTCAGCCGAGCGATTCGATCCACTCGTCGACGGCCTGCACCTCGGCCTGACGCGGGAAGACCTTGCGCACCAGCACGCGGTGCACCTCGGGATCGTGGTCGGCGCAGGCGTCGGCCAGGACCGTGAGGCCGTAGTCGAGATCGCCCGCGTAGCGGACCGTCGACAGGACCACCCCACTCGTCGAAATGCCTGCGAGCACCAGGTGATCGGCCTGCAGGCCGCGCAGCACCACGTCGAGATCGCTGCCGCTGAACGCCCCGAACCGGCGCTTGACCACGACGGGCTCGCCCGGCAGCGGCGCCACCTCGGGGACGATCGCCGTGAGCGGGGAGACCTCGGTCATCGAATCGCCGCCCTCGCGGAGCATGGCGAAAGCCCGGTTGGTCGGCGGGATCTCGGGATAATCGGGCCGGAAGGCGACGCGCACGTGCACCACCGGCACGCTGTGGTCGCGCGCCGCCGACAGGGCACGTGCGGCGGAGGCGAGCGCCGCGGCGCCGGCGCGCTCGGCACCGTCGACGATGCCTCGCTGGTAGTCCATGAGGATCAGAACGGAACGCGATTCGGCCATGCGTCCAGGCTAGCGCTCAGCGCAGCGCGTCGAGATCCACCCGCACGGCGAACGGTGCCATCGCCTCGAACGCGCCGGTGGCCTCGACGGACTCGTACGCGCCATCCACCAGCGTGAGGATTTCGAGCCGGACGTCCGCACCGTCGAGGTCGACGATCCAGTAGTGCGGGATCCCGGCCTCGGCGTACTCGTGGCGCTTCATCACCAGGTCGGTCCGGCGGGTGCCGGGCGACAGCACTTCGACCACGAGCACCACGTCCGTGCCGGAGATCCTCCTGCTCGCGACCCCGGTCCGGACGACGACCACATCAGGGGCGCGCACCGTGGCCGGCGTACGGGCGTCGAGCACCACGTCCACCTCCGGGTAGACGTCGAACTGCTCGGGCGCCGCGGCATCGAGCGCTGAGAACAGACGCCCACCGGCACGTTGATGTTCCGGCCTCGGCTTCGGCGACACGATCAGGACCCCCTCCTGAAGCTCCGCGTGCGACGACGAGTCCTCCCCCAAGGCGTCCCACTCCTCCAGCGAGAGGAGGTGTGGGCGGGTCGCTGCGGTCATGGCGCCATCGTACGCCCGGTTCGGCCAGGTCACACGGTAGATCCTGCGGCCGCGCGGGCGATCTCGGCGAGGCGGGCGAAGCCCTCCGTCTTCGCGCTGGACGCTCGGTAGGCGAGGCCGATCCGGCGGCCCGGCGCCGGCGCCGCGAACCGTGCGGTCGCCAGATCCGTGCCGCGCAGTTCGACGGCGACCGCGGGCTCGGGCAGCAGGGTGACCCCTAAGCCGCCTGAGACGCACTGCACGATCGTCGCGAGCGAGGCCGCCCGGGTGTCGCCCATGACGCCGACGCCCGCCTCGGCCTGGCGGCACAGGTCGAGCGCCTGGTCGCGGAGGCAGTGTCCCTCGTCGAGCAGCAACAGCTGCAGCCCGGACAGGTCGTCCGCGGTCAGGTCGTCGCGGCCGGCGAGCGGGTGACCGGGCGGCACCACGAGGACGAACTCCTCGTCGTAGAGCGGGATCTCGGCGACCGACGAGCTGTGCACCGGCAGCGCGAGCACGGCCACGTCGATCCGGCCGGAGCGCAGCGCGTCGAGCAGGCGGGCCGTCTGGTCCTCGACGACGGTGACCGCCAGATCGTCGACCTCGGCGCGCAGCTGCGGCAGGAGACGAGGCAGTCGATACGGCGCGACCGTCGGGATCATGCCGAGCCGGAGCGTCCCCCGCAGCTCGCCGGTGAGGCCGGCCGCCGAGCTCACCAGCTCCGCCGCGGACGCCACGATGACGGAGGCCTGTTCCAGCAGGGCCATTCCCGCCTCCGTGATGAGCACTTTGCGCGTGCTGCGCTCCACCAGCTGTACGCCGAGCCCGGTCTCGAGCGAGGCCAGCGCCTGCGACAGCGACGGCTGGCTCACGCCGAGCGATGTCGCCGCGGTGCCGAAGTGGCGCGAGCGTGCCACTGCGACGAAGGCGCGCAGCTGCGCGAGGGTCGGCTGATAAGGCTGATCGGACATACCTATCAGTCTAGTGCCATCCATCACCTTTGCTTTACAAAGATGTGATTCGCTCGGCACAGTGGTCTCCGAAAGCAACCCCGCCCGCGCGCCCATACCCCGGGTCGCACCTCGGGCTCATCGATACCCAATGAAGGAGTCATCTTGCCTCTCTTGACCATCGGCGACCAGTTCCCCGCGTTCAACCTCACCGCCGTGATCGGCGGCGACCTGTCGAAGGTCGACGCGCAGCAGCCGGACGACTACTTCACCACCGTCACCAGCGATGACTACGCCGGCAAGTGGAAGATCGTCTTCTTCTGGCCGAAGGACTTCACCTTCGTCTGCCCCACCGAGATCGCCGCCTTCGGCAAGCTCAACGACGAGTTCGCCGATCGTGACGCCCAGGTGCTCGGCGCCTCGGTCGACAACGAGTTCGTGCACTTCCAGTGGCGCGCGCAGCACGAGGACCTCAAGACCCTCCCCTTCCCGATGCTCTCGGACCTCAAGCGCGAGCTGGCGCAGGCCTCGGGCGTGCTCAACGCCGACGGCGTCGCGGACCGCGCGACGTTCATCGTCGACCCCAACAACGAGATCCAGTTCGTCTCCGTGACGGCCGGTTCCGTGGGCCGCAACGTCGACGAGGTGCTCCGCGTGCTGGACGCCCTGCAGTCCGACGAGCTCTGCGCCTGCAACTGGAAGAAGGGCGACCCGACCCTCGACGCCGGCGAGCTGCTGAAGGAGAGCGTCTAAACACATGTCGATCGACAACCTGAAGAACGCGGTCCCCGAGTACGCCAAGGACCTCAAGCTCAACCTCAGCTCGCTCGCGCGCTCCACCGAGCTCACCGAGCAGCAGCTGTGGGGCACCTTCCTCGCCTCGGCCGCGGCCACCAAGAACGCGACCGTCCTGCGCGAGATCGCCGAAGACGCCGCCGATACCCTGTCGGCGGAGGCCTACCAGGCCGCCCTCGGTGCCGCCTCCGTCATGGGCATGAACAACGTCGCGTACCGGGCGAAGGGCTTCCTCGGCGCCGACTACGCCCAGGTGCGCATGGGCCTGCGGATGAACATCATCGGCAACCCCGGCGTCGACAAGACCGACTTCGAGCTGTGGAGCCTCGCCGTCTCGGCGATCAACGGCTGCGAGCACTGCGTCGCCGCCCACGACGACGTGGTCCGCAAGGCCGGCCTCACCAAGGAGCAGGCCTTCGAGGCCGTCAAGGTCGCCGCCACCGTGCAGGGCGTCGCGCAGGCGATCTTCGCCGCCGAGACCCTCGCGACCGCTTCGGTCTAGCCTCACCGCTTCACAACACGACGGTGCCCGCCCCTCCTCGCGAGGGGCGGGCACCGTCGTTCTCGTACGCGTAACGAACAGCTCGCGGCCACCGACCTACGGTCATGCGGCAGAACCTGGTGGTGGCGCTCCGCGTCGCAGCCCTCATCGTCCTCCTCACCGCGGCGGTCGCTGCGGCGACCGCCGCGCACCCCCGCGATGCCGACCACACGGAGTTCGCCCACGAACTGGATCGAGGCGCGGTCGTTCAGGTGGCGCTGCCGGATTCCTCGTCGAGCTCGATCGACGACGAGACCGTCTGGACCGCGACGTGGTCGACGGGGCCGTTCCAATGGCGCCGGGGCCCCATCACCGACCGGCTGCAGACCCCCGTCGCCGAGTTCACAACCGCCATGCGGGCTCGCGGGGTCCGCGTCACGACGAAGGACGACGACGCCGAGCTGCTCGCCTGGCCCCTGCGCGGACCACCATGGGTCACGACCGTCATCGGGCTGACCATGCTGGCCACGCTCGTCGCCATGCTGTCCTCACGCCCCATCTACGGCACCCGGTGGGCATGGTTCTGGATGTTCGTCATCGGGCAGCTGGGCGCCCTGCTGTACCTCGTGCTGGAGCCCGCCCCGCTCTGGCGCCGCGGCACGGGCTCCGCGCACGGCCCGGCCGCCGCGGGCGATCCAGAGGGCGCGGGGCCACGGCCACCACGCTCTCGATGGAACGGGCTGCAAGGCGTCGCCTGGTCGATCCTCCTGCTCATGGCCGGCGCGATGGCCTCCTCCGGAATCGGCTGGCTCGCGGCGCGCGTCCTCCCCTGAACGCCCCGGGAGGATTCCGTCACGGTCGCCAGGAGCCGGCCTCCTGGCGGGTCGCGTGGTTGACCCGGTTCCAGAGGTTGATCTGCCCGACCGCCAGGACCAGCGCGGCCAGCTGGTTCGCGTCGAACTCGTCCGCGGCGGCGTCCCACAGCGCGTCCGGCACGGCCTCGGGGTGCCCCGCGAGCGCGGTCAGCTCCTCCGTGAGCTCGAGCGCGATCCGCTCGGCGTCGGAGAAGTAGGGCGTGTGACGCCAGGCGCCGACGGCGAAGAGCTTGTCGTCGGACGCGCCGTGCTTGCGGGCCATCCGCCAGTGCCCGTCGAGGCAGGTGCTGCAGCTGTTGAGCTGACTGGCCCGCATGTTGACCAGCTCCAACAGCTCCGGCGACAGCCCCGAGGCCGCCACCGCCTCGCCCAGCTTCGTCAGCGCATCCAGCGCCCCGGGCAGGGCGAAAGCGGGGTTCGTCATCCGTGCGGTCATGTCGGTCTCCTCTGTCGGTCACACTCGGGGCGGGCGCCCCGTCATACACCTGACGGATCGACGACGGAGGATGTGACACATGGACCTGAACGACTTCGAAAGCGCACGGCCCCGGCTGCTCGCGGTGGCCACGCGGATGCTCGGCTCCCCAGCCGACGCCGAGGACGCGGTGCAGGAGGCGTGGCTCCGGGCCGACCGGGCGGACTGGGACGGCACCGTCGACAATCCGGCCGCGTGGCTGACGACCGTCGTGTCGCGTATCTGCCTGGACCGCCTGCGCGCCCGTCGCGAGACCGCGTCGCTCGACGACGTCGACCCCGCCGACCCTGCGCCCGCGCCAGACGACGAAGCGCAACTCGCGGAGTCCGTCGGTGCGGCGATGGGCGCGGTCCTCGACGACCTCGGGCCGGCGGAGCGCGTGGCCTTCGTCCTACACGACGTCTTCGCCGTGCCCTTCGACGACGTGGCGGCCATCCTCGGGCGGAGCCCCGCCGCGACGCGCCAACTCGCGAGCCGCGCCCGCCGGCGGGTGGCCGGGACGCCCCGGCCGGACGCGGCGCGGACGGACGCGGTGCGCGCCTTCCTCGCGGCGTCGCGCGACGGTGACTTCACCGCCCTCGTCGAGCTGCTCGACCCGGACGCCGTCTTCCGCACGCACACCGACGGTGCGGCCACGTCAGTGCTGACCGGCGCGCCCGCGATCGCGGAGGCCTTCCTGTTCAAGGCGAAGACGGCCCTGGTCGCGCTGGTCGACGGCGTGCTCGGCTACACCGTGCGGCTGCCCGGCGCGCCCAGCTACCTACTGCTCGGCGACGTGACTTTCACCGCGGACGGCCGGATCGCCGCCCTCGACGTCACCCTGCGCGCCGACGAGGTGGCGGGCAGCGAGGTGGTCCCGCTCTGACACGTGGAACGACGGTGCCCGCCCCCGGAGAGCCGGGGACGGGCACCGTCGAACGCGATGGGCCTAGTGGTCGATGGCCTTCTCGACACCGACGCCGGTGAGCGAGCGGACCTCCATCTCGACCGCCTTGTCGGCGAGATCGGTGTCCGGCTTGCCGAAGAGCGTGCCCAGGATCGCGAGGCCGAAGCCGATCGGGATCGACACCAGGCCGGGGTTCTCCAGGGGGAACCAGTGGAAGTCGAGCGACTTGAACATCGACGTCGACTTGCCCGACACGGCCGGCGAGAAGACGATCAGGACGATGGCCGAGATCAGGCCGCCGTACATCGACAGCACCGCGCCGGTGGTGTTGAACTTCCGCCAGAACAGCGAGAACAGGATCGTCGGCAGGTTGGCGGACGCCGCGACGGCGAACGCCAGGGCCACCAGGAAGGCGATGTTCTGCCCCATGGCGCCGATGCCCAGGATGATCGACGCGATGCCGATGACCACGACGGTGATGCGCGAGACACGGACCTGCGATTCCTCGGAAGCCTTGCCGTGCTTGATGACACCGTTGTAGATGTCGTGGGCGAGGCTCGCGGACGCGGTGATCGCCAGGCCGGCGACGACCGCGAGGATGGTGGCGAAGGCGACGGCGGAGATGACCGCCATGAGGATCGTGCCGCCCAGCGAGAACGCGAGCAGCGGCGCCGCGGAGTTGACCCCGCCGGGGGCCTTCGCGATGACGTCGGCGCCCACGTAAGCGGCGGCGCCGAAGCCCAGCACCAGGGTGAAGATGTAGAACGCGCCGATCAGGCCGATGGCCCAGGTCACCGAACGGCGGGCCTCCTTGGCCGTGGGCACGGTGTAGAAGCGCATGAGCACGTGCGGCAGGCCCGCGGTGCCGAGCACCAGCGCCAGCGCCAGCGAGATGAAGTCCAGCTTGGTGGTCTCGGTCTTGCCGTACTTGAGCCCGGGCTCGATGATCTTCTCGCCCGCAGCGCTGCCGTCGATGGCCTTCTGCAGCAGGTCGGAGAAGTTGCCCTTGACCGCGGCGAGCACCATGAGCGTCATCAGCAGTGCGCCGCCGACGAGCAGGACGGCCTTGACCATCTGCACGTAGGTGGTGCCCTTCATGCCGCCGACGAGCACGTAGACGATCATCAGGACGCCGACGACCGCGACGACGACGGCCTGGCCGGTGGTGCCCTTGATGTTGAGCAGGAGCGAGACGAGGCCGCCCGCGCCGGCCATCTGGGCGATCAGGTAGAAGAGGGAGACGGTGAGCGTCGCGAGCGCGGCGGCCATGCGGACGGGGCGCTGCTTGAGCCGGAAGCTCAGCACGTCGGCCATGGTGAACTTGCCGACGTTGCGCAGCCGCTCGGCGACGAGCAGGAGCGCGACGAGCCAGGCGACCAGGAAGCCGATGGAGTACAGGAAACCGTCGTAGCCCTGGACCGCGATGGCGCCGCAGATGCCGAGGAAGCTGGCGGCCGAGAGGTAGTCGCCCGCGATGGCGAAACCGTTCTGCGGGCCCGTGAACGTGGCGCCGCCGGTGTAGAAGTCCGTGGCCTTCTTGGTGGTGCGGCTGGCCTTGATGACCAGGCCCATCGTGACGCCGATGAACAGGACGAAGACGAGGATGTTCAGCGCGGTGGAGCCGACCTGCTGGCCGACCTCGATCGTGCGGGGCTCCCAGGCGAGGAGATCGGTCACTGGCCCGCCTCCCCGGCCTTGAGCTCGCCCTCGATGTGCTCACGGAGATCCGTCGCCATCGGGTCGATCGTGTTGTTCGCGAACCGCACGTACGCCCAGGTGATGGCGAACGTGGTGACGAACTGCCCGAGCCCCATCACCAGCGCGACGTTGATGTTCCCGAACAGCTTCTGGCTCATGAATTCGTGCGCGTAGGTCGCCAGCAGCACGTACACGGCGTACCAGAGCAGGAACGCCACGGAGATCGGGATCACGAACGTCGCCAGCCTGCGCCGGAGCTCGTGGAATTCCTTGCTGTCGTAGGCGCGCTGGTAGACCGCCGCCGTATCCTCTTCGTTCACGTCCGAAAGTGTGGCACGGACCACATTCACCGCAGGGTTGAATGGGCCACATACGCCGTGCAACCCCTTGCAACCGCCTTTACTCGGCGCTTGCTCCGGTCAGGAGTCGAGCGCCCGCCGCGTCGCCGCGGCGATCTCGGCGACCTGCTCGTCGGTGGTGACCAGCGCCGGCGAGTACTGCAGCGTTCCGAGGCCGGCGGCGCGGCCGGAGACGCCCTGCGCCCGAAGCTTCTTCACCATCGCCATGGCCTCGGCGGGCTCGTGCAACTGCACGCCGGCGACGGCGCCGACGCCGCCCCGCACGTCCTTGACCTTCGGGTGGTCGGCCAGCGTGGCGAGCTCCCGCAGCAGGGTGTCCTGCAGCCGCAGCGCCTCGGCGAGCAGGTTCTCGCGCTCCATGATGTCGAGCACCGCCATCGACGCAGCGGCGGCGGCCGCGTGGCCTCCGTAGGTGTAGCCGTGCCGCCACCACACGCCGCCCCCGTAGAAGGGCTCGGCGACGCGCGGTGCCACGAACAGGGCGCCCATCGGCACGTAGCCGCTGGTGAGCCCCTTGGCCGTGGTCATCAGGTCGGGCTCCAAGTCGAACCGGCTCGAGGCGAACCACGCGCCGCCGATCCGGCCGAAGCCCGTGATCACCTCGTCGGCGATGAACAACACGTCGTGCTCACGGCAGATGTCGCGGACCTCGCGCAGGTACCCCTCCGGCGGGGGCAGCAGGCCGCCGGCGCCGATCACCGGCTCCGCGACGAAGGCCGCGATGGCATCCGCGCCGACCCGCTCGATGAGGCCCAGCAGCTCCTTGGCGTCGTCCCACGCGACCGTCGCGGTGTCGTCGAAGAGCACCCCGCCGTAGCCCTCGGCGTTCACCGGGATGCCGCCCAGGCTCGTGCCGCCCACGTGCATGCCGTGATAGGCGTTCGAACGGCCGACGATGAGCTTCTTCTCCGGACGTCCCTGCTCCTGCCAGTACCGGCGGGCCAGCTTGATCGCCGAGTCGACCGAATCGGAGCCGCCCGAAGTGAAGAAGATCTTGCTGTCCGGCACCGGCGCGATGGCCTGCAGGCGGTTCGCGAGGGCGACGGTCGTGTCGGTCGCGGCATCGCCGAAGCCGGTCACGTGCGCGACCTTGAGCAGCTGATCGCGCACCGCGTCGGCGACCTCGGCGCGGCCGTGGCCGACATTGGCGAACCACAGGCCGGCGGTCGCGTCGAGGTACCGATTGCCGTCGGTGTCGAAGACGTACGCGCCCTCGCCGCGCGCGAAAACGAAGGCGCCGTCGCGCTGCACGGCGCCCATGTCCGCGAAGCCGTGCCAGAGTGCCGATGAGGTCGTGGGTCCCTGTCCGCTCATGGTGGATAAACTAGTCGCAAATGACGAAGCAGGAGACGCGCACCGCACGAGACGACGGCGCGGGCGGACCGTCGAAGCGCGATCTGTACGCCGCGCTCGGCACCGATGCCGACCCGGCGCTCACCCTCCGGGACGAGGCCCGCCTCCGCGGAAGACTCAAGCGCGCCAAGCCCTCCGACCTACCGAAGCTGGCCCGCGAGGTGGAGACCGCGCGGGCGCGCTACGCCGAGCGCACGGCGGCGGTGCCGGCGATCGTCTACCCCGAGAACCTCCCCGTCAGCGCGCGGCGCGAGGAGATCGCCAAGGCCATCTCCGAGAACCAGGTCATCATCCTCGCGGGCGAGACCGGCTCGGGGAAGACGACGCAGCTGCCGAAGATCTGCCTCGAGCTCGGCCGCGGCGTCCGGGGCATGATCGGCCACACCCAGCCCCGGCGACTCGCCGCCCGCAGCGTCGCCGAGCGGATCGCCGAGGAGACGAACACGGAGCTGGGCGACGCCGTCGGCTACGCCGTCCGGTTCACCGACCGGGTGTCGGCGAAGACCTCGGTCAAGCTGATGACCGACGGCATCCTGCTGCGCGAGCTCACCCGCGACCGCCTGCTCCGCGACTACGACACGATCATCATCGACGAGGCCCACGAGCGCAGCCTCAACATCGACTTCCTCCTCGGGTACCTGCGGCAGCTCCTGCCCCGCCGGCCCGACCTCAAGGTGATCGTCACATCCGCGACCATCGAGCCGGAGCGGTTCGCCGCCCACTTCGCGCGGCCCGACGGTACGCCCGCCCCCGTGATCGAGGTCAGCGGCCGCACCTACCCGGTGGAGATCCGGTACCGCCCGCTGGACGAGATGACCGACGACGCCGAGCCGCTCGACCAGGTCACCGGGATCGTGCACGCCGTCGACGAGCTCTCCCGCGAGGCACCCGGCGACGTCCTCGTCTTCCTCTCCGGCGAGCGCGAGATCCGTGACGCCGCGGAGGCGCTGCAGGCGCACGTGCGGCCCGGGACCGAGATCCTGCCGCTCTACGCACGCCTGTCTTCCGCCGAGCAGCACCGCGTCTTCGCCCCGCACACGGGCCGGCGGATCGTGCTGTCCACCAACGTCGCCGAGACCTCGCTGACGGTGCCCGGCATCAAGTACGTGGTGGACACCGGCACCGCGCGCATCTCCCGGTACTCGGTGCGCACCAAGGTACAGCGCCTCCCCATCGAGCCGGTCTCGCAGGCCTCGGCGCAGCAGCGCTCCGGGCGCTGCGGCCGCACGTCCGACGGCATCGCGATCCGGCTGTACTCGGAGGACGACTTCGACGCGCGGCCCGTGTACACCGATCCCGAGATCCTGCGGACCAACCTGGCCTCGGTGATCCTGTCGATGACCGCGTTGGAGCTGGGCGAGGTCTCCGCCTTCCCGTTCGTGCAGCCGCCCGACGAGCGGGCCGTCCGCGACGGCACGGCGCTGCTCGAGGAGCTGGGGGCGCTGGAGGACGCGCACGAGGGACACAAGCGACTCTCCGCGGTCGGCCGCCAGCTCGCGGACCTGCCCGTCGACCCGCGCATGGCGCGCATGCTCGTCGCCGCCCGCGAGTTCGGGGTGCTCCCCGAAGTGCTCGTGATCGTCGCCGGGCTGTCGATCCAGGATGTGCGCGAGCGGCCCGCCGAGCACCGTCAGGCCGCAGACGCGCAGCACGCCCGCTTCGCCGACCCAACCTCGGACTTCCTCTCGTACCTGAACCTGTGGCGGCACCTCGGCGACCGTCGCGCGGAGCTGACCTCCAGCGCCTTCCGCCGCGAGTGCCAGCGGGAGTTCCTGCATTACGTGCGGATCCGCGAGTGGCAGGACCTGCAGGGCCAACTGCGGCAGATCTGCCGGGACCTGGGGTGGAAGCTCGACTCGCTCGGCCGGGAGCCGGCGCCGTCGCCCGACCTGATCCACCAGGCGATGCTGGCCGGACTCCTGTCCCAGATCGGCCTGCGCGAGCCGGACGGCAAGGAGTTCCTGGGCGCGCGGAACGCGAAGTTCCTGGTCTTTCCCGGCTCCGCACTCGCCAAGAAGCCGCCGCGGTTCGTCATGGCCGGTGAGCTCGTGGAGACCTCGCGGCTCTTCGCGCGGACCGTCGCCAAGATCGAGCCCGAGTGGGCCGAGAAGCTGGCCGGGCCACTCGCGAAGCACCACTACTCCGAGCCGCACTGGTCCACGAAGCGGGAGGCCGTGCTCGCCAAGGAGCGCGTCACACTCTTCGGCGTGCCGCTGGTGGCCGACCGCACGGTGAACTTCGGCCGGATCGACCCCGTCGCCGCGCGGGAACTCTTCCTGCGGCATGCGCTCGTCCAGGGCGAATGGCGCACGCGCCACCCGTTCTTCGCTCGCAACCGGGCGCTGCTCGACGACGCGGAGTACCTCGAGGACAAGGCCCGCCGCCGGGACATCGTCGTGGACGAGGACGGTCTCTACGACTTCTACGACCGACGCGTGCCCGAGGGCATCGTCTCGGCGCGCCACTTCGACTCCTGGTGGAAGAAGACCTCGCGGACCGACCCCGGGTTGCTGGACCTCACCGCCGACGACCTCCTCGCCGACGGTGCCGCCGACGTCACGGCGGAGGCGTACCCGACGTCGTGGCTGCAGGGCCGCATCGAGGTCCCGCTGAAGTACCGCTTCGAGCCGGGTGCGGCCGACGACGGCGTCACCGCGCGGATCCCCGTCAAGGACCTGTCCACCGTCCGCGCCGACGGCTTCGAGTGGCTCGTCCCCGCGATGCGCGAGGAGCTCGCGGTCGCGCTGATCAAGTCGCTGCCCAAGCAGCTGCGCCGCGAGGTGGTGCCGGCCCCCGACTTCGCCGCGGCCGCGCTCGCGCGCCTCACCCCGCGCGCGGAGCCGCTCACCGAGGGCCTCGCCCGCGAGCTGACGCAGCTGTCCGGCACCGTGATCCGAGCCGGGGACTTCGCCACCGGCGCGATCCCCGATCACCTGCGGGTGACGTTCACGGTGATCGGCGACGACGGCCGCGTGCTCGGGACCGGCAAGGACCTCGACGCCCTCAAGCGCAAACTCGGGGCCGCGGTGCAGCAGGACCTGTCGAGCCGCGCCGGGGCGTACGAGCGCGCTCCGGCGAAGCAGTGGACCGCGGACACGCTCGGCGACGTGCCGCGGACCATCGACACCGAGGTGCGCGGCAGCCGCGTGACCGGCTTCGGCACTCTCTACCCCGCCGGTGACGCCGCGGGCGTGAAGGTGGTCGCGGCGGAGCCGGAGCAGACCGCGCTGATGGGGGCCGGGCTCGACGTGCTCCTCGCCAACGTCCTCCCGGCGGGGCACAAGTCGGTGCTGCAGTCCGTCGGACAGCGGGAACGGCTGGCGCTGTCGCAGAGCCCGTACGCGACGCCGATGGACCTCGTCGCCGACTGCCGGCGGCGCGCCATCACGGATCTCCGTGTCCGCGCGGGCCTCGCGTGGACGCCGGACGAGTTCGAGTCGCTCACGGCGACGGTGCGCGCCGGGCTCGGCGAGGCGGTCCAGCAGAACTTCGCCGCCGTCGCCGCCGCGGTGGCGACGGCCACCGAGGTTCGATGCGCGATCGCGTCCGCGCCGCCGGCGCTGCGCGACGCGGCGGAGGACATCGCCGAACAGCTCGACGGGCTGCTGTTCAGCGGCTTCGTCGCGGCCACTGCGGACGTCCATCTGCAACACCTGCCGCGCTACACCGCGGGCGCCGCCGCGCGCTGGGCCGCGCTACCCGCGTCGATCGACCGGGACGACCGCGGCATGGCGACGCTGGATCGTGTCTACGGCGCCCTGACCGCGAAGCTGGACACACTGCCCGAGCATCGCCGCGACGCAGCTCTGGACCAGGTGCACTGGCTGATCGAGGAACTGCGGGTCAGCCTGTTCGCGCAGTCGCTCGGTACCGCCGGGTCGGTCTCGGAGAAGAAGGTGCTGGCCGCGATCGCGGCTCTGACCTGAGAGCCGACCGCGCGGGCCGGCGCGGAAACGGGCTACGCCGCGTCGGTGGGGTCCGCCGCGGCGGCCCGGGTGCGGAGATCGCGGATGGCGGCCTCGAAGTCCTCGATGGACGAGAACCCCTGGTAGACGGAGGCGAACCGCAGGTAGGCCACCTCGTCGAGGTCGCGGAGCGGCCCGAGGATGGCGAGGCCCACCTCGTTCGCAGGAACCTCGGCCACGCCCATCGCGCGGATCGCCTCCTCGACCTGCTGGGCGAGCTTGTGCAGATCGTCCTCGGCGACGTCGCGGCCCTGGCACGCGCGGCGCACGCCCTTGACGACCTTCTCGCGGCTGAAGGGCTCGGTGACGCCGTTGCGCTTCACGACGGCCATCACCGCGCTCTCGACGGTGGTGAAGCGGCGCCCGCACTCGTTGCAGGAGCGGCGGCGGCGAATGCCCTGCCCGTCGTCGAAGACACGCGAATCGACCACACGGGTGTCCTCGTTCTTGCAGAACGGGCAATACATCGGTCCACCTCCCGCGCGGCTGCGCTCGGACGTCCGGCGGGGCAGTTGCAGCACGGTGGCCCCTGCCACCGACGTGCCCCGCGATCTCGACTCCGAGAATACTCGGCGCGGGAACGGCACCACGTTGTCGAGGTGGGCGGAGCGCCCGCCCTGCCGGGAATCCACTATCGCCATGCGGGTGGTCATCTGCGTCTCCTTCGCTCGTGGGTGATGGTCAGTAGCGCGGCGTGACGAGGGTCTGCCCCGCGTGCACGCGGCCGCCCTGCAGGCCGTTGATCTCCGAGATCTCCGCGACGACGGCGGCCTGAGCGCGCTCGGGCGCGATCTCACGGGCGATCTGCGCGAGGTCCTGGCCGGCACGGACCGTCACGACCGAGGTGAGGGCGGGCTGCGCCGCACCGGCGGGCGCGGGCTCCGCCTGGGGCGCGCCGCCGAACAGCACCAGCAGCGCGGCGAAGACGCCGGCGGCGAACAGGACGCACGCCGCGACGGACGGGCCGGGGATGCGGCGCGCGCAGCCGTCGGCGCGCGAGTAGCCGAGGGGTGCGCGGCGCCCCGCAGTACGCACGCCCGGGCGTTCGACGGTGCGCCGAGCGGACCCGCGGGCACCGGTCACGCGGACGGCGGTGAGCTCCGTTCGAACAAGACCCTCTGCGGCGCCGTTCGACGAGGTGATCGAGAGCGCCGACACCTCCCGCCCGCGGCTGCGGGCGAGCCGCGGCGAGACCCCGCGGGCCCGGGTCGCGCCGCGCCGGTCGGCGGCCGCCGAACCGTGCCGCACGAGCGCCTGCGCCTCGGCGGCGGCGCTCTGCGCTGCAATGATGACGTCTCGATCGATGATCGCGGTCATGATCTCTCCTTCGTCGGTAGCGGGTCCTTCTCGCTCACCTACTGGTCTATCGGAGGGGACTGACAAGTTTTCAATCCAGCCCCACCAGTCACACCGGAGTGCGTGCAAGTGTTCGAGAGAACTTCTGTTCGATTTCTACCACACCCCTCGAGCGAGCGGAAGACACGCGGACAAATTTCTCGAACAGATGTTTGTCAGGTCGTTCGAGCTGGACTACAGTGGAGTCGGAACCGAACGGGCGTGAGGAGCGACACATGACAGATGAGCGACAGGTTCAACACCGGGACAAGCGCTTCCGCGACGCACAGGGCAACGTCTCCGAGGATCACCTCACCCGTCGCCAGAAGCAGGTCCTGGAAGTCATCCGGCGCTCCGTCCGCGAGCGCGGCTATCCCCCGAGCATCCGGGAGATCGGCGACGAGGTGGGCCTCACGTCCACCTCCTCCGTGGCGCATCAGCTCCGCACCCTGGAGCGCCTGGGCTTCCTGCACCGCGATCCGAACCGCCCCCGCGCCGTGAACGTCCAGGGCGCCGAGGAGCGCACGGCCCAGGTCATCCAGAAGGTCATGGAGGACGAGGACCGGATGCCGGAGCCCGCGTTCGTCCCGGTGCTGGGGCGCATCGCCGCGGGCGGCCCCATCCTGGCCGAGGAGGCGGTGGAGGAGATCTTCCCGCTTCCCCGTGAACTCGTGGGCGAGGGCTCACTGTTCCTGCTCAAGGTGGTCGGCGAGTCGATGACGGACGCCGCGATCTGCGACGGGGACTGGGTCGTGGTGCGTCAGCAGTCCGTCGCCGAGAACGGCGACATCGTCGCCGCGATGCTCGACGGCGAGGCCACCGTCAAGACCTTCCGGCGCACGGGCCGCGACGTCTGGCTGATGCCGCACAATCCCGCCTTCGACCCGATCCACGGCAACGACGCGGTGATCCTCGGGAAGGTCGTCACCGTGATGCGTCGGATCTGACCGCACCCGCACTCGCCTCCGGCCGCGCCGGCTCGTCGACCGCTCGGTCGGGGGCCGGCGTTCGTCGTCCACCGAGGGACGCCAGCGCGCACGCGGCGCCGCCGAGCACCAGCCCGGCGAGCACACCCGGATGAAGGGCCTCGCCCAGCATCAGGAAGGCGAACAGCGCGGAGACCGACGGGATCACGGCGAAGAGCATCGCGGCGCCGCTCGCCCCGGCGATGCCGATCACGCGCAGGTACAGCGTCGTCGCCGTCATCGAACTCAGCAGCACCATCAGCACGAGCACGAGGGCGCCCTGCACGGGATCGCTCACCGTCGCGCCGAACAGTACGGTCAGAGCGCCGGCCGGCACGGCCGCGACCACCATGCCGATCGCATTCCCGGCCAACGGATCGACGCCGCGGCAGAACCGCTGCTGGTACACCCCGCCCACGGCGATGCCCGCCAGTCCCACCAGCGTGAACCCGATCCCCGCCCCGGCATGGGCCAGGGCCGGCACCGTCGACCAGCACGCCGTGACGACCGCTGCGAGCCCCAGCAGAGCCGCCAGGGCGCGGCGGGCCGTGAGTCGCTCGCGGAGCGCTATCCGGGCCACCACCGTCGTCACGGCCGGGTTGACACCGATGATCAGGGCCGCGACCCCCGCAGGCACGCCCGCCTGTAGCCCCAGGTAGCAGCCCAGGAACTGCGTGGCCTGCGTGAGCAGCCCGACGACGACGGCGTGTCCCAGGTCGGCGCCCCGCGGCAGGCGCCGGTCGGTCGCGCGCACCAGGCCGAGCATCAACACCCCGGAGACCGCGAACCGCAGGAAGAGCAGCAGGAACGGGCTCATCGCCGCGATCCCGAGGGCACCCAGCGGATACCCGAAGGCGTACAGCACCACGACGGAGAGCGCGAGCATCGGCGGAATTCTCATGACTCGATGGTCGAACGCGCAGGCCCCCGCCGTCCAACAATGATTGACGATCACGATCGATCGGTTCTATCGTTCAGTCATGCCGGATCCGATCCTGGACATCGTCCCACTGCGCAGCGTGGTCGCCATCGCCCGCTGCGGCGGAGTCCACCGCGCCGCCGAGACGCTCCACCTCACGCAGTCGACCGTCAGCGCGCACCTGCGCAGGCTCGAGAAGTCGACGGGCGGCACGATCGTCGAGAAGGCGGGCCGCGGAATCCGGTTCACCGATCACGGCAACCGGCTCCTCGGGCACGCCCAGACGATTCTCGACGCGCACGACGCCGCCGTCCACGCTCTCGCCTCCCCCACGACCCGCACGCTGTCGGTCGCCGCGACCGAGCACGGCGCCGACCGGCTCATCCCCGAGCTCAGCCGCGGCTTCGGCGCCCTCCCGGGAGGATGGGCCGCCCAGTTCCGGTTCGATCGCAGTGCGCAGATCGCGGGCGCCGTCGACCGCGGTCTCGCCGACGTGGCGGTCTTCCTCGCCGCCGGCGATCACCCGGACGCCGTCGGCCCCATCGACCTGCAGTGGTACGCCGCCCGGGAGTGGGAGCGCCCCGCCGGAACGGTGCCCGTCCTCCTCTTCGACGACCCGTGCGTGCTGCGCGCGCCCGCGGCGGACGCGCTCGCGCGCAACGGGATCGACTACACGATCGCCGCCGAGGCCGCGAACCTCGCGGGCCTGTACTCCGCGGCCCGCAGCGGCCTGGGGGTCACGCTGCTCCCCGCCATCGACGCGACCGACGGCCTGGTCACCGTCGACACGATGCCGCACCTGCCGCCGATCGCTCTCGCGGTCACCGTCGGGCCGCGCGTGCCGGCGACGGTCCGGGCCGCCGTCCGCGGTGCCGCCGCCTCACTGACCACTCCCCGCTAGACCGCGCTCGCCTCCGCCGCGTCCACCGTCTGGCTGAGGAGGACTGCGATGGTCATGGGTCCGACGCCACCCGGCACCGGGGACGCGGCGCGGGCGCGCGCGGCCGCGCCCGGGGCGACGTCCCCTGGGGTGAAGCCCGCGTCGACGATGACCGCACCGGGGCGCACCATGTCGGCGGTGATCAGGCCCGGCCGGCCCGCGGCAGCGATGAGGACGTCGGCGCGTCGGGTGTGCGCGGCGAGGTCGCGGGTGCGGGAGTGACACACCGTGACCGTCGCGTCGCGCTGGACGAGCATCGCGGACAGCGGCTTTCCGAGGATCGCGCTGCGCCCGACCACGGTCACGTCCGCGCCCGCGAGCACGACTCCGTGATGGTCGAGCAAGGCGACGATTCCTGCGGGCGTGCAACTGCGGTGGCCCGGCCTGCCGAGCGCGGCGGCCGCGAAAGCGGCGCTCGAGGTGCCGTCGACGTCCTTCGTCACAGGGATCGCGTCGAACGCGGCGCACTCGTCCACCTGCGGCGGCAGTGGATGCTGCAACAGGATGCCGTGCACGCCGTCGTCAGCCCCCAACTCGGAGAGCACACTGATCAGCTCGGCCGTCGTGGTCTCCGCGGGCAGGTGAACGAAGCGGGAGTCCAGGCCGTGGTCGGAACACCGACGGCGCTTCATCGCCACGTACGTGGCGGATCCCGGGTCGTCGCCGACCAGCACGGTGGCCAGGGTCGGGGTGAACGGCAGCGCCGCGGCGCGTGCGGCGGTGCGGCCGTTGAGCTCTGCGGCGAGCCGGGTTCCGGAGAGAACGATGGGCACGGACATGGCGACCTCCTGGGACTTCGACGCCCAGGCGCGCGGCTCACGGATACTCCGGTGGGCCGCTCCCCCGGGGTGCTCCCCGTCAGCGCCAGTCACGGCCACCCTCGAGGCTACCCGCCCTGCGCGCTCGCCTCCGCGTACCGGTGCAGGTGGTCGGTGGCCGAGCCGAACTCGGTCTCGATGGCGGTGAGCCGCTTGAAGCAGTGCCCGATCGCCAGCTCCTCCGTCATGCCCATGCCGCCGTGCAGCTGGACCGCGTTCTGCCCGACGAACCGCGCGGCCCGCGCGATGGTGATCTTCGCGGCCGAGACGGCGCGACGCCGCACCTGCGGCTCCGCGTCGAGGTTGAGCACCGCGAGGTAGCTCGCCGCGACGGATTGCTCGAGCTCGAGCGACATGTCCACCATGCGGTGCTGCAGCGCCTGGAAGGAGCCGATCGGCACGCCGAACTGGCGGCGCTGCTTGGCGTAGGCCACCGTGTCCGCCACCACGCGGCGCATGATCCCGACTCCCTCACAGCACACCGCGGCGGCACCGTCGTCGAGGGCGCGTTCGATGACGTCCCAGGCCCCGCCCTCGGCGCCGAGCAGCGCGGACGCGGGCACGCGGAGATCGGCGAGCACGAGATCGCCCGTGTGGTGATCGTCGATCGTGCGGAAGTACTGCGCGCTCACCCCGGCGGGCGGGGCCTGCGGGTCGAACTCCAGCAGGAAGAGCGAGATCCCGTCGCGGTCGAGCCGGCCTCCTGCGGTGCGGGCGGCGACGATCAGGTGCGTCGCGACCGGCAGGTCCGCGACCACGATCTTCGCCCCGGACAGCACGTACTCGTCACCGTCGCGCACGGCCGTCGTCTGGACGTCCCAGGACTCGCGCCCGGACTCGGGCTCGGTGAGCGCGAACGCGGTTCGCGCGCCTCCGTCGGCGATCGCCGTCAGCAGCGCGTCGGCGGCCGCGCCGCCGGATCCGCGCAGCAGGGCGGCGCCCACGACGGCGGTGCCGACGTAGGGCTCGACGACGAGCGCGCCGCCGAGCTCCTCGGCGATCACCATCATCTCCTCGGGCCCGCCGCCCAATCCGCCCACGGACTCGGGCAGCGTCGCGGCGAGGATGCCCAGCTCGGAGGCGAAGGCCTCCCACACGGCGGGTTGCCACCCGATTTCGGAGCGGGCCGCGCTGCGCGACTCCACCAGCGGGTACCGGCCCGCGAGGTAGGACCGCACGGCGTCGCGCAGCATCGTCTGTTCGTCGGTGAGTGTGAAGTCCATCTACAGCCCCAATGCCGCTTTCGCCAGGATGTTCCGTTGGATCTCGTTGGAGCCCGCGTAGATCGAGCCCGCACGATCGTTGAAGTAGCGCAGCGGCGCGACGGCCTGCCACAGGTCTCCGCTGTGCGCGCCGTCGGCGGGCGGAAGGTACTCGACCACCGGTCCGCCGGGCCGCGTGACGTGCGGCTGATAGACCCGGCCGCGGGGGCCGGCGCTCTTGTGGATGAACTCGGTGATCGCCTGGCTCAGCTCCGTACCCAGGATCTTGAGCATCGACGACGCGGTGCCCGGGTTGCCGCCCGCGGCGAGCACGGCGAGCGAGCGGTGCTCGAGGATCTCCAGGACGTCGACGCGGGCGCGCAGCTCCGCCAGCCCGAGGCGGAAGTCGTCGTCCTCGGACAACGGCCGCCCGCCGCGGCCGGGCACCGTCGTCGCCTCCTCGGCGAGCCGGTCGAGCGAGACCTGCATCCAGGGAGCCGCGGCGCCGCCGCCGCGCTCGAACTCGAGGAGGTACTTGGCGACCGTCCAGCCCTCGTCGATCTTCCCCAGCACGTTGGCCTTCGGCACCCGAACCCTGTCGAAGAAGACCACGTTCTGCACCTCCTCGCCGGAGGCCATGACGAGCGGCTGGATCTCGATGCCGGGCACCGTCATGTCGAGGAGCAGGAACGTGATGCCCTGCTGCTTGCGCTCCTGCTTCGAGGTGCGGACCAGCGCGAACATCCAGTTCGCCTCGCGCGCGTGGGTGGTCCAGATCTTGGATCCGGTGAGCACGAGGTCGTCGCCGTCGGACTCCGCGCGCATCGCCAACGAGGCGAGGTCCGAACCGGATTCGGGCTCGGAGTAGCCCTGGCAGAAGAAGACCGACTCGTCGAGGATGCCCGGGAGGAAGAACTTCTTCTGCTCCTCGGTCCCGAACTTCACGATGGCGTGCGCGACCATCCGGATCCCCATCGGCGACAGGAAGGGAGCGCCGGCGAGCACGGATTCGCGCGAGAAGATGTAGTGCTGCGCGACCGACCAGTCGCAGCCGCCCCACTCCACGGGCCATCCGGGCGCGGCCCACCCCTGCTTGTGCAGGATCGCCTGCCACTGCAGGCTCGCCTCGTGATCGGAGTAGACGCTGGTCGCCAGCCTGCCGGCCGCCCGCAGATCGTCGGTGAGGTGCGTGTCGAGGAACTCCCGCACCTCGTCGCGGAAGGCCTCTTCCTCCGCCGTGAACGTCACATCCATCCGGGTCTTCCCCTCGTTGACACCCTCGCACTGGCGAGACAAAATAGGAGTATGTCTCATCCGGAGCGTCCTGACAACCAGGTCGAGGTGATCCACCGCGCCGCGCAGTGGTTCCGCGAGGGCCGACGGGTGGACCTGGGGCAGCTCGCGAAGGCGAGCGGGATCGGCCGGGCCACGCTGTACCGGTGGTTCGAGGGCCGCGAACAGGTGGTGGGCGAGGCGATCTGGCTCGGCATCGCGCAGGCGATCGCACGGGTCGAGGCCGCCGAGCCGGTCCGCGACCGCGCGGCCTTCCTCCGCTCGTTCGGGCGGCTCGCGCACGAGGTGCGCGACTATCCCCCGCTCGCCGGATTCGCCACGGACGAACCGGAGTTCGCGATGCGGGTCCTGCAGTCGGGCGGCAGCGTGGTGCAGGCGCGGCTGATCGAGTGGGTCGCGGGCTGGCTGGCCGACATCGCCGTCCCGTCCTCCGACGCCGCCCGCGGCGTATCCCGGGCGGACCTCGCCTACGCGATCGTCCGGCTCGCGGAGTCGTTCCTGTGGTCCGACATGATCATCGGTACGCCGCCCCAGCCGGACAAGGCCGCGGCCCTCGTCGAGCTGCTCCTCGACGGGGCGGGCCGGCCCTAGCCGGAGACGATGCCGACGACGAGGTTGATCGCCGTCGCGAGGATGACGGTGCCGAAGGCGTACGAGAGCAGGCAGTGCCGCAACACCACGCTGCGGAGCTCCCGGGTGGAGACCGAGTTGTCGGAGACCTGATAGGTCATGCCGAGGTTGTAGCTGAAGTAGAAGAAGTCGCGGTACGAGGGCGGGTCGTCCGTCCCCCAGTCGATGCCGCCCGGCTCGTCGCCCTCGTCGCCGTAGTAGAGCGCGGCGTACTGCGTGGCGTAGGTCAGGTGCAGCGAGGCCCACACGGCGAAGGCGGCGAGTAGCGCACCCGCCGCGGCCACGTTCCGCGCGTCGGTGCGGCCCGCGAGCAGCAGGATCACGATCGCCGCGAGGCCGCTGATCGCGATCACCCCCACCACGAGCTCGGCGACCCGGGGCCGGAAGTTCTCGCGGCGCACCGTCGCCCGGGTGGCGGCGTCGTCCAGCGGCCACAACACGAACCACCCGACGGCGGCGAAGACCGCGGCCGCCGTGCCGATGCCCAGCAGCGCGCCCAGCGAGAAGCCCAGCGGGACGCCGACGGCCACCGTCGTGACGGCGCCGACGGCGAGGGCGAGCGCG
Source organism: Tsukamurella sp. M9C (assembly GCF_020169415.1). Classification (GTDB taxonomy): domain Bacteria; phylum Actinomycetota; class Actinomycetes; order Mycobacteriales; family Mycobacteriaceae; genus Tsukamurella. Next base: position 117,574 of record NZ_JAIULG010000006.1, read on the forward strand.
GCGCGCGCGGACGCCGAGGGCGGGAGGTCGCGGGTCTCGCTCACGACGCCGGGTACTGCGCCAGGGCTCCGGCGAGGGGCCCGGGGACCCGGGCGACGATCCGCGTACCGTCGGCCTCGTGCTCGGCGCTGACGACGGTGCCCTCGGCGTGGATCCGCGCGACGAGGTCGCCGCGGTCGTAGGGCAGGAGTGTGCTGACCTCGACGTCGCCCGCGGTGATGAGCTGCGTCATCCGCTCGAGCAGCTCGTCGATGCCCTCGCGCGAATGCGCCGAGACGAAGACCGCCTCGGGCAGCGCGACGCGCAGCTGGGCCAGCACCACCGGATCGGCGGCGTCGATCTTGTTGACCACGAGCAACTCCCGCGGCAGCGACGCCTCCCGCTCCCCCGCGACATCGCGCAGGACCTGCCGCACGGCGTCGATCTGGCGCTGCGGCATCACGTCGCTGCCGTCGACGACGTGCAGCAGCAGGTCGGCGTCGACGACCTCCTCGAGCGTCGACCGGAAGGCCTCGACGAGCTGGGTGGGCAGGTGCCGCACGAAGCCGACGGTGTCGGTGAGGACGACGTCGCGGCCGTCCGTGAGCACGCCCTGCCGGGTGGTCGGGTCGAGGGTGGCGAACAGCGCGTTCTGCACCAGCACGCCGGCGTCGGTGAGCGCGTTGAGCAGGCTCGACTTCCCGGCGTTGGTGTACCCGGCGATCGCCACGGCGGGTACGCCCGAGCGGCGACGCGAGCCACGCTTGGTGTCCCGGGCCTGCTTCATGCCCTTGATCTCGCGGCGCAGCTTCGCCATCCGCTCACGGATCCGGCGACGGTCGGTCTCGATCTTCGTCTCACCCGGACCACGGAGGCCCACGCCGCCGTTGCTGCCCGCGCGACCGCCGGCCTGCCGGGACAGCGCCTCGCCCCAACCGCGCAGGCGGGGCAGCATGTACTCCATCTGCGCAAGGCTGACCTGCGCCTTGCCCTCGCGGGACGTCGCGTGCTGGGCGAAGATGTCGAGGATCAGGGCGGTGCGGTCGATGACCTTGACCTTCACCACCTTCTCCAGGGCGTTGAGCTGCGCGGGCGTGAGCTCGCCGTCGCAGATCACCGTGTCGGCGCCGGTCGCGAGCACGACCTCGCGGAGTTCGTGCGCCTTGCCGGAGCCGATGTAGGTGGCGGGGTCGGGCCGGTCGCGACGCTGGATCAGTCCCTCGAGGACCGCGGAGCCCGCGGTTTCGGCCAGTGCCTTGAGCTCGGCGAGCGAGGCGTCGGCCTGCGCCGCGGAGCCGGAGGTCCACACGCCCACGAGCACGACCTGCTCGAGACGCAACTGGCGGTATTCGACCTCGGTGACGTCGTCGAGCTCGGTCGAGAGGCCGACGACGCGACGGAGCGACGAACGCTCCTGCAACTGGAGTTCGCCGACGGTCGGGGCCGGCTCCCAGGTATCCATGTCTGTCATATGCCTCCAGTGTGGCACGACGGGACGTGGGAGGTCACGCGGGTTTTCCCAGGGCTGAACGCGGCGGCCGTCGTCAGAGGCGCGCGGTACCGGAGGCGACGAGGCGGCTGGGCCCGCGGAGCACGGCACCGTCGGCCTCGACGGTGACGGTGACGACCCCGCCCGGCACGTGCACGTCGACCGCGCCGGTCTCGAGGCCCGCGGCGCGCAGGGCCGCGACCGCGGCGGCGACGGTGCCGGTCCCGCAGGACCGGGTCTCCCCCGAGCCGCGCTCGTGCACGCGCATGTGCACGGCACCGTCGGCCAGCGGGGTGACGACCTCGACGTTCGTGCCGTGCGGGAACAGGCCGTGGTCGAAGGTGGGCGCGCTGGCGACGTCGAGGGCCAGCAGGTCCTGCTCGGTGAGCCCGGGCACGATGCAGGCGAGGTGCGGGTTGCCCACGTCGACGGCGATCCCGGCCAGGTCGCGCCCGTCGACCCCGGCGGACGAGCTGCCGAAGACGCGGGGCACGCCTATCGCGACGGAGACCTCGGCGGTCTCGGGGTCGGCGTGGTGCACGCGCACCGGCTTAGCGCCGGCCCGGGAGCCGACCGTGAACTCATCGCCCGCCACCAGCGCGTTCGCAGCGAGGAAGTGGGCGAAGACGCGCACGCCGTTGCCGCACATCTCGGCGATCGAGCCGTCGGAGTTGCGGTAGTCCATGAACCAGTCCTCGCGGGCCACGCCGGCGGGCAGCGCGTCGAGGACGCCGGCGTCCAGCAGCTCACCCGCGCGGGCGGCGCGGAGCACGCCGTCACCGCCGATGCCGGCGCGGCGGTCGCAGAGGGCGGCGACGAGCTCGGGCGTGAGGTCGATGTCGACGCCCGGGTCCGGCAGGATCACGAAGTCGTTCTCCGTGCCGTGGCCCTTGAGGAAGTCCACTGCGGTCATAGGAACCAGTCTACGGGCGCGTCATGGCCGCCACGGCGGGGCGGCGTGCGCGGCGAGCGCGGCGCCGAGCAGGTCCGGCGCCGCGGCGTCCAGCCAGACGACGCGGGGATCGCGCCGGAACCACGACCGCTGCCGGCGGACGTACCGCCGCGTGCCGATGAAGGTCAGTTCGCGCGCCTGCTCGAGGTCGTACTCGCCGTCGAGCGCGGCGAGCACTTGGGCGTAGCCGATCGCGCGGGCCGCGGTGACGCCCTCCCGCAGGCCCCGCTCCTCGAGGGCACGGACCTCGTCGACGAGACCGCCGTCGAACATGCGCCGGGTGCGCAGGTCGATCCGGGCGTCGAGTTCCTCCGTGTCGCGGTCGAGGGCGACGATCGCGGTGTCCCAGCGGGCCGGGCCGATCTCGGGCGCGGACGCGGCGAAGGGCTCGCCGGTGATGGTCACGACCTCGAGGGCGCGGACGATCCTGCGGCCGTCGGTGGTGAGGATCTTCGCGCCCGCGGCGGGGTCGAGCGCGGCCAGCTCGCGGTGCAGGGCGAGGGGCCCGACCTCGGCGAGGCGGTCCTCGAACCGCCGCCGCACGTCCGGGTCGGTCGCGGGGAAGCTCCACTCGTCGAGCAGGGCCTGGAAGTACATCATCGAGCCGCCGACGATGACCGGGGTGCGGCCCGCGGCGAGCAGCGCCTCGGCGTCGGCGCGGGCCCGCTCCTGGTAAGCGGCGACGGTGGCGGTCTCGGTCACCTCCAGCACGTCGAGCTGATGGTGCGGGATCCCGCGCCGCTCCTCGACGGGCAGCTTCGCCGTGCCGATGTCCATGCCCCGGTACATCTGCATGGCGTCGATGTTGATGATCTCGCCGTCCAGCCGTTCGGCGAGGTCGAGCGCGAGGTCCGACTTGCCGGTCGCGGTGGGGCCGACGACGGCGATCGGCCGGGTCACCGTCACGCAGCGCCGCCGGTGGCGACGAGGTAGCCGACGCCGAACGGGGCGTCGCGGTAGAGCACGTCGACGGGGCCGCCCGCGCAGGCCTCGGCCGCGGCGCGCCAGCCGTCGTCGAGCCCGTCGACGGGGCCGCCCGCACGGACCGCGTCGACCTGGGCCTCGAAGACCGCCTCGTCCTCCGGACGGTGGCCGCCCGGCGCGCGGGCGGTCAGGGTGTTCGGTCCGTCGAGCACGAAGAGCACGCCCTCCGCGTCGGCGTCGTCGACGATCCGGGCCGCCGGCGCCGCGCTCCCCCGGAGCCAGGCGGCGAGCAGCAGCGGGAGCGGCCACGTCGGGCTGGGCGGCAGGTCGTTCGACGGTGCGCCGGGCCCCGTCGTGACGATGACGTCGGCGCCGAACCCGGCGAACGTCCCCGCAGAGGCCTCGTCGCCCCTGGTCACGGGCGCGGACGCGACGACACGCCAGGTGCGGGCGCGGGCGCCGAGCCACGCCCCCGCGGCGAGCGCGGCGCCGCGCAGCCGGTCGGCATCCGGGTCGCCGGGGGCGCCCACCAGCTCGGGAACGAGCAGCGGAGCGCCGGGGATGACGGCCACGGGCCGGTGGTCGCGCGGGGACGGGTGCACGAGAAGAACGCTAATCGATCGCGCCAGGGCGCCCGCGGAGTGCTTCAATGGATCCGGGCCCGCGCGCAGTGCGGGTCCATGACGACCGGCAGCCGTGACGCGCGGCGCAGACGAAGGGGAACCCCGTGGCCGAGAACGACCCGATCGCCGAGACCACTCCGATCGAGAACGCCGCTCCCAAGCCGACCCCGGGCGCCCGGCCCGGCCCCAAGC